>NZ_JBCNLB010000023.1:0-81638 GCF_039595735.1 Duganella sp.
CGATCAGCACGTCGCGGACCTGCTGCAGCTGGAAGTCGGAATCGGCGGTAATGGTCAGCTCGCGCTCTTTTTGTTCGACGGCGGCGCCGGTGCCCTTGAAGTCAAAGCGCGTGGCGATCTCCTTTTGGGATTGCTCAACGGCATTCTTTACTTCGATCATGTCGGCTTCCAAAACTACATCAAACGAGGGCATAACTATTTCCTTTATCTTGCTGCATCAAAGACTGCCATTTTAACGGACATCCTGCTTTTCGCAGCCATATCGGCGCTGGTTTTTTGCTTGTTTCGCTCTATAATCGACTAAATTTATTGGTTATTTCCCCTCATGCCCGCCTCGTCTCCTGTTCTATATCAATTTCCCCTCCAGCCGCTGAATACTTTTGGCATTGCCGCCACCGCGCGGGCGTATTTGCGCGTGACTAAAAAAGAGCAACTGCTCGGCGTTTATGCTGATGGCGCTTGGGCTGCTTTGCCGAAGCTGATTTTGGGCGGCGGCAGTAATGTGCTATTGACCGGTGATTTTGATGGCCTGGTTCTGCATATCGGACTGGAGGGAAAAGAGATTATCGGCGGCGATAATCAGCACCATTTTGTGCGTGCCGCCGCCGGTGAAAACTGGCATGCGTTTGTGCAGTGGACGATCGCGCAAGGTCTGGGCGGTTTGGAAAATCTGTCGCTGATCCCCGGCACGGTAGGGGCGGCGCCGATCCAGAATATCGGCGCGTATGGACTGGAGATGAAAGACGTCTTCCACAGCGTGACGGTGTTTGATCCCGCCCGCGGCGAAACGCGCGTGATGGATGCGGCCGCGTGCCGCTTCGGCTATCGCGACAGCATGTTCAAGCACGAGGGCCGCCATCTGATCATTCTCGACGTGACCTTTGCGCTGCCCAAGGAATGGACCCCCAACCTGCGTTACGCCGAACTGGCGGCCGAGCCGGACCTGACCTCGCCGCGCAAGATAGCCGATGCCGTGATTGCGATCCGCCGCCGCAAGCTGCCCGATCCCGCAGTAGTCGGCAATGCCGGCAGCTTCTTTAAAAATCCGGTGGTGCCGGGCGCGCAATGCGCGGCGCTGCTGGCGCGTTTTCCGGACCTGGTGCACCACGCGCAACCCGACGGCAGCGAGAAGCTGGCCGCCGGCTGGCTGATCGATCAATGCGGCTGGAAGGGCAGGAGCCTGGGCGCGGCCGGCGTCTATCCCAAACAGGCGCTGGTGCTGGTGAATAATGGCGGCGCCAGCGGCGCTGATGTGGTGGCGCTGGCCCAGGCCATCCAGGCCGACGTGCAGGCGCGCTATGGCGTGTTGCTGGAGCCGGAGCCGGTCTTCGTTTAAGGCCGGGCGGCCTGCACCAGTTCAATCGCGCTGCGGGCGTCGTCCGGATACAGCGAGCTGCCGGTATGACAGGCGGCGCGCAGCGCGGCGTCGCTGATGCCGGGCAGCGATTCGCCGGTCACGGAAAGGCTGATGCGATGCAGCTGGCTGGTGACGATGGAGCGGCGCGAGGCCATGTTGAGGATCACGCCGAATTCATCGTGGCCGATGCGCGCCACCAGATCGCCGGCGCGGCATTCGCGCTCGATGCGGCGCGAGATATCGGCCAGCGCCTCCGGCAGCTTGTCGATGCCGTCCAGCCGGATCACCGCCACCCCCAGGTGGCCGTTGCCGGCCTGCGCGGCCGCCAGCCTGGCCTGCAGCTGCTCGTAGAAGAAGGAACGGTTGGCGGTGCCGCTGGCTTCGTCCAGCGTCATGCGCCGCCTGAGCACATTCGGACCTTCCTGCGTGGCGCGCTGCATCAGCATGGCGGTCATATTGGCCAGCAGCTGGGCGATCTCCACCTCGTATTCATTGAACCCGCGCGGCTCCTTCCACACCAGCTTCATGACGGCGATGGCGTCGTCACCGGCGATCAGCGGCACGATCACCATGGCGCGCAGGCCGACCTTGCGGCAGGCGGCGCGGTTGACGCGGTCGTCGCTTTCGCTGTCGGTGCACAGCGCGGCCGTGCGGCTGGTGAGCACACGGCCCGACAGGCTGTTCGCCACCGGCATGCGCAAGCCCAGTTGTGCCTCGGCCAGGCCGCTGGCCGAGCGGTAGACGATGGAATCGTCCTCCAGCAACTCGACCACGGCGCCATCGGCGCCGGTCAGCTCGACCGCCTTGGCGGAGGCGGCATCCATCACCGCGCTCAGGTCATTGCCCAGTCCTACCAGGTGCACCTGCGCCTCGATAATGGCCAGTAGTTTGTGAGTTGGGATCATCGTCATAAAAAAAGCAGACCTTGGTCTGCTTTTCAGTTTAGCCGAAGTGGCAAACGTAATCGAGGGTTTCCAGCGTTTCGATATCGAACTTGCTGTTGCCCGGCACCTTGAACTCCTGGCCGGCGCTGTAGGTCTGCCATGCGCTAGCGCCGTCCAGACGCACCTTGCACACGCCGCCGGTGATTTCCATGATTTCCGGCGCGCCGGTGTTGAAGGTCAGGCTGGACGGGAAGATCACGCCCACGGACTTCTTGCTGCCGTCCGCCAGGATGATGGTGTGCGAGACGCATTTGCCGTCGAAGTAGATATTCGATTTCTTGACGACGCTGACTTGATCGATTTGAGCACTCATGCTGCTGTTTTTCCTTGGTTCGATGAGGTAAGACCGGGCAGGTCGTCCGCGCTGACCACGCGGTTGCGGCCACCGTGCTTGGCGGCGTACAGGGCCCGGTCGGCGAGCCGGATCAGCTCATCGACGCTGCCCGCTGGCGACGGCACCACGCTGGCCACGCCGATCGACATGGTCACGCTTGAGAGTTCGGTGGTCGCCTGCGGATTTTCAATCGCGAGCTGTTCCAGATGGCGGCGGCACGACTCGGCCACGATCAGTGCCCCAGTCAGTGGTGTCTCCGGCAGGATAATGGCGAATTCCTCGCCGCCGTAGCGCGCAGCCAGGTCGGCCGGGCGCTTCAGATGTTCGGTTAACACGGCCGCCACTTTTTTCAGGCACAAATCGCCCGCCAGGTGGCCGAAGCTGTCGTTATACAGTTTGAAGAAGTCGACGTCGCACATCAGCAGCGTCAGGGGCTTCTTGTCGCGCTGGCCGCGCTGCCATTCAAGGCGCATGGTGTCGTCGAAGCGGCGGCGGTTGGCGATGCCGGTCAGGCCGTCCAGCGCGGCCAGCTTTTGCAGCTCGATGTTGGCGTCGGCCAGCTGCTTCTGGCTCTCGCGCAGGAAGCGGAAGGCCTGGTCGCGCTGCAGGCGGCTGATATGGGCGCCGGAGTGGTAGCGCACGCGCGCCAGCAGTTCCAGCTTGTCCGGCAGCTTGACCATGTAATCGTTGGCGCCCATGGCGAAGCTGTGCGCCTTGAGCTTGGGGTCTTCCTTGGCCGACAGCACGATCACCGGCACGTGGCGCAGGCCTTCCTCGTTGCGGTACTGGGCGATCTGGCCGAAGCCGTCGATGGTGGGCATCACCAGATCCTGCAGGATCACGGTCGGCTGCAACTGCAGCGCGGTCTCCAGCGATCTGGTGGCGTCGGTCACGTAGTGGAATTCGATGTCCGGCTGGTCGCTCAGCATGCGCCGCACGGCTTCCACGATGATCAACTGGTCGTCTACCAGCAGCACGCGGACTTTGAAGACGGTCAGGCCTGGCTCTTGATCTGCTGCGTACACTTGTGCTTCGGACATCAGGATTCTCTTAAGTTATTTTTAACTACGCCCGCCCAAGGTGCTGCGCAAGACCGCGCCGATCTTTGCCAGCGGCAGTATCATCTGCGCGGCATCCAGCTCGGCGGCCGCGCGCGGCATGCCATACACGGCGCTGCTGGCCTGGTCCTGGGCGATGGTGGTCTGGCCGGCGCGGCGCATGGCCAGCAGGCCTTCGGCGCCATCGCGGCCCATGCCGGTCAGCAGCACACCCACGGCCTCGCCTTTCCAGTGCTGCGCCACGCAGTGGAAGAACACGTCCACCGACGGCCGGTAAGCGTAATCCTTCGGATGACTATCGTAACGCAAGCGCAGGTTTTGATCCAGCGTCAGGTGGTCGTTGCTCTTGGCGATCAGCACGGCGCCGGCCACCAGCTCATCGCCTTCCTCGGCGGCGCGCGCCGGCATCTCCAGCTGCTCGCCGAGCCAGCGGGCGAAATTGTCGGCAAAGTGCTGGTCGATGTGCTGCACCACCACGATGGCGCAGCCGCGCGGCGGCTTCCAGCCGGCCAGCAGCTTGGAGATCGCCACCGGGCCGCCGGTGGAGGCGCCGATCGCCAGCAGGGCGGTGACTTTTTCCGCGCCCTGGGCGTCGGCGCCATGGCCGTTGCCGTTGGCGGCGCTCTTGGGCAGCATGGCCTGGTTGCCGCCGCTGTGGCGTATCAGCTTGTCCATGGTGCGGATCTTGGCCAGCAGCTCGGCGTCGCCGCCCGGCTGGCCCTGCAGCACCGGCGTGGCCGTCACGTCCAATGCGCCGGCGCCCAGCGCGCGGAACACCTGGTTGACGTTGTCCTGCGGGCGGCCGGTGACCACCAGGATGGCGCACGGGCTTTGTTCCATGATCTGACGCGTGGCTTCCACCCCGTCCAGTTCCGGCATGTTGAGGTCCATCAGCACCAGGTCGGGACGGTTTTCCGCGCACATGCGCACCGCTTCCGCGCCAGTGCGCGCGATCCACAGCACCTGGTGTTCGGCGGTGCTGGCAACCACGCGCCGCAGCGCTTCGGCGGCCATGGCGGAATCGTTGGCGATGGCGATCTTCATCTACGGGCATCCCCAATTAAATCGTTGACGGCATCGAGCAGCGTCTCGTCGTGGAAGCTGCCCTTGGTCAGATAATAGTCGGCGCCGGCTGACAGGCCGCGTGCGCGGTCTTCCGGCCGATCTTTGTAAGAGACTATCATGACAGGGAGCTTGTGCAGGTGTATATCTTTTTTAATCAATGTGACCAATTCGATACCGTCCATGCGCGGCATGTCGACGTCGGTGATCACCAGGTCGTAGTCGCCGCTGCGCACCACGTTCCAGCCATCGATGCCGTCGATGGCGATGTCGACCAGGAAGCCGCGGCTGAGCAGCAGCTTGCGCTCCATTTCGCGCACGGTGAGCGAATCGTCGACCACCAGGATGCGCTTGGTCTTGCGGCGTTCGGCGGCGTCGGACTTGGCCAGCTGGTGCAGGCCGCCCTCGTGCAGCAGCTTGTCGATCGACAGCAGCAGGTCGGGCACGTCGAGGATCAGCACCGGTTCGCCGTTGTCGAGCAGGGCGGCGGCCGAGATGTCGCGCATCTTGCCGAAAATCGGATCGATGGCCTGCACCGCCAGGCTTTGTTCGCCGCAGATGGCGTCCACCACCAAGGCGTAGCGGCGCGTGCCGGCGCCGATCACCACCACCGACAGCTCGGCGCTGCCGGCATCGGTGTCGCCCAGTTCCAGCACTTGCGAGGCCGAGACCAGGCCAAGGTGCTCGCCGCCGAAATCGAAGAACTGTTTGCTCTCCAGCGTATGGATCGCCGCTTGCTCGACCTTGAGCACGCGCTCGACCTGCACTATGGGCACGGCGTACGCTTCGCCCTTGACCTCCACCACCAGCGCGCGCACGATCGATTGCGTCAGCGGCAGGGTGATGTAGGTGCGGAAGCCGACGCCCAGTTCGGATTCGTTGCGCACGGTGCCGTTTTGCGAACGGATGGTTTCATGCACGATGTCCAGTCCGACGCCGCGGCCGGATATTTCGGTGATGTTGTCCTTCAGACTGAAGGCCGGCAGGAACAAGAACTCCATCAGCTCCGCCTGCGACATGGAGGCCGCCATCTGCGCCGGCGCCATTTTGCGCTCGATCACGCGGGCGCGGATTTTCTCCAGATCGACGCCTTTGCCGTCGTCGCCGATTTCGATGCTGAGCATGCCGGCGCGGTGCCTGGCTTCCAGCACAATGGTGCCGGTGCCCGGCTTGCCGGCGGCGATGCGGTCGGCGGCGCTGTCCATGCCGTGGTCGATGGCGTTGCGCAGCATGTGGTTGATCGGGCTTTCGATTTTGGCCAGGATGTCGCGGTCGACCAGGGTGTCTTCGCCTATGATCTGCAGGCGCACGTCCTTGCCCAGGCTGCGCGCCAGGTCGCGCACCATGCGCGGGAAGTGCTGCACGCCGTCGCGGAAGGGGCGCATGCGCATGGTCAGCACTTCGTCCACCATTGATTGCGAGACGCCCAGCAGGCGGCGTTCATAGGCTTCGATGTCGGCAATGTGCTCCAGCACGAACTGCTTGAGCGGGTGCGTCTTTTGCAGCGCCAGCAGGGACTTTTCTTTCAGGCTGGCGTCGCTGCTGTTGGAGATGGCTTCGTGCAGTTGCTCGATCAGCGAGAACAGGCTGCTCTGGTTGCGTTTGAAGCGCTGCATGTTCTGGATGAAGGGATGCATCTGGTGCGCGTTGATGCGCGATTCGCTGGCCAGCGACAGCAGCTTGTCGAAATTGTGCGCGTGCTTCATGGGCGCCGGGGCGCGGCGTTCGTGGGCATCTTCAGGCGCGGGGGCGGGCGCCGGCATTGGCGTCTCGCCGTCATTCCGGCGCAGGCCGGAATCCATGCTGAGCGTGCCCTCCGGCGTTCTATGGGTTCCGGCGTCCGCCGGAACGACGGCTGGCGGCAAACCGACCGGCTCCGGCAGGAAAGCGATGGTGGTGATGGCGTTCAGCGTCTTTTTGATTTGCTCGCTGTTCTCTGCCAGCCACGCATCCACACCGCTGTCCTGCAGGCGCGATGCCTGCAGGATCAGGTCGACGCCGGCCAGCAGCACGTCGACGCGGTTGGGCGTCAGCGCCAGCTTGCCGTTTTGCGCGGCGATGAACGCGTCTTCCATGCCGTGCGCCAGCTGCACCACCACTTCCAGCCCGACGATGGCGGCCGCGCCCTTGATCGAGTGCGCCGCGCGCATCATCGATTCCACCGCGCTGGCGTCATCCTTCAGGCGCTCCATGGCCAGCAGACCATCGGTCAGGATTTGCGTCTGGCTGTCTGCCTCCATGCGGAACAGGTCCAGCATGGAGAACTGGCTCAGGTCTCCGTTGTTATCGACGCTCATCGTAAGGTTCTCGCGAGTTGGTAGCCGATCAGCGCTTCATCCAGCACGCCGATACGCATGTCCTGGTGCGATATCACGCCGGAGAGGAAGCGGGACAAGCCTTTGTTGATGGTAGCGGCCGGCGCCTGCACGCTGGCGCTGGCGTAGCGTAGCAGGCCGTGAAGGTCGGCCACCGGCAGCGCGTAAGCCTGGTCTTCCCATTGCGCCAGCAGCAGGCGCGCGAAGGTATGGCGATGGGTGACGGCTTTGCCCTCGCTTTCATCGATGCCCAGCAGGTCGGCCAGCGACATGCACGGATACAGCGTGCCGCCAACGTTGACGATGCCGCTCAAGCCGCGCGCAGTGCGGTGCGGCAGGCGATGCGGCTTGGCCACCGGCGCCACCGAGACGAACATGCGGGTCGGCAGCGACAGCCACTCACGGCCGATGCGGAACACCAGGCAGGAGGCGTCCAGCTGCTGGTTGTCGCTGGCGGGCTGGCGGAAATGCGCAGCCCAGTCTTTCTGATAGTCGTTGCCCACGGGGCGCTGCAGGTTTTGCTGCGCGGCGGCGGCATATACCTCGCAATTGCGGCAGTGGACATGCTGCTGCAGCTTGTCGCAGCTTTGATCGCCGTTCACGCCGATCTGGTTCCAGCAGGCTTCGAGGATGGTTGTGCTCATGGCTTAGCGTCTTCAGATGCCTGCTGGCGTTGGTAGATGCGGGCGGCGCGCGCCTTGAGCGCGGCGGCGCCGGCAGCGTCGTTGTTGGCTTCGGCCAGCAGCGCCAGATGGCACAGGGCCTGGTAGTGGTCGGGCTGAAGATAGATGCAGCGCTTCCAGTAGTCCGCCGCCATCTGCGGCTTGTTGGTCAATTCGTTCAGCAGCCCGAGGATGAAGTAGGCTTCGGCCGCTTCGGGATGCTGGGCCAGATGGTCGCGGCAGGCGTTTTCCGCGGCCTTGACGTCGCCCAGATCGGCCAGGCGGCGCGCTTCGGCCAGCAGGTCGGCGGCCGGTATGCTGGCCGGCGCGCCGGCTGTGCGGCCGGCGGTGACTGGTGCGGCGGCGCGGCTGCGGCTTGCGCTGACCGGCGCCGGCGCGATGGCGGGCGGCAGCGACGGCGGCGAAGCGATGCTGCGGGCCGCGCGCGGCGGCGCCGGCTTGGCCGTCACGCGCGGCGCATGCAGCGGCTTGCGCGCCGGTGCGGCGGCTTCCTTCTGCAGGCCGAAGGCCTGGTTGTACGACAGCGGCGAGAAACCGTGGCGGCAGAATGAAGGCACCTCGGCATAGCCGGCAAACAGCTGCCCGTCATCCATCAGCAGCGCATCCAGCTTGGCGATGGCGGCCTTGGTGGTCGGCTTGTCGAAATAAATCAGCAGATTGCGGCAAAAAATCACGTCGTAATAGCCGCTGCGCGCGCTCAGGTCAAACTCCAGCAGGTTGCCCTGCTTGAAGCGCACCTGCTTGCGTATGGCGTCGTTGATGCGGTAGTCGCCATCGCCGGCGCTGGTGAAGTGCGCGTCGCGGAACGACAGGTCCTGCGCGCGGAAGGCGTTGCGACCGTAGATGCCGCTCCTGGCGCGCTCCACGCAGGCCGGGCTGATGTCGTAAGCGTCGATCATGAAATTATGCGGCGGGATGCCGGCATCGCTCAGCGCCATCGCGATGGTGTACGGTTCCTCGCCGCCGGCGCAGGGAATCGACAGGATGCGCACCAGCCGGTCGCTGTTTGCCGCCAGGCGGGCGCGCACAAATTCGGTCATGGCGTTGAACGCCTGCGCATCGCGGTAGAACCAGGATTCCGGCACCACCACCAGTTCCACCAGCGCGGTCAGTTCTTCCGGCGTCATGTGCTGCAGGTAGGCGTCGTGATCGGTGGCGGCGGTGCGCTCCATGCGGCTCTTGACGGCACGCTCCACCACCGATCTGGACAAGTTCAGGCCGGTGGCTTCGCGCAGCATGGCTTGAGCCGGCGTCATGATGCGCTATCCGCCGGCTGGAACAGCAGGGCGCGCAGCTCTGGCGGCAGCAAGTGCTGCAGTTCCACCAGTTGCAGCATGCCGTGGGCATCGCTGACCACCTGTCCGAGGAAGGGCGCGGCCTGCACGCCGCTGTCGAGCAGCAGCTCCTCGCGCACGTCCTGCACGCCTTGCACGCGTTCGGCGCGCAGGCCGAGCGGATGATGCGTGCCTTCAGGCGTCACGTAGTCGGTAACGATGATGCGCGTGTCGAAATGGTCTTCGCCGCGCGGCAGGCCGGCGGCGCGGCACAAGTCGATCACCGGCACCGAGGCCCCATGCAGATCCATCAGGCCGGCCACCGTGCCGGGCGCCAGCGGCACCTGTTTGAGCTCCAGCAGCGGCAGCACGCGCACCACATCGCGCAGGCGCAAGCCGTAACGATCGGCGCCGATGTGGAAGACGAGAAGTTTCATGTCCGCTCCGCCTTACACCGCCACGGCAAAGTTGGCGACGCTGGTCTGCAGGTCGCCGGCCGCGTACTGCAGCTGATGCACCGCCTCGCTGGTGGCCTTGAGCGATTCCACCGTCTGCTGGGTGGCGTCGTTCAGCTGCATCATGGTGGCGGTGATCTGCTCCGCGCCCACCGCCTGCGACTGCATCCCCTGCAGCACCACGTCGAACTGCGGCGCCAGTTTCTGCACCTGATCCATCACGCCCGACAGCTGGTCGGTGACGGCGCGCACTTCGCCCACGCTGCGGCGGATCTCCTCGGAGAATTTATCCATGCCCATCACGCTGGCGGAAACCGCCGACTGCATCTCTTTCAGCATCTGCTCGATATCCCAGGTGGACACCGAGGTCTGGTCGGCCAGGCGGCGGATCTCGGTCGCCACCACCGAGAAGCCGCGTCCCGCCTCGCCGGCCTTCTCGGCTTCGATGGCGGCGTTGAGCGACAGGATGTTGGTCTGGTCGGCCACCTTGGTGATGGTGGTCAGCACGCTGTTGATATTGGACGCCTTTTCCGACAGCGCCGCCAGCTTGGCGTTGATCGAATCGGTCGCCGCCACCATGTGCTGCATGGTGCTGTCCATGCGTTTCAGGTTGTTCTGCGCATCGGCGGTGGCGCTGGTGGTGTAGTCCGCCACGGCGGTGGCTTCCTCCATGGTCTTCAGGAGCTGCGAGGTGTTGGCCGAGATTTCCTTGGTGGTGCTGAGGATCTCGACGCTGGTCTGCGCCTGTTCTATGCCGGTGGCTTCCTGCTGCTTGGCCGACGCCGCGATTTCGGTGGCGGAGGTGGTGACCTGGATGCCGGCCTTCTGCACATTGTTCAGTAGCGCGCGCAGGTTCTCAAACATGCGGTCCAGGCCCTTGGCCAGCTTGCCGATGGCGTCTTCGCCTTGCACTTCGATCTTGCCGGTCAGGTCGCCCGAAGCGGCTTTCGACACCACGCCCAGCAGCGAGTCGACCTTGGCGCGCAACTGGTTGGTGGCCGCCAGTTCGTTGGCCTGGTTGTCCTGGATGGCTTGCGCCATGCGGTTGAACTCTTCCGTGACCTGGCCCAGTTCATCGCCCGACAATACCTGTGCGCGCGCCGACTGGTCGCCAGCGGCGATCTGGCCGACCGCCTGCGTCAGATTATTCAGGGGCGCCAGCAGCGAGCGCACCAGCAGCCACGCTATCCCCATCGACAGCACCAGGCATACCAGGCCACCGCCGGTCAGCACCATGCGCATGGTCTCCTGCAGGCGTTCGGAGGCCGCCGAGCGTTCAGCCAGCAGGCGCTTTTCTTCCGCTGCCGCCTCGTTCATGAATTTGTAGATTTCGCCGATCACCGAGATAACGGTGCCGGACAACTGCGGCGTGCGTCCCATGGCGTCGGCGGCGCCTGGCTTGTCGCCCATCTCCTGGCGCAGCTTGAGCTGCGAGTCGATCACATCGCTGCTCCATACCTTGATCATCTCTTCCAGCTTCCTGAAACGCGCCACCTGTGCCGGATTATCAGCGGTCAGCTTTTGCAGCTCGGTCAGGGAGGCCGGCAGGTCGGTCAGCTCCTTGCGCGCGCGTTCAAGGCGCTGCGTGGTGCCGGTCAGGTAGTAGCCGCGCGCTTCCACCTGCACCTGCAGCAGGTCGTTGCGCAGCACGTCGATGGCCTGGATCACGTCCATCGAGTGCCGGTCCCACGCATTGGCGTCCGACAGGCTGTTAAAGCGGTTGTAGGCAATCGATAGCAGCACCAGGATGATGGCGAGGATGGCGCTGAAACTGAGGTACAGCTTGTTCTTGATGCTCAGGTCTTTAAACATTTTTTCTCCACGACTGGCGGCTACCAGGTTGCACGCGGCATTGTCCCATACCGGCCATTTTTATGGTATTCAGGCCGCCACCGAAAACGAGGCGACGCTGCTCTGCAGTCCGCCGGCCGCATACTGCAGCTGGTGTACTGCCTCGCTGGTTGATTTAAGCGACTCCACGGTTTGCTGGGTGGCGTCGTTCAGCTGCATCATGGTTTCGTTGATCTGGGCGGCGCCGACGGCCTGCGACTGCATGCCCTGCAGCACCTGATCGAATTGCGGCGCCAGCTTTTGTACCTGGTCCATCACGCCGGACAGTTGATTGGTCACCTGGCGCACTTCGCCCACGCTGCGGCGGATCTCTTCGGAGAATTTATCCATGCCCATCACGCTGGCGGAGACGGCGGACTGCATTTCCTTGAGCATTTGTTCGATGTCCCAGGTGGAGACGGAGGTTTGGTCTGCCAGCCTGCGGATCTCAGTGGCGACCACGGAGAAGCCGCGTCCCGCCTCACCGGCCTTTTCAGCCTCGATGGCGGCGTTGAGCGACAGGATGTTGGTCTGGTCAGCCACTTTGGTGATTGTAATCAGAACGCTGTTGATGTTGGAAGCTTTTTCCGATAATGCCGCCAGCTTGGCGTTGATCGAGTCGGTGGCGGCCACCATGTTCTGCATGGTGCCGTCCATGCGTTTCAGGTTGCCCTGCGCATCGGCGGTGGCGTGGGTGGTGTAGTCGGCCACCGAGGTGGCTTCCTCCATGGTCTTGACCAGGTGCGAGATATTGGCCGAAATTTCCTTGGTGGTGGCGAGGATCTCGACGCTGGTCTGGGCCTGCTCGACGCCGGTGGCTTCCTGCTGCTTGGCCGAGGCGGCAATTTCAGTGGCCGAGGTGGTGACCTGGATGCCGGCCTTCTGCACGTCGTTCAGCAAGGTGCGCAGGTTGTCGAACATGCGGTCCAGCCCATCGGCCAGGCGGCCAATGGCATCCTCGCCGCGCACCTCGATCTGGCCGGTCAAATCGCCGGCGGCGGCCTTGGTCACCACGCCCAGCAGGGAGTCGACCTTGGACTTGAGCAGGTTGGAGGCCGCCTGCTCCTTGGCCAGACTATCCTCTATCGCCTGCGCCATCAAATTGAAAGCGCCGGACACCTGGCCCAGTTCATCGCCCGAGCTGACTTCCACGCGCGCGCCTTGTTCGCCGCGGGCGATGCGGTCCACCGTGGCACTCAGGCGCACCAGCGGCCCGGCCAGGGCCGCCGACAGCAGCCCGCCGATGCCGAGGGCCAGCGCGGTGCACACGGCGCCGCCCACGATCAGCAGCAGCATCATGGTTTGCGACAGGTTGGCGGAAGCCTGGCTGCGCGCCGCCAGCAGGCGGTCTTCCTCGTCGCAAAGCTCGCGGATGATGCGGCGCACTTCGGCGATGGTTTTTGCGCCATTCAGCACGTCGGCCGCCGTGGCCACCTGCTGCGACACGCCAACCTGCTTGTTCAGCGCGCGGCGCTTTTCCAGCAGCGGATGGATCACGTTGTCGAGCCAGTTCTGGATCAACGGCGCCACCTGTTTCAGGCGCTCCTGCTGGGCGGGATTGTCGGCGGTGAGGCGCTTGATCTCGGCCAGGTGGTGGCGTACTTTTTCTTCTTCGATGGGAATTGGTTTGGTGATGCTTTCCTCGCCGGTCAGCATGAAGCCGCGGGTGGAGTTCTGCACCTGTATCAGCGCGGTTTCCACTTCGCCGGCTTCCAGCAGCACGCGCAGCGTGTGCTTGTCCCAGTCGTTGGCGGTGGAGAGCCGGGTGAAGTTGAGGTAGGCGGTGGCCAGCAGGACCACGATGATGGCGACAATGGCGCCGAAGCCGCCGGCGAGTTTTTTCTTGATACTGAGGTTTTTCAGCATGACTGCTCCACTGACGATCAGGACGTTGAAGCAATGTATCAAAAAAATGGCCGCTCAGCGAGCGGCCATTCCTCAGTGAGGCGGGTGTGGCTTATTGGCCGCGCTTCAGGCGTGCGTTGGCGGCGATGCGCATGCGCAGGGCGTTCAGCTTGATGAAGCCGCCGGCGTCGGCCTGGTTGTAGGCGCCGCCGTCATCGTCGAAGGTGGCGATGGTGGTATCAAACAGGGAGTCGGTCTTCGAATCGCGCGACACCACGATCACATTACCCTTGTACAGCTTGACGCGCACCCAGCCGTTCACGGTCTGCTGGGTGTGGTCGATCAGGGTTTGCAGCGCCACGCGCTCCGGCGCCCACCAGTAGCCGTTGTAGATCAGCGAAGCATAGCGCGGCATCAGGTCGTCCTTCAGGTGCGCCACTTCGCGGTCCAGGGTGATCGATTCGATGGCGCGGTGCGCCTTCAGCATGATGGTGCCGCCCGGGGTTTCGTAGCAGCCGCGCGACTTCATGCCGACGTAGCGGTTTTCCACCAGGTCCAGACGGCCGATGCCATGCTTGCCGCCCAGGCGATTCAGTTCGGTCAGCACCGCGGCTGGCGACAGGCGCACGCCGTTCAGGGCCACGATGTCGCCTTTTTCGTATTCGATGTCCAGGTATTCGGCTTCGTCAGGCGCCTTCTCCGGGCTGACGGTCCAGCGCCACATCGATTCTTCGGCTTCGGCGCTTGGGTTTTCCAGGTGGCGGCCTTCGAACGAGATGTGCAGCAGGTTGGCGTCCATCGAGTACGGCGCGCCGCCGTTCTTGTGTTTCATGTCGATGGCGATGCCGGCGTCTTCCGCGTACTTCAGCAGTTTTTCGCGCGACAGCAGATCCCATTCGCGCCATGGGGCGATCACTTTCACGCCTGGCTTCAGCGCGTAGGCGCCCAGCTCGAAGCGCACCTGGTCGTTGCCCTTGCCGGTGGCGCCGTGCGAGATGGCGTCGGCGCCGGTTTCGTTGGCGATCTCGATCAGGCGCTTGGCGATCAGCGGACGCGCGATCGAGGTGCCCAGCAGGTATTCGCCTTCGTACACGGTGTTGGCGCGGAACATCGGGAACACGAAGTCGCGCACGAATTCTTCGCGCACGTCGTCGATGTAGATGTTTTCAGGCTTGATGCCGAACTTCAGCGCCTTGGCGCGTGCCGGTTCCAGCTCTTCGCCCTGGCCCAGGTCCGCGGTGAAGGTGACGATTTCGCAGTGGTAGTTATCCTGCAGCCATTTCAGGATGACGGAGGTATCGAGGCCGCCCGAGTAGGCGAGGACTACTTTTTTAATGTCGCTCATGATGGATCTCAGTTAGGTGATTACTTGGTATCGATGCGGCCGAGCAGCAGGTACTCGATCAACGCTTTTTGAATGTGCAGGCGGTTTTCCGCTTCATCCCAGACTACCGATTGCGGGCCGTCGATGACGTCGGCCGAGACTTCCTCGCCGCGGTGGGCCGGCAGGCAGTGCATGAACAGCGCGTCCGGCGCGGCGCGCGCCATCTTGGCGCTGTCGACGATCCAGCCGTCAAAGGCTTTCAGGCGGGCGGCGTTTTCTTCTTCATAGCCCATGCTGGTCCAGACATCGGTGTTGACCAGGTGCGCGCCTTCGCAGGCGTCCGACGGGTTGGCGAAGAAGGTGAAGCGGTCGGTGGAGACCAGCGACATATCCATCTCGTAGCCGTGCGGCGTCGAGACGTTGACGTGGAAGCCGAACACCTCGGCCGCCTGCAGCCAGGAATACAGCATGTTGTTGGCGTCGCCGACCCAGGCCACGGTCTTGCCGGTGATCGAGCCGCGGTGCTCGATGTAGGTGAAGATGTCGGCAAACACCTGGCACGGGTGATGTTCGTTGGTCAGGCCATTAATCACCGGCACGCGCGAATTGGCGGCGAAACGCTCGATGATGTCCTGGCCGAAGGTGCGCACCATGATGATGTCGCACATGCGCGACATGACCTGGCCGGCGTCTTCCACCGGCTCGCCGCGGCCCAGCTGCGAGTCGCGGGTGTTCAGGTAGATGGCGGCGCCGCCCAGCTGGTGCATGCCGGCCTCGAACGAGAGGCGGGTACGGGTCGAGTTCTTGTCGAACACCATGACCAGGGTGCGGTCGATCATCGGGTGATAAATCTCGTAGTTCTTGAACTTGCGCTTGATGATATGCGCGCGTTCAATCACGTACTCATACTCGTCCAGCGTGAGGTCGGAAAACTGCAGGTAATGCTTGATCGGTTTTTGGATAGGCATAATGACAACTGACAGATGGCTACGGCTTAGCCGATCAATTATAAAGGCAATTCGGCGGATCGGGCTAATTACCGCAGATTATGCTGTCTATACAGGCACTTAGCGGGCACTGAGGCCTAGTGGTAGATCTGCGCGGCGGCCGCCTGCTGGTGCTCGGGCGCCGTCAGCGGGAGGTCCAGCGTGAAGGTAGTGCCTTCGCGCGAGCTGTGCACGGAAATCAGCCCGCCCATGAGCGAAGTGACAATGTTGTAACTGATCGACAGTCCCAGCCCGCTGCCGCCCTGTCCCAGCTTGGTGGTAAAGAACGGGTCGAAGATGCGCGACATGTGCTCGGGCGCGATGCCGCTGCCGTTGTCGCGGAAAGTCACCAGCACGCGGCCGTCGACCGGCGCCTGGGCGCGCAGCCACATGCTGCCGCTGCCTTCACGGGTAAAGGCGTGCAGCAGGGCGTTGTTGATCAAGTTGGCGATCACCTGGCCGTAGGGGCCGGGATAGCTGTCCAGCGCGATGGTGTCCGGCATCTCGACCTCGATGCGGTGGCTGGAGGCGCGGATGCGGTTCATCATGGTGGCGATCACCTCCAGCGACACCTGCGACAGGTTGAACTCGCGCCGCTGCTCGGTGGTGCGGTCGACCGCCACCTGCTTGAAGCTGTTGACCAGATTGGCGGCGCTGGTCAGGCCGCGCATCACCAGTTCGTGCGCGCGGCGCGCGTCTTCCAGATAGGCCGCCAGCGCCGAGCGTTTCAGGCCGGCGCCGTTCATCTGCGCTTCCAGTTCCTCGGTTTTTTGCATCAGCGTGCTGGCGATCAGCAGGCTGTTGCCGATCGGCGTATTCAGCTCGTGCGCCACGCCGGCCATCAGGGAGCCCAGCGCCGCCAGCTTTTCCTGCGACACCAGCTGGGTTTGCGCATCCTTCAGCTGGCGGTAGGCCTCGGCGTTGTCCAGCGCGATGGCGCCGTAGGCGCACAGGGTGCGGAAAATCAGGCGTTCGCGCGCGCCGTAGGCGTTGGGCTGCCGGCTTTGCACCGTCATCACGCCCAGCGTGCGTTCGCCCACCAGCAGCGGCACATACAGGGCGCTGGCCATCAGCTGGGTGCCGGGGGCCAGGAAGATGTCGTCCGGGCCGGCGTCCGCCACGTAGATTTCGCTGTGCTCGCGCAGGCTGCGGGCGGCGTTGGCGCGCGGGTTGTCGATGTCGATGGTGTTGCTGGCCAGCGGCTGGCCGTTTTCCATGCCGAACGCGCGGCTGATGGTATCGCAGCCCGGATCGCACAGGTAAACCGCCATCGAATCGGCCGGCAGCAGCGCCTGCACGTGGCGGTCGAGCGCCTTGAACACGGCGTCGGCGTCGAGGTGGGTGGTGATCTCCTGGCCGATGGCGGACAGGCGCTCCAGCGTGGAACTGGTCTGCTGCAGCAACTGCACCCGGCGCGCCTCGGCGGCGGCCAGCTCGCGGTGGTGCTGGCCCTCGGCGCGCGCGTTCTCGGTCTGGTGCTGCACCTGCATGGCGATGGCGCGGTTGGTGGCATCCTGGTTATGGGTCTTCTCGCGCGCGGCGGCCGCCAGCTGCGCCGAGGCGTAGGCCTGCTGATAGTCGCCGATGTGCGCGTATTCGCGCGCCAGCGCCTCATACAGGTCGGCCGGCAGGGTATAGCCGTTGATGTGGCCTGCCACCGCCAGCGCCTGATGCAGGAAATGCAGGGTGGCGTTCGGCTCGGTCATGCCGGAGGGCGGCGGCAGGCGGTGGCGCTGGTGGATCAGCGACATCACGCGCAGCGCGGCCACGTGGTTGTGGCGGTTGGCCTGTTCCTGCGCCAGCTGCGCCGCCTGTTCGGCCATGGCCATGGCTTCCTGCGGCCGGTCGAGGAAGCACAGGGCGTGCGCCTGGCCGCGCCGGGCGATGCTCTGGAAGTCGGCGTGGCGCAGGGCCTCGCCGCGTGCCTGCAGCTTGCGGAAGGCGTCCAGGGCGGCGGTGTAGTCGGTCTTGTCCAGCGACAGGTCGCCCAGATAGTGCAGGGCGGTGGCATAGGCGCGCGCGCCGGCCATCGGCGCCAGGATGTGCAGCGCTTCCTGCAGCAGCTCCTCGGTGGCGTCCAGCCGGCCGAGGCGGCGCATGGTGTCGGCGGTGTGCATCAGACAGGCGCCGATCTGGCGCGGCCAGCCGGTGGGGCGGGCCAGATCGAGCGCGCTTTCCATCCATTCCAGCGCGGTGCGGTGGTCGTTGAGGATGGTGAAATCGAGGCCGATGTTGATGGCGGCGGTGATCGCCATGCGCAGCTGGCCGGTGGCCAGCGCGGCTTCGTAGCAGCGCAGGTAGTGGCCGGCGGCGGCGCCGAAATCGCTGGCCTGGCTGGCGGCCAGGCCGTAGTAATCATAGATCCAGCTGGCCACCGCCGGCAGGTCCTGTTCCGCGCGGGTGAAACGCTGCGCCCAGCGCTGCTGCGCGCTGGGCAGGTCGTGCAGCACGCTCCAGCGGGCATTGACGGCGTCGGCAATGGCGCTGCGCTGGGTGTCGCCGGCGTCGCGCGCGGCATCGGCCATTTTTTCCAGCTCGGCCTCGGCGCGCGGATGGTCGCCGGCATCGATGGCGATCCAGGCGCGCAGCCAGTGGGCGTCGGCGCGGCCGAGCGGGTTGTCGAGGGCGGCAAAACGGATGCCGGCGTCGGCGGCCTGCTCGTCGGCGGCGTCCAGCTTGCCGGACAGCCAGGTGGCTTCGGCCCGCACCAGCAGGAAACGGCCGGCAATCGCTTGCGCGTCCGGTTGCGGCAGGCCGGCCGCCGGCAGCAGGGTCAGGCCCTCGGCCGCCAGGGCCAGCGCGCGCGGGGTGTCGCGCTGGCGCAGGTGCCAGGCCAGCGGCAGCAGCATCGGCAAGCGCGCAGGGCCGCGCAGGGACGCCAGGGCGGCCTCCCAGTCGGTTAACGCGTCGTCGAGCGCAAACATGTCCATCACGGTCCCTCGGGCTAATTGCCTCAAGGCATTATAGACATAAAACCTTGTGTTTAATACAGTGTCTGTGAAGATTCATGCAAGAGCTGGCCGTACAGCGTGTGCCGCATTTTGGCGATCTTGCCTTCCTCCACGGCCGCGAGCACCGCGCATTGCGGCTCGATCAGGTGGCGGCAGTTGTAGAACTTGCAGTGTCCCAGATAAGGCGCAAACTCGACGAACGCGCGTTCCAGCATGCCCTCGCTCAGATGGTAGAGGCCGAACTCCTGGAAGCCCGGCGAGTCGATGATGGCCGAACCGGGGCCCAGATCGGGCAGGGTGTACAGGCGGGTGAAGGTGGTGGTGTGCTTGCCGGTGTCCAGCGCCGCCGAAATTTCGCGGGTGGCGATGTCGGCTTCCGGCACCAGCAGGTTGATCAGCGAGGACTTGCCCATGCCGGACTGGCCGATCAGGATCGACGATTGCCCGGCCAGCAGCGGTTTGAGCAGGGCCAGCGTGTCGTCCGGCCGCGCCTTGGCCGACACCTCGTGCACCGGATAGCCCAGCGCGGCATACGGCGCCACCCGTTCGCGGGTGCGCGCCAGCGATTCCGCCACGTCGGTCTTGTTGAGAATCAGGTGGGCCTTGATGCCGGCCGCCTCGGCCGCCACCAGCGCGCGCGAGACCAGGTCGTCGGTGAAGCCGGGCTCGGTGGCCACCACGATGAACAGCTGGGTCAGATTGGCTGCCAGCAGTTTCGACTTGTACTGGTCCGAGCGGTACAGCAGGGTCTGGCGCTCTTCGATCTGGTCGATCACGCCCTGGTCGGGCGAGGTCATGGTGATGTGGACGATGTCGCCCACAGCCACATTGGTCTTTTTGCCGCGCGTGACGCATTGCAGCTTGAGGCCGTCCGATTCCGCCAGATAGTGGCGGCCGTGGGCGGCAATGATGGTGGCGGTGCGCTGCTGGTTGGATGCGTCGCTCATGCTTGCGCCGCCAGATTCAGTTGACGGATGCGCACGCTGGCCGGCGGGTGCGAGTCGTAAAACGCCGAATGCAGCGGATCGGGCGTCAGCGTGGAGGCATTGTCCTCGTACATTTTCACCAGCGCCGAGACCAGGTCGCGCGCATCGGTGTGTTTGGCGGCGAAGGCGTCCGCTTCAAACTCGTGCTTGCGCGAACCGATCGAGGTCAGCGGGTTGAACAGGAAGGTGAACACCGGCAGCACCAGCATGAACAGCAGCAGCGCCATGGCGTCGTTGCCCTGGCCTGGCAGCAGCACCGGATTGACGCCCAGGCCGTCGTAGAACCATGGCTGGGTTTTCAGGTAGCCGAGCAGGGCCAGGAAGCCGAGCGAGATGGCAAACATCATGGCGATGCGCTTGATGATGTGCTTGAGCTTGAAGTGACCCAGTTCGTGCGCCAGCACCGCCTCGATTTCCTGCGGCTGCAGGCGCGCCAGCAGGGTGTCGAAGAACACGATGCGCTTGGCCGCGCCAAAGCCGGAGAAGTAGGCGTTGCCGTGGGCGCTGCGCCTGGAGCCGTCCATCACGAACAGGCCCTTGGAGGCGAAACCGACGCGCTGCATCAAGCCCTCGATGCGGGCTTTCAGCGACTGGTCTTCCAGCGGCGTGAACTTGTTGAACAGCGGTGCGATCACGGTCGGGTACAGCACCATGATCAGCAGCTGGAAGCCGCTCCACACGATCCAGGTGTACAGCCACCACAGGTCGCCGGCCTTGGCCATCAGGGTCAGCACTACCCACAGCAGCGGCAGGCCGATGGCCGCGCCCAGCAGCGCGCCCTTGACCATGTCGGTAAAGAACAGGCCCTTGCTCATCTTGTTAAAACCAAAACGTTGTTCGAGATTGAACTGCTTGTAGTAGTCGAAGGGCAGGTCGATGGCGCCGGAAATCAGGGTGAAGGCCGCCAGCAGCGCCAGCTGGTAGGTCATGCCGGGGCCGGTGACCTGGAAAATCTGCAGCGACAGCCACTGCAGCCCGCCCAGCAGGGTGAAGCCGACCAGCACCAGGGTGTTGACCATCAGCGTCAGCAGGCCGAACCTGGTGCGCGCGATGGTGTAGTCGGCGGCCTTCTGGTGGGCTGCCAGCGGTATCTTTTCAGCGAATTCCGCCGGCACGGCGCTGCGGTGCGCCAGCACATGGCGGATATGACGCGAGGCCAGCCAGAAGCGCACCAGCAGCGTCAAAATGATGAAAGATACGAACAAAATCGAAAACGCGAGTGAATACATTCTATGCCTGTGAGAAAATGGCGGATTCGGATTAATTTAGCCAAGAGAGAATTATGTCACAAGCTACTGATTTGCCAGAAGGTTCCGCCGCTACGCCGCGCCAGAACGAGTTCAACCTGGTGTGGGTGGACATGGAAATGACCGGCCTGGAGCCGGACACCGACCGTATTATCGAAGTGGCCATGGTCATCACCGATATGCACCTGAACGTGCTGGCCGAAGGCCCGGTGCTGGCGATCCACCAGTCGGACGAAACCCTGGACAAGATGGACGCCTGGAACAAGGGCACCCACGGCCGCTCGGGCCTGACCGAGCGCGTGAAAGCGTCCACCATCAGCGAAGCCGAGGCGGAAGAGGAGCTGATCAAGTTCATGAAGCTGTGGGTACCGAAGGGCAAAGCGCCAATGTGCGGCAACACCATCGGCCAGGACCGCCGCTTCATGGTGCGCTACATGCCGAAGCTGGAAGCCTACTTCCACTACCGGAACATCGACGTCTCCACGCTGAAGGAACTGGGCAAGCGCTGGAAGCCGGAAATGGTGAGCGGCTTCAAGAAAGCCCAGAAACACACCGCGCTGGCCGACATCATCGAGTCGATCGAGGAACTGAAGTACTACCGCGAGCACTTCATCAAGCTGTGATGAAGCCGCTGCTGCTGGCGCTGGGCGTCTTGATCGCATTCAGTGCGCAGGCGCAGCAGTTCACCTTCAAGGATTGGGCGCTCGCCTGCGACAACACCCGGCATTGCGAGGCGGTCGGCTATCAGGCGGAGGACGCCGCACAGCCGGTCACCTTGTGGCTGGGGCGTGACGCCGGCGGCAACGCCGCGGTGGTCGCCCGCATCGACGCGCAGTTCGACCAGGACGACACCGGTCCCTACACCATCCGCGCCGGCAAGACGGTCGTCAGCGGCATTGCGCAGGGCGAGCTCACCGCCGCCCAGGTCGCGCTGCTGCTGCCGGCACTGAAGGATGCGGAGGTCGCGCTGGTCTCCGATCCGCGGCATCGATGGGAACTGTCGCTGGCCGGCCTGAAGGCCGCGCTGCTCAAGATCGACGATTTGCAGGGGCGTGTCGGCACCGTGACCGCCTTGTCGCGTCCCGGCGCCAGGCCGGCCAGCGCGGTGCCTGCCGCCTTGCCGGCGCCGCTGCTGCGTGCCGTATCCGTTCCCGCGCCGCGTGCGAGCGACGCCAAGCTGCTGCCCGCCATCCTGAACGCCTTGCGCGATGCCGACTGCGAGGCCGATGCGCCGCCGGCCGATTCCGGACGCAACAGCGAGATCGCCCGCCTGTCGGCATCTGAAATGCTGGTGTTTCAGGAGTGCATGCGGGGCGCCTATCAATCGGTCTACGCCATCTGGCGCGTGAGCGACAAGCCGCCGTACAAGGCGGTGCGCATCATGCTGCCGAACGCGGAAGGCAAGCTGGACGACATGCTGACCGAACCGTATTTCGACAAGGGCGTGCTGGGCTCTTTCGCCAAGGGACGCGGGCTGGCCGATTGCGGGACTTCCGATCAGTGGCTGTGGACCGCCGACGGCTTCAAGCTAAAGGAATCGTCGATCGGCCCGATGTGCCGGGGCATGCCGGGCGGCGGCTTTATGCTGCGTCTGTGGACCACGCGATGAAAGCCGGCCGGGGCCGGCTTTTTTCATGGCGGGTGCTGTGGCGCACGCAGACCCGGCTGCTGATGGGATAGAGTAGGGCATCTGTGATTCCTGGTGTTTGCCATGGCCCGACCTTATCGCCTGCTTGCCGTTGGTGTGCCGCTGTTGCTGCTGGCGCTGGCCGCCTGCGCGCCTTTGAAGACGCTCAACGCCTTGTCGCCGGGCGGTGCCTCCGAGTGCATCGAGGGCGTGGCGTACGGCGAGGGGCCGCGCCGCAAGCTCGATGTGTACCGGCCGCGCGATCTGCGCGGGCCGGCGCCGGTAGTGGTGTTCTTCTATGGCGGCAACTGGGTCGGCGGCGCGCGCGACGACTACGCCTTTGTCGGCCGTGCACTGGCGTCGCGCGGCATTGTCGCGGTGATTGCCGATTACCGCCTGCATCCGGAAGTGAGCTATCCCGATTTCCTGCGCGACGCCGCACAGGCGGTGGCATGGGCGGCGCGCGAGGCGGCGCGTTATGGCGGCGATCCGAAGCGGTTGTTTGTGATGGGGCACAGCGCCGGCGCCTACAACGCCGCCATGGTGGCGCTCGATCCGCGCTGGCTGGGCGAGCAGGGCATGAGGCCCGCCAGCTTGCGCGGCTGGATCGGCCTGGCCGGCCCGTATGACTTCCTGCCGATTGAGAATCCCACCACCAAGCCGGTGTTTCACTTCCCCGATACCCCGACCGATTCGCAGCCGATCCACCACGTCCGCGCCGGTGCGCCGCCGGCCCTGCTGATCGCGGCGGCCAAGGACAAACTGGTGGAGCCGGCGCGCAATACCGGCCAGCTGGCGGCGCTATTGCGCGCGCAGCAGGTACCGGTGCAGGAAAACTATTACGACTCGGTGCGGCATACAACCTTGGTGGCGACCATCGCCGCGCCGCTGCGCTGGCTGGCGCCGACGCTGGACGAAGTGGCGGCCTTCGTGCTCAAGCCGCCCGCATGACGAAAGGCACGCCGCGCGCCCAGCGGTTGGAGGACAGCGAGAACGTCAGCGCGCGCACCTGGTGATACCAGCCGGCCGGCACGTACAGCATGTCGCCGGGATGGACGGTTACCTCGATCATGCTGGCCTGGCGCGCCAGCGGGAATTGCCCGTAGTCCGGCGACTCCGGATCGAACGGCGAGCCAAACAACATGGCGCTGGCTTCACGCACATACAGGAATTCGTCGTGATGCGGCGGCGACAGGATGATGCGCTTGGTGCCCCAGATCTGGGCGAAGATATTGTCGTCGTAATCGCAATGCAGCGGCGTGACCGTGCCGGCCGGGCCGATCCAGAAACGGGCAGGCCCCATTTTGTCGAACCAGGTCGGCCAGTGGCACATGCTGTTCAACTCCTTCAGCTCCAGGTTGCCAAGGTAGGGCGGCAGGCCCTCGGTGCGTCCGGCCAGGTCGAGATAGTCGGCCATGGTCATATCCTGCATGGCGCGGTCCGGCGCGAAAGCGGTGTTGATGTAATCGCCCACGCGGGCGCGCACATGCAGCTGCGCGTAGCGGTCGCGCAGCATGTCAGGCGTGTGCCGGGTCAGCGGCCAGCGGCCAACGATGCCATCGACCAGAAACGGCAAACCCTGCATGGCGCGCGCGCGGAAGCCGGCTGCATCACGCAGCTTCAAGCGCGGCACTTCCGTCAAGACAGGCAGCACCCGCGACGCCTGTTTGATGGCCTCGCGCATTTCGTGGATGGAGCTGACGCCGCGTATCTGCGCGTCGCGCTGTTCCAGTGCCTGCTTTTTGGCGGCCAGTTCCTCCGGCGAGAGAATGATGCGCGGCGGCAGCCGCTTCGATACTTCGTTCGACATAAACAATTCCTTGGAGGGCGTCTATTTTACGCGATCGTCGAAATCGGCTAATCTGGAGCAAGCTACCAGGCAAATGAAACGGTTCAGGCCAAGGCCTGCAGCACCAGCCAGGCGTTGGCGCTGGAAATGATGGCGAACAGGAACCACGACAGCGCGGTGGTCCACCAGGCGTTGACGAAGTTGCCCATGATGCGCCGTTGCGACGTCAGGCTGATCAGCGGGTACATGGCGAAGGGCAGTTGCATGCTCAGCACCACCTGACTCAGCACCAGCAGCTTGCCGACCGAGTGTTCGCCCAGCGTCAGCACGCCGATCATGGCCGGCACCAGCGCCAGCCCGCGCGTGATGGCGCGCCGCTGCCAGCAGGGGATCTTCATTTTCAGGAAGCCTTCCATGATCACCTGGCCGGCGATGGTGCCGGTGAAGGTGGAGCTTTGGCCGGAGGCCAGCAACGCCAGCCCGAACAGGACGGCGGCCAGCGCGGTGCCGGCCACCGGCTCCAGCAGGCGGTAGGCTTCATCGATGTCCAGCACGCGTTCATTGCCGGGTTCGTGGAAGGCGGCCGCCGCCAGCACCAGGATGGAGCCGTTGATCAGCAGGGCCAGCAGCAGGGATACCACGGTGTCGATGCGCGACAGGCCGATGGCTTCGCGCCTGGCGTGATCGCTCTTGCTGACCACGCGCGTCTGCACCACCGAGGAATGCAGGTAGAGGTTGTGCGGCATCACGGTGGCGCCAAGGATGCCGATGGCCAGGTACAGCGGCTCGCGCGCGGACAGGGCGCTGATCGACGGCACCAGCCCGGCCGCCACCGCCTGCCAGTCCGGCTTGACGAAAATCAGTTCGGTGAACAGGCAGATCGCCACCGTCAAAATCAGGCCCAGCACGATGGCTTCCACCTGGCGGAAGCCTTTGCCTTTCAGACCGAGCACGATCATGGTATCAAGCGCGGTCAGCGCCACGCCCACCGGCAGCGACACGCCCAGCAGCAGCTTGAACGCCAGCGCGCAGCCCAGCACCTCGGCCAGGTCGCAGGCGATGATGGAGATTTCGGCAAAGCCCCACAGCGTCTTGCCGACCACCGGCGGATACTGTTCGCGGCAATGCACAGCCAGATCCTTGCCGGTGACGATCCCCAGCCGCATGCTCAGGCATTGCAGCACGATCGCCGCCAGGCTGGACAGCACCACCACGAACAGCAGTTGATAACCAAACTGCGAGCCGCCCTGGATCGCCGTGGCCCAGTTGCCCGGGTCCATGTAGCCGACCGAGACCAGCAGGCCGGGGCCGGCAAAGCGCAGCACTTTTTTCCAGAACGGATCGCTTTCCGGCACGGAGACGGTGCCGGCGACCTCGGAGGGGCAGAACGGGGCGGTAGCGGTGGTGGGGAGCTTGAAGGAGAACATAGGCATCCTGAAAAAGATGCCTGAATTCTACTGTAGAAGAAAGACGGCTGCCTCTGTCATTCCGCCGATTCGGCGCCGTGGCACTTCTTGTACTTCTTGCCGCTGCCGCAAGGGCAGTCGTCATTGCGGCCGACTTTCGGCTCGTCGCGCTTGACGGTCTCGACGCCGGCCTTGCGGCGCGGCAGCCAGAATTTGTAGATGTTCGGCAGGTTGGCTTCCAGTTCCAGCGCCAGCTTGTGGGCTTTGACCGGGTCTTCCACCAGCGGCAATTCCTCTTCCTCGATTTCGTCGGCGCCCAGCAGGTAGATCGGACGCATCAGGTCGGACTGTTCGGAATCCCAGATCGGGTCCCACGAGCCGGGGCGCAGTTCCATGCCTTCCCAGAAGCCCCAGCACCAGGCTTCGGCGTTGATCAGGGTCTGCCCTTCGTGCTCGTGCTCGACGAACAGCGGCTCGAATTCCTTCGGCGCCACTTCAAACGTCACCAGCACCTCGTTCATGAAGCGCATGATGAGGTGGATGATGCGCTGTTCTTCCTTCTCGTGCTTGAACTTCGGCACGTCGCTGTCGTCCTTGCCCCAGACTTTCTTCAGCCATTCTGCCGGCATGATGGGTTCCGGGCCGATGGCGATGGCGGTCAGGTAGCCATGGAGCATGTCCATGGTCATGGCGTCTTCCGGCGTGCGGTCGGACAGCAGGAAACTGTCCAGTTCGTCGAATTCTTTTTCGCTCAGGGGCTGATCGAGTTGCATAACTTGCTCTATTTATTTGGGTGAATATGACAGTATACACGCCGCGCCCCGTACAATGGCGCTATGACTGTACCTCACCCATATTCCGCATTGAGCCCGGACTGCGTGCTCGACGCCCTCGACAGCATCGGTTTGCGCGGCGACGGCCGCCTGCTGGCGCTGAACAGCTATGAAAACCGCGTCTACCAGGTGGGCATTGAAGACGACAAGCCGCTGGTGGTGAAATTCTATCGCCCCGGCCGCTGGAGCGACGATGCTATCCTGGAAGAGCACGCCTTCACCCAGGAGCTGGCCGCCGCCGAGATTCCGGTGGTGCCGGCGCTGGCCCTGCACGGCGCCACACTGCATCATTACCAGGGCTTCCGCTTTGCCGTGTTCACCCGCCACGGCGGCCGCGCGCCCGAGCTGGGCGATCCGGCGGTGCTGGAGTGGACCGGGCGCTACATCGGCCGCATCCACGCGGTGGGCGCGGCCAGGGCCTTCCAGCACCGGCCGGCGCTGGACATCGACACCTTCGGCACCGAGCCGTGTGATTTTTTACAGGTCAACGGCTTCATCCCGGACGATTTGAAAGCCGCCTACGCCAGCATCGCCCAGCAGGCGCTGGACGGCGTGCGCCGCTGCTACGAGCGCGCCGGCGAGCTGCCGCAGCTGCGCCTGCACGGCGACTGCCACGGCGGCAACGTGCTGTGGACCGATGCCGGTCCGCATTTCGTCGACTTTGACGATGCGCGCATGGGGCCGGCGATCCAGGATTTGTGGATGATGCTGTCCGGCGAGCGCGCCGAGCAGGTACGCCAGATGGGCGACATCCTGGCCGGCTACGAAGACTTCTGCGAATTCAATCCGCGCCAGATGCACCTGGTGGAAGCGCTGCGCACGCTGCGCCTGATCCACTATTCGGCCTGGCTGGCGCGGCGCTGGGACGACCCGGCGTTTCCGGCCGCTTTCCCCTGGTTCAACACGCAGCGCTACTGGCAAGACCGCGTGCTGGAGCTGCGCGAGCAGGTGGCGCTGATGGACGAGCCGCCACTGCCGGTCTGAGCGCTCAGACCAGGCCCACTCCCTTGCGCAGGCTGGCGTCCACCGGTCCGGCCGGCATGAAGCGGCGCAGCTTGCTCAGCAGCGAGGCCTGACCCGGCGGCTGGCGCCGCATGCGCCATTTGCCCAGTGCCGCCTCGACGATGGTGGCGGCCACGCTGTCCGGCTGCGGGGCGCCGCTGACATTGCCGGCCACCGCCTGCGTGACAATGCCGCGCTCGCGGTCGTAAGCGGCGATCGGCGCGCTGGCCGACGGCGAATTGCTGTCCAGGCTGGTCCTGGTGTAGGAGGGCGCGACCAGCGTGACGCGCACGCCGAACTGGCGCACCTCGTGATCCAGCGTTTCCGATACTCCCTCGACCGCGTGCTTGGACGCCGAATACAGGCCCATGTAAGGCGCCGGCAGGAAACCCAGCACGGAGCTGACGTTGACGATGCGGCCGGCGCGCTGTTCGCGCATATGCGGCAACACCGCCTGAGTGGTGCGCAGCAGGCCGAACAGATTGGTGTCGAACAGCGACTGCGCCTCGCTCACGCTGGTTTCCTCCACCGCACCCATCATGTTCATGCCGGCATTGTTGACCAGCACGTCGATGCGCCCGGCACGGCCGATGATGGCGGCAATGGCGCGCTGCACCGAAGCGGTGTCGCGCACGTCCATTTCGATCAGCGTGACGCCGCGGATCGGCGTGGCCTTGGAAAGATTGCGAACGCTGCCAAACACTTCGCAGCCGCGCTGCGCGAATTGTTCGGCCGCCGCCCGCCCGATGCCCGACGACACGCCGGTCACCAGCACAACTTGGGATGTCCTCATGGTATTTCCTTTCAGATTTAAGCTCGCAGGTAATCGACGCGCCCGGCATCAGGCTCCGTTGCGGTGGTGGCCTCCTGCGGCCGGATCTTGAACCAGATCGAGTACATGGCCGGCAGGAACACCAGCGTCAGTACCGTCCCGGCCAAAGTGCCGCCGATCAGGGTGTAGGCCAGCGTGCCCCAGAATACCGAATGGGTCAGCGGAATGAAGGCCAGGATGGCGGCCAGCGCGGTCAGGATCACCGGCCGCGCGCGCTGCACGGTGGCCTCGACCACGGCGCGGAACGGATCCAGCCCGGCGGCCTCGTTGTGGTGGATCTGCCCGATCAGGATCAGCGTGTTGCGCATCAGGATGCCCGACAGCGCGACCAGCCCGACCAGCGCGTTGATGCCAAACGGCTGCTGGAACAGGATCAGGGTCGGCACCACGCCGATCAGGCCCAGCGGGCTGGTGAGGAACACCATCACCATTGCCGCAATCGAGCGCACCTGGAAAATGATCAGCAGCAGGGTGATGGCCAGCATGATGGGGAACAGCGGCGCCATGGCTTTGGTCGCCTTGCCCGACTCCTCGATCGAGCCGGCCTGTTCGATGCGGTAGCCGGCCGGCAGCTTGTCGATGATCGGCTGCAGCTGCGCGCTGATGGCGGTTGATACGTCCGGCGGCTGCAAGCCATCGGCAATGTCGCCGCGCACGGTGATGGTCGGCAGGCGGTCGCGCCGGCGCAGCACCGGTTCTTCCATGCGCACCTCGACCTTGCCCACCTGCGACAGCGGAATGCGCTGGCCGTTGGCGCCAGCCAGGGTGAAGTCGCCGATCCGGGCCGGATCGAGCCGCGCCCCTCCGGCCGAGCGCGCCACCACCTGCACGGTGCGGATGTCTTCGCGCACACTGGTGACGGGCGCGCCGCTGAGCAGGAATTGCAGCTGCTGCGCCACCGCGCTGGTGCTCAGTCCCACCGCCTGCAGGCGGTCCTGCTGCAACACGAAGTGCAGGGTGGGGACGCGGACGCCGCCGTCGGTGTTCACAGTGCGCATCATCGGGCTGCTTTCCATCAGATGTTGCACCTGGTCCGCGATGCCGCGCAGTTGCGCCGGGTCCGGACCGCTGACGCGGTAGGCCACCGGGAACGGCGAATACGGGCCGAACACCAGCTGGGTGACGCGTACCCGCGCCTCGGGCGCCAGGCCGGCGGCTGCCGCCGCGCGCAGGCGCTGCTTGAGCGCATCGCGCTCGTGCTGGCTGTCGGTGCGGATGACGATCTTGGCAAACGAAGGATCGGGCAGTTCCGGCCCCATCGCCAGGTAAAAGCGCGGTGCGCCCTGGCCGATGTAGGCGGTAACGATTTTCGCTTCCGGCTGCTTGCTCAGCCAGGCTTCGACTTTGGCGGCGGCAGCGCTGGTTTGCGCAATCGCGCTGCCGTATGGCAGTTGCACCTCCACCAGCACTTCCGGCCGGTCGGAGATCGGGAAAAACTGCTTCTTGACCAGCGCCATGCCCAGGATGGCGGCCACAAACAAGCCGATCACGGAAGCGGCCACCAGCCATTTGCGGGCGATGACGCGCCCCAGCACCTGACGGAAGCGGTTGTAGCGCGGCGTGTCGTACAGCGCCTCGTGGCCGCCGGCGACGGCCTTCATTTCCGGCAGCAGCTTGACGCCCAGGTAGGGCGTGAACACCACGGCCACCACCCACGAGGCGATCAGCGCGATGCCGACGATCCAGAACATATTGCTGGTGTACTCGCCGGCGCTGGAGCGGGCAAATCCGTTGGGCATGAAGCCGACCGCTGTCACCAGCGTGCCGGACAGCATGGGCGCCGCCGTGTGGCTCCAGGCGTAGGCGGAGGCGGCAATGCGGTCGTAGCCTTCCTCCATCTTGACCACCATCATCTCGATGGCGATGATGGCGTCGTCCACCAGCAGGCCCAGCGCCAGGATCAGCGAGCCGAGGGTGATGCGGTCGAAATTCTTGCCGGTGGCGGCCATGATGACAAACACCACGGCCAGGGTCAGCGGCACGGCCGCCGCCACCACAATGCCGACGCGCCAGCCCATGCTGACAAAACTCACCAGCATCACCACCAGCAGGGCGACAAAGAATTTGACCATGAACTCGTCGACCGCCGAGCTGATATTGACGGCCTGGTCGGTCACCTTGCTCAGGCTTATGCCCAGCGGCAGCTCGGCGTTGATGGCGCCGACTTCGCTGTCCAGCGCCTTGCCCAGGTCGAGGCCGTTCCAGCCCTCGCGCATGACGACGCCCAGCAGCAGGGCCGGCTCGCCGCCGTTGCGGATCATGAAGGTGGCCGGGTCTTCGTAGCCGCGCTTGACGGTGGCGACATCGGATAATTTCAGCGTGCGGCCTTGCGCCACGACTGGCGTGTCGCGGATCTTCTGCAACTGGTCAAAGGCGCCATCCAGGCGGATGAAGACTTGCGGGCCCCTGGTTTCCACCGAACCGGCCGGCGTCAGCATGTTCTGGCCGTTGAGGGCGGCAAACACGTCCTGGGGGCTGATGCCCAGCGTGGCCAGGCGTGCGTGCGAGAACTCGATGTAAATCCGTTCCGATTGCTCGCCAACGATGTTGACCTTTTTCACGCCGGCCACGCGCAGCAGGCGCTGACGCAGCGTTTCGGCGTCGCGCACCAGCAGGCGCTGCTGCTCGCCCCTGGCCTTGAGCGCAAACAGGGCAAAGGTGACGTCGGCATACTCGTCATTGACCATCGGGCCGATCACGCCAGCCGGCAGGTTGGCGGCTTCGTCACCGACTTTCTTGCGGGCCTGGTAAAACTCTTCCTTGACCTCCGAGGGCGGCGTGCTGTCGAGCAGGGTGAGGGTGGTGAAGGCGAGGCCGGGGCGGGTATAGGTCTCGCTGCGGTCGTACCAGCGCAATTCCTGCAGGCGCTTTTCCAGTTTTTCCGCGACCTGGTCCTGCATTTCCTGCGCGCTGGCGCCGGGCCAGGCGGTGACGATGGTCATCACCTTGACCGTGAAGGCCGGATCTTCCGCCCGTCCCAGCTTGAAGAAGGACAGGACCCCGGCCAGCGAGATCAGGCAGATCAGGAACAGCGTGACGGCGCGCTCGCGCACCGCCAGCGCCGACAGGTTGAAACGGCCCGCGCTCACGGCCGTGCTCCTGCGGTGGCGGCAATGCGCACCGGGGCGCCGTCGCGCAGCAGATGGGCGCCCAGCGCGACGATGCGGTCGCCTTGTTGCAGGTTGCCGCTGACACGGGCGCGGTCTTCATCGAGTTGCTGCACCGCGACCGGGCGCCAGCTGACCTTGGCCGGATTGCCGCTGATCAGCCACACGCCCGGTCCCTTGCCGGCGTCGTACAGGGCGCCGATCGGCACTTGCAGGCCGCCGGGCGCCGCCGCCGGCCCGTCGGGGATGCGAATGGTGACGGTGGCGCCCAGCGGCGCGTTGGCCAGTTCGCCCTCCAGCACATAGCGCGCCTCGAAGGTGCGGGTCAGGCGGTCGGCGGTGTCCGACAGTTGGCGCAGCCTGGCGGCCACGCTGACATCGTCCTTGCCAAACAAGGTGGCCTGGCCGGCGGAGCCGAGGGCGGGACGCAGTGTTTCCGGCAGCTGGACCAGCGCTTCGCGCCGGCCGGCATGGGCCAGGCGCACCACCGGCTGGCCGGCGCTGACCACCTGGCCGGGTTCGGCCAGCGTTTCCATCACCACGCCATCGCCGTCGGCCACCAGCAGCGCATAGCCGCTGGCGTTGCGGGCGACGTCGGCCTGGGCCTCGGCCGCGCTGAGCTGGGCCTTGGCGGCATCGGCGGCGGCCTTGGCCTGGTCGTAGGCCGAGGCCGAGATGGCGCCGGTGCCGCGCAGGTCGCGGTAGCGCGCCTCGTCTTCGCTGGCCTGGCGGGCCCGCGCACGGGCCGCGCTGACGGCTTCCTGCTGGGCGTGGGCGGCCAGCTTCAGGTCGACCGGATCGATGCGCATCAGGGGCTGGCCGCGCTTGACGGTTTGCCCGGCGTCCACCAGCCGTTCCAGCACCTTGCCGGCAACGCGGAAACCGAGGTCGCTCTGGACCCGGGCGGCGACGGTTCCGGTGAATGAACGTGAGGCGGCCTCGGCTGGTTCGACCGGGGCGGCGCGCACCAGCGGCGCCTCGGTGCGCGGATCGGTGGCGGGTTTTTCGCTGCAGGCCAGCAGCGTTAGCGGCAGCAGGGCATAAATGACTGGGGTTGGATATCGCCGGAACATGAGCATCCCATGAGCAAAGTGATAGGAGTGCTCATTATGGTTCCAGTGACCAATTTAGTCAACAGTCACAATCATGCGACAAGTTTCACGGCGACAGGCTGCGCAGCACCAGGCTGGACAATTGTGCCGGGGCGTCTTCCGTGTAGTCAAAGCTGTACTGCAGCAGCAAGGGATTGAGGTAGGGGCGCATCACCAGATAGATCGACATGGCGGTTTCATCCAGCGGCGTCTTGCGCTCGAAGTCGCCGGACTGGCGGCCGGCCTGCAGCACTTCCTGCAGCAGCTTGCGCACGCTTTCTTCGTAGGCCAGCACCGATTGCCAGCGCTCCGTGGCGGCCGAGGCGGCAATTTCGTACAGTTTGCGGTCCTGGAAGAACAGGCGCAGGCTGGCCTCGGTGCAGGCCTTGAACATGCGCCGCAGCTTCTCTGGCGGCTGGTCGGTCTCGGCCACGGCGGCGCTGACCTCGGCCTGGATCTGGCGCAGGCAGTTGGAGCAGATCGCCTCGCCTATGGCCTGCTTGGATTCAAAGAATTTATAAATGTAGGCCTTGGAAAAACCGATCGACTTGGCCAGGTCGGAAACCGTGGTTTTGGCATAGCCGTAGTGGCTGAAATGCTCGGTTGCTGCTGCCAGGATCTGGTCGCGGACATCGTGGTCCGCCGGCCCGCGGGCCGGAGTGGGGTAGGTGCTGGGATTTGTCATAGGCGCCAGCATACGCCAAAACGCCAGGGTTGGACAACTTGTGACCATTTGGTATTATGGTCACCGATTCCACCGTTAATGAAAGCGTCCCATGTTGCCAAAATCTACTTTTGCCGCGCTGATTGTTGCCAGTTTTGCCACCGGTTGCGCCGTCGGTCCCGATTACGTGCGCCCTGATACCGCCATGCCGGACCGGTTCCAGGGCCAGGCTGCGGTCGAGCGCCGCCAGGCCGCCGGCAGCGCCGAACTGGCCGTCTGGTGGACCGGGTTTGCCGATCCGCTGCTAAGCCGCTACGTCGAGCGCGCGCTTGAACAAAATCTCGATCTGGCGCAGGCGGCTGCGCGCGTGGCCCAGGCCCGGGCCGGGCTGGGCGCGGCGGATGCCGCATTGCTGCCGTCCGGGAATGTCTCCGGCCAGGCGGCCAGGGCTTATCAGTCGGTGGAGACGCCGCTGGGCAAGGTGCTGAATGCAACGCCCGGCTTTGATCGTTATGGCAATGCTTACGAGATGAATGCCGGCGCTGCCTGGGAACTGGATCTGTTCGGCGGGCTGCGCCGTGGACGGGAGGCGGCGCAGGCTGAGTATCAGGCCTCGGAGGCGGGGGCGGCGGCCGCGCGCCTGGCGGTGGCGGCGCAAACGGCTGACACCTATATCAGCATCCGTGGCTTGCAGAGCCGTCTGGCGATCGCGCGCCAGCAAGTGCAGACGCAGCAGGAGCTGGTGTCCACCGTCAAGCTGTTGTATGGCAAGGGGCTGGCGGCGGAGCTGCAGCTCAGGCAAGCGGAAGGCGCGCTGGCGCAGGTGCGCGCCTCGATTCCTGTGCTGGAGGCGGGGCTGGATGCGGCCATGAACGCGCTGGATGTGATGCTGGGAACGCTGCCGGGTACGCACCGGGGCGAACTGGCCGAGGCCGTGGCGATTCCGGCCGCGCCGCAGATCGCGCCGGCCGGCACGCCGGGCGAGCTGCTGCGGCGCCGTCCGGACCTGATCGTGGCCGAGCGCCGGCTGGCCGCCGCCCATGCGCGCATCGGCGTTGCGATTGCCGAGTATTACCCCAAGCTGTCGCTGAGCGGCCTGGTGGGCAGCGCCACCACGGTCTCCGGCGGCAATCTGTTCAGCGGCGGCGCCAGCCAGGCCTCGGCCGCGCTGGGGCTGCGCTGGCGGCTGTTCGACTTTGGCCGCATCAATGCGCAGATCGGCCAGGCCCGGGGGCAGGAGGCGGAAGCGCTGGCGGCCTACCGGCTGGTCGTGCTGCGCGCTGCCGAAGATGTGGAAAATGCCTACTCCGCCCTGGTGCGGCGGGAACAGCAGACGGCGGCGCTGAGCGAGGGCGTGGAGGCGCTCGGCCGCGCCCGCAGCGCCGCGTTTGCCGCTTATCAGAAAGGCGTGGTCAGCCTGATCGAGGTGCTGCAGGCCGATGACAGCCTGCTGCGCGCCACCGATGCGCGTGCCCAGGCGCAGGCCGAGAGCGCCCGCGCCGCCGTCGCCGCGTTCAGGGCGCTGGGCGGCGGTTGGGAGGGCGCGCGGCCGGCACTGGCGCTGCGTCAGGAGTGACGGCGCCGGCGCGGCGGCAATCGCAGAATTGGCGGGTTTTTCCGCCTCTTCTTGCGGTTCGGCTTGCCTGTCTGCCACGTGATAATGAGAGCTCGGAAATCCTCTTTAGCGAGTACTCTCATGAACGATAACGCTTTGCTTCCCATTCCCATGGTCTCGCTGCAAGAGGCAGAGGAGCCTGCGGCCATGCCGCGTGCCGCGATGGAAATGAAAGCCATCCAGGAAGCGATCGCCCGGGTGGAAGCTGAAGCCAAGGCCGCGTGCGCCGCCGAAAGCCGCGCCCACGCCGAAGCCCGTGCCCGCGCGCTGGCCGAGGACCGCGCCGCCATGGATGCCGCCGCCGCCGCGGTCGCGCTGCAGAATGCGCAGGCGGCCGAGGAGGCCATCAAGGCCAATCAGGAGCGGCTGGAATCGCTGCGCGCGGCCGCCCAGGCCAGCGTGGCGCGTCTGGATGCCGTCAAACAGGAAACCGCCGAGCTGCGCGCCCGCGCCGAGGCCGACAACCAGATCCGCAAGGCCGCCGAGGAGCGCGCCCGGGCGGAAGAGGAAAGCCGCAAGCGGGCGCACGAACAAATCGCCACCGAGGCGGAACTGGCCGAGCAAGCGTCGCGCGCCGCCGCCGAGCTGCAGGCGCAAACCGAACAAGCCCGCCTGCAAGCGGCGGAACGCGTGGCTGCCGTGCAGGCGGCCAAGGAAGAAGTGGTGGGCATCGCCTCGGCCGACGCCCGCGTCGCCACCCTGGCGCGGGAGCGCGAGCGCCACGCCGCCGCCGCCCGCCAGACTGCGCAGCAACTGGCTGAAGCGGAAGCGGAAGCGCTGGAACTGACCAAGCAGCGCGAGCGCGCCGACCAGATCGCGCTGGAATCGGCCTTCAACCGTTCCGCCGCCGAAGTGCGCGCGCTGGAAGAGGCCCGTGCGCTGGCGCACCTGGAACAGGAACGCGAGCAGATCGCGCTGGCCAAGGCCGAGTCCGAGCGCAGCGCCGCGCAATCGCTGCGCCTGCGTCTGCAAACCGAAAAAGAAATCCGCGATGCCGCAATCCACCGCGAGCGCATGGAAGCCGTGGCCGCCGCCGCGGCGCAGGCGCGCCGCGAAGCGGACGCCCGCATCATTGCCGCCACCGAGGCGCGCATCGAAGTCGACAATCAGCTGCGCGCCGTGGCGCTGGCCCGCGTACAGGCGGAAGAGGAGGCCGAGATCGCCACGCTGGCCAAGGTAGAAGCCGAAGCCGAAGCCATGGAGCAGGCCAGGCTGCGTCAGGCTGCGGATGAAGCCGCGGCCGAAGCGGCCCGCACCGACCAGCTGGAACAACAACGCGCGGCCGGGCTGGCCGATGAGCGCGCCGCCAAGTCGCGTGCCGCCGCGGAGCTGCTGGCCAGCCAGAACGCCGCCGAGCAGGAAGCAATCGCCACCCTGGCACAGCAGGTGGAAGTGCAAGCGGCCGCCACCGCGCTGGCGGAGCAGCGCGCTGCACAAGCGGCGCTGCTGCTGCAAGCCGAGCAGGCGCGTGCCGAAGCCGAGCGGCAGGCCATCGTCGCCCTCAAAGAAAAACTGGAAGCCGAGCAACTGGCCACCGAAGCCGCGCAACAGCGCGTGGCTGCCGAGCGCGCGCAGACCGAGGCCTTGCGTCAGCAGCGCGAAGCCGACCACCGGCTGAGCGCTGCCGCCAATCAGGAAGCGGAAGCGGCGCGCGTGATGGCGGCGCAGGTGTCGGCCGAAGCCGAGCAGAAAGCCATTGCCGCGCAGGCGCTGGCGGCGCAAGCCAACCTGGCGGTGGAGCTGGGCGTGGTGCATGCCGAGCGCGCCCGCGTAGAGCAGGAAAAGGCCGCCAAGGCGGAAGAATTGCTGGCCGCCGAGCGCGAATTCGTGGACACCGAGCGCAAGTCGCTGGCGCTGATCGACCAGAAGCTGACGCAGCAGCGCATCACCACCGCCTCGGAAATGCGTGCCTCGCAGGCGATTGCCGGTCGTCTGGAAGCGGAGAAGAATGTGGCCGCCAGCGCCCGTCGGCGTGCGGATGAGGAACAGGCGGAAGCGGACGCCATGCGTCAGCGCGAGCTGGCCGAACAGGAAGCCGCGCAAGCGGTGGCCGACAAGGCGGCGGCGCAGAAAGCCCTGCTGGAAACTGCCCAGGCGCACGCCGCCATGCAGCGCAAGGTGGCCGACACCACGGCTGCGATGACGGCGGCCAAGCAGAAATTGCTGGAACTGGAAACCCGGCGCCTGGCGGCCGCGCAGAAAGTGCTGGCATCCGTCCAGGCCAAAGTCGCGGCGGAAGAAGCGTTGGCGGCAGAGGGCGGCACCGTGGTTGCCACCCTTGACGACGCCCGCGCCCGCAAAGAAGCCGCACGCCAGGCCGCGCCGGCCGAGTCCGGCAAAGCCGTCTGGCGCGCCCGCTAAACTCCGGGGTCAGGTCCGCCATTTCTACACGAACTCAGCCGTAGCGACCGCTACGGCTGAGTTCGTGTAGAAATGGCGGACCTGACCCCGGAGTTTAGAAGCTGTAGCCGAGGCCGATCAGGAAGAGGTCGGCGTCGCGGTGGTAGTCGGTCACCACGCGGTTCCACGTGGCTTCCGCCACCACCCGCCGGTCGATGTGGTAGCGCGCGCCTACCGTCACCAGCCCGGCGCGGTGCGAACGCTGGCCTTCGCCGTCCGGCACCTGGGCGTTGAAGTAGGGGCCGGCACCCATGCCCAGTTCCACTTTCTGATTCAGGGAACGGATCAGCCACAATTGCGTGGCTACGCCGTTGCGCTTGCTCTGCGCGCTGTTGCCCTCGTATAGCGCCGTCACCGTCCAGTCCACATAGCGCCCCACCGCGCGCCGGTATTCCAGCGCGGCGATCGCCGCCGTTTCCGAACGCAGGCTGTTGGTGATCCCTTGCCCCGCCATCAGTGTGATCGCTTCATCGGCGGAACTGCCATCCAGATGCAGTTTGTCGCCTTTGACGCCGTTGAACTGGTAGCCCACGCCCAGCATCAGCGAGGTGGTCGAGTCTTTGCCCGACGGCGTGATGCGGGTGACCAGCAGCTGGTTGTACCAGCGGCTGTCCGGGTAGTGGTAGGTCGCCTGCACGCTGTAGATGTTGGCCCAGCCGTGGTCGTTGGTGTAGCGCGCGCCGGTCGTGCTGTGCAGGTCGCTGGTGTCGAAATAATAGTACTGGCCGATGCCGGCGCCGAAACTCCAGCCCGGCGCATTGCTGCCGCTGCGCACCCACAGCTGGCTGGCCACGCCGTCGCGGTGGTGGCTCAGGGGATGGCCTTCGTTCAGGTAGTCCAGGCTGAGCGCGAAATGCTCGCCGAGGGGATGGGAGTAGGAAGCGCCAGCGCTGAAGGTGGCTTCGTCGGCTTCCTTGACGCGCAGCGCGCCGCCATAAACGGTCACTTCCTGCGCCGATGTCATGCCCGCCACGGCCAGCGCCGCAGCGGCGAACAGGGTACGTTGCATATTTGAAGTTCCGGCAAAATGCTGAGTCTACCGGAAATCAAAAAACAGCGCTTGACGCCTGCGCAGTGGCGGGCCTCACTGCTGGACTGTGACCTTGGTGATGTAATACTCGGTTTCTCCGAAGCACTGGGTCGGCACGCCCTTGTGCTGCGCGTAGCTGAGGATGACGCGCTTGCCGGTGGCGGCGGTCAGGTCTTTGGCCACCTTTTCATCGCGCACGCTGAACTCGAACTTTTCCGGGATCGCGCCCGGCATCGAGGTCAGCAGGATTTCGCCTTCCCAGGTCTTGCACACCCAGCCGCGGGTGGAGAATTTCTGCAGGTAGCCGGCGCGCTCGCCTTCCGAATACGAGATGTGCAGCATGGCCCAGGTGTAGGCGGCCAGCAGCAGCAGGGCGACGGCCAGCAGGCCGACACAGTACAGGAATACGCGTTTGGATGTGGTCATGGCAGTTCTGAGTTAGGCAACGTTGCGTATCTTATCATGCCGCGTGCAGGCGTTTGTGGCGCACCGATGACCACAGCGAGACGGCAATGAAGGCCACGCCCGACAGGCCGGTAAACCACTCCGGAATATGGTATTTCACGCTGGCCAGCATGATGATGGCCAGGATGCCGATGGCGTAGTGCGCGCCATGCTCCAGATAGACGTATTCGTCCAGCGTGCCCTTGTGCACCAGGAACACGGTCAGCGAGCGCACGAACATGGCGCCGATGGCCAGGCCCAGCATGATGATGACCACGTCGGTGGTGATGGCAAAGGCGCCGATCACGCCGTCAAAGCTGAACGAGGCATCCAGCACTTCCAGGTACAGGAAGCCGCCAAAGCTGCCCCTGGCCACCGTGGCCACCACCGGGCCGACGCCGGCTTCGGTGGTGTCGTCGTCGTCCTCCGCCGGTTCCTCCTCTTCCAGCAGGCTGCTGATCCAGCCCACCGCCAGGTAGATGATGACGCCAACCACGCCGGCCACCAGCACTTTGTACTGCTCCTCGCCGCCGACCAGCGAGACGCAGCCAAACACCGCCGCCAGCGCCAGCAGCACGGCCAGGCTTTCGGTGCCGTGCTTGCCCAGTTTTTCCTCGATCCAGCCCAGCCAGTGCAGCTCTTTCTGGTCGTCGAACAGGAAGTTGAGGAATACCAGCAGCAGGAAGGCGCCGCCAAAGGCCGCCACCTCGGCGTGGGCGCCGGTCAGGTAGCGTGAATATTCCTCGGGCGTGGTGGTGGCCATGTGCCACACTTCCAGCAGGCCGAGGCCGGTGGCCATGGAGACGATCAGCAGCGGGAAGACCAGGCGCATGCCAAACACGGCAATCAGGATGCCGACCGTCAGGAACAGCTTGCGCCAGAATTCGTTCCAGTGGCGCAGCACCGAGGCATTGACCACCGCGTTGTCAAACGACAGCGACACTTCCATCACGCCCAGCACGGCGGTGATCCACAAGGCTTGCGCCAGGCCGCTGACGCCACCATGGTTGTAGCCCCACCAACCGGCCAGGACCATAAGGATGAAGGTGACGGCAAAGGAGACGCGGAAGTGCTGCATGGTTATCTTTTTTGAAATGATGGTAACAAGTTGAATTTTATATTACTTGCTTCCGCCGCTGGGGGCCGTCTGCCATAATGGCGCCACAAAAATGCATAGGACTGCCACGAATGGATATCGCTTATCTCGTCACCCCGCTGCTTACCTGGATCACGGTGGGGCCGATCAAATTCCTGATTAACAGCGCCAGGGCGCGCAAGTGGGCCTTCAATCTGGTCGGCAACGGCGGCTTCCCGAGCAACCATAGCGCGGTGGTGTCCAGCATGGCCACCCTGATCGCGCTGCGCGAGGGCATCGGCCATCCGGCCTTTGGCGTGGCGGTGACGCTGTGCTTTATCGTGATCATCGATGCCAACAGCCTGCGCCAGCATGTCGGCAAGCAGGCCGCCGCCATCAACCGCATCGCCAAAGACGACAGCGGCCACCAGTGGCTGCGCGAGCGCATGGGCCATACGCTGGTGGAAATCGCCGGCGGCCTCACCACCGGCATCATGATGGGTAACATCATTAACGCGGTGTTCGGCCGCGGCTGACTGTCCGCGCTGTCCGCTTTGGGGCCGGATTATGTCCGGTTCCGTACATCCCCGGTTTACCGTTCATCCCCGTATTTGGCGTTTCAGCCACAAATTCTACCGTCCGTCGCACTGTGATTGACCTGACAACGCTGGTCGCGGATACTCTGCGCCCTGTAGTCTGGCTAATTCTAAAAGCACCTCACGTGCCACTTTCTCGGAGAACTTTATGTTGCGCAAAACCCTTCTAGCTCTCGCCATTGCCTCTGCCCTGGTTGCATGCGGCAAATCAGCCCAGGAGCCTGAAAAAGCCGGAGCCAGCGCTTCGGCCTCTGCTTCCGCAGGTAAAGACGCTCCGAAAGTGACTTTACAGATGTCGCCGGAAGATACCCTGACCGTCCAGTCCGACGCGCTGGCCTCCGGCCCGGTGATCACCGGCTCGATCCAGCCGGAACGCCGCGCCGACCTGCGCGCCGAGGTGAGCGCGGTTGTAGTTCAGGTACTCAAGGAAAATGGCGAGACGGTTAAAAAAGGCGATGTGCTGCTGCGCCTGGACGAAACCGCCATCCGCGACAGCCTGACCTCGGCCGACGAGGCCACCCGCGCCGCCGAACAGTCGCTGGCCCAGGCCCAGCGCATGTACGAGCGCCAGAAAACCCTGCTGGCCTCCGGCATGGTCTCGACCACCGCCATGGAAGACGCCGAAGTGCGCCGCAACAATGCCCAGAGCGATCTGGCGGCGGCCCGTTCGCGTTCGGTGGCGGCGCGCCAGCAACTGACCCGCACCGTGGTGCGCGCGCCGTTTGACGGCATCGTCAGCGACCGCAAGGTGTCCAACGGCGATACCGCGCAGGTGGGCAAGGAATTGATCAAGGTGATCGATCCGACCAGCATGCGCTTTGAGGGCATGGTCTCGGCCGACAAGATCGGCGTGGTCAAGGTCGGCCAGCCGGTGCTGTTCCGCGTGAACGGTTACCAGGGCCAGAATTTCAACGGCAAGATCAAGCGCGTGGACCCGGCCGCCAACGCGGTCACGCGCCAGGTCGAGGTGCTGGTGGAGTTTGCCGACGCCACCCGTCCGGGCGTGGCCGGCCTGTATGCCGAAGGCCGGGTGGAATCGCAGACCACCTCGTCGCTGATGGTGCCGCCGTCGGCGCTGGTGCAGGCCGGCGACAGCAATTATGTCTGGCGCGTGAAGGGCGGGGTGCTGGCCAAGGTGCCGCTGACCCTGGGCGCGCGCGATGAGCGCAGCGGCCGCCTGCAGGTGCTGAGCGGCTTGCAGGCCGGCGACATGGTGGTGCGCGTGCCGGCCTCCGGTTTCAAGGATGGCCAGAAAGTGGAATTGACGGCGCCTAAGGCGGTGGCTTCGGCCTCGGCAGGCAAGGTCGCGGAAAAATAAAAGGATAAACAGCCATGTTCCTGTCAGATTTCAGTATTAAGCGGCCCATCGCCACGATCGTGCTGATCGTCGCGATGATGTGCCTGGGCTTGATGGCGCTGAGCAAGTTGCGCGTCAACCAGAACCCGGACGTGGAAGTCCCGTTCATCGTGGTCAATATTCCGTATCCGGGCGCCTCGCCGGAGACGGTCGAGCGCGAGATCATCAACCGTCTGGAAAAATCGCTGAACTCGATCACCGGCGTGACCGAGACCAACAGCACCGCCTCGGAAGGCTCGGCCAGCATCTTCATCAAGTTCACGTTTACCAAGAACCTGATCGAGGCCTCGGACGAGATCCGCAATGCCATCGCGGCGGTGCGCTACAAGCTGCCGACCGAGATGCGCGAGCCGATCCTGGTGCGCATCGACCCGTCGGCGCAGCCGGTGATGCAGATGGCGCTGTCGTCCAGCTCGCAAAGCCATGCGGAGATTTCGCGCCTGGCCGAGGACAAGCTGGCCGACCGCTTCCGCGGCATCGATGGCGTGGCCTCGGTCAACATCGACGGTTCGCTCAAGCGCGAGCTGAGCGTGCTGCTGAAGGCCGAGAAGCTGCGCGAGTACAACGTCTCGATTGGCGACGTGGTCAACGCGCTGCGCAACCAGAACACCAACGCGCCGGTCGGCAAGGTGCGCGGCGAGCTCGATGAAAAAAGCATCCGCCTGGTCGGCCGCATCGAGCGTCCGGAAGAGTTCCAGCAGGTGGTGGTCAAGCGCAATGGCAACGAGCTGGTGCGCCTGTCGCAGGTGGCCACCATCCAGGACGGCTTTGCCGAGGTGAACAGCCTGAGCGTGCGCTCCGGCAAGCCGAACGTCGGCATCTCGGTGACCCGCTCGCGCGACGCCTCGACCGTGACGGTGGCCCGCAAGATCAAGGCCATGGCCGAGGAAATGCAGAAGGAAATGCCGGCCGGCACCAAGCTGGAAATCACCCAGGATGACGGCGAGAATGCCGAGAGCAGCCTGGACAACGTGATCCATGCGCTGGTGTTTGGCGCCGGCCTGACCATCTTTGTGGTGTACGCCTTCCTCAACTCGTGGCGCTCGACCCTGATCACCGCGCTGTCGCTGCCGACCTCGGTGCTGGCGGCCTTCATCGGCGTCTGGCTGTGCGGCTTCACGCTGAACTTCATGACCCTGCTGGGCCTGTCGCTGGCGATTGGCGTGCTGATTGACGATGCCATCGTGGTGCGCGAAAACATTGTGCGCCACATGCAGCTGGGGGCCGACCGCCGCACCGCCGCGCTGAAAGGCACGGCCGAGATCGGCATGGCGGTGGCGGCCACCACCTTCTCCATCATGGCGGTGTTTATTCCGGTGGCGTTCATGCCGGGCATCACCGGCGAATGGTTCCGTCCGTTCGCGCTGACCGTGACCTGCTCGGTGGCGGTATCGCTGCTGATCTCGTTCACGCTGGACCCGATGCTGTCGGCCTTCTGGGGCGACCCGCCGGGCCACCACGACGCGCCGCGCAAGGGGCTGGAAAAGTATTTTGCCAAGTTCAATCACTGGTTCGACCACCAGGCTGACCGCTACGGCAATGTGATCGAATGGGCGCTGCATCACCGCCGCTCGATGGGCGTGATCGCGGTGGCCACCTTCGTCGGCGCGCTGGTGCTGCAGGGCAAATACGGCGGCGCCAGCTTTGTGCCGGCCTCGGACTGGGGCACCATCGCGATCGATGTGCGGACCCCGTCGTCGAGCTCGCTGGAATACTCGCGCCTGAAGCTGGAAAAGGCGGCCGTGATTGCCCGCGGCATCAAGGAAACCAAGGAAACCAACAGCTACGTCAACCTGAGCGGCGGCCGCATTTATGTCGACATCGGCAAGAAGACCGAGCGCAAGCGTGGCGCCATCGAGATCGCCAAGGAATTGCGCGAGAAGCTGGCCGGCCTGGTGGGCGCCGAGTACACCGTGCTGGACGACCTGAGCAATGGCGCCCGCAAGCCGGTGCAGATTGAATTCACCGGCACCGATTCGCGCAAGCTGATGGAAATCACCAATGCCTTCATGGACCGCCTGCGCAAGGTGCCGGGCGCGGTGGACGTCGGCCTGTCGGAAATGGATCCGAAGGACGAGCTGCAGATCGAGCTGAATCGTGGTCTGGCCAACTCGATGGGCATTGCCGCCGGCGATGCCGCGCAAGCGCTGCGCGTGGCCTTTGCCGGTATCGAGGTGGGCGACTGGGTCGACCCGACCGGCGAGTCGCGCGACGTGGCGGTGCGCCTGGCGCCGGAAGACCGCACCAGCGCCGAGAACATCGAGCGCCTGCCGATCGCCGTTTCCGGCACCAGCCAGATGGTGCCGCTGGACCAGATCGCCCGGGTGACGATGGGCAAAGGCCCGTCCACCATCAAGCACAAGGATGGCAAGCGCGTGATTTCGGTCAGCGCCAACGTCGAAGGCCGCTCGCCGGGCGAGGTGACCGCCGACGCCATGAAGCTGGTCAAGGACATCGACTTTCCGCCGGGCTATGGCCTGGCGCTGGGCGGCGCCGGCAAGGACATGCAGGAAGTGTTTGGCGCCATGGGCATTGCGCTGGTGGCTGGCGTGGGCCTGATGTACCTGATCCTGGTGATGCAGTTCGGCTCGTTCACGGCGCCAATCGCGGTGATGCTGTCGCTGCCGCTGTCGCTGATTGGTGTGGTGCTGGGCCTGCTGGCCACCAACAGCACCATCAACCTGATGAGCCTGATCGGTGTGATCATGCTGATGGGCCTGGTCGCGAAAAACGCCATCCTGCTGCTGGATGCGGCGCGCAAGCGCGAGGAAGAGGGCTTTGGCCGCGAGGATGCGCTGATGTACGCCGGCCGCATGCGTCTGCGTCCTATCCTGATGACCACCTTTGCGCTGATCGCCGGCATGCTGCCGGTGGCCATCGGCCTTGGCGAGGGCGGCGAGTTCTACCGTCCGATGGCCATCGCGATTATCGGCGGCACCATCACCTCGACCCTGCTGACCCTGCTCATGGTGCCGACCTTCTACGACAGTATCGAGATCAAGAAGGACAGCGCCCTGGCCAAGATGCACCGCCGCGCCGAGCGCTTCGGCATGGTGGCCGCGGTGGCCTCGATCGTGGTGGAAGCGATCCTGTTCCTGGTGTTCGTGCGCTTCATCTACCGCCTGATCATGGCTGGCGTGCGCAAGCTGACGGGCCGCAAGCAACCGCCGGCAGCGCCGCAGGAGCCAGAACGCAAGATTGCTTAAAAGTATTTTTAATTAAGCACAAGAAAGGGCCTTCGGGCCCTTTTTTTATTAATGAAATGCAGAGCGTTCGCTCGGTTTGGCGTTTTTTGGTGTATGCTGCTGGCCTTCCAGTACCAATTTTGGTTACCGGACCCTTATAAATCTGATAAAGCGAGACCTTCATCATGCAGCGCAAATACCTCTCCCTGATCATTGCTGCCGCCCTGGGCGCAGCCTCCTTCGGCGCACAAGCCTCGGGCTACCGCTTCGGCTCGCAGAGCGTGGCCGGCCAGGGCACGGCTGACGCCAACGGCGCCGAAGCCAACGACGCGTCGACCATCTTCTACAATCCGGCCGGCCTGTCGCGCCTGGACGGCACGCAGATCAGCGCCGGCGTCACCGTGGTGGTGCCGCACTCGACCTACAACGATACCGGCTCGACCCACTTCACCGGCGCCCCGACCGGCGGCACCGCTGCCAAGGACTATGCACCGGATGCGGTGGCCGCGCCATCGCTGTACGTCAGCAAGAAGCTGAATGACCAGTGGGCCGTGGGTCTGGGCCTGTTCGTGCCATATGGCGCCAAGCTGGACTATGGCAACACCTGGAACGGCCGCTACGCGCTGTCCAACATCAAGCTGGAAGCCATCACCCTGAACCCGTCGGTATCGTGGAAGCTGAATGAGCACCACGCCTTCGGCTTCGGCATCAACGCCGAGCACATGAAGGCCGAGCTGGGCCAGGCGGTGGACGTGCCAGGTTCGATCGCCGCGCTGTCGAGCGGTGCCGGCGCTGCGCAAGGCGCGGCACTGATCAAGCAAATCGCTGCCCTGGGCGGCAATCCGGCGCTGCTGCGCACCGCCGGCGACGCGCACGGCTCCAACGATGGCCAGGACTGGGGCTGGGGCTTTAACCTGGGCTATCTGTTCACGCTGGACCAGAACACCCGTTTCGGCCTGGCTTACCGCTCGTCGATCTCGCATCAGCTGAAGGGCAGCACGGTGTGGGACTTCTCGCAAGTGACCACCGATCCGATCGTCAACAAGGTGCTGGAAGCGGCGTCGCACAAGGTCAACTCGGCGGCGCTGGTGCGTCTGCGCACGCCGGAAACCCTGTCGGCCAACGTGTTCCACCAGTTCAATTCGAAGTGGGCCGGCATGGCGGACGTGACCTTCACCCGCAACAACCGCATGGGTGACCTGCACATTGAATTCCCGGGCACCGGCGAAGGCGATGAGGTGATCCGTCAGCAGTGGAAAAACACGGTGCGCGTTTCGCTGGGCGGCAACTACGCCTACAACGAAAACCTGACCTTGCGCGCCGGCGTGGCGTACGACGAGTCGCCAGTCAAGAGCGCCGAGCTGACCCATCCGGCACTGCCGGACAGCGACCGCATGCAGTATTCCTTCGGCGCCAACTGGAAACTGAGCCCACGTTCGTCGATCGATCTGGCGTACAGCTTCCTGGACTTCAAGGATGCCAAGATCAACTACACCAACCAGTGCAACCCGCTGGCCACCAGCTGCACCGGCAACGGCGAAACCACCCGCGGCCTGTACCAGACCCACCTGTCGCTGATCGGTATCTCGTATAACTACAAGTTCTAAGTGTTGAACGCGTAGCAGCAAAGGGCCTTCGGGCCCTTTTTTCGTTTCAGCGCGTGGTCGGCGGCGGATTGTTTTGTTGCTGGTTGGGCGGCGGCGAGTTGGTGTTGTTGCCGGTGCCGCTGGTGCCGCTGGTGCCAGTGCCGGTCGCGCCGGTGCCGCTGGCGCCCGTGCCCGTACCGCCGGCGTCAGTGGCGCCGGTGCCGCCGCTGGGCGTGGTGGCTGGGGTGGTGGTGCTGTCCGGCGTGGCCGTGGCCGGCGATTGCGGCTGGTCTGCCGGGCGTTTGTTGCAAGCCCCCAGCAGCGCCGCGGCCAGCGCCGCGCCCAGCAGGATTTTCGTCATATGAGGCAGGATAATCATCATTTTTCCTTTCGGTTAAGGGAAATGATTAGACTGCGCCGGCGCGCCGGCGGTTCCCGCCCCGGCGTCAGGCAGCTTTGCGGTCGCTGTCGATCGGCGGCTCGGCGTCGCTGTTGAAGACGGCCTGATCGGTCTCGCCCAGCACCCGGCTGGCAACCGCGCCGGCCGTGACCGAGCCGCTGACGTTGAGCGCGGTGCGGCCCATATCAATCAAAGGTTCAATTGAAATCAGCAGGCCGGCCAGCGCCACCGGCAGGTTCATCGACGACAGCACGATCAGCGCGGCAAAGGTGGCGCCGCCGCCGACGCCGGCCACGCCCACCGAACCGATCGTGATGATGGCCAGCAGCGGTGCGATAAAGCCGATGGTGAACGGATCAACGCCGACGGTCGGCGCGATCATCACCGCCAGCATGGCCGGGTAGATGCCGGCGCAGCCGTTCTGGCCGATGGTGGCGCCAAACGAGGCGGCGAAGTTGGCGATGCCTTCCGGGGTGCCGAGGCGGGTGGTCTGGGTCTGCACGCTCATTGGAATGGCGCCGGCGCTGCTGCGCGAGGTGAAGGCAAAGGTCAGCAGCGGCAGGATCTTTTTGGTCCAGCGCAGCGGGTTCAGGCCGAGGCCGGACACGATCAGCAGGTGCACCACGAACATCAGCAGCAGCGCGCTGTACGAGGCCAGCACAAAGTCGACCAGGCGCAGGATGTCGGTATAGCTGGAGGTGGACACCACCTGCGCCATCAGCGCGAACACGCCGTACGGCGTCAGGCGCAGCACCAGCGTCACGATGCGCATCACGATCGCATGCGCCACCTGGATGAAGCGCTCGAAGGACGCGAAGATTTCCGGTTTCTTGTCGTGAATGCCGGTGGCGGCAATGCCGATGAACACCGAGAAAATCACCACCGCAATGGTGGACGTCTTGCGCCCGCCGGTCATGTCGAGGAAGGGATTGGCCGGGATAAAGCTCAGCAGCATGCTGGGCAGCGAAATGGCTTGCGCCGCTTCCACCTTGCCCTGCAGGTAGACGCCGCGTGCGATGTCGGCGGCCGAGGCGGTCAGGCCGACCGCACTCAGGCTGAAGGCCTTGGCCATCAGGATGCCGATGCTGGCCGCGATCAGCGTGGTGGCCATCAGCGTGCCGATGGTGAGCGCGCTGATCTTGCCGAGCGAATTGATGCCCTTCAGCTTCAGGATGGCGGCAATGATGGACACCATAATCAGCGGCATCACAATCATTTGCAGCAGCTTGACGTAGCCGCTGCCGACGATGTCAAGATAATCGCTGGTGGTCTTGATGTCCGCTGCGCCGGCGCCGTAGATCGCTTGCAGCGCCGCGCCCAGCACCACGCCCAGCCCCATGCCGGTGAATACGCGCACCGAAAACGACGCATGCCTGCGCTGTTGCGCGTACAACAAGCCGAGGAAGGCCAGCGCCGCCAGCAGATTGAGGATCACGTTTATCGTCATTGCTTACCCTTTACTACTTATTTGTAACCGATCGTGCATTTTATAGGGCCGCATAGGAGGTTTAGCGAATATTTGGCTATATGCCTATACAGAATTCATATATGAAAGTGTTGTATGTTGTTTTCTAACGGAAATTTGTGAGGCCAGGCGGCTAGTTGCGAGCTACAATTTCCTGCATTCCACTTGCAAGGAGCATGTATGGCAACGATGAAAGTAGGCACCCGGCTGAGCCTGGGTTTCGGACTCGTGTTGGTGCTGTTGTTGCTGGTCGCCATGCTCGGCGTGTTCAACATGAGCACGATCCATGCCAAGCTCGACCGCATCGTCAACGAGAATGCGGTCAAGACCCAGCTGGTCAATGATATGTCGGAATCGGTGCACATCGTGGCGCGCGTGACGCGCAGCGTGGTGCTGCTGAACGACACTGCCGCCATTCAGCGGGAGATCGAAAAAGTCACCCGTGCGCGCGCCGTTTACAACAAGGCGGTGGAAGCCTTGGCTGCCATGCCGGCCACATCCAAGGGCGTGGCAATCCGCGACCGGATTGCCGCCCAGGCCAAATTGACGCGTCCGCTCAACGACAAGGTGCTGGAACTGGCGCTGGCCCACAATGATGCGGAAGCCACCGACATCCTGATGAAGCAGGCCGGCCCCAACACCCAGAACTGGCAGGACGCGATGGATGAGTACGCGGCGCTGCAAAAACAGACCAATGAAATGGACGCGGCAGCCGCGAAGGCCGCCTATGAGCGCGCGCGTCTGCTGATGCTGGTGCTGAGCGGCGCGGCGATCGCGGTCGGCGTGATTGCCGCCGTGCGCATTGCCCGCGGCCTGCTGCGCCAGCTGGGCGGCGAACCCGATTACGCGGCGACGATCGCCAGCCGCATCGCCGCCGGCGACCTGACGGTGGTGGTCGATACCCGCAGTAACGACGAGCACAGCATGCTGCACGCCATGAAGATGATGCGCGATGCCCTGGCGCGCATCGTGGCCGAGGTGCGTACCGGTACTGAAACCATTGCCTCGGCCTCGACCCAGATCGCCAGCGGCAACCAGGACTTGTCCTCGCGCACCGAGCAGCAGGCCAGCTCGCTGGAGGAGACCGCGTCCTCGATGGAGGAACTGACCAGCGCGGTGCGCGCCAATAACGACAATGCGCGCCAGGCCAACCAGCTGGCGCAGTCGGCGTCGGCGGTGGCGCAGCAGGGCGGCGCGGTGGTGTCGCAGGTGGTGGATACCATGGGCGCCATCAACGCATCGTCGCGCAAGATTGTGGACATTATTTCGGTGATCGACGGCATTGCCTTCCAGACCAATATCCTGGCGCTGAACGCCGCCGTGGAGGCGGCGCGCGCCGGCGAGCAGGGCCGCGGCTTTGCGGTGGTGGCGTCGGAAGTGCGCACGCTGGCGCAACGGTCGGCTTCGGCTGCCAAGGAGATCAAGGAATTGATCGGCACCTCGGTGGAGAAGGTGGAGATCGGCAGCAAGCTGGTGGAGCAGGCCGGCCACACCATGGACGAGGTGGTGGCCAGCGTGCAGCGCGTGACCGACATCATGGCCGAGATTTCCACCGCCGGCGACGAGCAAAGCGCCGGCATCGAGCAGATCAACCAGGCCGTCAGCGAAATGGATACGGTGACGCAACAGAATGCCGCGCTGGTGGAGGAAGCCGCTGCGGCGGCCGAGGCGATGCAGAACCAGGCGGCCAACCTGGAGCGCGTGGTGAGCGTGTTCCGCATCGATGGCATGCAGCGCAGCAGCGCACCGGCGGTGGCGGCGCCGCCGGCCAAGCCGCGCCTGGCGCCGGTCAAGCCGGCAGCGCCGGCGCGCAAACCGCAGCGCCTGGCCAGCACCGCCCCGGCCAAAAGCGAAGGTGATTGGGAAGAATTCTGAATCTGACTATAATCGCGGCAGTATCACTCTTTAAGGATGAGTCGCGATGAAAGTCTTGTTTGCCCTGATGTTGGTTTCAACGGCGGCGCTGGCCGATGATGCGGCGCTGCTGAAATGCCGCCAACTGGAAGACGGCCCGGTGCGCCTGGCCTGCTATAACGCCATCGTGGTGAATCCGGCCGCGCCGGCCCCGGCAGCGGCCGCTGCGCGCACCGCCGCGCCGGCTTATACCACCGTGGCCGCGCCAACCGAGGCGGAAATGGCGGCCATGTTCGGCCGCGAACCGGAAGTCCTGAAATCGGCCCGCCTGAATTCGATCGAGACCAGCATCAACGGCCCGTTTGACGGCTGGGTGCGCGGCCAGCGCATCCGCCTGGCCAACGGCCAGGTGTGGAAAGTGGTGGACGATACCGAGGACGTGGTGGAGCTGAACAATCCGAAAGTGACCGTCAAGCGCGGTTTGCTGGGCGCGATCTTCCTCGACATCGAAGGCGCGCACCGCAATCCGAAAGTGCAGCGCGTGCAGTAATCAGAACCAGATATCGAAGCTGGTCGCGCCGTTGCCGGTGGCGGCCAGCCGGTAGTGGAAGCCGTGCCGGTTCAGCACCTCGCGCACGAACAGCAGGCCGATGCCCTGGCCGCCTTTCTTGGTGGTGAAGAAGGGCGTGAACAACTGCCGCGCCGGCACCTCGCCCAGCAGGTTGCCGCTGTCGATCACCGACAGCCGCACACCATCCTCTTCCCTGGCCAGCACAAAGGCGATGCGCCGGTCGTCGCCGTGGCCGGCCTCGGCCGCCTCCATCGCATTTTTCACCACATTCAGCAACGCCTGCTCCATCAGCTGGCGGTCCATGGCAATCGCCGGCACCGCGTCGCAACGCTCCCAGGCGATGCGGATGCCGCGGCTGCGGCATTGTTCGCGGTACAGGTAGAGGATGTCGTCCATGATGTCGCGCACGGCGTTGGGCCGCAATTCCGGCGCCGGCATCTTCACCACGCGCGTGAAGCGCTCGATGAATTCACCCAGGCTGGCGTTGCGGCGCTGCACGGCCAGGATGGCGGTGCTGAAGTCCTCGCCGTCGCGCTCGGCCAGCTGGCTGCGGTAGTAGAGCAGCGAATCCAGCACCGAGCCGGTGGCGGCGACGGTGTTGTTGACCTCGTGCGCGAGCACGCGGATCAGTTTTTCGTAAGTGGCTTTTTCCGAGCTTTCCAGTTCCTCGGTCAGTTCCTCGATCAGCAGGAAGTGGCGGGCGAAGCCGCGGTCGTAGAACTGGCCGCGCTGGCCGCGGTAGCGCCGGCCGTCGGCGTCGGCCAGCAGCTGCGAGTCGCCCAGCGGCAGGGCGTTCAGCTGCGCCAGCAGTTCAGTTTGCGGACATTCGGCCAGGGTCTTGCCCCTGGCGTCCTGCAGACCGGGCAGGGCCTGGGCGCTGGCGTTGAGCAGGCTGATGCGGCTGTCGAAGTCGAATACGATGACGGCGCTGGGCGTGGCTTCCAGCAGACGGTCGAGGAAGCCTTGCTGTTCGCCGATCTGCAGGCGCTCCTGGTAGAGCGCGCCCAGCATGGTGTTGAACAGCTGGATCAGTTCGTTGAGCTCGGCGTCGTTGCTGGTTTGCAGGCGGGCGGCGTATTGCTGGTCTTGCAGCAGGTCGTGGAAGTGGCGGGTGTAGCCGAGCGGTTCCAGCGCGCGGCGGATCAGGCGGATGCCCAGCGCCAGACTGAGCAGCACAGCCGCTTCCAGTCCCAGCATCAGCGCCGGCTGGCTGCGGAACAGCAGCACGGTGATCGCCAGGAACAGCAGATGGGCGGCGATCAGGTAAGCGTACAGCCGCCGCCGCAAGCTCATCGCCAGCCGCCGCCCATGCGTGCGGCGCCGGCGGCGTGGGCCAGGTTGCCGCCGTCGGTGGCGTCGGGCGCGCTGCCGAGGCCATGGCGTTCGAGACGCCGATACAGCGCGGTGCGGCTCAGACCCAGCGCTTTCGCCACGCGTGAGATGTTGCCGTGATGTTGTTCCAGCGCGTGCACGATCATGTGGCGCTCAACCTGTTCCAGCGTCATGCCGTCCACGCCCAGGCGCGCACCGGCCGCGCCCGGCCCGCCGCCATGCTCATGCTGTTCGACCGCGATAAAATCGGCCTGCCGCAATTCGCTGCGGCCGACCAGCAGCAGGGTGCGCTCCAGCGTCTGCTTCAACTGGCGGATATTGCCCGGCCAAGGCTGCGCGCTCAGCCACTCCAGCGCCTGCGGCGTGATGGTCGCCGCCGGCAGGCCGTAACTGGCCGACACCTCGCCGAGGATATGCCGCGCCAGCAGCGGAATATCGCTGCGCCGCTCGCGCAAGGGCGGCAAGCGGATGGTGATCAGATTCAGGCGGTAAAACAGGTCTTCGCGGAACTCGCCGCTGGCCACCAGCTCCGCCAGCTCACGGTTGGTGGCTGACACCACGCGCACATCGGCTTTCTCGCTGCGGCTGGCGCCGACCGGCTGATAGGTCTGGTCCTGCAGCACGCGCAGCAGCTTGACCTGGTCCGAGCGGTTCAGTTCGCCAATTTCGTCCAGGAACAGCGTGCCGTCGTGGGCGCTGGCGACGTGGCCCTTGCGGTCGCTCTTGGCGTCGGTAAAGGCGCCGCGCACGTGGCCGAACATTTCGCTTTCAAACAGGGAGGGCGTAATCGCGCCCATATTGATCTTGACGATGGCCTGGCCGGCGCGCGCGCTGTTGCGGTGGATGGCGTCCGCGATCAGCTCCTTGCCGCAGCCGCTTTCGCCCAGGATCAGCACCGGGGCGCGCGTGTTGGCAACCTGGCCGATGGTGCTCAGCACCTTGAGCAGGCGCGGATGCTCGCCGACGATGCCGCTGAAATCGAACTGCGCATCAAGCGCCTGGCGCGACGAGCGCGCCGCCGGCGCGGCTGCCTCCAGCGTGGTGCGGATCAATTCCGCCAGCTGCGTGTTGTCCCAGGGCTTGGTGAAAAAGTTGGCCGCGCCGGCCTGCATGCCGCGCACCGCCAGTGCAATCGAGCCCCACGCCGTCATCAGCAGCACCGGCAGGGCAGGCTGGGCGGTGCGGATGTCGGCCAACAGCTGCAAGCCTTCCTCGCCGCTGGTCTGCAGCGAGAAATTCATGTCCTGTAACACCAGCTCGACCGGCTGCGAGGCCAGCATCGCCAGTGCCTGCTTTGGATCGTCCGCGCACAGCGCGTCGTAGCCGGACTGCTTGAGCAGCAGGGCCAGCGATACCTGCACCGCGCTGTCGTCGTCGATAATTAAAATGCGTTGCTTGCGGGTGGAGTCCATGGTTTATTCGTAATGCAGCGCCTGGGTCGGGCTCAGGCGCGCGGCGCGCCAGCCGGGGTAGAGCGAACACAGCAAGGATAGCAGATAGATCACAGTTGCCGATAGCAGCGTGGCGCCGAAAAACACGCCCCAGTTCAGATCGTCGCCAAACACGCCGGTCAGCGGCAGCTGCACCAGCAGCGCCAGCGCGATCAGCATGGCGCCGCTGCTGAGCAGGAATTGCTCGGAGATGATCTGGCGGTAAATATCGCCGGCATTGGCGCCGAGCGCGCGGCGCAGGCCGATTTCCGGGATGCGCCGGGTGGTGTTTTGCCACAGCACGCCAAACAGGCCGAACGCCACCATCACCAGCAGGAAGGCGGCAATCACAGACAGGATCACCAGCGGCATGGTCTGGGTCTTGAGCATGGAGGCGCGCGCATCGGACTGCGGCGTGATGACAAAGTTCCAGTCGTTGCGGATCTGCTTGAGCCTGGCGTTCAGCCGGGTTTCAAACATGCGCGGCGTGCCCGGCTTCACCTTGATCATGATGTTGTTGGCCGCCTGATCGCCGACGCCCGGTATCCAGCGCGGCAGCATGAAGTAGACCGGGTCCATCAGCTCGCCATGCGAGCGGAACTGCTCCACCACGCCGACCACGCGGTAGCGCTGGCCTTGCGTGTTGTCGCGTTTTTTCACCACGAAAACCTGGCCGATCGGATTCTTGCCGGCGAACCATTTGTCGGCCAGGCGGCGGTTGATGACGGTCGGCGCGGCATCGGCGTTGTCGTCCATCTTCGAGAAGAAGCGGCCCTGGGCGATCTGCATGTCCATGGTGGCAAAGTAATCGTCGCTCACGCCCATGCCGTCCACGGTCAGTTGCTGGCTGCCGTCGGGCAGAACATATTCCTCGGTCCAGCGCGACATTTCGTAGGTGCCGAACGAGCTGAAAGCCACCGATTCGACTTCCGGCAAGTCACGCAGGCTGCGCCGGATGTTCTCGAAAATGACGGGATCGTTGGGCAGATCCTGCGCCGCGCGGATGCTGACCGACCACTGGTTTTTCCAGCCATGGCCGGTCGGCAGCTGGAACAGCTGCCAGTAGCGCAGGCCAAACGCGGCAATCGCAAACACCACCAGGAAGGCCAGCAAAATCTCCAGGCTCAGCATCATGTTGCGGGACTTGCGCTTCCAGATCAGTTTTAAAAAATGGCGCAGCATTATGCATTTCCTTTCAGCGCGTGGACCGGAGCCAGGCGCGACATTTTCCAGGCCGGGATCACGCCCGACAGCACGCCAAACACCAGCGTAATCAGCAGGCCGTAGCCGAACACGGCCAGGTTGAGGTGCACCTGCAGGTAAGGGATCAGGCCCGACCCTTCCAGCCACCACAGCACGCCGGCGGCCAGCACCAGGCCGATGGCGCCGCCGATCAGGCACAGCAGCACGTTTTCCATCACCAGCTGGCCGACCAGCTGGCGGCTGGTGGCGCCAAAGGCCTTGCGCACGCCGATCTCGCTGCTGCGCTCCAGGATGCGGCCGATGTTCAGGTTGACCAGGTTCAGCGCGGGCAGGGCCATGAACAGCAGCATCAGCACCATGATCCAGGTCAGCAGCGTGGCGGCGCCGCCGTCTTCGGTCTGGTCGTTCAGCAGGGTGCGCGAGAACAGGGCCAGCTTGGAGTCGCCCCACATGCGGGTGACGTTGAACAGGCTGGGATCGTCATACTGCACGGTCTTGGCCACGGCCATGATTTCCTTGCGCAGCGCCGGCAGGTCCTCCGGCGAGCGCGCCATCATGATGGCGACAAAGCCGCCGAACAGCTTGGTCTTGTAATCAGTGGAGGGCTGCGAGGTGACCGGCGCCCAGATGTCGGAAAAGGCGTTGACGTGCATCTCATCCTTGACCACGCCGATCACGGTGAAGATCTGGCCGCCGGCGCTGAACTTCTGCCCGAGGTAGGGCTGACCGGGGAACAGCAGACGCGCGGTGGATGCGTTGAGCACCGCCACCATGCGGCCTTGCGCCACGTCGTCGGCGTTGTACAGGCGGCCTTGCAGCACGGTAAAGTCGAGGATCTTCCAGTACTCGGCGTCGGTATGGCGCATCAGCAGGCTGCTGACCTGGTTTTGCTGGTAGACCGAGACCGACATCGGGAAAGTGGCGGCCGACACCAGCTCGGCGTGCTTGAGCGGCTTGAGGTACTGCTCGATCAGCTTGTAGCCCAGCGTGCCGCTGCGCCGTCCACCCTTGTCGGTGTGGCTGGACTGCACCATGATCATTTGCAGATAGCGCTCGCTCTTGCCTTCCACGCCGGTGGGGTAGAAGGTGTTTTGCAGCAGGGCGGTCACCACCATCAGCACCACCAGCGTCAGCACGATGCACAGCAGGTTGATCGCGGTGAACAGCTTGCGGCGCATGAAGACTTTCCATGCGGTCAGCAGATAATTGCGGAACATGGCGGCTCCTCAGGCGACCAGCTGGCCGTCGAACACACGCACGATGCGGGTGGCCTGCCTGGCCTCCTGTTCGTTGTGGGTGACCATGACGATGGTGGTGCCTTCGCTGTGCAGCTTGAGCAGGATGTCCATCACTTCCTGGCCCATCTTGCTGTCCAGGTTGCCGGTGGGTTCGTCGGCCAGCAGCACTTGCGGCTGGCCGACGATGGCGCGCGCGATCGCCACGCGCTGTTGCTGGCCGCCCGACAGCTGATTCGGGTAGTGGTCCATGCGCGCGCCGAGACCGACTTTTTCCAGCGCCTCGCGCGCCAGCCGCTGGCGCTTCTTGCTGGAGAGGTCGCGGTACAACAGCGGCAGTTCGACGTTGTCTATCACGCGCAGGTCGTTAATCAGGTGGAAGCTCTGGAAGATGAAGCCAAAGGTGTTGTTGCGCAGCCTGGCCACGTATTTGTCCTTGTACGAGGCCACCGGCGTGCCGGCCACCTGGATCGAGCCCGAGCCAGGCTCATCGAGCAGGCCGATCAGATTCAGCAGGGTGCTCTTGCCGCAGCCGCTGGGGCCCATGATGCTGACGAATTCGGCTTTCTCGACATGCAGGTCGATGTCCTTCAGGGCCAGGGTTTCGACCTTGTCGGTCTGGTAGGTTTTGCTGACTTTGTTCAGGCGGATCATGGTTGAGGGCTCCCTGGTTATTGGGCCACGCGGAGGCTGTCGCGCTCCTTGTAGCGGCTGGTATCGGAAATGATGAGCTGGTCGCCGGCGCGCGCGCCGGACAGGATCTCGACGGCCTTGCCATCGCTGGCGCCGATGTTGAGCGTGGTCTTGCGGGCGATGCCGTCGCGCACCACGAAAATGTCCTGCGGGCCGCGGCCGTTAAAGGCGGGGCCGTTGTCGGCCAGCAGGGTGTTTGGCTTTTGCTCGGTGATGATGTTGACCTCCACCCGCAGCTTGTTGCGCAGGATGCTGTGGTGCGGCTCGGCCAGCGTCACCAGCAGCTTGACGGTGCCGTTCTGGATTTCCGGCAGCACGGTTTGCACCTCGCCCTGCAGCTTGACATTGCCTTGCTCCACCAGCACCTGCTGGCCGGCGCTTAGCGCGCGCGCGTGGAAGTCGGACAGCGAGGCTTCCACCTTGTAGTTGTTCAGCTCGGAGACCTTGGCCACCAGCTGGCCGGTGTTGACGCTGGCGCCTTCGTCGGCCAGCAGCCAGGTCAGCATGCCGGCAAACGGCGCCCGCACCTGGGTTTGCGCCAGCAGTTGCTGCTGTTCGTGCAGCTGCTTTTGCAGGATGCTCTTTTGCAGGCGCGCCCCTTCGATATTGCTGCTGGTGACGCGCTTGCTGTCCTCGATCTGCTCGCGGTGCTGGCGCAGCTGGATCTCGGTGCGCTTGACATTGAGTTCAGCGGTCAGCAGGTCCTCGGCGGAAACGCCGCCGGCCTTGCGCAGGGTCTGATAGCGGCCCAGCTTGACGCGGGTGGCCTGCAGGTCCAGCTCCAGCAGCTCGATGGCGCTGCTCAGCTGCTTGCGCTTCTGGTCCATTTCCAGCGTCAGCGCGAGGATGCGGTTTTCCTGCTGCGCCAGCTGCTCCTTGAGCGAATCGATGGCCAGCTGGATGGTGCGATTGTCGAGTTCCAGCAGCAGCTCGCCGGCCTCGACCTGCTGGCCGAGTTTGGCGTGGACTTTCGATACGCGCGTCTGGATCGGGCTCGACACCAGTTCCTCGTGCACCGGAATCACGATGCCGGATGCGTTGATGGTGTTGGCGATGGCGCCGGTCCGCACGGTGGCGATGCTGACGTTGCTGGCATCGACACTGGGGCTGACGGCGCGGTTGATGGCCCAGGCGGTGAGGCTCAGCGTGGCGAGCAGGGCGGCCACCACCAGCGCAGTCTTGCGCTTGCGGCGGGCAATGATGGCGGGGTTGATATGGGTATCCATGCCCACCGTATTGCAAGCCGCGTGCCAGGGTAAAATCCTGGGTAAATCAAAGCGTTATGCTAAAGCGCCGCAGCGACCCTTGCCCGGCTCCGCCCACCATCGTCCGGAACCGGACACCGCCTAGCGCAGGCGGCGGGTCATGTAGGTGTAGCTGTAGTGCTTGCCGTCGAGGAGGAACATGTTCGGGATCTCGCCGGTTTTGCGGTAGCCGCAGCGCTCGTAGAGCTGGATGGCGGGCGCGTTCACCGACAGCACCTGCAGGTCGACCCACTGCACCCCGGCCAGCAGCGCCCAGTTCTCGGCGTGGGCGATCAGCTGACTGCCCAGTCCGCGCTGGCGATGCGTGCGATGCACGCCCATGCCCAGCAGGCAGCGGTGTTTGGTGTAGTTTTCCGGCAGCCCGCGCAGGTCGATGTGGCCGGCGATGGCGCCAGCCTGATCGCGCGCCACCCATACGCGCCGCCAGCCGGGTTGGCCCACTTCAATCTGCAGGCCATTCCTGAAGGCCTCGGCCTTCTCGGCCGGAAAGTGCGAAGCGTCGCGCGGCAAGGGCTGGAAATAGGCGGTGTCACCGCGGCCATTGTCGGACAGATGATCATTCAGGTAGGCCAGAAAGTGGTCGAAGCCGGCCACGGCGAGTTTTTCTATCGTCATTTTCAATGTGGGAATTTACCAACAATTGATTTATACCAATGTGTTAGGGTGATGTCCATCGTGCCTCATGACGTGGAGGAAACATGGCTCGTTTATGGACCGCCACCGTGCTGCTAGTGCCCCTGCTGGCCTGCGCAGCCGAAGAAAAAGATCAGATCGTCACGGACCGGCCTGACTTCGTGGAATCCAGCAATGTGGTCGGGCAGGGCCGCTTTCAGATCGAAACCAGCTTTGCGCTGGAGCGCAACCATGCTCACGGCATCCGGGAGCGGACCTATTCCACTCCCACCCTGCTGCGCTTCGGCCTCAGCGACACGCTGGAAGCGCGGATTGAAACCGATGGGCGCATGCGCATGGTCACGGACCGGGCTGGCATTCGCACGGCCGAAAACGGCTATGCCGACGTCTCGCTGGGCGTGAAATGGCATTTCGCCGATGAGCAGGGCGGACGACCGTCGATGGGCCTGCTGGCGCATGTCGACCTCGACAGTGGCACCGAAGCCTTCCGCGCCAGCGGCAAGGGCGGCTCGCTGCGTCTGGCGGCCGAGTGGGAGCTGCCTGGCGACCTGGGGCTGGGGGTCATGCCCGGCATCGCCTGGCAACGCGACGATCGTGGCGAGCGCTACAGTAGCGGCATCTTTGGTATCGTGCTGGGCAAGGAGTGGAGTGAGCGCTTCCGTACCTTCATCGAATATTCGGCGCCGCAGATCGCGCGCGGCCGGCATGGCGGCTCGCTGACCACCTTCGACCTTGGCGGCGCCTACCTGCTGACCGATACGGTGCAGGTCGACACGGCGCTGTCGCGCGGCCTCAACAAGAACACGCCGGACTGGAGCTGGACCGTGGGGCTGTCCATCAAATTTTAAGCGGGAGACGCCATGCGGCTCACAATCCGGCAGCGCTTGTTGTTGATCAACCTGACGACGCTGCTGTTCGTCAGCCTGGTGGGCCTGGTGGGCTATTACGCGGTGCATGTGCTGGACGGGTCGATGGATGCCATCAGCACCAACAGCTCGGCCATGAAAGACCAGCTGCAGGCCGACCAGGCGCACGACGCCCTGCGCGCCGACGTGCTGGCCGCGCGGCTGGCGGCCGAGAAAAACGATCCGGCCGAAGTCAAGGAAGTGCGTCAGGATACCGCCGAACACACCGCGCTGTTCCGCAAGCTGATCAAGGAAATGGCGGCCGCCAATACCGACGCCGAAGTGCGCCAGGCCATGGACCGGGTGCGGCCGGATGTGGACCGCTATCTGGCCAGCGCCGAGGAAATGGTGGAGCTGTCGCTAACCAATCCAGCGGCGGCGCAAGCCAGATTCCCGGCCTTCATGGACAGCTTCCGCGTGCTGGAAAAAAGCATGGCCGCGCTGAGCGAACTGATCGAGAAAAACTCGGACGCCACCAGGCAGGTGGGCGATGCTGCGGTGGTGCGCTCGCGCATCCACATCATTGGTTTTGGATTGCTGGCGGTGCTGGTGTCACTGGTGGTGGGGCAGGTGATCGCGCGCTCCATCCTGCAGCCGCTGGACCAGGCGGTCGGCTTTGCGGCGCGGGTGTCGCAAGGCGATTTGTCCGCGCAACTGGCGGTGGAGGACGCTGACGTCACTGAAACCGGCCGCCTCAAGCGCGCCTTGCGCGACATGAATCTCAGCCTGCACGGCATCGTCAGCGAGGTGCGCGGCGGGACGGAAGCGATTGCGCTGGCCTCGGGCGAAATCGCCAGCGGCAATATGGACTTGTCGGCCCGCACGGAATCGCAGGCCAGCTCGCTGCAGCAAACCGCATCGTCGATGGAAGAGATGACATCGGCGGTGCGGCAAAATTCCAGCCATGCCGGCCAGGCCAACCAACTGGCCTCGTCGTCGGCGCAGGTGGCCGCGCGCGGCGGCGCGGTGATGGCGCAGGTGGTGGAAACCATGGGCGGTATCAATAGCTCGTCGCAAAAGATTGTCGACATCATCGCGGTGATTGAAGGGATTGCCTTCCAGACCAACATCCTGGCGCTGAATGCGGCGGTAGAAGCGGCGCGTGCCGGTGAGCAGGGCCGCGGCTTTGCCGTGGTGGCGTCGGAAGTGCGCAGCCTGGCGCAGCGGGCGGATGCGGCGGCCAAGGAAGTGCGGTTGTTGATCGAGTCCTCGGCGGCGCAGGTGCAGGAGGGCAGTGCTCTGGTGCAGCAGGCTGGCGGGACGATGGATGAAATCGTCGCCAGCATCGAGCGCGTGACCGCCATCGTGGGCGAGATCGCGACGGCCAGCCGTGAGCAAGAGATGGGGATCGATCAGGTGAACCAGGCGATAGGCGCCATCGACAGCGCGACCCAGCAAAACGCCGCGCTAGTGGAACAGGCCGCCGCCGCGGCCGGCGCCCTGCAGGAGCAGGCCGCGCGGCTGGCGGAAGCGGTCAAGATCTTCCGCCTCCGCTAATCCGGGGTCACTAATCCGGGGTCACTAATCCGGGGTCAGGTCCGCCATTTCTACACGGCCTCAACCGTAGCGGTCGCTACGGTTGAGGCCGTGTAGAAATGGCGGACCTGACCCCGGAGGGGGTTACGCGGCGGCGAGGTGGCGGTGGCCGCGCGGCGGCACCAGCGCCAGTTGCGGTTGGCGGCGTTGGCTGCCTTGCACCGCTGCCGCTGCCGCTTGCTGCGGCTGCTCGGATGACAGTTTGAATACGCCTACCAGTTGCACCAGTTGATGCGCCTGGTCTTGCTGGGCTTCCGCCGCCGCAGCAGCTTCTTCCACCAGCGCGGCGTTTTGCTGGGTCACCGTATCCATCTCGGCAATCGCATGATTGATCTGCTCGATGCCGGCTTCCTGCTCGTTGTTGGCGGTGCTGATCTCGGCCATGATGGCGGTCACCGATTGCACGGCGGCGACAATTTTCTCCATCGTCGCGCCAGCCTGACCCACCAGTTGGGTGCCGGCGTCCACCTTGCCGACCGAGTCGTCGATCAGTTTCTTGATTTCCTTGGCCGCTTCCGCCGAACGCTGCGCCAGTACCCGCACTTCCGACGCCACCACCGCAAAGCCGCGGCCCTGCTCGCCGGCACGCGCCGCTTCCACCGCCGCATTCAGGGCCAGGATGTTGGTCTGGAATGCGATGCCGTCGATCACGCTGATGATGTCGACGATTTTCTTGGCCGATTCATTGATCGCATCCATGGTGTGCACCACGTCAGCCACCACCGCGCCGCCTTCGACTGCAATGTCGGAAGCGTTCTGCGCCAGCGTGTTGGCCTGGCGCGCGTTTTCGGTATTCTGTTTGACGGTGGCCGTCAGTTCTTCCATCGAGGACGCGGTTTCTTCCAGCGAGCCGGCTTGCTGCTCGGTGCGGGTGGACAGGTCCATATTGCCGCTGGCGATTTCAGTGGCGGCCGTGACAATGGAGTCGGCGCCGCTGCGCACCTGGCCGACGATATCGGCCAGGCTGTCGCGCATCCCCTGGATGGCAAACAGCAGGCTGCGCTGGTCGCCGCTGCGCAGGGTGATCGGCACCGCCAGGTCGCCGCCGGCGATCTGGCCGGCAATCGCGGCCACGTCGTTCGGTTCGCCACCCAGCTGACGCAGCAGTTGGCGCGAAATCAGCCAGGCCAGGGACGCGCCCAGGACCAGCGCGCTCAGGCCCAGCGCGATGGCCAGGTTGCGCGACTGGTGGTAGGTGGCTTCCGCGCTGGCGCGGGCGCTTTCCATGTTGGCGCTCTGGTGCGCGATGAGGGCGTCGATGGCGTCCATGTAGGCCAGCTGCAGGCCGCGCATCTTGCCCAGCATTTCGCTGACGGCGCCGTCGATGTCGCCTTCGCGGCGCAGGCGCATCACTTCATCCAGCGATTCATTGAAGGGCGTGCGGGCCGCTTGTACCGCCTGAAACAATTCGACGCCTTTGCCGGATTTGACCATCTCGCCCAGTTTTTTCATGGCCTCGCTGTTTTCCTTGCGCTTTTCCAGCACCACCGACAGTTCCTTGGCAGCCTTGGCTTCATCCTTGATCAGCAAAGCGTTGCGCAGCGAGCGCGCGATCTTGTTGTTGTGATTCATGATGAGTTGTGCCTGCAGTACCTTCGGATACGTCTCGGTGACGATGTCGTCGGTGTTGTCTGCCAGCTCGGCCTGGCTGTAGATGCTCACGGCAATGGTGATTGCCAGCATCAGCAAGAGCGCGCCAAAACCCAGTCCCAGCCGGGTGCCTACCTTGAGGTTGTCGAGTTTCATGATGGTATTCCGTTTGTCGAGTTGACTCGCGTTCCGATCGGAACGTTGGCGGGAATGAGGCCAGAGAGGGAAAAGTGATCGCAGGAATTAGGCGATCAGTGCTGCGGTGAATTCTCTCCAATATACACGAGTCATTCCCTTGCGGCAATAAAATTGTTAAACCATATGCGTGTCGCCGGGTATCCATTCCGTTACACTTGGCATTCTGTTCACTTTTGCCCAGGTTAGGTGGAGACCCATGACAACAAATAATTCCCGGCTGGACGTGATTGACGCGCTGCGCGGCTTTGCCATTGTGTCAATCATGCTGCTGCATAACATCGAGCACTTTGATTTTTACTTTCAGCCCGCCGGCTTGCCGGAATGGTTGAAGGCTGTCGACAAGGTGATTTGGGACAGCTTGTTTTTCCTGTTCGGCGGCAAGTCCTACGCCATTTTTGCCCTGCTGTTCGGCATGACTTTCTACATCCAGTACCACAACCGCGAAGTGCGCGGCGAGGATTTCCGCCCCCGCTTTGCCTGGCGCCTGGTGTTGTTGCTATGCTTTGGTCTTTTAAATTCGATGTTTTATCACGGCGACATCCTGAGTATTTACGCAGTGCTTGGTTTTGCCCTGATTCCGGTGGCGCGCCTGGCCAATCGCTGGGTGGTGGCCATTGCGGTGGTTTTATTACTCCAGCCGTATGCATGGATTGAGTTTTTCCAGGCTTTGCCGAATCCCGATCAGAAATTGGCCGATCCCGCATCGTGGGCTTATTTCGGCCGGGCTAATGATTATTTCGCCAACGGTACGGCTTTCCAGGTTTGGTGGGGTAATCTGACCAATGGCAAAATCGGCGTTATTCGATGGAGTTGGGAAAATGGCCGGATATTCCAGATTCCCGCTCTGTTTATGCTTGGGATGCTGGCCGGCCGCAAGGGTTTATTCAAGGAGGGTAATAACGCGTTCTGGCGCCGTACTTTGCTGATTGCGGTGCTGGCATTTATCCCACTGTATGCGTTGAAAACCTGGCCGGAAACGTGGGGAGTCGGCCAGGCAGTGGGCCGGCCATTGCTCACCATTGTGACTTCGTGGTCGAATGTGGCATTTATGGTGGTGCTGGTTGCTGTCTTTACGCTGCTGTTTTATTCCAACCGCTGGCTGGAGATATTCTCGCCATTAGGCCGCATGAGTTTAACCAGCTATGTGGTGCAATCCATCGTCGGCACCTCGATTTATTATGGGTTTGGCCTGGGCATGTATAAATACACCGGGGCCAGTTTCGCACTGGTGATCGGCATCGTGCTGGCGCTGCTGCAGCGGCAGTTCAGTGTGTGGTGGCTGCGCCGTCACCCCCAAGGACCGCTGGAAACTCTGTGGCACAGACTGACGTGGGTCGGCGGCAGCTCGCCGGTTCATGCCAGGAATTAGCACGAATACACCAGAAATCAGCTTGAACAGCGCGGCCGGCAGCGATGCCGGCACGCGCGGTTATTCGTCGTCGGGATTACACCAGGTAATGCGGCCGTGGCCGGCTTCATTCAGGCGCGTAATCAGCGTTTCTGCCGCGCCATCGGGCAGGCTGAATTCAAATTTGACGTCATCCGCATGCTGGACATGATTTAATGTGGCGCCAGCTGTTTCAATTTCACGCCGTACCAAACCTTCCATGGCATATGGTGCGCTGCAAATCAAGAAACGCTGTTTGATAATGGCGATTTTCTCGGCTTTTAATAAGGCTTGAGCTACGCTGTCGGTATAAGCCCGCACCAGACCGCCCGCGCCTAGTTTAACGCCGCCGAAATAACGCACTACCGTGGCCAATACGCCTTCCAGATCCTGATGGCGTAATACATCCAGCATCGGCCGGCCGGCGGTTCCACTCGGTTCGCCATCATCCACCGCGGCCGATTGGCCGCCCGCTAATAATGCCCAGCACACGTGCGCGGCACCGGGATGCTGCGCTTTTAATTCCGCCACGATTTTTTGCGCGCCGGCGCGATCCGCCATCGGCTGGACGCAGGCGATAAAACGGCTTTTTTTAATCAGCAGCTCGTGATGCACGGCTGTTCCTATGGTTTGCGGCATGGGATATCGGGAGGAGAATCCGTCATTATATCCTGCTGCACTACCGGCCTGACGGCCGCTCCGGCGGCGCGCTATAATCGCCTGCCAGATCTACCGAGTCCTGCCCATGAAAGTCTATTCCACTTCTTCCCCAGCTTTTGATGCCGACGGCGATACCGGCGAGGACGATCAACTGGTCCATCACCTCGGCCTGGTGGACAAGGGCGTGTCGCTGGCGCGCCTGGAAGGCAGGGTATTTCTGCGCATTACCGGCGTGGCGGAATATGCCGGCCGCCGGGTGCCTTACGACCTGGTGCCCACCCAAGGCGTGCTGGCCAAGCCGTCCAAGTGGCGCAAGATGGACATGGATGCCCGCGCCACCTTGCTGCGTGAGCGTGCCAGCGACGAGGTGATTGCCGAGCTGCATGAGCACGTCAGCGCCTTCGTGCAGGAGCTGTCCGATGCCTGCGACGATTGTGACATGGACGCCGAGCCTTTCCTCAACGCCCTCAGCGACATGCAGATGGCCGAGCCGGCTGGCCTGGTGTTCGACCGCATCCGACAGCGCCTGGAACATGCCGTCGAGCGCGAAATGGAGGAGCAGCACGCCGAACGCACCCGCCAGAGCATCAACCTGGCTGAATATCCAGCCTCGTTTGAGGTGGCGCGCCGCATGAAGCGCAAGTTCATCGCCGTGCTGGGGCCGACCAATTCCGGCAAGACCCACCTGGCCATGGAAGCCTTGGGCAAGGCGCCGAGCGGCGTCTATCTGGCGCCGCTGCGCCTGCTGGCGCTGGAAAACTACGAACGCTTGCAGGACATGAAACAGCACGGCAAGCCGCTTAAGGTCAGTCTGGTGACCGGCGAGGAGCGCCGCCTGGAGCCGGGCGCCAGCCACGTGGCCAGCACGGTGGAGATGCTGGACACGCAAACCCCGGTCGACGTCGCCGTGATCGATGAAATCCAGATGCTGTCCGACCGCGACCGCGGCGCCGCCTGGACTGCCGCCGTGTGCGGCGCGCCGGCCAAGGTGGTGTACCTGGTGGGCGCACCGGAAGCGCGGCGCGCGATCGAGGTGCTGGCGGCGCGGCTGGAGTGCGAGCTGGAGGTGCATCTGCTCAAGCGCAAGGGGCCGCTGTCGATGGAGCCGACCGCCGTGCGCAAGCTGAGCAATCTGCGCCGCGGCGACGCCGTGATCTGCTTCTCGCGCCGCGAGGTGCTGATGTGGCGCGACATGGTGACCGAGATGGGGCTGTCGGTGGCCACTGTGTACGGCAATCTGTCGCCGGAAGTGCGGCGCGCGCAGGCCCAGCGCTTTCGCGATGGCGCCGCCGATGTGGTGGTCGGCACGGACGCCATCGCCATGGGCCTGAATATGCCGATCGCGCGCGTGGTGATGACCACCAGCGTCAAGTACAACGGTTACGAGGAGGAAGAAATTCCGGCCGCACTGGCGCGCCAGATCGCCGGCCGGGCAGGGCGCTTCGGCGTGCATGAGGAAGGCCTGGTGGCCGGTTACGACAACGAGACCCACAATGTGATGCGTTCGCTGCTGCGCGAAAAGCCGGTGCCGCTGAAAACCACCGGCTTCGCGGTGGCGCCGACGCTGGAGCATTTGCACCGCATCTCCTCGGTCACGCACGAGCAGGCGCTGGCCAAGCTGCTCAAGCGCTTTGTGCACAACATCGATGTGCCGGACGGCTTCTTTTATCCGCGCATCACCGAGGACCAGTTCGAGCGCGCGGCCTGGCTGGATACCCTGGAGCTGACGGTAGCGGAAAAGTTCGCGCTGTCGCTGGTGCCAATTTCAGCCAAGGTGCCGGCGCTGCAGAACGCGTGGGAGAACTGGGCCAAATCGCTGGCGCACAAGAAGGTCACGCACCTGAGGCCAAGCGACAGCCCGCTGCATTACATGAACCTGCAGGAAGTGGAAGATGCGTGCCGCTTGTACTCGGCCTACGCCTGGCTGGCCTATCGCCAGCCCGAATATTTCCCGGACACCGAACTGGCGCTGGGCCTGTCGCGCGAAGCGTCCGAGCGCGTGGATGCCATCCTGCAGGACCAGAATTCGGCAGCGCGCAAACGCCAGCCGCGCAAGTTCCGGCGCTGAGTGTGATGGATGCCGAACCTTGTCCGCTGTGCGGCCGCGCGCTGGGGACGGTCAATATCGACCGCCACCATCTGGTGCCGAAGACGTTCAAGGGCAGGGAGCAGTTTCCGATTCATAAGATCTGCCATCGCAAGATCCACTCGGTATTCACCGAGCGCGAACTGCTGCAGCACTATCACACCTGGGAGGCGCTGCGCGCCCATCCGGACATCCAGACCTTCATCGCCTGGGTGGCGCGCAAGCCGCCCGGCTTTTACGTGCGCACCGAGAAGAAGTCGCGCTAGAAACGACAACGCCAACCCGGAGATTGGCGTTGTGGCTGCATCTTGGTAGGCCGTGCGGGATTCGAACCTGCGACCAACGGATTAAAAGTCCGCTGCTCTACCAGCTGAGCTAACGACCCAAGGGCCAGCATTTTACTGCTGCTTGGCGGAAAGTTCAAGGGCCGCGTGCTGGCGCGCGCCACACATTGCTCATCCTCGGCTATCATATCGCCCTTCGTTGCAAGAGGAATGAGGAATGAAAGAAGTTGCAGTGACGCATGGCATGGGTAAGCCGGCCCCGTCGCAGTTTGGCTTGATTAACCTGTTGAAGGCAGGCGCGGCGCAGCTGATCGTTTTGCACCATCTGGCTTTCTATGGCCCGATGGCCGACCACGCACGCACCTTGTTTCCGGCATTGATCGACTGGCTCAGCGGCAGTGCCCGCATTGCCGTGCAAGTCTTCCTGGTGATCGGCGGCTTCCTGGCGGCCAAGTCGCTGGCGCCCTCCGGCCATGCCGGCTACGCCGATCCGCTGCGCGCCATCTGGCGCCGCTACGCCAAGCTGGCGCCGCCGTTCCTGGCCGCCACCATCATCGCGGTGCTGGCCTCGGCGCTGGCGGCGCGCTGGATGATCCACGATTCCATCTCCGCGCCCGCGACCTGGTCGCAACTGGCCGCGCACGCCTTGTTGCTGCACGGCGTGCTGGGCTATCCGTCGGTGTCGGCCGGCGCCTGGTATGTGGCCATCGATTTCCAGCTGTACGCGCTGCTGGTGCTGGCGCTGTGGATGGCCGGTATCGGCGAAGGCAAGCGGCCGCTGTCGTGGCTGATGCCGGTGATGACGGCGTTTGGCATCACCATGTCGCTGCTGTATTTCAATCTGGATGCCGACTGGGATAACTGGGCGCCGTATTTCTTTGGCAGCTATGGCCTGGGCGTGATGGCGTGGTGGGCCAGCGACCCGCGCCGCAAGCCCGGCTTTGCCGTGATCTTGCTGCTGATGGCCCTGCTGCCGGCCGTGATCGGCCTGCTGCTGGAGTTCCGCAGCCGCATTGCGCTGGCGGCGATGACGGCCTGCGTGCTGTTCCTGTTCGGTCGCATCAAGACCGCGTCCGAAGGACGCGCCTGGCGGGCGATTCACGGCATGGGCAAGATTTCCTACGCGGTGTTCCTGATCCACTTCCCGGTGTGTCTGCTGGTGAACGCGGCTTTCAGCCGCTATGTGTCGGCCGAGCCGCAATGGCAAGCGCTGGGCATGCTGGCGGCCTGGGGCGGCAGCCTGATGGCTGGCGCGCTGTTCCATCACTGGGTGGAGCAGCCGCTGGGCCGCGCGATGCAGGCGCTGAGCGGGCAACTGGCGGCGTCCAAGCCGCTGCCGGCTCGCCTGAGCGGCGTTTCGCTGCGATAATACGACCTCCATTTGAAAGGACGGTCGCATGACCTATGAAGAATACCTCGACGAAGTCACCACGCTGATCTTCGAAAAATACGGCCTGGACGAGGCCGCCGCCGTCAAACTGGTGGTGGCTGCCCAGGACAAAGAATTCTTCGTCAAACACGACGAAGACAAGAAACTGCGCAATATCGACCAGGCCCACCAGGACGCCAAGTCCATCTACGAAGCCGCCCACGGCGCCAAAACGAAGCCAAAACGCTAAGATTTCGTTGTTTTTGAGCATTGAAACGTATATTTCTTGCATGAATTTTGCGAGATGTGATACCTTACGTTTCATAGATCGAGCGCAACTTTAGTGATTATTTTGACATCTACCGCTGGGGTAACTATGAAGACCTTGTTGAACATCGCATTCCTGAGCTGCTGCCTTGCTGGCACGGTCGCTCACGCCGCCAACACGCCGGGCAAAGGTACTTCCAGCAACAAAGATGCCTACCTGAACATTGGTACCACCAAGGATTTTTCCGACCAGTTTGCGCTGGTGCTGGGGCAGAACATCAACCCGATTCAGTCGACTGCCGGTTTTGCCAACACCTTTACCTTTGACAGCACCGGTACGTCGAGCTGGAACCGCGCGGCCATCGTGGATAACGGCTCGCTGGTCGACAAGCTGGCCGGCGACAGCCTGACCTTCACCTTCAGCAAGACCAGCGATTACAGCGGCACCTGGTCGATCAAGAACACCAACAGCAAGAACCTGACCGTGGATCTGGTGTTGTCGCTGCACGCCGGTAATAACGTCGGCAGCTTCCTGTTCGACAACCAGGTGGTCAATGCCGGCGCGACCTTGCAAGGCAACTGGGCCGTGAACTGGGTCAACAACGCCAACAATCCGAACAGCATTGCCAAGTTCTCCAACATGGCCTTCTACACTGGCGCCAGCCGCTTCGTCACGGCGGTGCCGGAGCCAACCACCTACGGCATGCTGCTGGGCGGCCTGGCCCTGATCGGCTTCGTCGCACGCCGCCGCAAAGCTTAAAAACAACAACCCGTAGCACACTGAACGCCAGCTTATGCTGGCGTTTTTTTATGGGGCGCGCGTTCGCGTTATATCAATTTGGAATCCCTTTGTGTAAAGAAATAATAGATTGGCATTGTTGTGTGCGGCTTAAGATTGTTCAAGTAGTTGACGTACCCAAGCAGCCGAAAACGAAGTCAGACCTATAACTACACACTGGAGACATGATGAACACGACTCGGATTTCCCTCCGTAAAACTGTATTAGCCGCGCTGATTGCCGACCTGGTCCTCGTGGCCGGCGCCCACGCCCAGACCGCCAGCGACGTCGATCCCTCCGCCACCGTGGTGGTGAGCGGCATCCGCGCCTCGCTCAGCTCCTCGCTCAACACCAAGCGCCTGCAGGACGGCGTGGTGGATGCCGTGTCGGCCGAAGACGCCGGCAAGTTCCCGGACACGAATATTGCTGAATCGCTGCAGCGCGTGACCGGCGTGCAGATCCAGCGCAACAACGGCGAAGGCCGCTACATCTCGGTGCGCGGCCTGGGGCCGGAATTCAACAACGTGCTGGTCAACGGCCGCACCATGACCAGCGACACCGGCGGCCGCGAATTCTCGTTCGACCTGCTGTCGTCCGACCTGATTTCCAAGGCGCTGGTGTACAAGACCTCGCAAGCCTTCCTGCCCGAGGGCGGGATCGGCTCCACGGTCGACATCCAGACCGCCCGTCCGCTGTCCGGCAAGACCGGCCACAGCTCGGTGATCAATGTCTCCGGCGCCTACGATTCCAATTCCGAGAAGAAAACGCCCAACATCAGCGGCATGTACTCGTTTGCCAACGAGGCGCGCACCTTTGGCGTGAACGCTTCGCTGTCGTACACCGACCGCGCCTCCAAGCAGAACAAGGCCATCACCGATGCCTGGAACCTGCGTGACGTCTCCATCATCAACGGCGACCTGAATTCCAAGGGCCTGACCATGGCCGACGTCACCACCAAGAAGCTGTACATTCCGCAAAGCTTCGGCTACCAGCAGGAAAATGAGCGCCGCAAGCGCCTGGTCGGCAACCTGACCATGCAGTACAACCCGACGCCGGACTGGAAGCTGACCGCCGACGCGCTGTACTCCCACCTCGACCAGCGCAACGACGTAATTGCCTTCAGCGACTGGAACAATCCGGTGCAGCTGGGCGTCAAATATGACGGCAATAACCAGATCACCAGCTTCCTGCGCCCCGGCTCGATTTTCTACGCCAACAACCCGGCCATCGCCGGCCCCGGCACGCTGCTGGGCGAGGCCAATTCCAACGACATGATCGTCAAGGGCGGCGACCGCCTGTCGACCACGCGCGCGTTTGGCCTGAACTCGAAATGGAACCTGGCGCCGGACTGGAAACTGGAAGGCGACATCTCGACCTCGCGCACCACCTCCGGCTCGCCGGACATGTGGGTGGTGGCCGGCATGGTGCCGAAGAATGGCGACGTGCTGACCTTTAACGGCACGCCGGGGCTGACCTTTGGCGACGGCATTGCCGACCCGACCGCGGTGCGCGCGCACGCCGTCTCCAACGGCGATGTCCGCAATCACGACAAGCTCAACGAAGGCCGCCTGAATCTGGCGTGGTCGCAGGACTGGGGCTACTTCAAGGGCATCGATACCGGCCTGGCGTATTCGCAGCGTAGCGTCGACCGCACCGAGTGGAAGAACGATGCATGGAATGCGTTCAGCGGCTATCACCTGGCGCTGCCCGCCTCGCTGTTCACGGTGACGCCGATTGACAACTTCATGGGCAACGGCGCGCAGATGCCGAACGCTTACCTGAGCTTCGATCCGTACGCGTACATGAACTACCTGAACCAGCCGTCGATCCTGGCGCAGTCCAACGATCCGGCGCTGTACACCAACACCACCAAGTATCCGAACGGTCCGATGGCCATCGATTACACGCTGCCGTCGATGTGGGGCGTGAAGGAGAAGGTCTCCAGCATCTTCCTCGACAGTAAGTGGGAAGGCGAGGGCTGGTCGGCCAACGCCGGCGTGCGCGCGGTGCATGTGCAATCGAGTTCGACCGGCATCAGCCGCGTGCTGCTGTCGGCCACCAAGAGCCCGAACGACACCACCTACATCCTGAACTACGGCCCGAGCACGGTCACCACGGTGGACAACAGCTACAACAGCTTCCTGCCGTCGGCCAACGTGAAGTTCGACCTGACGCGCGACATGCTGCTGCGCCTGGCCGCCTCCAAGACTGAAACCCGGCCGACCCTGAGCCAGATGGGCGTGGATAACTGGTACGGCGGCCGCTACGGCGACGTGCAGACCGGCGGCGGCAATCCTTACCTGAAGCCGATGCAGTCCAAGAACTACGACATTTCGTGGGAATGGTATCTGTCGAAAACCAACTATGTCAGCGCAGCCGTGTTCCAGAAGAATGTCACCGACTTCCTGGAAACCCGCCTGGTGGACATGAAGATTCCGCAGTACACCGAGGTGGTGCATGACAGCCGCGTGCGCAACGGCCAGAAGGGCAAGATCAAGGGCGTGGAGATCGCCGGCCAGTACGCGTTTGACACCGCGGTCCCATGGCTGCGCGGCTTTGGCGTGACCGCCAACTACACCTACGTCGACGCCAGCGCCAGCCGCGAAGACAACAGCACCCCGGCTTGCGGTTATCCTGGCCTGTCGCCGCAGTCGTACAACGGCTCGGTGTTCTATGAGAACAGCAAGTTCCAGGCGCGTGTGAGCTACAACTGGCGCAATCACTTCTCCATCGATTGCGGCGGCGGCAGCACTCAGCCGCGCAACCGCGCCGCTTACGGCCAGACCGACGCCAGCCTGCGCTACAACCTCTCGCCAACTCTGTCGATCTATGCCGACGCCATCAACCTGACCAACGCGCGCACCCACGAGTACGCGCTGAATCAGAGCCAGTTTCTGACGCTGGAAGATGTGGGCCGCCGCGTCAGTGTTGGTCTGCGGGCGGCGTTCTAAGGCGGTGTTACAGCCTGGCGCTCAGTTGCAGCGCCAGCGCGCGGGGCGCTACCGGGATGTCAAACGGTAGCGCCAGTCCCGGCGACAGGCTGGGCTCGCGCGCATCGGCGTTGAACAGATTGCGCACCGTGGCCGACAGCGTCATGCCGTGCGGCAGTTGCCGGCTCAGGATGGCGTCCACGGTCTGGTAGTCGGCAATCGGCGCGCGCGCGTCGCCAGGCGCGCGGCGGCGGCCAGCCACCCAGTTCAGCTGCGGTCCCACCTGCCAACCAGGACTGAAGGTCCAGTCGAGGCGGGTGTAGGCGTGGTGGCGCGGCGCGTAGCCGGGATCTTTGCCGGTGGCCGGGTCGTGTGCGTGCTGGCGCGCGTAGTTGGCCAGCCAGCGCAGGTTTTTCCGCAGCTCCCACGTCAGCTCCAGTTCGCCGCCCTTGCCATCCACGCTGCCGGTGTTGCGGTAGGTGGCGCCCGGCGCCGGCGCCGGATTGGCGGTCGAGCGGATCAGGTCTTTCATCGCGTAGCGATACAAGCTCAGGTTGACCGACAGGTCGGGGCGCGCCTGCCAGGCCAGGGCCGCTTCGGTGGTGGCGATGGTTTCCGGCTGAATCTGCGGATTGCCCATGTTGACCGGGTTGATGCCGGTCTGCTCGTTGAAGCTGGGCGAGCGGAAGGCGCGGCCATGCAGCAGCTTGACCGTGACGTTGAGGTCGGCATCCCACACCAGCGCCAGGCGCGGATTGGTGGTGCTGCCGAAATCGGAATAGTGGTCGTGGCGCACGCCGGCCGTCAGCGCCCAGTCGGGGGCGAACTGCCATTCATCCTGGACGTAGGCATAGTTGATCTTGCGCCGCTGCGGCATGATGTGCGGCTGGATGGCGCCGTAGTCGATCACCGGGCCGGTCGGAATCGGCACGCCTGCCGGATTCAGCAGGAAGTTTTTCATGGTGCTGACCTGGTACAGATACAGGTCGTCATGGCCGGCGCCCAGACGCAGCGCGTGGCGCTTCCAGCCGCTGTAGGTGGCGTGCACGGCAGCGCGCAGATTCCGTTCCCAGCGGCTGGGGCCGCCGATCATCCCGTCCGGGAACAGGTTGGGGCCGATGCGCGCGCCGGCCGGGAACAGGCCGAGGCCGTCCGGCGACTGCTCGGTGAAGAACAGGTAGCTGAGCGAGCCGCCCACGCTCCACACGTCGGAAAAATCGGGCGCGCTCCACGCCAGTTCGCTGAGCGCGGTGGCGCTGCGGGTTTTGTGGTTCGGGTCCAGCGCGGAATTGATGCCGGGGCCGGTGCCGGCGTCGCCGCGCCATTTCAGGTTGGTGCGCCAGCGCCAGCGTTGGTAGGTCAGGTCCAGGCTGCCGTCGAAGGCGTTGTAGCCGACGTTCATCGGCCCGGGCGCGTAGCTGGCGCGGGTGCCGAAGCGGCTGTCGTTCAGGGTTTGCGCATCGGCCTGGATCAGCTGGTCGGAGCCGTTGCTGCGGCCGGCTTGCAGGTAGGCGGCGATGCCCATCTCGCCCTGCTTGTGGCCGTACTCCAGCCAGGCTTCGCGCGACTGGAAGGTGCCGACGCGTGCGCCCACGCGCAGTCCCGGCATCTGTTCCGCCGTCTTGGTGATGATGTTGATGACGCCGGCAAAGGCATCGGCGCCGTACAGCGCGGAGCCGGGACCGCGGATGACTTCGATGCGGGCGACATTGGTCACCGGCATGCTGATCCACATATTGCCCTTGTCGCCGTTGTAGTCAGTGTTCAGGCGCAGGCCGTTGAGCAGCACCAGAACCTGCGGATTGGTCGGACCGCCGGCACCGATGCCGCGGATCACGTAATTCGGCGCGTACATCGGTGCCCCGCGCGTGACGTGGATGCCGGCCACGCTTTCCAGCACGTGATCGAGGTCGGTGGCGCCCATGGCGGCGATATCCTCGGCGGTGACCACCGAGGCGACCGCTGGCGCGCGGCGCAGCGGCTGGGCCGAGCCGGTGGCCAGGCTGATGGCATAGCGGTCCATGCCAAACAAGGCCAGGTCTTCGTCCTCGGGCTGGGCGGCGGCGGCCGGCAAGGAGTAGCTGGCGGCCAGGGCAAGCGCCCAGCCGGCGCGGCGGCGCGGGGAAAATAGCAGAGTCATCTTGAAAATTAAACTACATCAATGACTCCACAATACACGGGATGGCGGGCTTAACAAACAGCGGTGTTGTCAAAGTGCATCAGCGAGCTGGAAGCGGATGATGCCGCCGCTGACCTGCTGATGGGCGCGCATGCCGCCGAACAAACCATAGGCGCCAGCGTCCAGCGGGATCAGGCCTCGGAAATCCATGCCGGCTTGCGGCAGTGGCGCGTGCTGTTGCCAGGCCTGCGTCTGCAGATTGAGGCTGAACACGGCGCTGGAGGGCTCGGCGGGCAGCTGGTCGTAGCCGATGCCGTTGTAGTTGTAGGGACGGCCGCTGCCGCCGGCAAAAATAATGCGGCCCGCATAGCCAACCGCGCCGGCGCGGTACAGCGGTATGCCAGGATGGGCCGGCAGCTGTCGCCAGCTGATGCGAGCCGGGTGCTGCGGATCGAGCGTGCCTTGCCAGCAGGCGTTGGTGATGGCGAACGTATTCTTGCCATCGGCGCCCTTGCTGGCGGTGACGCCGTCGCAAATCACCATGCTGTCGCCATCGAGGCCGCCGGCGTGGCCGAATACTGGGGCGCCGGGGTAGGGCGTGGCGGCCAGCCATTGCCTGGTGTGTGTATCGTAGAGCTGCACGTCAGCCATGTTGGCCTTGTCGTGCCAGCCGCTGACCAGCACGATCCAGCGATCGCGCCACGGCATGGCGACGCTGTCATCGACCGGGACCGGCATGACGGTTTCCGTTTCAAAGCGGCCGCTGTCGGGCAGAAAGCGCATCACCTCGGGTGTGGAGACTTCCTCGCCGGCGGGGGAGACCGTGTAGCCGCCGATCAGATACACCTTGCCGCCAACGGTGAGCGCCGCGCTGGCCAGGCGGCCTTGCGCCACAGGGATATCGCCGGCCTTGCGCCATTGTCCCGAACGCAGATCGAGCGCATACGCATCGCGTGCGATATCGGCGTGCGTCTTGCCGGGGCCGAGGCCGAAGAAAGTGTAGACAGAGTCGCCGGCACGCGCGACCGCCCAATTGGCACGCGCGACAGGCGCCTCGCCTTGCGCCAGCGCCGCGCCGCAAGCGAGTGCGCTGAGGAAGAGTAGTGGCTTGATCATGGACTGCATTATGAAGGAATCGTGCGGCACTACTGAAGCGTTTTTGCTAGCCTGATAGAAAAATCAACCGTGTCGCGCCAGGATGACATTCACCAAGACCACCATGGCAACTGACCACGCAATGCAAAGCAGCGCCAATATGTTTGTGAACGTGCGGCTCAGGATCACTCTGCGCAAGAATTTTCTCATGGGATTTCTCCCCCCTTAATCTGCGATTTGAGTTTAGCATTCTGCGAACAACACGTGGAGCACCGGATAGCAGTAGAGCACGATTACTGCCATTATCAACGAGATGTAAATCGCGATTGCCCGTACGTTCGGCTCATTGAGTGTTCGGACCGTGTTCACTGCAATGAAAATCGAACTGACGAATGCGCAGGACATGCACAAGCCGAGTGCCCATGAGATAGTCTCGGCCAACCAGGCACATCGCGTATATGCGGAGAACGCTTCGTATCCCATTGATGCCAGCATGCTCAACACCACCCAGAACAATTGGCCCTGATTGACGGACTTCTTGAACATCTGGATGAATGCACGCCAGCCGCCTATTGCCGTGGCTACGATGGCTATGACAACGAAAGGCAGCAGCAGCGGCACCAGAACGTTGATGGTGAACCAGCCTGGATGGCTTTGTATTTGAGCGAAATAGGAAGCAGGCATGTCGCCAAGCTAGCACGACTAATTTGGCACGCTATGGTGTAGATCAAGCCGCCATTTTTTTGACAGAGGGGCCGAAATGATTGCGGTCCTTAGACATCGGCTTTGATGAAGTCGATGAACGCGCGCAGTGGGGCGGGGACCAGGCGGCGGCCCGGGTAGTAGAGGAAGGGGCCGGAGAAGGACAGCCACCAGGGTTCCAGGATCGGCTCCAGCGCACCGCTGTCGATGTGCGGCTGCAGCCAGTCCTCGAACAGATAAACAATCCCGCTGCCGCTGATGGCGGACTCCACCAGCAAATCGGCAATCGCGCCGCCTTGCACCGTCAGCGGTCCGCTGACGTCGACCTTCAAGGTCTCGCCGCCTTGGGCGAATTCCCACGGCTGCACGGTGCTGCCGGCAAAGCGGAAGCACAGGCAGTCGTGCTGCAGCAGTTCGCCGGGATGTGTCGGGCGGCCGCGCCGTGCGAGATAGGACGGCGCGGCCGCCACCGCAAAGCGCTGGCGGCGCGGGCCGATGGGGAAGGCGATCATGTCCTGCTCCAGCCGTTCATCGTAGCGGATGCCGGCATCGCAACCGGCGGCGACCAGATCGACGAAATTGTCTTCACCAGTGATGTCGAGACGAATTTCAGGATAGGCCGCCAGGAAGCGCGGAACGATGGCGGGCAGCACCAGGCGCGCACCACTGATCGGCACGTTCAGGCGCAAGGTGCCAGCCGGGCGATCGGCCTGGCTGCCGATGGCGTCCAGCGCCGCTGCCACTTCCGTCAGTGCGGGATTGAGCCGCGCCAGCAAGCGCTGGCCCGCTTCGGTTGGCACCACGCTACGGGTGGTCCGGTGCAGCAGACGCACGCCCAGCTGCGCTTCCAGCCGGCGCACTGCCTCGCTCAAACCGGACGCACTCAGGCCACTGGCGCGGGCGCCGTCGCGGAAGCCCTTGGCGTTGGCCACGGCAAGGAAAGCATTCAGGTCAGCCAGATCGATTTTCATTGTGCGGATTTTCGTACAGGGTGTTTCGATTATAACGACTTATCGAACGCCGCTGTTGCGCCTACACTGGGTACATCTTATGAAAAAGGAGCTCAAACATGTCTCAGACCTACCAACTTGGCAGCCGTTCCGTACAACGCATGGGCTATGGCGCGATGCGCCTCTCCGGCCCGCACATCTATGGCCCGCCGGCTGACCGCCAGGCGGCGTTGGCCGTGCTGCGCGCGGCGGTGGAATCCGGTGTGAATCATATCGACACCAGCGACTACTACGGCCCGCACATCACCAACCAACTGATCCGCGAAGCGCTGCATCCGTACCAGGACGATTTGGTGATCGTCACCAAAGTCGGCGCCCGTCGCGGCACGGACGCCTCCTGGCTGCCGGCGTTCTCGGCGGCCGATCTGCAGCAGGCCGTGCACGACAACCTGCGCAACCTCGGGCTGGACGTCCTGGACGTGGTGAATTTGCGGGTGATGTTCGATCCGATGCAGCCGGCGGAAGGCTCGATCGAAGCGCCGCTGACGGCGTTGGCGGAACTGCAGCAACAAGGGCTGGTGAAGCATATCGGCCTGAGCAATGTGACGGCTGCGCAGGTGGCGCAGGGCAGGAGCATCTGCGAGATCGTCTGCGTGCAGAACCAGTACAACTTGGTGAATCGTGACAACGATGCGCTGATCGACGAGCTGGCGCGCGACGGCATCGCCTACGTGCCATTCTTCCCGCTGGGCGGCTTCTCGCCGCTGCAATCGGCCACGCTGTCGCAAGTGGCGACGCGGCTGCAGGCGTCGCCCAATCAGGTGGCGCTGGCCTGGCTGCTGCGCCGTGCGCCGAACATCCTGCTGATTCCTGGCACCTCGTCGCTGTCGCACCTGCACGAAAACATCGCCGCCGGCTCGCTGCACCTGCCGGACGATGCGATGGCTGAACTGGATGCGATGTCGGCTCGCTGATCTAAGTTGATGCCTGCCGCGTGCCGTCAGGGCACGTGGCGGGGTGGGTGGCTTGTCGCCTCCGTCTCTTCCAATTGCTGCGCTGACTCAGGTTTTGGCGTGCCTGAAATATGAAACCGACGATGAAATCGAAATGCTGGCGTTCTATTGGTCTCTTTGTGCACCTCGCCTTAATGGCGAGGTGGACCAGAGCCGTACCGCCGTGAGTACGGCAATGGGTGATTGTGTGTCTCGGCCTTACCCGCGAGGCGCTTCCGAGGGCCAACAGCCTGTGATATTTGAGGCAGTGGGCTGCTATCCAACTGAAACATGCGGAAAAACTTTAGTGGCCGACTCACCCCGATGGGATCGGAGATGCGCGGGAGCGCAAATTTCGTCTCAGGGAACAGCTTGAGTGTCCAGGTTCTCTCGGCAAAAAAACAAAAGCGAATAGCGTTCTCCTGCGTCAAATCCAGATTCGAAAAGATACCTGTAGAGTACATAAAGTACATCCGCGCCCAATCTACGATATTAAGCGCAGCATCCAGTAAATAGATGTTCAGTGTGTCTTCAAATGGCACATCGTCGGTCAAGAACAGCAGGGTATATTCGTGCCATCGTAATGCGGCTTCAAACACCGCGCCATCGACGATTTTCCCGGTCGGTACGCCAGCAATCAGGATTTCACTCTTCGGAATTGTGTCTGATGCGGAAGGCGTGACTACTCTGATGGCGTAATCTGGGGCATGTGTCAATTTCATAAACGCCTTACCAAATAAAACTGGTGCCAAACGCTGCCAGTGCGCCGCCTACAAACGCCCCTACAGTAACGCAAACCGGGGCAGCGGGACCGCAGGCCAGACCGGCCACCGCGCCGCCGGCCATGCCGCCCGCGGCACCCGCACCGTTGATGACCAGCTCTTTCTGAAACGCTCTAAATTTATTAGACGCAGTGGCCACATGGTAAACGGACAAAGCTAGCGCAACCAACAGCAGCCCGCGGCCGGCGTAAGTAAGCCTCGACATCGCTCGCGTGACAACTGCATTCGATTTGCCAGCCGATGTCACTATGCTCGCATAGATCGAGTTTTGTTTGGCGTTCGATAGGCGGGAGAAAACAGCGTGTTCCCCGTGCCGCTCCGTGGTCTTGAGAGCAATCAGTTGGTTCAGGGAATAGCCCTTCTGTTTCAGGTGTTCGGCGAAAGCACGCCCAACCGGTGTGCTGCGCGTCCGGATAATTCCCATGATGAGATTTCGGGCTTCCTGTGCCTCACGCGCCGCCGCGGCCCAAGTGATCCTGCGAGCAATCGCATCAGCGCGCAATTTGTCGGACATGTTTTTGATCTCTTGGGTGTAAAGCGAGCGCGCTCTGGTGTCTATCGTGAGATGCGCACCCGCGCTGGCAATCTGGGCTTCCAGCGATTTCATCGTGCGCTCAAACAGTAGCTTGTCTTCGTTGGTACTGTCAGGTTCCATCCCGTTTCCTTGAAGGCGTGAGTAAAAGCCGAGAATATGCCGCGCCCGGTCAAGTTACCTTGCGCGATCGCAACGCCGATCACTAGTTCGGAGACGCGGAGTTCGAATCCGTGGATCCGGTAGGTACCCAAGCGGACGCTGTCTGATGTGCGAGGTTGGGTGTGACTTATTGCTGGAGATGTTTCTGTGGCTACCTAGCCTGAGCAGTGTCTGGTCTATTTCTGGTACTGGTGGTGACGGTCTGCCAAAATGTGCCGCTGTTGGTTGGAGTTTTCTGCTCACCTTGCACATTGCTTATTGATGCGCATGTAGGCAGCCGCTGGAGCCAATAGGTTTATTTTGAACTGATGGTGAACGGCGGGACTTTCCTTGCCCTTCGGATTGTCGGAAGCGGAATAATTTCACCGCGTTTAAAGAGAAAGCGGGCGCCATAACAGGGTGGCATTGATGCGGAACTCTGCATTGGTGTCGTTGCATAACCTGTAGTGATGGCGGGGCTGGACCGGAGTCGTACCGGCGTCGGCAGCGCAGTAAGTAAGTGCCGAGCTCGTTTTGACCTGGCGTGTACACTGTCAGGCTGCTTTGGTCGCCTATCTCATCGACGTACTCAAAAGGCGTTGTCTAAAGGGATTTGTGTAAACACTTCCTCGGCGACTTCTTCTTGCCCTAGCGCAGAGAGGGCGCCTAAAATCATGAGGCGAGATCCCATTTCTTCGTCAACAGATGTACTCGCTTTCATCAAAGAGAGTAGCCGTTCCGTGATTCGCATCGCTGCGTCCGAACCTATCTCGCCGCTAAACGCGGAAGCAATGTCCCTGCCGGTCCTCTGCATATTTTTGAGTAAGCTGGTTTCCATGCGAATCTCCCCTTGCTAAGCTGTCACGCAGCGCCTTCGCGTAGCGTGGGATGACCGATATATTGCGGCCGTCATCGTAGTCAGCCCGTCTTTATTCATGATACGTCGTCGACTGCCGAAGTGAGGGATCTTGTGCTCGCATTGCGACATTCGCTAGGTTTGAAGGCAAGGCAAATTAAGCATGGCTCAGCGTGCGAGCGAACATGTAGGAAGACGATTCTCAATTTACTCATCAATGGACTTGGCTGACGGCTTCGAGTAATTCTCCAAGTGAAGATGTCTTGGCAATATGCAGATTAAATCCCGCTAGCAAAGCCCGTCGTACGGTCGCGGCGTCGTCCCAAGCCGTGTAAGCGATAAGGTATGGCTGCGATAGAGATCTGTCCGCACGAATAGCAGCAGCCACTTGGTAACCATTCATCTCAGGCATGCCAAGATCCAAAAAGACGACATCAGGGGTGAACTCGCCGACGGCTTTGAGACCTGCTTGAGCTCCATGAGCGGTCTCAGTTCTCAAACCATGAACGGACATTACCTCAGCTAGTGCATTTGCCAACTCGACGTTATCATCGATTATCAGAATCTTTTTCACCGCTTCTCCATCAACACTCTCATCTTCTGCATCGGGACGGTCCTAGCCGCACAGATAACGCTCTCGCAGCGTTGGTGCGTAAAGAGATGTTGTGTGGGGTGTCGCACCAGTCTCTGCGAAATCATTTGATTTTGATAGTCGTGAACTTCTCGCGTCCTTGTAGGACTGAGAAGACATAGCATGAAACGAGATCTTGCGAGAAGGAGGGTCGTCAAGGATCGCAATGGGCTAGACTAAGTTGCTGTCGATCAATTCGCGGGCCAGTGCGATAGTTTTGTTGAAACAATGGTTTCCTGTTGCCAAATTGATTATTCTTTTCAGCTCTACTACAAAGAGTTTCGGTTACTGGCCGTTGCGAAGGAGTAGTGAATGGATGAGCTTCAGTTGCGTATTTTGATAGTGGATGACCCCTCCGTGCCAATATAACTTGAGACACCTACCCGATTAATTTAGAGTACAGCGGTAGGTCCCCAATATGCACAACCGAAAGCATCAAATTAGCACTCCAGCAGCCCATCAAGACAGCCTCAACGC
>NZ_JBCNLB010000024.1:0-68616 GCF_039595735.1 Duganella sp.
CCTGACGGGCCAGCAGGATGTGCTCGCGGGTCTGTGGCATTGGGCCGTCAGCGGCGGAGCAAACCAGGATCGCGCCGTCCATCTGCGCGGCACCGGTAATCATGTTCTTGATGTAGTCGGCGTGGCCTGGGCAGTCAACGTGAGCGTAGTGACGGCCGGCGGTTTCGTATTCAACGTGCGCGGTGTTGATGGTAATGCCGCGTGCTTTTTCTTCTGGCGCAGCGTCGATCTGGTCGTAAGCTTTCGCTTCGCCGCCGAATTTCTTCGACAGAACGGTAGCGATCGCTGCGGTCAGGGTGGTTTTGCCGTGGTCGACGTGACCGATGGTGCCGACGTTGACGTGCGGTTTAGTCCGCTCGAACTTTTCTTTTGCCATTTTGATTCTTCCTCAGAACAAAGTTTTTAAATGTGCGGCCGGATGATCTACCCGGCCGCAAAAATACCAGAATTACTTCGCTTTCGCGGTAACGATAGCGTCGATAACGTGCTTAGGCGCTTCAGCGTAGTGCTTGAATTCCATGGTGTAGGTTGCACGACCTTGCGTTGCGGAACGCAGGGTGGTCGAGTAACCAAACATCTCCGACAGTGGCACTTCGGCTTTGATGATCTTGCCGCCGCCGCCTGGGATTTCGTCCATGCCCTGCACCATACCGCGGCGGGACGACAGGTCGCCCATCACGGTACCGGCGTAGTCTTCCGGCGTTTCCACTTCCACCGCCATCATCGGCTCCAGAATCACTGGGTTTGCGCGTTTGCACGCCTCTTTGAATGCCATCGAACCGGCCATGCGGAATGCATTTTCGTTCGAGTCAACATCGTGGTACGAACCGAAGGTCAGGGTCACTTTGACGTCCACCACCGGGTAGCCGGCCAGAACACCGGTGTTCAGGGTTTCGCGCACGCCTTTTTCCACCGCAGGGATGAATTCGCGAGGAATCACACCGCCCTTGATCGCGTCAACGAACTCGAAGCCCTTGCCTTGTTCCTGTGGTTCCAGGGTCACCACGGCGTGACCGTACTGACCACGGCCGCCCGACTGCTTGACGAACTTGCCTTCGGCGCCTTCAACGGTCTTGCGCACGGTTTCACGGTAAGCAACCTGCGGTTTGCCCACGGTGGCTTCCACGCCGAATTCGCGCTTCATGCGGTCCACGATAATTTCCAGGTGCAGCTCGCCCATACCACCGATGATGGTCTGGCCCGATTCTTCGTCGGTACGCACGCGGAACGATGGGTCTTCCTGCGCCAGACGGTTCAGTGCCAGGCCCATTTTTTCCTGGTCAGCCTTGGTCTTAGGCTCAACTGCCTGCTGGATCACTGGCTCTGGGAACACCATTTTTTCCAGGGTGATGATCGACGCTGGATCGCACAGGGTTTCACCGGTGGTCACGTCTTTCAGACCCACAGCCGCGGCGATGTCGCCGGCGCGCACTTCCTTGATCTCTTCGCGCTGGTTGGCGTGCATCTGCAGAATACGGCCCAGACGCTCTTTACGGCCTTTGACCGAGTTGTACACGGTGTCGCCAGCGTTGATCACGCCCGAGTACACGCGGAAGAAGGCCAGCTGGCCGACGAACGGGTCGGTCATGATCTTGAAGGCCAGCGCCGAGAACTTCTCGTCGTCCGCTGCTTTACGGGTGGCTGGCTGTTCCGATTCGTCGGTGCCCGACACCGCTGCGATGTCCACTGGCGATGGCAGGTATTCGATGACCGCGTCCAGCATGGCCTGCACGCCCTTGTTCTTGAAGGCGGTACCGCACATCATCGGCACGATTTCCGAAGCGATGGTACGCTCGCGCAGTGCTTTCTTGATCTCGGCTTCCGACAGATCGCCTTCTTCCAGGTACTTGTTCATCAGGTCTTCCGACGCTTCAGCAGCGGCTTCAACCATCTTCTCGCGCCACTCAGCGGCCGAATCAGCCAGCTCGGCAGGGATGTCCACGTAGTCGAACTTCATGCCCTGGGTGGCGTCGTCCCAGATGATGGCTTTCATCTTGACCAGGTCGATCACGCCCTTGAAGTTGTCTTCGGCGCCGATCGGGATCTGGATCAGGACTGGGTTGGCCTTCAGGCGTGCGCGCATCTGCTCGTACACTTTGAAGAAGTTCGCACCGGTACGGTCCATCTTGTTGACGAAGGCCAGACGTGGCACTTTGTACTTGTTGGCCTGACGCCACACGGTTTCCGACTGTGGCTGAACACCGCCCACGGCGCAGTAAACCATGCAAGCACCGTCCAGCACGCGCATCGAACGTTCCACCTCAATGGTGAAGTCCACGTGGCCTGGGGTGTCGATGATGTTGATGTGGTGTTCTGGGAAGTTGTTCGCCATGCCTTTCCAGAAGCAGGTGGTCGCTGCGGAGGTAATGGTGATACCGCGCTCTTGCTCCTGTTCCATCCAGTCCATGGTGGCGGCGCCATCGTGAACTTCACCGATCTTGTGGTTCACGCCCGTGTAGAACAGAACGCGTTCGGTGGTGGTGGTCTTACCTGCATCGATGTGAGCGGAAATACCGATATTGCGGTAGCGCTCGATGGGGGTCTTGCGGGCCATAATTAATCCTAAATCTTTGAATGGACAAAACCGAGCGCCATTTTTGCTGACAAAAATGAGCCCGGCCTCGAACAACAGATGACAGCCAGCTCAGGAGCTGGCCGATTTTATTAGAAGCGGAAGTGCGAGAACGCTTTGTTCGCTTCTGCCATGCGGTGAACTTCGTCACGACGCTTCATCGCGCCGCCACGGCCTTCGGCCGCTTCCATCAGTTCGCCTGCCAGACGTTGTGGCATGGACTTCTCGCTGCGCTTGTTGGCAGCTTCGCGCAGCCAACGCATGGACAGCGCCATACGGCGCACTGGGCGGACTTCAACCGGCACCTGGTAGTTGGCACCACCAACGCGACGGGATTTCACTTCAACCAGCGGCTTGGCGTTGTTCAGCGCGGTGGCGAACACTTCCAGCGGGTCTTTGCCCGACTTCTGGGCGATGTGCTCGAAGGCACCGTAGATGATGTTTTCAGCGACCGATTTTTTACCGGACAGCATCAGAACGTTCACGAATTTGGCGACATCAGTGTTGCCGAATTTTGGATCCGGCAGGATCTCGCGCTTGGGTACTTCACGACGACGTGGCATGTTAATTCCTTTATCTTCAGTTGAGTGCCTTGCGGTCACTCGCGGCGGCCATCATAGCCAGCCACTTACTCGGTCTCACGACCGGCTCAACTCAATTAATGTCAATTACTTCTTGGCTTGCTTAGCACGCTTGGCGCCGTACTTCGAGCGCGCTTGCTTACGGTCTTTAACGCCCTGGGTATCCAGTGCACCGCGAACCATGTGGTAACGCACACCTGGCAAGTCTTTTACACGACCGCCGCGCAGCAGCACCACGCTGTGTTCCTGCAGGTTGTGGCCTTCACCGCCGATGTACGAAATCACTTCGAAACCGTTGGTCAGACGCACTTTGGCAACTTTACGCAGTGCCGAGTTAGGCTTCTTAGGAGTGGTGGTGTACACACGGGTGCACACGCCACGCTTTTGCGGGCTGTTTTCCAGCGCCGGCGATTTGCTCTTCACGACCAGCTTGGTACGTGGTTGGCGAATCAGTTGATTGATGGTTGGCATCGTTCTTAATCCAACAAAATTACAACGTTAACAACCCGGTCAAGGTGCCGGGGACAAAAAACCTTCTCCCGATTTACGGGCCACCGGAGGCGCAAACAGCCGCTCTCGCGGAGCAGCCTGATTCAGCGTATACGATGTGCAGAATAAATTGAGAACTCGCGAGTATAGACGTGAAATGTAGCTCAGTCAACCAATTTCACGGCGCCGGGCGGCTTGCAAGGATCAAGAAACACTTGATAATAGCAAACTAATCCATCACCCCGGTGTCCGTCCGAATGCGATCCCTGCTGCGCCCCGCCCCCTTGTTTGTGCTCGTCAGTTACCTGCTGCTGTCGCTGGTGCCCTGCGTGCCCCTGCTGCTGGGCAAGCAGGTGCCGGAACTGGCGCATGTGCTGATTGTCGAGGCGCTGGCCTGGCTGGCGGTGTGGAGCGTGTTTGGCCGCCCGGCCTGGTTCCACTGGCTGCTGATCCCGGCGTTTGTGGCGCTGCCGACCGAAATCTACCTGTACATTTATTACGGCCAGGGCATTTCCACCCACCATCTGGGCATCATTGCCGAAACCAGCCCCAAGGAGGCAATGGAATTCCTCGGCCGCAAAGTCTGGCTGATGGGGGCGGTGCTGCTGGCGATGATCCTGTGGGGCGGCGCGGTGCAGGTGGCGGCGCGCCGCAGCCCGGCATTGACCTGGCGCGGCACATCGCGCTGGGGCGTGCTTGCTGTGTCGCTGGCACTGGCCGCGCTGTGGGCCTACGGCTGGGAATTCGGGGTGCGCGCCAGGCCGGCGCACGCCAGCGCCAGCACGGCGCCGGCCGCAGCACCTGCCGGTTCGGCGATTGCTTCGGCGCTGAGCTCGGCCCTGCGCTATGTCGGCGTCACCCCGGCCGAGGCCAGCGCCGCCAGCGAGGAAGAGACGGCGGAAGAAGACGCGCCTGACGACAGCGATCCGGACCATGCCGCCATCGCCGGCGCCGGCCGCACCGGCTGGCACTGGCCGGCGTTGCCGTGGCGGGCGCGCACGCCGCTGGTGTTTGGCGATTTCGCGTCCTCCTGGCCATTCGGCCTGACCGGGCGCTTCGTCGACTTCTACAAGGAGCGCGCCTACCTGGCCGACCTCGGCCAGCGCAGCAGCAGCTTCACCTTTGGCGCGCACCAGCCGCAAAAGAATGCGGCGCCGGAGATTGTCATCATGGTGATCGGCGAATCGTCGCGCTATGACCGCTGGGGCATCAACGGCTACACGCGCGACACCACGCCGCTGCTGCGCCAGGAGCCCAACCTGGTGACGCTGCCGGACGTGATTACCTCGGTCTCGGCCACGCGCCTGTCGGTGCCGGTCATCATCTCGCGCAAGCCGGCCATGCAAAGCCTGAAGGATGGCTTCTACGAAAAATCCTTCCTGACAGCGTACAAGGAAGCCGGCTTCAAGACCTTCTGGCTGTCGAACCAGATTTCGTTCGGCCAGTTCGACACGCCGGTGTCGGTGTTTGCCAAGGAAGCCAATGTGGTGCAGTTTATGAACCTGGGCGGCTTCACCAACAACTCCAACTTCGACCAGATCCTGCTGGAGCCGCTGCGGCTGGCCATCAACGACCCGGCGCCAAAAAAACTGATCGTGCTGCACACGCTGGGCAACCACTGGAACTACAGCCAGCGCTACCCGAAAGAATTCGACAAGTGGCAGCCATCGCTGTTCGGCGTCGACAAGCCGGTCTACACCGACCTGAAGATCAAGCCGCAGCTGAACAACAGCTACGACAACTCCATCCTCTACACCGACTGGTTCCTGTCGCAGGTGATCCAGCAATTGAAGGATACGCAGCAGCTCAGCTCCATGGTCTACGTGGCAGACCACGGCCAGACCCTGTACGACGGCAGCTGCAATATCGCCTTCCACGGCCATAACACCCAATATGAATTCCACGTGCCGGCCATGGTCTGGTACTCGGACCAGTACAAGGAGCGCTACCCGGAGAAGGTGCGGCAGCTGCTGCGCCACCGCAAGGCGCGGCTGGCCACCGAGAACATGTTCCACACGCTGCTGGACCTGGGCGACATCCAGTACGACGATGAAAAGCTGGAGTGGAGCTTCCTCAACAAGCAATTCAAGCAGCACAAGCGCTACGTGGACAGCTACGGCTGGTCCAACTACGACAATGCCAGCTTCAAGGGCGACTGCCGTGAAGTCATGGACAAGGGCAAACCACTCAAACAGGAGAAGTAATGGGTATCCGCATCGCTGCGGCACAAGCGCCATCGGTGGCCGGCGACCTCGCCGCCAACCTTGCCACCCACCTGCGCTTCATCGCCGCCGCCCGTGCGGAAGGCGTGCAGTTGCTGGTGTTCCCGGAATTATCACTGTGCGGCTACGAGCTGCCACTGCTGCGCCAGTGCGCACTGACGCCGGACGATGCGCGCCTGGCGCCATTGCGTACAGCCGGCATGACCGTCATCGTCGGCGCGCCGGTGCTTGATGCTGGCGCCGCGCGGCCGTGCATCGCCAGCATCAGCCTGACGGCGGACGGCGGCACCACGGTCTATCGCAAGCAATATCTGCACGCCGGCGAGGAAGCCTACGCCCAGCCCGGCCCGGCAGGTGCGCACGCACACGCTCTGCACGGTCAGCGCTATGTGGAAGCCATCTGCGCCGACACCAACCACGCGGCCCACGCGCGCGCCGCGGCCGATGCCGGCGCCTCGCTGTACGTGGCCGGTGTGCTGATTTCGGAAGGTGGCTATGCGAAGGATGCGGCGGCGCTGCGCGGCTATGCGGAAACCCACCACATGGGCGTGCTGATGGCCAACCACGCGACGCCGTCGGGCGGCTACGCCAGCGCCGGCAAAAGCGCCTTCTGGGCACCGGGCGGCGCCCTGCTGGCGCAAGCGCCCGGCCCCGGCGACTACCTGGTCATCGCGGACAGCGCGGACCGCTGGCAGGGACGCGTGGCCGCTGTCGCCGCTTAGCGCAATGCCAGGTGGCGGCTGGTCTGCGCGGCCGCGTCGCCGATCTTGAATACGCTGACGGTCTGCTGCAGCTGGCTGGCCTGGTCTTGCAGCGACTGCGTGGCGGCGGCGGCTTCCTCCACCAGCGCGGCATTCTGCTGCGTTACCTGGTCCATCTGCGCGACGGCCTGGTTGACCTGATCGATGCCCTCGCTTTGCTCGCGGCTGGCGACGGCGATTTCGCCGACGATCTGCGTCACCTGATGCACGTCGCCCACCAGCGTCGTCATGGTGGTGCCAGCCTGCTCGACCAGATTGGTGCCGAGCTGGATCTTCTGCACCGAATCATCGATCAGCACCTTGATCTCCTTGGCGGCAGCGGCCGAGCGCTGCGCCAGGTTGCGCACTTCGGTGGCCACCACCGCAAAGCCGCGCCCCTGCTCGCCGGCGCGTGCCGCCTCCACTGCCGCGTTCAGCGCCAGGATATTGGTCTGGAAGGCGATGCCGTCGATCACACCGGTGATGTCGACAATCTTGCGCGAGGCATCGTTGATGTCGTTCATGGTGGACACCACCTGCTGCATCACCTCGCCGCCCTGCGCGGCCGTGGCCGACGCGCCCTCCACCAGCTTGCGCGCGTGCTGGGCATTTTCCGAATTCTGCTTGACGGTGCTGGTCAGCTCCTCGATCGAGGCCGCGGTTTCTTCCAGCGAGCTGGCTTGCGTCTCGGTGCGCGAGGACAGTTCCATATTGCCGGCCGCCAGTTCCTGTGAGCCATTGTTGATCACATCCGCGCCCTGGCGCACGCGCGACACGGTCGACAGCAGATCCTGCTGCATGCGCTGGATCGCCTTCAACAGGCGCTGGATCTCGTTGTCGCCGGCCGCCTCGATATGTGCGGTCAGGTCGCCGCCGGCCACGCGGTCCAACTGTTCCACCGCGCCCTCCAGCGGCACCAGCACGGTCGAGCGCAGCATCAGGTGCGCGCCAAACACGATGGCCAGCGCGGCCAGCAAACCAAACGCCACCAGCCACATCACCACCTTGTACTCGCTGGCGCGGCTGTCGGCCAGGGTATTGATTTCGTCATCGCCCAGCTTCTGGAATTTTTCCAGCAGCGTGGAGAAGGCCGCGCCGGTCGGGGTCAGTTCGTCGGCGTTGATGGCGGAGTAGGCGGCGGTATCATCCTTGGCCAAGGCGGCGGAGGCGCGCTCCAGCACCGCCGACAGCTTGCGGCCGGCGTCGACCAGATCCTTCTTCAACTGCGCATCCTGGCCGGGATAATTGGCGGTTTTGTCAAACTTGTCGAGGAAATCCAGCGTGCGCTGGTAGGATTTCCGGGCGCTGGCCAGGGCCGAATCACGCTCGGTCTTGTTGTCGCTTTCTTTCAGAGCGGCATAGCCGCGCGTGAGGGCGGAGCGGGTGCGGGTGGTGTCCTTGTAAGCGTCATTGATGACGATAATCTGCGTGGAAATCTGGTGCACGTCCGCGATCGACCGGTTGGACTGCTGCAAGGCAAAAATCCCGAGCGCTGCGCCGATCACCAGCATGACCGCAAACAACACCAGCACGCCCAGCAAGCTCGTCTTCACAGTAATATTTTTCACGCCGCCCCTCCATTACACTTAGAAAGTTGCCAAGTAGTAATTATACGCGAATAAAGTACATGCTGAATGTAGTTGACGCGCTAAAGAACGGGCTTGTGCACCATGAGCCAATACACCACCAGCAGCGCGCCAAAGGCGGGAAAGCCCAGCGCGGTCCAGATTTTTTCAAAGCGCCAGTAACGCGCCGGCAGCGGCACGCCGTCACGCGCGGCCTGGGCCGCCATGTCGCGCATGCGCAATTGCAGCCACACCACCGGCAACCAGCAAGCGCCCGCCAGCAAATACAAGGCCACGGACCAGACGATCCAGCCGGAACTGAGCGGGAAACCGGCCAGGTGAATCATCCACAGCCCGGACAGCGGCTGGATGATGACGGACGGCGTGGTGAACCACCAGTCTGCGCGCGCCACCAGCCGCGAGACCACCGCAATGGCCTGCACGTTGCCGCTGCGGTTGGCAAAGAACATGTAGAAGGCCGTGCCGAAGCCGGTGCCGAACATCAGTGTGGCGGACAGGATGTGCAGCCATTTGATCGCAAGGTATTCCATTATCTGCTCGCCCTCCACATGAAGAACATCAATGCCAGCAAGGGCAGGTTCTTGCTCAGCGGGCCAAAGGGATGGAGCCAGAAGAAAGGCAGACAGATGCTCATCACCAGCGTGTAGCCGGCCACCAGCGCCAGCTGCGCGGCCCAGAGCCAGCGGCGCGGGCGCAGCAACAACAGCACGCCGATCGCGGCATCGGCCAGACTGGCGGCCAGCAGCATGCCTTCCTGCGCGAAGGCCGGCACGCCGCATGCCGCCAGCCATGCGCGGCTTTCCGCATGCGGCCAGCCAAACCAGGACACGGCGGCAGTCCACAGCCACAAGGCGGCCATGGCCAGCGTGATCAGCGTGGCAGCCCAATCCCAGGCGGCGGCCACGCGCTGCGCCGGATGCGCGAAGTGGGCGGGATCACGCAACGGGCGGTCCAGCAGCGCGGCGGCGGCGCTGGCGTCTGCAGTGTTGCTGCCGTCCGCGCTCTGCTCCAGCATCAGCAGCGATTCCGGCGTCAGCGCGCTGGACGGCATGAGCGCGGCCACCCGGGCAACCACGCGCGCGACCGGCATCGGCAGATCCAGCACCAGGCCGGGCGGCGCCTGCATGCCGCGCCGCAAATCGCCCAGATAACCAGCCATGGTGGTGGCGCGCGGGCCAACCACCGCCAGCTCGCGCGGCCCGGCAGTGGCTGCGGTCACCAGCCTGACGATGACTGCGGCCAGATCGTCAACGTGGATGGGCTGCACCCTGGCGCCATGCGCCATCGGCATCATCAGCGCAGGCAGCGTGGCGAGCATGCGGAACATGACGCTGCTGGCGCCATCGTCGCCATACACCAGCGATGGCCGGATGATGGTCGACTCCAGATTGCGCGCCAGCAGATCAACCTCCGCCGCGCCCTTGCTGCGCCAGTAGCCGGTGGCGGCATCCGGATGACTGCCGAGCGCTGACACCTGCACCACACGCCGCACGCCCAGCCGCTCGCAGGCGGCAAACAACGCGACCGGCGCGGCGCGGTGCAGGCGGTCGAAATCGCCGGGGCGCGTCTCGCGGATGATGCCGACGCAGTTGACCACGGCGTCCACGCCGGCCAGCAGCGGCAGCCAGTCCTGCTCGGCGGTCAAGGCGCCAAAGTCAGCCTCGCGCCAGTGCTGCGGATGCTCATCCGAGGGGCGGCGGCGACTCATGCCGATGACCGTGCAGCCGGCGCCGCGCAAAGCCCGCAGCGCGTGGCTGCCGATTAATCCCGTGGCGCCAAGTATCAATACTTTCATACCGCCTCCGTCTGTTATTTCTGTCAAAACAGAAATGGTTGCTGAAATTTTTTTAGTCGCTGCCCAGCAGACGGGCCACTTTACCGCCCATTTTCAGAAAGCGCTGCATGGTTGCCGGCGGCAAGTGTTTGTAGTCGTCGTAGGTGGCGGTCAGCATTTCCAGGAAATCCAGCACCTGCTCCATTTTGAGCTTGGTGGCCTGTTCCAGTTGCGGATCGCTCTCCGCCTCCACCGCGCAGGCGCGCAGCACGGTCAGGGTTGGATCGATCTCGCGCTTCTTGCGCTCCTCCACGATGACGCGGAAGATTTCCCACACATCCTGCAAAGCCAGGAAATGATCGCGCCGGTCGCCGGCCACGTGCGTAATGCGCACCAGGCCCCAGCTCTGCAGCTCCTTCAGGCTGTTGCTGACATTGGAGCGCGCCACATTCAGCGTCTCCGCGATGGTTTCCGCGTGCAGCGGCTCATTGGCCAGAAACAACAAGGCATGAATCTGCGCCACGGTCCGGTTGACGCCCCAGCGCGCGCCCATCTCGCCCCAGTGCAGGATGTATTTCTGAATGGTCGGCGTGAGGTGCATGGCTTTCTCTAATTTCTGTCAACACAGAAATAATAGGCCAGCAGTTCCGGGAAGTCAAATCGGCATTTGATCAGCCGGATGCGCCATGTAGTCGCTCAGCCAGGCGTGGACGCGGTTGGCTCTGGTAGTGATGGCCGGGGTGTAGCCCTGCTGGCTGAGCAGGGCGATGCCGTTGGTGTCTTTAAGCAGGCCCGGCGTCAGAAGCCATGCGCCGCCGCTGCGGTGCACGCACCAAGGCGCCAGGCAATCGGACAGCAGCGATGCCAGCACCAGATGATGCGAGGCCACCACCACCCGCCCCTGCTGCGCCAACGCATGCAGCACGGCCGCTGCCGCCGATACCGATTCGAGGTAGTTCGTGCCGCGGAAGATTTCGTCGATGATGAAGATGGCCGGCCGCTGCGCCGCCAGCGACAGCAGCTCACGTCCGCGCCGCAACTCGGCCATGTAAAAGCTCTCGCCATCGCCCAATGCATCTTCGTTCTGCATGCTGGAGTACACCGGCAACAACGGCGTCACCGCGCGCGCCGCATAACAGAAGCCGAACGCCCGCGCGGTGATCAGGTTCAGGCCCACCGTGCGCAGCAAGGTACTCTTGCCGACGCCGTTCTGGCCGGAGATGAACACGCCCTTGTCCGCCATGTCGAAGTCCAGCGCGCCGGCATCGGACAGCAGCGGATGCACCACCGCGCGCAGCGTCACCGCATCGCCCGGCTCCGCCCAGCAATGCGCTGTCTGCGCCAGATGGCGCGCCAGTGCGAGGTCCGCATCCAGCACCACCACGCGCTCAAAGCTGGCGCGCAGGAAGGCGATATGCTCGTTCACTACCTCGCGGCTGCGGTAGTAGTGGCGCACGTTCTGCAGGAACAGCCACTCGCTGTAATCGCGCACGCCTGGCATGTCCGCCATCAGCGAGCGGCTCAGGCGCCGATTGAGTCTGGCCGCCTGCGCCGCGTCGTCCCACGGCAGCAGCGAATGCGCGCGCAGCATCAGCTGCGTGGCGTCCAGAATGCGGCCCCACTCTTGCACCGCGTCGTGGTGCTTCATCTGCATCGCGCACAGCGCCAGGCACAGGGCCAGCGCCACGCCCCACATCGGCAGCCAGCCCAGCACCAGTGCCAGACCGGCCGACAGCAAGAGCGCCCACGGCATCCACTTCAACAGCGGCAGCCAGCGCGGCGGCGACGGCAGCGAATCGCCAAACAAGGTCTCGCTGATCTCGCGATCGGCGCGACGCAAGTCCCGGGTTGCGGTCTGCAGCTGCTGGCGGCGCGCGTCATCCGCCAGCAGGCCGCGCACGCGCTGCGCGCCGGCCGCGCCTTCCTCGGCATGCAGGCGCCGGTGCAGCTCCTGCTGGCCGAAGATGCTGGTCTCGCGCGCCAGTTGCGCGCTGTACGCCGGCAGCAGCAAATCGTCCCAGGTCTGTTCATCGATCACGCCGTCCCTGGCGGACAGCATGCGACGGTACATGGCCACGTCGCTGGGCACAAAGGGGTAATCGTTCATGCCGGCTCATGTGCGCATGATTGCCAGAATTTCAAGTCCGGTGCGGACAGCGCGGACACGCCGGACGTTGTTCGGACAGCGGACGGGCATGTCCGCCCCATAGAAATCAACGACTTAGCGCGTGGCACACTTTCTGCATAACGTTGCCCGTTCACTCACAAACGAGCAAGCCATGATCCGTGACACTTCCAATCAAGACGCCGTCATCACCCCGCCGAAAGGCCATGGGACCCGGCGCCGCCTCCTCATCGCCGCCGGCGCCGTGGCGCTGGTCGCCATCGGCTGGTCGCTGGTCCACACCTGGCGCGGCAGCGACCATTCGGTCAACGCCTCGCGCCTGCGCATTGCCGAAGTCGGGCGCGGCACGCTGATCCGCGACGCCGCCGTCAATGGCCGCGTGGTGGCTGCCGTCAGCCCGACCCTGTACGCGCCATCGCTGGCCACGGTCACCCTGAAAGTCCACGCCGGCGACACCGTCAAGAAAGGCGACGTGCTGGCGGTGCTGGAATCGCCCGACCTGTCCGATGCGCTCAAGCGCGAGCAAGCGGCCTACGCGCAGATCGAAGCGGACGTCGCGCGCCAGCGCATCCTGGCCCGCAAACAAAAGCTGCTGGCCCAGCGCGACGCCGACACCGCCGAAATCGACCAGGTCTCGGCCCAGCGCACGCTGGAGCGCTACGACGCCGTCGCCAACGAAGGCGCCGTGGCCAAGATCGAATACCAGCGCGCCAAGGACGCGGTGAATTCCGCCGTGATCCGCGCCAAGCACGCCAAGGAAGCTTCGGTGCTGGAAAACGACAACGTGGCGCTGGAACTGCAATCCAAGATCAAGCAGCTGGACCAGCAGCGCAGCACCCTGTCCAACGCCCAGCGCCGCGTCGATGAGCTGACCGTGCGCGCGCCGGTCGATGGCTTTATCGGCACGTTGTCGGTGGCCGACCGCAGCGTGGTGCCGGCCAACACGCCGCTGATGACGCTGGTCGACCTGTCGCGTCTTGAAGTGGAGCTGGAAGTGCCCGAGACCTACGTCTCCGACATCGGCCTTGGCATGAATGCGGAAGTCAATTACGGCACCGGCACCACCACCGCCAAGCTGTCCGCGCTGTCGCCGGAAGTGGTGAAGAACCAGGTGCTGGCGCGCGTGCGCTTCAACGGCGAACAGCCGGCCGGCCTGCGTCAGAACCAGCGCGTCACCGCGCGCCTGCTGATCGACGAGAAGCCGAACACCCTGATGGTGCAGCGCGGTCCGTTCGTGGAATCGGAAGGCGGCCGTTATGCCTACGTGGTGCGCGACGGCATCGCCATCCGCACCCCGGTCAAGCTGGGCGCCACCAGCGTCTCCGCCGTGGAAATCCTCGGCGGCCTGAAACAAGGCGACAGGATTGTTGTCGCCGGCACCGAAACCTTTGAGAACGCCGAACGCGTCTCGATCAACCAATAACTTTCTGAAGAGGCCCTCCATGCTGCGCATGAAAAACCTGAGCAAAGTCTATCGCACCCACATGATCGAGACCCACGCGCTGCGCGGTTTCGAGATCGAAGTCAAACAGGGCGAATTCGTCACCGTCACCGGCCCGTCGGGCTCCGGCAAAACCAGCTTCCTCAACATCGCCGGCCTGCTGGAGGAATTCACCGACGGCGAGTACATCCTGGATGGCATCAACGTCAAAGGCATGGACGACAACGCCCGCTCGCGCCTGCGCAATGAAAAACTGGGCTTCATCTTCCAGGGCTTCAACCTGATTCCCGACCTGTCGCTGTTTGATAACGTCGACGTGCCGCTGCGCTATCGCGGCTTCAACGCCGCCGAACGCAAGGAGCGCATCGAGGACGCGCTGTCCAAGGTCGGCCTGGCCTCGCGCATGAAGCATTATCCTGCCGAACTGTCGGGCGGCCAGCAGCAGCGCGTGGCGATCGCGCGCGCCCTGGCCGGTTCGCCCAAGCTGCTGCTGGCCGACGAACCGACCGGCAACCTGGACACGCAAATGGCGCGCGGCGTGATGGAACTGCTGGAAGAGATCAACGCCCAGGGCACCACCATCCTGATGGTGACCCACGATCCTGAACTGGCGGTGCGCACGCAACGCAATGTGCACATCATCGACGGCCAGGTGTCGGACCTGGTGCGCAAGGCGCCATCGCTGTCCAACGTTGCCTGAGGAGCGCAGCATGTTCCAATACTACTTCCTGCTGGGCGTGCGCAGCCTGCGCCGCAACCCGGCGCTGACCGCGCTGATGGTGCTGACGCTGGCCGTCGGCGTGGCCGCCAGCATCGCCACCCTGACCATCCTGCACGTGATGTCGGGCGACCCGATCCCGCACAAGAGCGACCGCCTGTTCGTGCCGCTGATCGACAACGGCCAGCCGGACAACTACAAGCCGGGCGACAAGCCGGACGACAATCAGCTGAGCTACCGCGATGCCACCAATCTGCTGAACAGCAAGGCCGGCGAACGCCGCACCATCATCTTTGGCGTCAGCCTGGCGATCGAACCGGAACGCAAGGACATCGGCGTGTTCAACGCGCGCGGCATTGCGCCGACCGCGGACTTCTTCAACATGTTCGACGCGCCCTTCCTGCACGGCCAGGGCTGGAGCCCGGCCGACGACAAGGCCGGCGCCGACGTGGTGGTCCTGAGCCGCAAGCTGGCGGAAAAAATCTACGGCGATGCCGACCCGGTCGGCAAGCGCCTGACCATGGGCGGCTTCCAGTACCAGGTGGTGGGCGTGCTCGATACCTGGAAAGTGGTGCCGCACTTCCACCGCATCATCGGCAGCAACGACGGCGCCTTCAGCGAAGAAGACGAGATGTTCATTCCCTTCGCCAGCGCCACCCGCCACGAATTCCAGCGCAACGGCAGCACCAGCTGCTACGAGGACATCGCGCCCGGCTATCAGGCCTTCCTTGATTCCGAATGCACCTGGATCCAGGCCTGGATTGAGACCCGCAGCGCCTCCGATCGCGCCGAGCTGCAAAGCTTCCTCGATTCCTACGCCACCGAACAGCGCAAGCTGGGCCGCCTGAAACGCAACGCGCCCAACATGCTGTACGACGTGCGCGAATGGCTGGACTACATGAAGGTGGTCGGCAATGACAACAAGCTGTCCGCCTGGCTGGCCTTCGGCTTCCTGATCCTGTGCCTGGTGAACACCATCGGCTTGCTGCTGGCGAAGTTCTCGGTGCGCGCCGCCGAAGTGGGCATCCGCCGCGCGCTGGGCGCTTCGCGCCGCGAGATCTTCGCGCAGTTCCTGATCGAGACCACGGTGGTGGGCCTGGTCGGCGGCGTGCTTGGCCTGATCCTGGCCTTTGGCGCGCTGGCGCTGATCGCCATGCAATCCAAGGCGCTGACGCTGGTGGCGCATATGGACTGGGTGATGCTGCTGACCACCTTCGCGCTGGCCGTACTGTCGGCGATCCTGGCCGGCCTGCTGCCGACCTGGCGTGCCTGCCAGGTCACGCCGGCCCTGCAACTCAAATCCCAATAAGCGAGCGCCATCATGGAAATCCGTCCTATTCTTTCCGCGCTGTTGCGCAATAAAACCGGCCCGGTGCTGGTGGCGATCCAGGTCGCGCTCAGCCTCGGCATCCTCGCCAACGCGCTGCACATCGTGCAGGTGCGGCAGGCCGTGTCGGCGCGCCCGACCGGGCTGGAACGCGAAGAAGATATCTACGTGATCTCGGTGCGCCATCTCAAGCAGGGCGGCCACGAAGAGCAACTGGCCACGCAGCGCCGGGACACGGCCACGCTGCGCGCGGTGCCGGGCGTGCTGTCGGTGTCCGAGACCAGCCAGATGCCGCTGTCGCGCTCCGGTAACTACACCGGCCTGGCGGTGGACCGCAAGCAGACCCGCACCACCGCGCAGTCGACCAGCTACAACAGCGCCGATTCGCTGGTGAAGACCTGGGGCCTGAAGCTGATCGAGGGCCGCGACTTCTATCCGAACGAGGTGCCGGAAATCGACATCACCACCAGTGACGACTTCCCGAAAGTGGGCATCGTCAGCCGCGCGCTGGCCGAGAAGATGTGGCCGGGCCAGAGCAGCTACGTCGGCAAGACGGTGTACTTCGGCACCGGCGACAAATCGCGCAGCGTGCAGGTGGTGGGCGTGGTTGACCGGCTGCAGACGCCAAGCGCGCAGATCGGCGAAACCGGCGAATTCTCCATCATCACGCCGGCCCGCCTGACCGGCAATGAAGTGGTCAGCTACACCGTGCGCGCCGAACCGGGACAGCTGGAGCGCGTGATGAAGGAAACCGAGGAAGCCATCCGCAAGGCGTCGCCCTCGCCGGTGGTAATGCGCACCAAGAGCGTGACCGAGTTCCGCACCGACCGCTATCGCGCCGACCGCGCGCTGGCGTGGATGCTGGTGACGGTGAGCGTGCTGCTGTTGCTGATCACCGCCAGCGGCATCGTCGGCATGGCCAGCCTGTGGGTGACGCAGCGCCGCAAGCAGATCGGCGTGCGGCGTGCGCTGGGCGCGCGGCGCATCGATATCCTGCGCTACTTCATCACCGAGAACTTCATGATCACCAGCACCGGCGTGGCGGCCGGCCTGCTGATCGCGCTGGGCCTGAATCAGCTGCTGGTCAGCCAGCTGGAGATGACGCGCCTGCCGTTCGGCTATCTGCTGGGCGGTGCGGTGATCTTCTGGGCGCTGGGTGTGATGGCGGTGTACGGGCCGGCGTGGCGCGCGGCCAGCATTTCACCGGCCACCGCGACGCGCAGCGCCTGAGTGGAGCGACAATGTTATGCTTACGGCATGCCTACCGTATTAATCATTGACGACAACGCCGCCGTAGCCGTGGCCCTCGAAGTGCTGTTCTCGCTGCACGATATCGAGGCGCTGCGCGCGGCCTCGCCCGAAGCCGGGCTGGCCATGCTGGAACAGCACAGTGTGGACCTGGTGATCCAGGACATGAACTTCACCGCCGACACCACCTCGGGCGAGGAAGGCACGGCGCTGTTCAATGCGATCCGCGACCGCTATCCGGATCTGCCGGTGATCCTGCTGACCGCGTGGACCCATTTAAACGCGGCGGTGGATCTGATCAAGGCCGGCGCCGCCGACTATCTGGCCAAGCCGTGGGATGATCACAAGCTGATCGCCACGGTCAACAACCTGATTGAACTGGGACAGGCCAAGCGCGCCTTGCAGCAGCGCGTGCAGGGCGAATTGCGCCAGCGCCGCGAGCTGGAACGCGGGCATGATTTGCGCGGCATGGTGTTCCAGGACCCGGCCACCGAGCGGGTGATTCATCTGGCTTGCCAGGTGGCGCGCGCGGATGTGCCGGTGCTGATCTCCGGTCCCAACGGCACCGGCAAGGAGCGGATTGCGGAAATCATCCAGGCCAATTCCTCGGTGCGCAACGGGCCGTTCGTGGTGCTCAATTGCGGCGCCATTCCGTCCGAGCTGATTGAAGCCGAGCTGTTTGGTGCGGAGGCCGGCGCTTACACCGGCGCGTCCAAGGCGCGCGAGGGCAAATTCGAAGCGGCCGATGGCGGCACGCTGTTCCTCGACGAGATCGGCAACCTGCCGCTGGCGGGACAAATGAAATTGCTGCGCGTGCTGGAGACCGGGCGCTTCGAGCGGCTGGGCTCGAATCGCGAGCGGCAGGTGAAGGTGCGTGTGGTCAGTGCCACCAATGCGGATCTGCAGGCCATGATCCGGGCAGGCACCTTCCGCGAGGATTTGTTCTATCGCCTGAATGTGATCGAGTTGCGCCTGCCGCCGCTGGCGGCGCGGCCGATGGATATTCTGCCGCTGGCGATGCACTTCCTGGGGCCGGACAAGCAGTTGCATCCAGACGCGCAGGCGGCGCTGCTGGCGCACCAGTGGCCGGGCAATGTGCGCGAACTGAAAAACGTGATGATGCGCGCCGGCCTGCTGGCCAGCGGCGATGTCATCAAGGTGGCGGACCTCGGCCTGCCAGCAGCGGCGGGCGGCGGCAACACCAGCGATGAAGCGATCCGCGAGCCGGACCGCGACGCCATCAGCCTGGCGCTGAGCCGCGCCGGCGGCGTGGTGGCGCAGGCGGCGGCGGAACTCGGCCTGTCGCGCCAGGCCCTGTACCGCCGCATGGAGCGGCTCGGCATCGTCCGTCCGTGATGGACGAGCAGGACACGCCCCGCCCCGCCGCCGCCAACGGCGACCACGCGGACCATGATCGTGGCGCGCGGCAGCAAGCGGCTGGCCGCCGCACGCCGCCGCGCAGCAGTGCGCCGCTGGGGGCGGAAGCGCGCCGGCCGCGCGGGTTGCGGCTGTCATTGCTCACGCGCTGGACGGCGCTGGTGGGCACGCTGCTGACGGTTGGCATCCTGATCGCGCTGGCGACCGACCACTTCTTCCCGCGCAATCCCGGCCTGGTGCTGGCGGTCTGCCTGCTGTGCGTGGTGCCGATCTCCATCATCACCATCCGCGCCGAACTGGAACGCATGCTGTCGCTGTTCCGCGCCCTCACCGGCACCGTCACCAGCTACAAGGACGGCGATTTTTCCTTCAGCCTGCACTGGCCGCAAAACGATGAGCTGAGCGATCTGGTCACCGCCCACAACGCGCTGGGCGACGTGCTGCGCCAGCAACGCCTCGACCTGGTCCAGCGCGAACTGCTGCTCGACACCATGGTGCAGAACACGCCGGTCGCCATGCTGCTGGTCAGCGAGTCCGGCCCCATTGTCTACGCCAACATCGCCGCGCGCCAGCTGCTCAACCAGGGCCGCAAGCTGGAAGGCCACAAACTCGACGAAGTGCTGAACAGCGCCTCGCCGGCCCTGCTGGAAGCCCTGGCGCGCGGCGGCGACGGCCTGTTCACCACCAAGGACGGCGAGGAGGAAGACGTCTACCACCTGGCCCGCCGCAGCTTCAACCTGAACGGCCGCAAACACGAACTGCTGCTGCTGCGCCAACTGACCATGGAGCTGCGCCGGCAGGAAGTACAGACGTGGAAAAAAGTCATCCGCGTCATCAGCCATGAACTCAACAACTCGCTGGCGCCGCTCACCTCGCTGGCCCACTCCGGCGCGGAACTGGTGCGGCGCGGGCAAACCGAACGCCTGCCGCAAATCCTCGCCACCATCGAGGAACGCACGCGCCACCTGGAAAGCTTCATCCTCGGCTACGCGCGCTTTGCCAAGCTGCCGGCGCCGCGCCTGGAAGCGCAGCACTGGCAGCCCTTCCTGACCCAGCTGGGCGAACAAGTGGTGTTCCAGCAGATCGGCGACGCGCCGGCGGAACCCTGCGCCTTCGACCCTGGCCAGCTGGAACAAGCCCTGCTCAACCTGCTGAAGAACGCCCACGAATCGGGCTCGCCGCCCGATCAGGTCAGCCTGGAAGTGCGCCGCCTGCACGAGGGCGTGCGCATCGACGTGCAGGACCGCGGCCCCGGCATGAGCGACGCCGTGCTGACCAACGCGCTGGTGCCGTTCTACTCCACCAAGCGCAGCGGCACCGGCCTGGGCCTGGCGCTGGCGCGCGAGATCGCGGAAGCCCACGGCGGCCGCATCACCCTCACCAACCGCGACGGCGGCGGCCTGACCGTGACCATGATACTGCCGCTGGCCTGATAAACTAGCGGCATGTCCAAGTCTTCATCTCCCGCCGTCCGTTTCGACCAGCCCGGCCACCCGCCGGCCACCATCACCGAATTCCAGGGCGTGCGCAGCCTACATCTGGGCACCTCCTGGGTGCAGGGCGCGATGCGCATCGCCAAGCCGGACAACATCGAGCTGGAATATGTGCAGATGATGATGATGTGGTTGCTCTTCAACGACCAGCCGCGGCACATCGTGCAGCTGGGCCTGGGCAGCGCCGCGCTCACCAAGTTCTGCTACCGCCGCCTGCCGCAGGCGCGCGTGACCGCCATCGAACTCAATCCCAACGTGATCGCCATGTGCGAATCGCAGTTCGCGCTGCCGCCCAACGACGCGCGCCTGAACGTGCGCGAAATGAACGCCATGGACTTCGTGCTCGATCCGGCCAACCGCAACACGGTCGATATCCTGCAGGTGGATCTGTACGATGAAGAGGCGCGCGGTCCGGTGCTGGACTCGCAGGAGTTCTACGAAGGCTGCGCCAGCGTGCTGCGCGATGGCGGCATGATGACCACCAATGTGTTCGGCGACGACTTCACCAACTACGACAAGAACCTGCAGACCATGGAACTGGTGTTCGACGCCGTGGTGTGGCTGCCGGAGGTGCACGATGCGAACATCGTCGTCATCGCCTTCAAGAACGCGCCCTCGCTGGACTTCAGCGTGTTGTACGAGCGCGCGGCGGAAATCAAAAAAACCCTCAACCTGCCGGCAAAGAACTGGGTCAACGGCCTGAAAGGCTGGATGCGCGACCACCAGTAGCTTTTCGCATATCGATATGCGCGCGCCTCATACCGATGCATGCGCGCCACACTTTTGCGCATAGCCGCACCAGGGACGTGCCGGGCCGCCGGTCACTTTACGATACATTGCGTTACAGTGCACGAAATATTGGTAAATGTGCACATTCCGCAACATTGTGGTGCAAGCCGCGTTGTCGCCCTTTGCGGGCTACCTTTAGTATTTTTATCAACGGCCCTACCCCGCTGGCCGTCTTCAAATACCTAGAGAGAAAACCAATGCAAAGAGCACCACAATTCAAACGCACCTTGCTGGCCAGCGCTATCCTGCTGTTGGCCGCGCAAAGCGCCCTGGCCCAATCGTCCACCGACAGCAGCGCCAAGGCCGAAGATCAACAAACCGTGGTGGTCCTGGGCTCGCGCTCGGTCGCCAAAACCGCGCTGGACACCTCGGCGCCGGTCGGCCTGATCGGCCTGAAAGACCTGCAGACCGCCGGTCCGCTGGAGCTGGGCAAGCTGCTGCAAACGCTGGACCCGTCGTTCAACTTCTCCACCACCTTCATCAGCGACGGCACCGACTCGATCCGTCCCGCCACCCTGCGCTCGCTGGGTCCTGACCAGGTGCTGGTGCTGATCAATGGCAAGCGCCGCCACCAGCAGGCGCTGGTCAACGTGCAGCAAACCATCGGCCGCGGTTCGGCCGGTACCGACATCAACGCCATTCCGCTGGCCGCCATCCACCACATCGAGGTGCTGCGCGACGGCGCCGCCGCCCAATACGGCTCGGACGCGATCGCCGGCGTGATCAACATCGTCCTCAAATCGAACGTGGGCGAGACCGCCGTCAGCGGCCAGCTGGGCACCACTTCGGAAGGCGACGGCGATATGTACTCGGCCAGCGCCAACCGCGGCTTCGCCCTGGGCGAGAACGGCGGCTACATCAACCTGACCGCCGAATGGCGCAAGCGCGGCGAAACCAACCGCGCCGGCCCGGACTCGCTGCGCGTGAATCCTCCGCGCGTGACCCAGCATATCGGCGACAGCAACACCAAGGACGCTTACCTGTGGTGGAATGGCGCCCTGCCGATCGACAAGAGCAGCGAGTTCTACGCCTTCGGCGGCGTCTCGCAGCGCAAGAGCGATTCGTATGGCTTCTTCCGCTCGGCCGGCGATGCCCGCACCGTGGCGGCAGTGTATCCAAACGGCTTCCTGCCAGCCATCCACACCGACATCAAGGACGCCTCGTTTGCCTTCGGCTACCGCCGCGACCTGGCCGACGACTGGAAGGCCGACGTCAGCATCAACTACGGCCAGAGCGAACTGGCATTCCATGAGTCGAACAGCTTGAACGTCTCCTACTGGTACGAGCCGAAACCGGGCGGCGGCATCTACGCCGAATCGGCGCGTGAAGCCGATACCGGCACGCTGAAATTCAACCAGCTGACCTTCAATGCCGACGTCAAGGGTCCGGTCAAGCTGGGCGACACCGAAGTGAATCTGGCCACCGGCTTCGAGTACCGCCAGGATAACTACCAGATCGTCGCCGGCGATCCGATCTCCTACCAGTATGGCCGCACCAACAACCCGGCCATCGTGATCCAGACCCCAAGCGGCGCCACCGCGGCCGCCGGCATCCAGGGCTTCCCGGGCTACACGCCAGCGACCGCCGTGGATTCGGGCCGTCACAACATCGCCCTGTACCTGGATGCGGAAACCAAGCCAGTCAAGGAGCTGACCCTGGGCGGCGCGGTGCGCTATGAAAAGTACTCGGACTTCGGCAGCACCGTCACCGGCAAACTGAGCGCGCGTTTCGACCCGACCAAGGAAGTCGGCTTCCGCGCCAGCGCCTCGACCGGCTTCCGCGCACCGAGCGTGCAGCAGGAGTTCTACAGCTCCGTGTCGACCAACCTGAATAACGGCGTGCTGACCGAAACCCTGACCGCGCGCCAGGGCAGCGCCGTGACCCAGGCCTTCGGCATCAAGCCGCTGAAAGAGGAAACCTCGACCAGCTTCAGCGGCGGTATCGTGCTGCGTCCAGCGAAGAACATGTCGCTGACCGCGGACGCTTACCAGATCAAGATCAAGGACCGCATCGTGTTCTCCAGCGAGATCGCGCCGGAAGCCGGCGGCGGCCCGATCGCCAACATCCTGAAACCACTGGGCGTGGGCCAGGCGCAGTTCTTCACCAACGCGGTCGATACCCGTACCCGCGGTCTGGACATCGTGGCCGAGCACACCACCAAGTTTGATGCGTCCACGCTGGTGCTGTCGGGCCAACTGGGCTTCAATAAAACGGAAGTGACCAAGCGCCACTCGACCTCCACGGTGCTGAGCGGCGAGAAGCTGTTCGACAAGTCGCAAGTGACCCTGATCGAACACGGCCAGCCACGCAAGCACCACGTGGTGGGTGCGGACTACACGGCCGGCGCATGGAACCTGAACGCGCGCGCCAACTACTTCGGCGAAGTGTATGCTGAAAACTTCAGCCCTCTGCAGAAGTGGGATGCCCGCTGGCTGGTGGACACCACCGTGCGTTATGCCTTCAGCAAGCGCACCTTCCTGAGCGTGGGCGTGAACAACGTGTTCAACCAGCTGCCGAACGAGTGGACCAACGGCGGCGACTTCCCGAAACTGGGCTTCACCCGCTGCTGGGAAACCTGCCCTATCGGCGTGAACGGCCGCTCGTTCTACGTGCGTGCTGATACGGCGTTCTGATTGAACGGTTGGCGGCGTAAGCCGCAAGGTGGATCAGCGCCGCCAACTGTTTGACCAGTCCTTCCATCCGCTCGGCCGGCACTTGTGCGTAGCCGAGCATCAAACCCTTCCATCCCGAATCCCCCTGCGTGTCGTGCTGACTGAGCGCGTTGACGGCAATGCCGTGTTCCAGCGCCTGCGCCACGATGGCGTTGTCGTCGATGCGCGCATCGTTGAAGCGCAGCGAGAGGTGCATGCCGGCCGAACCGCCATGCACCGTCGCTGCCGATCCCAGATGTTTTTCCAGTGCCGCCACTAAAGCGTCGCGGCGCTGGCGGTACAGCCGGCGCATGCGGCGCAGGTGCAGCACGAACTGGCCGCTGCGCAGGAACTCGGCCAGCGCCAGTTGCTCGGCCACGCGGCCGCGCGCGGACGATTGCGCGCGCATGTGGGCGAAGTCCTCGGCCAGTGCGGCAGGCACCACCACGAAGCCGATGCGCAGCGACGGGAACATGGTTTTGCTGAAGGTGCCCAGGTACACCACCGGAGCGTCTGCGGCCAGGCCCTGCATGGCGTGCAGCGGCGCGCCGTCATGACGGAATTCGCTGTCGTAATCGTCTTCAATGATCAGCGCACCGGCCGCGCGTGCGGCATCGATCAGCGCGTGGCGGCGGCGCAGGCTTAACACGCTGCCGACCGGGTACTGGTGCGAGGGCGTGGTGTAGATCAGCTTTGGAGGGCGCAGCAGCCAGTCCTCGCGCTGCGGCGCCATGCCGTCATCGTCGACATCGATGCCGCTGACCGCCAGCCCGGCGGCGCGGGCGGCAGCCAATGCGCCGCCGTAGCCCGGATTCTCGATCCAGATGGTTTCGCCGGCATCTGCCAGGGCGCGCATGCAGAGATCGAGGCTGCTTTGCGTGCCGTCAGTGATAAACACCTGACTGGCTTCGCACACCACGCCGCGCGAGGCACGCAGGTGGTCGGCAATCGCTTCGCGCAGCGGCGCCTCGCCGGCCGGATCGCCGTAGTTCAGCTGCAGCACCGTCATGCTGCGCAGCGCGCGCTCCAGCATGCGCCGCCACAGCGCCATCGGAAAATGCTCCAGCGCCGGCACGCCCGGTACGAAGGCGCCCATACGATCAGCCTCGCCCGGCAACGGCCGCAGATGACGCACGCGCTGCGACAAGCCGATACGCGGCGGCTCGGGTGCGCGGCGCGCCGGCTTGCGCCCGGCCGCGCTCAGGGTCGCCACCACCGTACCGCGCCGGTCGCTGACCACATAGCCTTCGCTGGTCAGCTGGTCATACGCATACAGCACCGTATTGCGCGCCACGCCCAATTCCTCGGCCAGCGCGCGCGAGGCGGCCAGCCGGGTGCCGGCGGCCAGCGTGCCGTCACGGATGGCGGCGCGCAGGCACTCGTGCAGCAGGCGCTGACGCGGCCAGCCGGCATCAATGTGGCGCGCCGCATAGCCGTGAAACAGCAGCGAAAAATCCATGTTCTGGCTCCATAAAAATAACACGCTCTGGACCTATTGATAGAGCCAGGGTTTCATTATATTGCTGTTTTTTTATGAAAGGGAACCATGAACCAGCCACCGAGTGATCGCACCCGCGTCCGCCGCGTCGCCACCAACGCGCGCTACGACAGCGCCACCCTGCACGCCATCGTCGATGACGCCTACCTGTGCCACATCGCCTTCAGCGATGCCAGGGGCGCGCACTGCATTCCCACCGCCTGCTGGCGCGACGGCGATCATCTCTACATCCACGGTTCCAACGGCAGCCGCATGGTCAGGCACCTGCTGGAAAACGAATGCTGCGTGACCATCACCCACCTGGATGGCCTGGTGCTGGCGCGGTCCGCCTTCAACCACTCGATGAACTACCGCTCGGCCATGGTCTACGGCCGCTTCGAAGCGGTGGACGGCGATGCCGCGCGCCACGCGATGGAAACCTTCATGGAAAAGCTGGCGCCCGGCCGCCAGGCCGAAATCCGTCCCGGCTCGGACAAGGAATACGCCGCCACTACCGTGCTGCGCATTTCACTGGCGGAAGCGGCCTGCAAAATCCGCTCGGGCGGCGCGGAAGACGATGCTGAAGACCTCGATTGGCCGGTCTGGGCCGGCGTCCTGCCGTGGGCGCGCACGCCGCTGGCGCCGCAGCCGGACCCCGCCTGCACACGGCCGGAGCCCGATTATGTCACCCACTGGACATCATGTAGTTCAGCTACATAAACCACGTATTGCATGTAGTATAAATACAACCTAGAGCGACTACAGAGGAAAAGTAGTCGGTGTAAACCGTATTTTGGCACAAACATTGTTTGACTTGCATTCTAGTTTTAATACAAGATCGAACTCAAGCGTCGCAAGAACGCGCCAATCGACAAACACCCGGAGACTATATGCAGCTCAATCCATCCGAGCGCGGCCTGCGTGCCGTGCTCCCGCTCAGCCCTGTTGCCGCCGCTTGCGCGGTCCTGATTTCCGCCCTTTCCGCGCCGGTCCACGCGGAAAACGCGGCCGACGCACCGCAGGCCGCCGACGCGCCGCCCACCACTGTGGTGGTGGCCGGCATCCGACGTGGCATCGAAGACGCCATCTCGGTCAAGAAAGACGCGACCTCCATCGTTGAAACCATCTCCGCCGAAGACATCGGCAAACTGCCGGACGTGTCGATCGCTGAATCGATCGCCCGCCTGCCTGGCCTGGCGGCACAACGCGTGGCCGGCCGCGCGCAAGTGATCTCGATCCGCGGCCTGTCGCCGGACTTCGCCACCACGCTGTTGAACGGCCGTGAGCAGGTCAGCACCGGCGACAACCGCTCGGTCGAATTCGACCAGTATCCTTCAGAGCTGCTGAGCGCCGTCACCATCTACAAAACGCCGGACGCGGGCCTGATCGGCCAGGGCCTGTCCGGCACCATCGACATGCAGACGGTGCGCCCGCTGGCCTTTGCCGGCCGCACCTTCTCGGTCAACGCACGCGGCGAGAAAAACTCGCTGGGCAAAATCGCCAACGCCAAGGATACCGGCCACCGCGTCAGCGCCAGCTACATCGACCAGTTTGCGAACCGCACGGTCGGCGTGGCGCTGGGCATCGCGCATCTGGAATCGCCGATCCTCGATCATGAAACCGGCACCTACGAACCGTTCTCGCAAAGCGCGGTATCAGGCGTCCCGGCCGGCACCTACATCACCGCCGGTGTGAAATCGCTGGCCAAGAGCGGTGTGCTGAAACGCACTGGCCTGATCGGCGTGCTGGAATATCGTCCCTCGAAAATGTGGACCAGCACCCTCGACGTGTTCGCGTCCGAGTTCAAGCAGGTCGACACCAACAACCAGTTTGAAGTGAACCTGGGCGGCTACAACGGCAGCAACAACCCGGTCGGCTTCAACTACCAGACCGTCAACGTGGTGAATGGCACCCTGCTGGGCGGCACGGCCACCGGCGCCTATCCGCTGGTGCGTGGCCAGTACAACAACCGCAAGGACCAGATCCGCACCGCCGGCTGGGCCAACCGCTTCAACTTCGGCAGCTGGACTCTGCTGGCCGACGCCAACTACTCGCGCGCCAAGCGTGACGAGACCTACCTCGAAAACAACCTGCAACTGCAGACCGCGGCCGGCGGCGCCTACAACGATCCGCTGATGACGGTGGGCTGGAAGACCGGCGACTTCGCCACCATCCACGGCACGCTGGATTACAGCGATCCGACCAAGCTGTTGACTGGTAACTCGATCTACGGTTACGGCAGCACCTACTCGCCGCACCTGGTCGATACCATGAAGAGCTTCAAGCTGGTGGCCACCGTGCCGGTGCCGGACGCGCTGGAAAGCGTGTTCCATAACGTCGATGTCGGCGTCAATCACAGCAACCGCACCAAGACCAAGCGCCAGCCTTCGGGCCAGCTGTTCGCCAAGGGGAATCCAACCATCTCCAGCGATCTGCTGTACGCGCCGGTGGACCTGGGATTTGCCGGTTCGGGCATTGTGCCGTCGTGGAATGTGCCGGCGGTGATCGCCAAGTACTTCGATCCGATCAACTACAGCCTGGCCAACAACGCCGGCACCATCAGCCGCGCATGGGACGTGACCGAAAAGATCACCACCGGCTTTGTGCGCGCGAATATCGATTCGGACCTGGGCGGCGTTTCGCTGCGCGGTAACGTCGGCGCGCAGCTGGTGCACACCAACCAGTCGTCGGAATCGCTGTATGCCGACAATGCCGGCGTGGCGCATCCGATCAGCGACGGCAAGAGCTACAACGATGTGCTGCCGAGCGTGAACCTGGCGTTCGGCCTGGCCAACGACCAGACCCTGCGCGTCTCGCTGGCCAAGCAGATCGCCCGTCCGCGCGTGGACCAATTGAACGCCGGCTTCAACTTCACCGTCGATACCGGCACCCGCCTGCCGAGCGGCAGCGGCGGCAACACCAGGCTGGATCCATGGAAGGCCAAGGCATTCGACGTCTCGTGGGAGAAGTACTTTGCCAAGAAGGGCTACGTGGCGCTGGCGGGGTTCTACAAAAAGCTGGACACCTACATCTACACCTTCTCGGAAACCCGCGACTTCTCGCAGTACACCCCGGGCACCATCGCCATCTCCAACATGGGCCAGTACACCACGGCATACAACGGCAACGGCGGCACGCTGAAAGGCGCGGAGCTGTCGGTATCGGTGCCGTTTGACATGCTGACGCCAGCGCTGGACGGCTTCGGCGTGCTGGCATCGACCTCGTACACCGAGAGCCACATCGACATCAAGGAAGTCAATTCCACGATTGGCAAGATCCCGCTGCCAGGCCTGTCGCGCAACGTCACCAATCTGACGCTGTACTATGAAAAAGCCGGCTTCTCGACCCGCGTCAGCACCCGCAAGCGTTCGGACTATGTGGGCGAGATCGGCAACTTTGCCGGCGACCGTCAGCTGCGTTACGTTGTCGGCGACAGTCCGGTTGACTTCCAGATCGGCTACACCTTCAATGACGGCGCGTACAAAGGTCTGGGCGTTCTGCTGCAGGTGAATAATCTGACCAACGAGGCGTATGAAACCTACGCCAACAGCAAGGACCGTCAGTTGGAGTATGCCAAGTACGGTCGCACTGTCCTGTTTGGAGTGAACTACAAGTTCTGAGTCCCTCCAAGGACGCCGGCCCCGCAGCATGGGCCGGCTTTAGCCCTGCGCCCCGGGTGCAGGGCTTTTTTGGATGCAGGCGCGTTGGTATGCGGGGCGCTGCGATACGCGCTCCAGCCATGCCTTGATATGCATGTAAGGTGTGAGGTCCCACGGCGAAAAATGCAGCATGGTCGTGACGCCGAATACGTTCATCACATCGGCGGCGGTGAATGCCTCACCGGCCAGCCAGGGGGATGCGGCCAGTCGTTGGTCCAGCATGTTGAGCGCGCGTTCGACACGTTCGCGGGCGAATGCCATCATGGGATGATCTTCCCTCAGTTCCGCACGGTGCAGCATCATCATGCGGCCCAGTGCCGGCACCAGATTCCCGTTTGCGAAGTGGAACCAGTACAGGTAGTGCGGGAATGCCGCGTCCTGCGTGGCGGGTGCAAGGCGCCCATCGGCGTAGCGCGCCAGGATGAATTGTGCGATGGCGCCGGATTCGGCGATGGTGACGCCTTCTTCGGTGGTCAGCACGGGCGCGGTGCCGGCCGGGTGGATGGCGCGCAGTTCGGGCGGCGCCAGGCGCGTGACAGGATCGCGCGTGTAATGCTTCAACTCATACGGCAGCTCCAGTTCTTCCAGCAGCCAGATAATGCGTTCGGACTGCGAGACGCCGAGATGGTGCAAGGTTAGCATAGTCGTTTTCCTCTGACGGTGGTGGGCGAAAAGCCGAAGCGCTGGCGGAAGCGCACGGCGAATCGGGACGAAGATTCGTAACCGACCGATAACGCGATGTCGGATACCGGATGGGTAGTGGCTTGCAGCAGCGTGAGTGCGGTGGCCATGCGGGTGTCGATCAGCAGTTCGCTGAAGGTGGTGTTCTCTTCGGCCAGCCGGCGGCGCAGGGTGGCTTCGGACAGCGCAAGCCCGGTGGCGATGGTGCTGGCGGTCCAGTCGTGGTCGAGCTGGCGCGTGATCAGTGCGCGTACTTTGAGCGAGATGCGGGCGTCGGTCACCGGGCGGTGCAGCGGCATGCCGGCTTCCAGTAGCCAGTGCATGACTTCCAGCAGGCGCTGGCGTGCGACAGCATCGGGCACGTTCTGCGCCAGCGTGCGGCGGGCGTGGTCGAACGCTGCCTGCAGGTCTGGCGCGGGTTGGCGCAGGAGTTGTGCGGGCGGCAGCGTTGTGTTGGCGCCCGCGATGCGGCTGGCGTAGTAAGCGTCGTCCAGCAGGACTGGGTCGAAGATCAGACAGCGGGCTTCGTAGGGCTGGCCATCCGCCAGGACGGCGTTGTTGAAGTCGACCGTGTGGCCGCCCGCCAGCAGAATGGCCTGACCAGGCAGGGCTTGCACGGGAGCGCTGCGTTCGGTACGGACGGCTTTGCTGCCTTGGTCGATAAAGATCAGCATCGGCTGCTCGACGCGGATGCGCAGGATTTCCAGCTGGCGTCCTTGCATGACGTGGGCGGAGGCGCCGAGGCCCGGCCTGGAGTGCACATCGCGGTCTGGGGTATCGGTCGGCACGGCGCTTATCCGGTAGTTGGAACAGGCCCAGTGTAACCGCAGCGGGACGTCAGCCTGGTGCGGTGCCGATCTGTTTTTGTGCCGATCCGATCATTGTGCCGCCGCGGCCTCGCGCTGCTCGCGCCACCACAGTCCCAGCATGCAAAGCGCAAAAGCGACAGCAAACGGCGCCGCCGGCCACGCCCGCCCCGCCCCGGCGGGCAGCGGCAAAGTTGCGGGCGAGGCCGAGCGCGCGGCGTATTGGGCAGTAGCGTCGCGGCGCAGGGCACGTTGCCACGCGGGCCAGTCGTTGGCGGCGTAGATGTACTCGACGCCCGCAGCGTCCATGCCGTCGGCACTGAATCTGAGCCATCCAGCCTTCTGCGGCCAGAACGCCGCGCACATGCCGTCCGCCTTGTCGGCGCGCGGCTGCAGGGCCATTGCTGGATAGCCTTCGGCTGCCAGCACCGTACCCGCCTTGACACCCTGCGCGCACACTTCGCTGCGCAATCCCGGCGTCGGCATCGGATCACTCATCTGCCAGCCGGTTTTCTGCACGCTCTCCAACGCAATCCGGTCCATCGCCGACTGCCACCACAGCGCCAACGACTGCGGCTCGCTGATCGCATATTTGTGCCAGTCCGTGACGCCCAGCCACACCACGCGGCCCTTGCCTATCGTGCGGCTCCACATCCATGGCTGCTTCTTCCCATCCCGCGCCAGCACTGACCAGGGCTCGGCGGCATGCTCCGCCGGATTCAGGCCGGCAGGCGGCATAGCCAGCGCGGTGCCAAACTGACGCACATCCTCTTTCTCAGTGGTCGGGGATTGCGGATGCAGCGGCAAGCCAAATTCGCGCTGCCACACGCCAAGATCCGCCGCGCTGCCGCCCAGCACGACCAGCGGCACGCCCTGCCCCGCTTGCGCCAGCAGGCTGCCACGCGCCGAAGGGCTCAGATGCTCGACATACGCGGCATCAACGAACATCACATTCGGCGCCGTGAGCGGCGCGCGTGCCGTCTCGCTACGCGTGATCGCTTTCCCCAGCGTGACGTTCCAGTCCAGGATGGCGTTGCCGTCCGCCAGCAGCTGATTCAGCACGCGCACGTCAAACGACGGCGCGTCAAAGCGGCCCTGCACCTGCAAGGGCACCGCGTCCCGCACCTGCAACGGAATCGGACCTTGGGCGATGGTTTTGCCGGCGGCATCCAGCAGGCGTGCCTGCAACACCATGGTCTCCGCCACTGGCGGCAGCCATTGCACTGTCAACTGCGGCGCCGCTACCGGGACCCCGGAATCGGCCAGCACCTGCTTGTTCTCGGCCAGCAGCTGCAAGCGCCAAGCGGCTTGCGCCGGCGCGCGGCGCACGGATAAGGTAAAGATGCGGCCCAGCGAAATCGAGCGAGGGAAATCCAGCCATAGCATGTCCGCCGGGCCAGGTTTCCATTGCAGCGGACGCGCCGGCAGATCGCGCCATTCAGCTTCGCGCACGCCGTCGCCGCTCAGCATAATGGCGCTGGCGGATGGAATCGCCAGCCGCTCGGCGTCGCTGATGCGGCCCGCTTCCGTGCTGACCGCCAGCGGTGCGGCAGCGGCAACTGGCGAACGCACATCGGCCAGCGTCATGGCCAGCGTGAGGCCTGCCACGCCAGCCAATCCGGCATTCATCCATTTCTGTTTGCGGCCATACAGCGCCGTGCTGACCAGGCCTGCCGCCGCCGCGGCTAACGGCGGCGCGACCGTCGCCAAATCGGTAGCGATCATCATTTTGCTTGCTCCTTGCCGCTCCACGCCCTGCTGAATGCGGTCTCCGCCGATGGGCGAGCCTGCAGCAGCACCGGGGCGTCAGTCAGCGTGCCGCGCAACCAGGCGCGCAGTTCGGCGCGGCACGGCACGCAGCCATCCTGCACGTCCTGCACCGCACGCTGGGCGCTGAGTTTTTGTTCCTGATCGCTGATGCGGGCGGCAATGGCGTCGCGCGCGGCTTTGCTCCACAGGGCCGGCAGAGCACCGTCCTGCGACAGGGCTTGCACCAGGTCGCGCACTTCGGCCGGTACGCTGTCGTTGGCAGCGTTCTGTTCACGCTTGTAGCTCATGGCGCCGACGATGTCGCCGGTCATGCGCTTCTCTTCCTTCAGTGCCGGCGGCACAAAGGCGGTGCGGTGCAGGTAGACGCGTTCCGCGGATTGCAGTTCCTTGATCGCGTCCAGCGCCTTGTATTCCGGCGGCAGCGCGGTCTTCGGTGAGATGGCGCGCAGGGCTTTTTCGGCATCCCACATGGCCGCCAGTGCGCGGCGCAGCACGGCTTTGGTTTGCGGATCGAAGATGGTGGCGTTGCCCTCCTGATCGTGGGCGTGGCCGAAGGCTTTCATGATGGAGATTTCGCTGCCCGGACGTTCGGGGGCGCCGCCGCTTTCGTGGTGCTCCTCGTGTTCTTCTTCGCCAAACAGGCTGGACTCCTCGCCCAGGAACTGGCCATAGCGCAGCCGCAGCTTGGTCTGGTCTGCGGCGATGGTTTCGCTGCGGCTGCGCAGGGTGGCGGCCGGCATGTCGGGATGGGCTTTGAGGTCGGCCACCAGTTGTTCGGTGTCGATGATGATCTGGCGTTGGCTGCGCAGGTTTTCCGGCTTGGTCATGGTCGGCAGCGCGGTGGAGTCCAGGCTTTCGGCGTCCGGGCCGGGCAGGCGCAGGGTGTAGGTGGGCGATTGCGCAGTGTGCGGACTGGGCGCGTTGTCGGTGGCGCGCACGAAGAAGTAGAGTTCATCGCCGGGTTCCATGCCGAGTTCCGCCAGCGTCCATTGTTTTTTCCAGTCGCGCTTTTTGGGGTCGGTGGATTGTGGCAGCGGGACTTCCTTGTCGCTGAAGCGGATGTTTTCGCCGCTGCCGCGCGCGAGAGTCATGTGCAGGCTGGCGCGGACGATGGCGTAATCGTCTTTGGCGCTGACGGAGATCTGGACGGCTTTGGCATCCTTGGCCAGCAGGTGGATTAACTCGGTTGGCGCGGCGATGGTGATTTCCGGCGTCAGGTCCGGGGTGACGCGGATGTTATAGCGGGTGCTGTTGGTGCCGCGGGTGCGCCAGAACAGGGAGTCTTCAACGCGGAGTTTGGCGCAGTCTGGGGTGACAGGCAGCGTTTGCCCATCGCCCAGTTCAACCATGGGCTGGGCGCCGGATGGGTTGCGGACGCACCAGCGGACTTCCGAGTGTTGAGGAATCTGGAGGTCGCGGGCGCCGGTTTCGAAGGCTTGCACGCCGGTGTAGGCTGGTGGCGTGATGCGCAGGTGGACTTCGCCGTCGATGATGGGTTTGTTGGCTTGGCCGGCTGCGGCTGGCGGTGGAGCGGCGGCGGTTTGCTTGCCGTGCCAGGCGGCGGCGCTGCCGGCGGCCAGCAGGCTTAATGCGATGGGCAGGACGGCGATGCGGGCGCGCTTGCGGGCGATGGCTGTGTAATCGTCGGCGGTCAGCACGTCGGCAAGGCGGGCTTGCAGGCGCTGTTGCTGGAGTTTGGCGATCGGTGTTTTGGCGTCTTCAGCCAGCAGGGCGCTGCTGTCTTCCAGTTGCGGGATGGCTTCGTTGAGCCAGGTCGGCCAGTGCTGGTTGATGCGGCTGCGCCAGCGCAGGGCGTCTGCAATGATCCAGACGACGCACAGGACAAGGACGGCGATGAGCGCCGGGCGGGCGGCGGGCAGCAGGCCGGCGGCCAGTATGAGCGGCACGAGGGCGAGCAGCCATTGCGGTGCGCGGCGGCGCCGGATGGCGGTCCAGAGGCCGCCGCGCAGGTGTTCAGTTGCGCCGGGCATGGGCGAGTATCCGTTCGATCATGAAGAGAGTCAGCAGGGCCAGCGCCAGCCAGCTCGCAGGCTGGGCTTTTACGATGGCGGGCAGCGCGCTGCGGGCGGCGGTGAAAGTTTGGGATGGCGCTGGGTAGGCTGGCGCGGGGGCCGCGTCCAGCAGCTGCCAGGCTTCGTACAGGGAGCGGGCCGTGCTGGCATCGCGCGGCGGGAATGCGTCCGAGGTCCACAGGCGGCCACGCGGCGAATGGGCGTATTTCAGCGTGATGCCGTTGATCGTCAACGGAGTTGCGTTGGCCAGCTCGGGGAAGGCTGCCGGCGTAGTGATCCACCAGTGCGGGGCGCGCCAGTTGGCAGGCGGTGCGGTGTCTGGTGTGTCCCAGACGATCAGCGCAGTCTTCGCGTCCGGCTCGACGGCTGTGGCGTAGCGAGCGACGCCCTCGCCAGCGCTGCTGAAGGCGGCGAACAGGGCACGCCATGCCGCGCTGCGCGCGTCCGGCGCGGCCAGCACGACCTGGCGCTCGGCCGGCGCGGCGGCAGATGCTGTCGGTGACGAAGCGATGGCGTGATGGGTGCGCAGCGTGAGTTGGTGGTTGTATTGCGGCAGACGCGCCGGCATCGCGATCTGGCTGGCACGGGCGACGATCAGCAGCTTGGCGTCGGCACGCCAATCGCGCTCGTTGGCGCGCAACCATTGCAGGGCGTTTGGCGGCAGCTCGGCGCGCGCGGCGGCGCTGAAGCCGGCGGCGGCGATCTCTTTTTCCGCCCACGCTTTGTCCACGCCAGCATCCACCAGTACGGTATCGCCGCGCCATGGGAAGATGGTGGCGGCCAGCCAGGCGATCAATGCGGCCAGCATCAGGCAGCGCACCAGCAGCAACAGCTTGTCGCGCCATTGCCAGACGCGCAGTTGTTCCGGCGGCGCGGATGGCAGGAACCGGGCTGTCGCCAGCATTTCGGCTTTGAGACGCTGGCGCTTCTGGCGGTGCCACCACACCGGCAGCAACAACGCCGGTAGCGCCAGCCACCATAACGGATAAGAACTCAGCATCATTTGGCCCGCGCTCCCGCGAGCTGCAACCAGCTGCGCAAGACGCCACTCAAGGGCTGCTCGATGCGCGCCTCGTAGTGGACGATGTTATGTTGACGGCAGCTGCCCGCAACACCGTCAAAGTGCGCACGGCTTTGCTGTTTATACGATTCTCGGTCGGCATTGCTCATGCGGTGCAAGCCGTCGCTCTGTTCCGGATCGCGATAGCCGGATCCGGATTTGAAGCTGGCGTCCACTTCGGCCTGCGTGCGCAGGGTCAGCAGGCGCACGTCGTGACGCATGTTGCGCAGTCGGAGCAAGGCTTCGCTCAACGGCGATGGCCAGTCGAGAAAATCGCTGGCAGCGAAGATCATGCTCGGCGAGCGCGCGAAGTGCAGGCTGGCTTTCAGCACGTCTGCGGTTGGCAGGCTGCCTTCCGGTTTGGCTTTGTTCATTGCAGCCAGCACGCGCTGCAACTGGCGCGGTCCGCGCGCGGCGGGCGTGAATTCGACTTTGCCGTTGGCGCACACCACCACCCCGAAAGCGTCGCCCTGGCGCTGAGCGATGGCGGCCACGCAGGCCAGCACGGTGCGAGCGAACCACAGTTTGTCGACGCCATTGATTTCGCGGCTGGGCTCCGCCATCGAGGCGGTGGCGTCCAGCCAGAGCCAGACGGCGACGTGGCTGTCGCGCTCCGCTTCGCGCACGAAATAGCGGTCGGCGCGGGCCAGCAGCTTCCAGTCAACCCGGCGCCATTCGTCGCCGGGGGCGTAGGCGCGGTACTCGGAGAACTCGACGCCGGCGCCGCGCTCGCGCCCCGCGTGGATGCCGTGGCCCAGGCCTGCCAGCACGTGGCGGATCACCAGGTCCAGATCCCTGGTCTGGGCCATCATGGCGGTCATGGCGCCGGGCGTTCCGCCCCGCCCTGCCCGCGCAGCGGCAGATGCCGCGCCGGCGCCAGACGTGCTTGCGGCGGCGCTCGTGGCCGAGGTGGCGGTGCCGGCGGCTGGCGGCTTGGAGGTCGAGAACATCAGCGGCTTAGTCAGGGCGGATATGCTCGCGCAGCGCCTGCAGGATGTCGGCGATCGCGATGCCGTCCGCCTCCGCTTCGAAGTTGCGCAGCACACGGTGCGCCAGCACTGGCAGCAGCATCTCAGCGATGTCTTCGCGAGTGACCGCGAGGCGGCCGTGCATCAGCGCGCGCGCCTTGGAGGCCAGCACCAGCGCCTGACCGGCACGCGGGCCGGCGCCCCAGCCGATATGTTTGGTCACCGCCGGCACCGTGGTCAGCGCGGGACGTGTGGCGCGCACCAGTCGCGTGGCGTAGGCCACCAGGTGGTCGCCAATCTCGATATCACGCACCAGCTGCTGCAAGCGCAGAAGCGTGGCGACGTCCATCACCGGCTCGGCATCTTTCAGGCCAGCGTGGGTGGTGGCGGACACCATGGCGATCTCCTCCTCTTCGGTCGGATAAACCACATCGATGCGCAGCAGGAAGCGGTCCAGCTGCGCCTCCGGCAGCGGGTAAGTGCCTGCCTGCTCGATCGGATTCTGCGTCGCCAGCACGAAGAACGGCTTGGGCAGCTTGTGGGTCTGGCCGGCGAAGGTCACCGAGCGCTCCTGCATCGCCTCCAGCAAGGCCGATTGCGTCTTCGGCGGCGCGCGGTTGATCTCGTCCGCCAGCAGCACCTGCGTGAACACCGGCCCTTGCTGGAAGCGGAATTCGCGCTTGCGCGTCGCCTGGTCCTCTTCCAGGATCTCGGTGCCGACGATATCGGACGGCATCAGGTCCGGTGTGAACTGCACGCGATGGAAGTCCAGCTCCGTCGCCTGCGACAGCGACTTCACCAGCAGCGTCTTGCCGAGTCCCGGCACGCCCTCCACCAGCGCATGGCCGCCGGCCAGCAGGCAGATGATCAGCGAGTCGATCACATTCTCCTGGCCGATAATCACGCGCCCCATGCTGGCTTTCAGCGCCTTGACCTTGGCGGTCAGTTCGCCGATTTCTTTTTCGCTCCAGGCGATTGCACCATCAGCCATTCCTAAGCTCCCAACGCATATTGAATGATATTCACCGCAAAGCGGGTATTGTCGACCGCGAGAAAACGCTTGTTGCGGAAGTCGTAGTCCCACTCGCAGCCATAGTCCTTATTGCTGTACAAAAGCCGCACGCGGCCGCCCACCTCGACCGCCTTCAGGTAGTCGTGCACCAGATCGTCGCCCCAGCCGTTCAGCTCCACGGCGGTATTGGGCGGACCGTCTTCAAACTTGAAGAAGCTCGAATAGATCGGATGGTTGTTGGGGATCTTGTGCAGCGCCTTCGGCCCGAAGATACGGGCAATCTCTGCCTCGAACGATTTCGCGAACAGTCCGTCGATGTCGTGGTTGCAGTCGTCCACGAACAGGAAACCGCCGCCCTTGATGTAGCGCTCCAGATTCTTGCGCTCGGCCGCCGTGAACTGCACCAGCTTGTGGCCGGCGAAATAGCAGAACGGCGCCTGCAGCATCCTGGGGTCGGACAGCGCGACGATGCGCTCAACGGGATCGACGCGCAAGGTCGTGTACTCGACCAGCGAATTGAGCACGTTGCTGGGCATGCGGACATCCACATCCCAGTCGCCCGACTCGTAAGTCAGGCGCGTGAAATAGAAATCGTACGAGGCCACAGCGTTAAACCGCGTCCGACAGCGACGTGAAGTTAAAGTCGCGCACCTTCATCGGCGGAATCAGCATCTGGAAGCGTACTTCGTCGCCGCCGATCACCACCGGCTTGCCCAGTTCATCGATGTTGTTCAACATCGTCACCGGGCTTTCATTGAAGCGGAAGTTCTTGATCGGATGCTTGATCTTGCCGTTCTCGATGTAGAAGGTGCCGTCGCGCGTCAGGCCGGTCAGCAGCAGCGATTGCGGATCAACCATGCGGATGTACCAGGTGCGGGTGACGAGGATGCCTTTCTTGGTCGAGGCGATCAGCTCCTCGGTCGACTTGCCGCCGCCGGCCATGATCATATTGCCGTGGCGGCCCACCGCGCGCTGGCCCTGCTTCTCGGCCCAGTAGCGCGTGTAGTCCAGCGAAGCGACCTTGCCGCCCTTGATCACGTCCGCCCGCTCGCGCGCCAGCATGGCCTGGTTATCCCAGGGCAGCACCGGCACGTCCGGATTCCACGGGTCGGCCCAGATATTCACCTGCTCGTCGAACAGTTTTTCGCCAAGGCGATTGCCGCCGCCCTTCTTCGACAGGAAGCTGCGGCCCTCGTCGGCCTGGCGCGCATCGAAGGCGCCGAACATGCGGCCGATGATTTCCGAGGTCGCCGCCGGCTGCAGGATCACCGTGTAGCGGCCCGGCTCCAGCGCCTTGGCGTCCACCGATTTCACCGCTTTTTCAATCGCGATCTCCGACGCCTGGCGCGCATCGAATTTGCGCGCGTCGTTGGCGGAGCGCGTCACCCAGCCGGAGCCGCGGCCATCTTCGGTACGGGTGGTGACGGTGAAGCCCAGATTGCTCAGGGTCTGGTAGCCAAACACGCCGTTCGAGTTGGCCACGGTTTCAAAGCCGGTGGTATCGCTGAAGAAGCCGGCCGCGATCAGGCCGTGCTTCTTCGCCGCGTTGATGCTCATCGCCGCCACTTCGGCGCGGTACTCCGGATCGATGGCGGCGGTGGCCTCGCTGAACGTGGCGGACGGCTTATACTCCTGCTTTTTGATCGCCGGCTGGAACTCCGGATTCTCCGGCGCCAGACGCGCCACATCCTCCGCGCGGCGCACCACCTTTTCCAGCGACTTGTCGTCGAACTCATTGATCGACGCCGTGCCCTGCTTTTTGCCAAACGCCACGCTCACCGTCAGCTGCGTGTTCTGCGTCAGGCCGGCGGTGGACACCGCGTTGCGCGCATAGCGGATATTGCCGTTGCGGGCACCGTTGATCTGCACGCGGCATTCATCGGCTTTGGAGAGCGACAGCACCTTGTCGCAAATACGCTTTGCTTCATCCTGCGTCAGCATCTTCATGGCTTATCCGATCTTGCGGGCGGTGTTGATCACATTGACGCCGTTGAAGCGCGTGGTTGGCGAACCGTGCGACACGGCGCTGACCTGGCTAGGCTGGCCTTTGCCGTCGAAGAAGGAGCCGCCCATGCGCCAGTCGCGTTCATCGCACAGCGCGGTGCAGGCGTTCCAGAATTCCTGCGTGTTCGACTGGTAGGCCACATCCTCCAGCTGGTTGACGATTTTGCCGTTCTTGATTTCGAAGTACAGCTGGCCGCCGAACTGGAAGTTGTAGCGCTGCTGGTCGATCGAGAACGAGCCTCGGCCGAGGATGTAGATGCCCTTCTTGACGTCCTTGATCATCTCGTCCGGCGTCAGCTTCTTCTTGCCCGCTTCCAGCGACACGTTGGGCATGCGCTGGAATTGCACGCTGCTCCAGCTATCCGCATACGAGCAGCCATGCGATTCTTTCTCCCCAATGACGGCGGCCTGGTCACGCGTGGCCTGGTAGTTCACCAGGATGCCGTTGCGGATCAGATCCCAACGCTTGGCGGCCACGCCTTCGTCGTCGTAACCGACGAGACCCAGCGAACCCGGCGTGGTCTTGTCGGCCACGAAGTTGACGATGTCCGCGCCATACTTGAAGTTCTTCGACTTCCACTTGTCCAGCGTGGCGAAGCTGGTGCCGGCGTAGTTGGCCTCGTAGCCCAGCACGCGATCGAGCTCGGTGGCGTGGCCAACCGACTCGTGGATGGTCAGGAACAGGTGTTCCGGCGACAGCACCAGATCGTACTTGCCCGGTTCGACCGTTTTGGCGGTCAGCTTTTCCCTGGCCTGACGGCCGGCTGCGCGCGCATCCTCGATCAGATCGTAGGCGCCCTTGTACAGCGTGGTAACGCCGCCGGCAGCCTTGATGCGGTGCTCCGGTTTGCAGTCGAAGAATTCATAGCCCATGCTGGACGGCGAGGACAGGCCGTCGCGCGTGCGGAACTTGCCGCTGGCCTTGTCCACCGCCGTGGCGGTGAACGGCGACCACAGACGATGGATGTCCTGGTCGATGTAGGAGCCGTCGGTGGAGGCGAAGTACTTCTGCTGATTCACCTGGAACAGCATGGAGCGCATGAAGTTGGCGCCCGCCTCCATGCCGGCCTTGTTGGCGGCGAGGAGCATCTCGGCCTTTTCAGCGATCGGTACCGCGCGCCAGTCCTTCTTGAACGGCGTGGCCCAGGCCACCTCGCCCACGCCTTTGACCGGCGCCAGCACCACTGGCTCGGTTTGCAGCTTGGCGTTGGCCCTGGCGATAGCCACCGCCTGGCGCGCGGCATCGGCCACCGAGTCCAGCGTCATGACGTTGGTCGAGCAGAAGCCGTAAGCGCCGTTGGCGATCACGCGCACGCCGACGCCGGAAGATTCGGTGTTCACGATATCTTCCACATTCAGATCGCGCGTGGTGATGAATTGGTTCAAATAGCGGCCGATGCGCACGTCGCAATACGTGGCACCGGCCTTGGTGGCGGCGTTCATCGCTGCGTCAGCCAGCGACTTCTTGAACTGCACGGCCATCGGGTTGAGCAACTCCTCAGCCGCGATGGCGTTACCGAAGACCGGCACCAGCAGCGCGCCGCCAGCGGCGGCGCCCACTTTCAGGAATGAACGTCGCTCCATGATTACACCGCGTCCGACAGAGAGGTGAAGTTGAAGTCGCGGACCTTCATGGCCGGGATCAGCAACTGGAACTGCGACTCATCGCCCGACAGGATTTCCGGCTTGCCGATTTCGTCGATGTTGTTCAACATCGTCACCGGGCTTTCATTGAAGCGGAAGTTCTTGATCGGGTGCTTGATCTTGCCGTTCTCGATGTAGAAGGTGCCGTCGCGGGTCAGGCCGGTCAGCAACACCGATTGCGGGTCCACCATGCGGATGTACCAGGTGCGGGTCACCAGGATGCCCTTCTTGGTGTTGGCGATCAGCTCTTCGGTCGACTTGTTGGTGCCGGCCATGATGATGTTGCCCGGCGTGCCGACGGCGCGCTGGCCCATCTTCTTGGCCCAGAACTGCGAATAGCCCAGCGAAGCGATCTTGCCGTTCTTGATGATGTCCTGACGCTCGCGCGCCAGCATGCTTTGCGCATCGAACGGCAGCACGGCGACATCCTTGTCCCACGGGTCGGCCCACACATTGACCTGCTCGTCGAACAGCTTTTCGCCCAGACGGTTGCCGCCGCCTTTCTTCGACAGGAAGCTGCGGCCCTCATCGGCCGAACGCGCGTCAAAGGCGTTGAACATATATGCCAGCACGTCGGAAGTGGCGGCCGGTTCCAGGATCACCGTGTAGCGGCCCGGCTCCAGCGCCTTGGCATCCACCGAGCGCAGTGCCTTCTCGATGGCGATGTCGGATGCGGCGCGCGCATCGAACTTGCTGGCGTCGCCCACGCTGCGCTTGACCCAGCCAGAACCGCGGCCGTCTTCGGTGCGCACGGTCAGGGTGAAGTCCAGGCCGGTGTCCTGCTGGTAGCCGAACACGCCGTTGGAGTTGGCGATGGAGGTGAAGGAGGTGCCGTCGGTGAAGAAGCCCGCCGCCACCAGCTTGTTCTTGCGCGAGTTCTCGATGCTGTAGGCCGCCACCTGCGCGCGGAATTCAGGATCGATATCGGCGGTCTTCTGGAAGAAGGTCTGCGAGGCCTTGTACTCCTGTTTCGACGGCGTCGGCATGAACTCCGGATTTTCCGGCGCCAGGCGCGCCAGGTCTTCCGCGCGGCGTACGGCTTTTTCCAGCGACTTGTCATCGAACTCGTTGACGGTGGCGGTGCCCTGCTTCTTGCCGAAAGCGACCGACACCACCAGCTGGGTGTCTTCAATCAGGCCGGCGGTGGAAACGGCGTTGCGCGCGTAGCGGATGTTGCCCTTGCGGCTGCCGTTGATCGACACTTCGCATTGATCGGCCTTGGTCAGCTTCAGCACTTTGTCGCTGATACGCTTGGTGTCTTCTTGACTCAGGAATTTCATCTTATCTCTCTCCGGGGCTTAGCCGATTTTGCGGGCGGTGTTGATAACGTTGATGCCGTTGAAGCGCGTGGTCGACGCGCCGTGCGACACGATGGACACTTGCGGCGGCTGGCCCTTGCCGTCGAAGAAGGAGCCGCCCATGCGCCAATCGCGCTCGTCGCAGATGCCGACGCAGGCGTTCCAGAATTCCTGGGTGTTGGACTGGTAAGCCACGTCCTCCAGCTGCTGGCCGATCTTGCCGTTCTTGATTTCGTAGAACAGCTGGCCGCCGAACTGGAAGTTGTAGCGCTGCTGGTCGATCGAGAACGAACCGTCGCCGACGATGTAGATGCCCTTCTTGACGTCCTTGATCATTTCGTCCGGCGTCATGCGCTTCTTGCCGGCCTTGAGCGAGACGTTCGGCATGCGCTGGAACTGCACATTGGCCCAGTTGTCCGCATACGAGCAGCCGTGCGATTCCTTTTCGCCGATGATGTGGGCCTGGTCGCGGGTGGCCTGGTAGTTGACCAGGATGCCGTCCTTGATGATGTCCCAGTTCTTGCACTTGACGCCTTCGTCGTCGTAGCCGACCGCGCCCAGCGAACCCGGGGTGGTCTTGTCGGCCACGATATTGACCAGCTCCGAGCCGTACTTGAAGGTCTTGGACTGCCACTTGTCCAGCGTGGCGAAGCTGGTGCCGGCGTAGTTGGCCTCGTAGCCCAGTACGCGATCAAGCTCGGTCGGGTGGCCCACCGATTCGTGGATGGTCAGCCACAGGTGTTCCGGCGTCAGCACCAGGTCGTACTTGCCCGGTTCCACCGACTTGGCTTTCAGCTTGGCCTTGGCCTGCTTGCCGGCCAGGCGCGCGTCTTCGATCAGGTCATACGATTTGGTGTACAGCGTGGTGACGCCGCCGGCGGCCTGCAGCTTGTGCTCGGGGCGCGCGTCCAGGTATTCATAGCCCATGCCGACCGGCGCCGACAGGCCCTGGCGGGTGCGGAACTTGTTTTCCTTCTGATCGACAGCAGTGGCGAAGAACGGCATCCACAGGCGATGGATGTCCTGGTCGATGTAGGAGCCGTCGGTGGAGGCGAAGTACTTCTGCTGATTCACCTGGAACAGCAGCGATTGCATGAAGCTGGCGCCGCCTTCCATGCCGGCCTTGTTGGCGGCGATCAGCAGGTCGGCCTTGTCCTTGATCGGCACCGTGCGCCAGTCCTTGGCGATCGGCGTGGTCCACGCCACCTCGCCCACGCCTTTGACGGGCGCCAGGATCAGCGGTTCGGTCTGCAGCTTGGCGTTGGCCTTGGCGATGGCCACGGCCTGGCGCGCGGCGGCGGCCACGCCGTCCGGGGTCATGTCGTTGGTGGCGGCAAAGCCGTAAGCGCCGCCGGCGATCACGCGCACGCCGACGCCGGCCGATTCGGTGTTGACCACGTTCTCGACGTTGAGGTCGCGCGTGGTGAGGAACTGGTTCAGGTAGCGGCCGATGCGCACGTCGCAGTACGAGGCGCCGGCCTGTGTGGCCGCGCCCATGGCGGTATCGGCCAGGGCCTTCTTGAATTTCACGTCCACTGGCTTGAGCAGTTCTTCCGCCGCGATGGCGCGGCCGAACGCGGGCAGCAGCATCGTGCCCAGAGCCAGACTACTGATATTGAGGAATGCACGTCGTTCCATGTTCTCTCCAACGTTGTTGTGGGCCAGCCGCCCATGAGCTTCTTTTATATTGTTACTTTACGTTACATCAGAATATCTGTTGCCGCCCTGAGCGGATTGCAAAATGTATGCCAACTAACAATGTTGCGCAAGTGTCTGTTTTGGGCGTCCGGAGTGTCCGTTTTTGTGTCCGCACAGTGTCCGCCGGGTGTCCGCGCACAGCGGCAGTGCGCGGACTGCTATTTTGCTTGACCTGCATGCGGGCATGCCCGATGATCGTCGCGCCCATCCAACAAAACAGGAGACTGTGCATGAAACGATACGTACTGGCCGCACTGGCCACCACGATGCTGTTCGGCGCGACCGGCGCCGTGCTGGCCGACGACGCGCTCAAGGCAGCTATCGCCGCCCCATCGCGCACGCCGGACAATGTGAAGCGCGACGTTTACCGTCATCCGTATGAAACCCTGACCTTCTTTGGCATCAAGCCGAACATGACGGTGGTGGAGCTGGCGCCCGGCGGCGGCTGGTACACCGAGATCCTGGCGCCCTATCTGCGCGCCAACGGCAAGCTGATTACCGGCGGCAGCGACCTGGCCTCGCCCAACGAGAATGAGCGCAAGAGCGCGGAGCGCTGGATGGCGCGCCTGAACGCCAAGCCGGAGGTGTACAACAAGGTGGCGATCGGCGTGTTCTCGCCGGGCCGCAAGTACGAGCTGGCGCCGCCGAACAGCGTCGACATGGTGGTCACCTTCCGCAACATCCACAACTGGATCCCGCTTGGCCCGGAGAAGATGAAGGACTTGTTCGGCAACCTGTACACGGTGCTGAAACCGGGCGGCGTGCTGGGCATCGAGGAGCACCGCCTGCCGGCCTCCAAGCCCCAGGATGACAAGGCCAGCACCGGCTATATGCACGAGCAGTACGTGATCAAGCTGGCGGAAGCGGCCGGCTTCAAGTTCGCCGGCAAGTCGGAGGTCAACGCCAATCCGAAGGACACCGCCGATCACAAGAACGGCGTCTGGGCGCTGCCGCCGACGCTGACCAACGGCGCGGAAGACCGCGCCAAATATCAGGCCATCGGCGAGAGCGACCGCATGACGCTCAAGTTCGTCAAGCCTTGACCCCAGCGCGTGACAGGGGGCTGACCCGCCGGGCCAGACCGCGCGACGGCGCGCCGGGCCGGGTCAGAAGCGCGTGAACTTGGTTTCATCCGGCGCGCCGTCGGGCGCCAGTCCGATATTGCGCGCCGGGCGGTTGCTGGCGGCCGCTTTCAGCACCGCCGGCCGCCGCGCGGTCACGCGCGGCCCGTCGTCGGTGGCGTACTGGCGGAACACCGCCATCAGGCGCCGCAGCTGATCGGCCTGGGCGCTCATCTCTTCCGAGGTGGCCGCCAGCTCTTCCGCACTGGCCGCATTCACCTGGGTGGTCTCGCTCAGCTGGATCACCGCGCCGTTAATCTGGCGCACGCCGGAGCTCTGCTCTTCGGACGCCGCGGCAATCTCCTGCACCAGGTCCGAGGTCTTGCGGATGTTGGGCGCCAGCTCGTCAAACATGGCGCCGGCCTGCTCGGCCAGCTTGACGCTGTCGGCCGCCACCTCGCTGATTTCCTGCGCCGCCACCTGGCTGCGTTCGGCCAGCTTGCGCACCTCGGCCGCCACCACCGCAAAGCCCTTGCCATGCTCGCCGGCGCGCGCCGCCTCGATCGCCGCGTTCAGCGCCAGCAGGTTGGTCTGGTAGGCGATATCGTCGATGATGCCGATCTTGCCGGCGATCTGCTTCATGGCGGCGGCGGTGTCCTTCACCACCTCGCCGCCGCGCGCCGCACCCTGGGCGGCCTGGGTGGCGATGCCGTCGGTCACCTTGGCGTTCTCGGTGTTCTGCGCGATGGACGCGGTCATCTGCTCGATCGAGGCGCTGGTCTCTTCCACACCCGCAGCCTGCTCGCTGGCCGCCTGTGACAGCGACTGCGCCGTCGCGTTGACCTCCTGCGCCGCGCCGGACAGGCTGCTCACCACCTGCTGCACCTCGCGCACGATGCCGGACAGGCTGCGCGTCAGCCATACCGCCAGCACGCAGCCGACGATGGCAATCACCACATCCACCGCCAGGATCAGCTGCTTGGCCGAATCGGTCACCTGGCGCATGGCCGCCGATTCGCGCTGGGTCTCGGCCTCGTTCACCTTGAGCAGCTTGCGGAAGGCGCTGGCGATGGCCTCGTCGGCGCCCTTGATGTTCTTGTCCATCTCCAGCGCGGTCATGCCCTTGTCGCGCATGGCCTCCAGCTCCGCCATGCTGTGTTCATAGCTCTTGACGCCGGCCTGCACCTCGCCCAGCAGCACCTGCTCCTCGGCCGTCAGCGGCCCGGCGTCGCGGTAAAGGCCCATCTCCTTGTCGATCACCGCCAGCTCGGCGCGGAACTGGGCGTTGCTGTCCGGCCCGCGCAGGATGTAATTTTTGAAGTGGCGCACGGCGCGCCCGTGCGCGGTCACGCCCTCCAGCACGGCGTTCTTGCGCGCCAGCGTAACGCTTTCGAAATCGCTCCAGTGATCGTGCAGCGCCGTCAGCTTGGCAAAGGCGATCACCCCCAGCAGCACCACCAGCAGCACGATGCCGCCAAAGCCGGCATGCAGCCGGGTCTCCATTTTCATGCGATTGAACATGGCGTCTCCTCCTCCAGGGCATTGTGAACCAATATTGCGGCGTAATTCTCACCAAAACTAACGGTGCAGCCATTGCTTCTGCAAACGTGCAAACGTGCCGTCCTGTTTCATGCTGTCGAGGGCGTTGCGCCAGGGCGCCACCTGGGCTTCCGGCGTGTCGGGCGGGAAGGTCAGATAGCTTTGTGTGCGCATCAGCTGCAGCAGCGGCACCACCGTGCCGGCCGGCACCCCGGCCTGCGCCAGCAGGGCCGGCAGTTGTTCGCGGTCGGTCACCATGGCCTGGCGGCGCCCGGCCAGCAGCATGTTCAGCATGGCGCGCGAGGTGGCCACCGGTTCCAGGTTGGTGAAGCCGGCCTGGCGCAGGTATTCATACGAGTAGAACTCGCGCGGCAGCAGGATGCCGTCCAGCGCGCGCGCCTGGTCCAGCGTCTGCAGACGCAGGCCGGCGCTGCGCAGCGCGTACAGATGGGTGTGGGTTTCCATCACCGGCCCCACCCACTTGAAGCGCGTCTCGCGCGCGGGCGTGCGCTTGGGGCAGGCCAGCATCACGTTTTCGCCGGCCAGCGCGGTGCGGTAGGCGCGCACCCACGGCACCACCTGGATCGGCGTGCGGTCGCCGATGCGGCGCTGGATTTCCTTGACGAGGTCGGCGCAGAAGCCGGTGATCACGCCGTTGCGCACATAAAACAGCGGCGCGGCGTCGGCGCCCAGGATGCGCAGCGGTCCGCGAGCCGCGGCCGCCGGTGGCGGCGCCACGGATATTGCCAGCAGCAGCGCCACGGCCCAGGTGATCCAACGCATGACGCCATCCTTTTTTAAAACTTGATGAAGTTCGCCTCATCGGGGTCGCTCATTTCCGCCATGTGGCGGGATGGCGGGTCCTGACTGTCATAGTTGCGAGCATGGTGTCCCCCTAGTCGATGTGCGCGACGAATTCTTGCAAATGCAGGGTCGCTATCACATGCTGCACGTTCAGCAGCAGCACAAAGCGGCCATGGACTTTGCCGATGCCGTGCAGCAGGTCGGCCTGCACCGCGCCAAAGCGCGGCGCCGGCTCGATGTCGGCGCCCGGAATGTCCAGCACCGCGTTGACGGCATCGACCAGGATGCCGATCACGAACGGTCCCTCCTCGCCCGCCACCTCCACCACAATGATGCAGGTGCGCTTGCTGATGGCCGAAGGCGCGCGCTCCAGCCGGCGCGCCAGGTCCAGCACCGGCACCGCCGTGCCGCGCAGGTTGATCACGCCGCTGATGGCCGGCGGCATCTGCGGCACCGGCGTCACGCCCGCGTACTCAAGGATCTCGCGCACCGCCAGTATCCCCATGGCGAACATGTCCTGGCCCAGCATGAAGCTGAGGTACTGCGCCGATGCCGGCGGCGGCGGCGGTTCGGATGGGTCGGTTAGGGTCAGGGCTGTCATGGCGCTACCTCGCTAGAATTTGACGAAATGCGATTCGTCCGGTTCGCTCATTTCATTCAGGCGGCGGCTGGCCGGCACGCCGGCCGCCGCGGCCGGTTTGCGGCCGCCCCGTCCCGGCTTGTGCAGCACCGGCGAACGCAGCGCGTGCGCGCCGCCGGCCAGCTTGAAGAAGGACATGGTGTGCTGCAGCTGCTCGGCCTGTCCGCTCATCTCTTCCGCCGTAGCCGCCAGCTCTTCGGAACTGGAGGCGTTCTGCTGGGTGGTCTGGCTCAGCTGCGTCACGGCCGCATTGATCTGGCCGACCCCGGCCGACTGTTCCTCCGACGCCGCCGTGATCTCCTGCACCAGGTTGGAAGTGCGGCGGATGTTCGGCACCATTTCGTCCAGCAGCTGGCCGGCCTTTTCCGCCAGCTCCACACTGCTGGACGCCACCTGTTCGATCTCCTGCGCCGCCACCTGGCTGCGCTCGGCCAGCTTGCGCACCTCGGCCGCCACCACCGCGAAGCCCTTGCCATGCTCGCCGGCGCGCGCCGCCTCGATTGCCGCGTTCAGCGCCAGCAGGTTGGTCTGGTAAGCGATATCGTCAATGATGCTGATCTTCTTGGCGATCTGCTGCATTGCCGCCACGGTCGACTTGACCGCCTCGCCGCCTTCCTGCGCTTCCAGCGCCGCCTTGCTGGCGATGCCGTCGGTGACCTTGGCGTTTTCCGTGTTCTGCGAAATCGAGGCGGTCATCTGCTCGACCGAGGCGCTGGTCTGCTCGGTGCCGGCGGCCTGCTCGCTGGCGGCCTGCGACAGCGCCTGCGCGGTGGCGCTCACCTGTTCCGAGGCCGCGGCCAGCGCCTCGGCGCCATTGTTCACTTCCTGCACCACGTGCGACAGCTTTTCAATCATGCCCTTCATGGCGGCCAGCAGGCTGCCGGTGTCGCCAGGTTTGAGCTGCACCTCTGCCGTCAGGTCGCCGTCCGCCACCTGGCGCACGATCCCGGCCGCGTAGGAGGGATCGCCGCCCAGCTGCTGCATGATGCCGCGCAGGATGAACAGGCCAATCAGCACCAGCAGCGCCAGCGCGATGGCGGATGACAGATACATGGCGTTAAGCGCCTTGGCCGATGCCGCTTCGGCGCTGCTGACCGCTTCGCTGCCGTACTGTTCGTTCAGCGCCACCAGCTTGTTGAGGCTGGCCTCGGCGTCGCGGAACACCGGGCTGTTGTCCTTGATGGCGGTGTGCATGGCGGTAAACAGTTCCTTGCGCTTGGCCGGATCGGCGCGCAACAGCTGGTTGGCCAGTTCCGTCAGGGCGACGTCGCGCTGCTTCCAGGTGTCCCATTGTTTGACAAACGTGCCCCACAGCGCCGCCTCTTCCCTGGTCTGCGGCAGCGGCTCGTAGATCTTCCACGCCTTGTCGATCCGCTCCCAGCCTTCCTGTTTGCGCTTGAGTTCATGCGCGATATTGCCCTGGTCTTCCGGGTACAGCGCCATGGCGTCAATCGCCCGGCTGGCCGAGCGGATCGCCGTCTGGCCCTCGTTGATGGCCTGCAGCGCCTGCACCGACGGCATGCGGTTCCTGCCGATTTCGTCCAGCATTTCGCCCTGCGTCTGCAGGCCTGAAAACGCGATCAGCATCACGGTCAGCAGCGCCGCCACCGCCACCCCGAGCAATACCAGAATCTTGGTCCTTACCTGCAAAGTCGACAGCATGTCATTCCCCTCCCGCCATGGTTATTGGTTATTCCTCATCCGCCAGCGCACGCAGCCGGCGCCGGTCTTGCCTGATCCACCCGACCAGCGCTTCGGCCGGCATCGGCTTGGCCAGCAGGTAGCCCTGCGCCAGATCGCAGCCGAGGTCGCGCAACAGCTTCCAGTCGTCGACCGTTTCCACCCCTTCGGCCACGGTGGCCACGCCCAGGCTTTGGCCCAGTTCAAGCGCGCTTTTCAGCACCATGTGGCGGTTGGGCCACTGGGCCGCGCCGTTGACGAAGGCGCGGTCGATCTTCAGTTCCGTGAATGGGCAGCGCGCGAACTGCTGCATCGACGAATAGCCGATGCCGAAATCGTCCATCGCCAGTCCGTAGCCGGCCAGCCGCAGGCGGCCCATATTGGTCAGGGCCTGCGACAGCTGGCGCATCACGCTGGTCTCGGTCACTTCCCACACCAGCGCGGCCGGCGCCACGCCGGCGGCGGCCACCTGCGCCATCAGGCGGTCGATGAAGCCGCGGTCGGCCAGGTTATCGGCCGACAGGTTGACCGACACCGTCAGCGGCGGCAGGCCGTGGCGCTGCCACCCCAGGATCTGCTCCAGCACCTGCCGCACCATGGCCAGCGTGAAGTCGGCCATCAGCGGCGTGCCCTCCAGCGCCTCGATGAAGTGCGGCGGCGCCAGCGTGCCGCGCTGCGGATGGCGCCAGCGCGCCAGCGCCTCCACCCCTTTCAGCTGGCCGCTGTGCATGGCCACCTTGGGCTGGAAGAACGGCGCGAACTCGCGCCGCGCCAGCGCCTGCGCCAGCTCTTCCAGCGAGGCTGGCGCCAGGGGCGGCGGCGCAGCGGCCGGCGCGCAGTCGCCGGCGCGGCCCTCGGCCTTGCACAGCAGTTGCGACAGCGCGTCCAGCTGCACCGGCTTGAGCAGGGTGCCCAGCAGGCCGAGCGAGGCGTCCTCGCATGCCATGTTTTCGATGATCTCCAGCAGGCGCGGATCGCGCGCGCTGACCACGATCAGGTTTTCCGTCAGGCGCCGCTCGCGCAGCTGGCAGGTCAGCTCGATGCCGTCCATGCCCGGCATTTCCAGGTCGGTCAGCACCAGGAACAGCGGCGCGGCCTGCGCCTCCAGCACCTGCAGCGCTTCATTGCCGTCGCCGGCCTCCAGGATCTCGCCAAAGTCCAGCTGGCGCAGCAGGCCGACCAGGTAGCCGCGCTGCACCACGCTGTCTTCCACCACCAGCACGCGGCGGCCCTGCCACGGCGGCGCGGCAGGGGCGGTGGCGGTGGCGATGGCGGGCGTGGTGGGCATGCTCAGTACTGCAGCTGCTGCAGGATTTCGCGATAGATCGCGTTCAGCGGCACCGATTTCTCGACCCCGCCCCGTTTCACCGCTTCCTTGGGCATGCCATACACCACGCAGCTGGCTTCGTCCTGCGCCACCGTGCGGGCGCCGGCCTTGAGCATTTCCAGCAGGCCGGCGGCGCCGTCGTCGCCCATGCCGGTCATGATCACGCCCAGCGCGTTGGCGCCGGCCGCGCGCGCGGCCGAGCGGAACAGCACATCCACCGACGGCCGGTGGCGGTTCACCAGCGGGCCGTCCACCACCTCCACGAAGTATTGGGCGCCGGTGCGGCGCAGCAGCATGTGCTTGCCGCCGGGCGCGATCAGCACCTGGCCCTGCAGCACGCGGTCGTTGTTGGCCGCTTCCTTGACGCGCACCGCGCACACGCTGTCCAGCCGCGCGGCAAAGGCGGCGGTGAATTTCTCCGGCATGTGCTGCACCACCACGATGCCGGGCGCCACGCGCGGCAGCGCCGTCAGCACCTCTTCCAGCGCCTGGGTGCCGCCGGTGGAGGTGCCGATCGCCACCACCCGCTCGGTGGTGGCAGTCATCGGCCGCACATGCTCGGGCGGCAGCACGGCGTCGGCGTTCAGCTTGGCGGTGACCGGCGGCGGCGCCGGCCGGTTGGCCAGCTTGCCGACATGGGCGCCGGCCGCGGCCCGCACCGCCGACACCAGCTCGTCCGCGCTGTCGTGCAGGAACTGCTTGAGGTCCAGGCGCGGCTTGGTGATGATCGCCACCGCGCCGGCGGTCAGCGCCTCGACCGAGGTTTGCGCGCCCTTCTCGGTCAGGGTCGAACAGATCACCACCGGAGTCGGGTGCTCGGCCATCAGCTTGCGCAGGAAGGTGATGCCGTCCATCTTGGGCATTTCCACGTCCAGCACCAGCACGTCCGGCCACTGGGTTTTCATGCGCTCCATCGCCAGCAGCGGGTTGGCCACCGCATGGGTGACGGTGATGCCGGGCGCCGCGTTGAGCAGGCCACTGAGCACCTGCCGCACCACGGCGGAGTCGTCGACGATCATGACCTTGATAGCGCTCATGCGTGGGCCCTTGCTCCCGCGTTGCCCCATCCCGGCTCCGGCGGCACCTGGCGGCTCAGCACTTCGCCGCTGCGGATGGTGAAGATCAGTTGACGGTGGCCGACCCCAAACAGGCTTTCGGACACCACGTGGATGCCTTGCTGCTGCAGCAGCGTGCGCGCATAGTCGCCGTTCTGGGCGCCGATGTCGCGTCCGCGAACGCGCGCGCTGCGCGGGAACATATTGCCGCCGCCGAAAATCTTGCCCTGGCACTGGGCCAGCGGCACGCCCTGCCGCGCCAGCCCGTCCAGCAGCAGCTGCATGGCGTCGGCGCCGTACATGCCCGGCTTGTCGGCCGGCCGGTCGTGCCGGCGGCGGCCGTGGCCGGGCAGCAGGAAGTGCGACATGGCGCCGATGCGCAGCGACGGGTGCCACAGGGTGATCGACACGCACGAACCCAGCAGCGTGCGCACGCGGTAGCGCGCATCGCCGACGAAGTAATCGCCCGGCATGAGGAAGATGTCGATCAGTTTGTCGTCCATGGCCGGCTCACGGCTTGCGGTAGATCGACGGCGCCACCACGGTCAGGCTGTCGTTGATGTCGTTCAGCGTTTCCGAGTGGCCGATCAGGAAGTACCCGCCCGGGCGCAGCTGCGCCAGCAGGCGCGCCACCACCTGGCGCTTGGTTTCCAGGCTAAAGTAAATCATCACATTGCGCAGGAAGATCACGTCAAACTGGCCCAGCCTGGGCAGCGGCGCGTTCAGGTTCAGGTGCTGGAACTGCACCCGCTGGCGCAGCCCGCGCTCGATCAGCAGGGTGCCGGCCTCGCTGCCCTGGCCCTTGAGGCAAAAGCGCTTGAGGTAAGCCTGCGGCATGTGCGCCGCCCGCTCCAGCGGATAATGGCCGCAGCGGGCGCGCTGCAGCACCCGGGTGCTGATGTCGGTGCCCAGCACTTCCCACGGCGCGTCCAGGCCCATCACGTCGGCCAGCACCATGGCAATGCTGTACGGCTCCTCGCCGCTGGAACTGGCCGCGCTCCACACCCGCAGCGCGCGGTTCTTGTGGTGCGCCTGCTGCGCCAGTTCGCGCAGCAGGGCAAAGTGCTTGGGCTCGCGGAAGAAATAGGTCTCGTTGGTGGTCAGCAGGTCCACCGCCACCTGCAGCTCGGCCGGCTGGGCGCGGCTTTCCAGCAGGCGCAGGTAGTCGCTGTAGCTGTTCAACTGGTAATGCGCCAGGCGCTTGGCCAGGCGGCCGCTGACCAGCGCCTGCTTGCCGTTGGCCATGGTGATGCCGGCCGCATCGTAGATGAAGCGCTGGAACTGCAGGAACTCGCGCTCGGTGATCATGGCCGTGGGCATGGGCAGCGCCTTCCCTACGCGGCAGCCGCGCTGCCGCGCGCCAGCTCGACGATTTCCTCGCTCGACAACACGCGCCCGAGGTCCAGCAGGATCACAAAGCGGTTGCGGCCCTGGTCCGGCAGCTTGCCCATGCCGGCAATGAAGTCGGGGCGGATGCGGGTGCCGAACGCGGGCGCCGGTTCGATGTCGGTGGCGGCAATCTCCACCACCGCGTTGACCGCGTCCACCAGCATGCCCATCACCTGCTTGCCCTCGCCGGCGGCGCCGGCGGTTTCCACGATGACGATGCAGCTGCGCTTGCCGATGGCGCTGGGCGCGCGGCCGAAGCGGGCCGACAGGTCCATCACCGGCACCACCGCGCCGCGCAGGTTGATCACGCCGCGCACGCAGTCCGGCATCATCGGCACCGTGGCCAGGCTGCCGTACTCGATGATTTCCTTGATGTGCAGGATGCCGACCGCGTACTGGTCCTGGTCCAGCATGAAGGTCAGGAACTGGCTGGGCAGCGCGGCGCCGCTCTGCAGGGCGGCGATGGCCGTCGACACGCTCGCGTCGACGCCGTAGCGCACCAGATGTTCGTCGATGGCTGGATTCATGGGCTCCTCTCTATGCGGCCAGCGCCACTGCGCCCTTGCCGCCGACGGTGTGCAGCAGCGCCGCCACATCCAGGATCAGCGCCACCTCGCCGCTGCCCAGGATGGTGGAACCGCTGATGCATTTGACTTCGCTGAACAGGGGGCTGAGCGGCTTGATCACGGTCTGGAATTCGCCCAGCAGGGTGTCCACCACCAGCCCGGCGCGCTGATTACCGAACTTGAGCACCACGATGCTTTCGCGCCGGGCGGCCGCGCCGTCAATGCGGAACAGCGTGCGCAGCCGCACCAGCGGCAGCACCTGGCCGCGCAGGTCGGTGTAATCCTGGCCCGGTTCGGTGGCGTACTCGATGCACTCCTCGATCATGTCCAGCGGGATCACAAACACCGAGGCCCCCACCTGCACCAGGAAGCCGTCGATGATGGCCAGCGTCAGCGGCAGGCGCACGGTGACGGTGGTGCCCTGGCCTTCGCGGCTGCTGACGTCAACGCTGCCGCGCAGCGCCTGGATGTTGCGCTTGACCACGTCCATGCCGACCCCGCGCCCGGACAGATTGGTGATTTTGTCCGCGGTGGAGAAGCCGGCCTCGAAGATCAGGTTGTAGATTTCGCTGTCGCTCAGCTTGCGCTCGGGGTCGACCAGCCCGCGCTCGATGGCCTTGGCCAGGATTTTTTCCTTGCGCAGGCCGCCGCCGTCGTCGCACACCTCGATCACGATGCTGCCCGATTCGTGGAAGGCGTTCAGCTTGATCATGCCGCGCGCCGGCTTGCCGGCCGCCACCCGCACGTCGGCCGGTTCGATGCCGTGGTCCATGGCGTTGCGCACCAGGTGCATCAGCGGGTCGCCGATTTTCTCCACCACAGTCTTGTCCAGTTCGGCGTCCTCGCCGTCGACGATCAGGCCGATGTCCTTGCCCAGCTCGCGCGCGACGTCATGCACCACGCGCTGGAAGCGGTTGAAGGTGGCGCCGATCTTGACCATGCGCAGTTCCAGCGCCGCGTCGCGCACATCTTCCACCAGGCCGGTGACGATGGAGGTGGCTTCCAGCAGTTCGCTGTTGCGGATCTGCTGGCCGATCATATTGGCGCGCGCGCCGGCGATGATCAGCTCGCCCACCAGGTCGATCAGCTTGTCCAGCTTGTCGGAATCGACGCGGATCGAGCGGCTTTCCTGCGCCTTTTGCTCGCTGACCTGCTTTTGCTTGGCCAGCGCCGCCTCCACCACCACCGGCGGCACGTTGCCGGCGCCGACCAGGATGCTGCCCAGCGGCGGCGGCGGCGCGTCGTCCGGGCGCCGGTCCGGATCGGCCTGCTGCTGCAGGGCGCCGTCCAGCTCCTGCTGGGTGACGCTGCCGCAGCGCACCAGGATCTCGCCCAGGCGCGCGGCCTGCTCCGGCAGCGCGCGGATCAGGTTGACGTATTCCGACACCTTGCTGTGCGGCGGGATGATGCGGAGCTCGCAATCATCCTGCACGAATTCAAACACGCCGGCAATCGCCTCGCGGTCGGCGCTGCTGTCGAAGGCGATTTCAAAGCCAAGGTAGCACAGCTCGGCGTCCATATCGTCCGGCGGCGGCAGGGCGTCCGGCACGGTGGCGATGCCGACCACGCGGCCCAGCTTGGCCAGGTAGCGCAGGAAGGCGATCGGGTCCATGCCGTTCTGCAGCACGCCGCGCCCGAAGCGCAGCGAGATGTGCCAGTAGTCGCTGTCGCCGCGGCCGCTGTCGATGCGCTCGACGCCGGGCTCGGCGTGCACCGCCAGCGCGGCTGCCGCGGCCGGATTTGCCGGCGCCGCCTCGCCGTCCATGTGGCGGCGCAGCTGCTGCTGCAGCATCTCGCCTTCCGGCGCGGTGTCGGGGTCCTGCTCGTGCTGGCCGGCCGCCAGCCCGTTCATCATGCCGGACAGGTAGTCGCAGCACGACAGCAGCAGCACCACCATCTCGTCGTTGAGGGTGATGCTGCCGTCGCGCACCTTGTCCAGCAGGCTTTCCACCACGTGGGTGAAGGCCACGATGTGATCCAGGCTGAACAGCCCGGCTGAACCCTTGATGGTGTGGGCGGCACGGAAGATCGCGTTGATGGCCTCGCTCTGGTCGCCGGCCAGGTCGACATTGAGCAGGGCGTTTTCCATCTCTTCCAGCAGCTCGCGGCTTTCCGCGATAAAGGTCTGTAGCGCGTCGTCCAGGTTCATGGCTTGCCCCTCAGGCGTGGATCAGCACAGCGTCGCCAAAAAAGGCGCCCAGGTCCAGCATTTCAAAAATCTCCACCACGGCCGGGCTGTGCTGCAACAGCCGCAGCTCGCGCTGGTCGGCGGCGGCGGCCTGCTTGGCCAGCATCAGCACCTGCAGGCCGGCAGTGTCGAGCTCGGTGACGCCGGACAGGTCCAGTTCCAGCACCCGGGCCTGGCGCAGCGCGTCCAGCACAGTGACCTTGAGGTCGGCGGCGCGGTAAATCGTCAGTTCGCCGTCGAGGGAAAGTCGTTTGATCTCATCCGCCATGATCGCCTCCGCCTGTCCGCTCAGGGCAAGACCAGCTTGGCCACCGCGCCCAGCAGCACTTCGGGCTTGAACGGCTTGACCACCCAGGCCTTGGCGCCGGCCGCCTTGCCCTCTTCCTTCTTGCCCTCGGCCGACTCGGTGGTGAGCATGATCACCGGCGTGAATTTATAGTTGGGCAGTTGCTTGAACTGCTTGACGAAGGTGATGCCGTCCATATTCGGCATATTGACGTCGCACACCACCAGGTGAATTTTCTGCCCGGTGCATTTGGACAGCGCATCGACGCCGTCGCGTCCCTCGATCACCTCGTAGCCCGCGCCCTTCAGCGCGATGCCGACCACTTGCCGCAACGAGGCCGAATCGTCGACCACCATGATGGTTTTAGCCATGTTCTACCTGCCCTCAGAAAAAAGTGATGTCATCGGCGGCCGCCGCAGCCGGCGCCGCCAGCCGGGCGCCGCTATGCACGGCGTGTTCCTCCGCCATGGCATAGGTCTGCTGCAGCTCGTGCAGCAGACGGTCCGGATCAAGCGGCGCCAGCACGCCGCTGGCCTGGTACAGATCGCGGTTCTCGCGCAGCAGCGCCGGCAGGCGTTCTATGTTGGCGCGCACGTGCGCCATCACCTGGCTGACGCGGTCCTGGAACTGCAGCTGCACCAGCGCCGCGCCGACCTCGCCCTGGATGCCGATGCTCTCGCGCTTGAGCAGCTCGGACGACTGCACCAGCGCATCGGTGATGTCGCGGAATTCGCTCAGCACGGCCGCGATCATGCCTTCGGCCGACTGCATCGATTTGCCTTCCGCCTCGCTGGACTGTTCGGCGGCCTGGCTGGCGGCCAGGATGGCGCTGCTGATCAGGCCGACGCGGTTGGTGATTTCCTTGCCGGTTTCCGCCGAGCGCATCGACAGCTGGCGCACTTCCTGCGCCACCACCGCGAAACCGCGCCCGGCCGGGCCGGCGCGCGCCGCCTCGATGGCGGCGTTCAGCGCCAGCAGATTGGTCTGGGCGGCAATGCTGGCCACGCCCTCGGCCATGCCGCGCAGTTCGCGGGTAAACCGTTCCAGGTCCTTGATTTGCGCCAGCATGGCGTGCTTGGACGACATGGCCGACTGCATCGAGCTGACCACCGAGCCCAGCCGCGTCTGGCTGTGGCTGAACACCTCGGTGATCGAGGTGCCGCCGGCGCAGTTGGCGCTGGAGACGTGCACTGCGTTGTCGAGCTTGTCGACGATGCCGGAGAAGCGTGCGGCCAGGTCGGCCACCGCCTCCTCCATCTGGCTGCGCGAATTTTCAATGTGGCGGCACCACACCGGCAGCACGGCGTCGCCAAAGCGTTCGCGCGCGGCCAGGTAACGGTCGATCATGGCCGCGCCGCCGTCAGCGCCGCTGGTAGCATATGCGCGCTCGCGCGTCAGCCAGAACGCCGCGCCCAGCAGCAGCGCCGCCCACAGCAAGGTGTACCCGCCCCAGGCGCTCCAGCCTGCCACGACGGTGCCCAGGGCGCCGCCGCCGGCAAGGCCCCACGGCACTAGCGTTTTGCTACTCACAAGGCTTGGATTCTTCACTGAATGCCACCCCATTTTTTGGTTCTGTGGTCTCCGGCGCCGCATCACGGCGGGCCAATCCATTGTAGCTGGTGTTTCAGGCGCCAGCCGTTCAAAATACCGGCGCAGCGTGATTCCGCCAACGTAAACCGCTGGCTGGCGCCGCGCGCCAGCGCGCGCCGCCCAAGCGCTCCCGTCACTGCAACAAGATGCATCTTGCTAGCCACATGTTGCGTGACTGCATCACTCGCCGCCAACTCGACATTTCAGCGCGGAACAGGTAAATTGCCAACGTTGAAAATTGTGCAATGCACGCAAGGAGAAAAAATGAAACAATATGGCGCGGAATTCTTTGGGACTTTCTGGCTGGTGCTGGGCGGTTGCGGCAGCGCCGTGCTGGCGGCGGCCTTCCCCGGCGTCGGCATCGGCCTGCACGGCGTCTCGCTGGCCTTCGGCCTGACGGTGCTGACCATGGCGTACGCCATCGGCCACATCTCGGGCTGCCACCTGAATCCGGCGGTATCGATCGGCCTGTGGGCCGGCGGCCGCTTCCCGGCCAGCCAGCTGCTGCCGTACATCGTGTCGCAGGTACTGGGCGGCATCGTTGCCGGCGGCGTGCTGTACCTGATCGCCAGCGGCAAGGCCGGCTTTGACGTCAGCGCCGGCTTTGCCGCCAACGGCTACGGCGCCCATTCGCCGGGCGGCTACGCGCTGAGCGCCGCGCTGGTGACCGAAGTGGTGATGACCATGATGTTCCTGCTGGTGATCCTGGGCGCCACCGACGCCCGCGCCCCCAAGGGCTTCGCGCCGCTGCCGATCGGCTTTGCACTGACGCTGATTCATCTGATCTCCATCCCGGTGACCAACACCTCGGTCAACCCGGCGCGCAGCACCGCCGTGGCGCTGTACGTGGGCGACTGGGCGCTCAGCCAGCTGTGGCTGTTCTGGTTGGCGCCGATCATCGGCGCGCTGCTGGGCGCGGCGGTGTACCGCCTGATCGGCAAGGCCGACTAAGCCAGCACGGCCCGCCCCGGCGCGCGCGGTCGCTTCCAGCTTGAACAGGCTGACCGCGCCGGCCAGCCTGTTCCTGCATCGAGCCGGCCGCTGCGGCGGCCTGCTCCACCAGCGCAGCGTTCTGCTGCGTCACATGGTCCATCTGCGCAATCGCCAGGTTGATTTGCTCGATGCCATGCGTCTGCCCGACGCTGGCGTTGCTGATCTCGCCCACGATGGCGGTGACCCGGCGGATGCTGGCCACCACCTCGTCCATGGTGCTGCCGTCCTGTCCCGCCAGCCGCGTGCCGGCGTCCATCTTGCCCACCGAATCGTCGATCAGCGCCTTGATTTCCTTGGCCGCGCTGGCCGAGCGCTGCGCCAGATTGCGCACTTCCGACGCCACCACCGCAAAGCCGCGGCCCTGCTCGCCGGCGCGCGCCGCTTCCACCGCCGCGTTCAACGCCAGGATGTTGGTCTGGAAGGCGATGCCGTCGATCACGCCAATGATGTCGACAATCTTCTTCGACGAGGCATCGATCGAGGCCATGGTCTGCACCACGTCCGCCACCACCGCGCCGCCGCGCTGCGCCACCTCGGCGGCATTGGCCGCCAGCTGGTTGGCCTGACGGGCGTTCTCGGCATTCTGCTGGACGGTGCTGGTCAGTTCTTCCATTGACGAGGCCGTCTCTTCCAGCGAACTGGCCTGCTGTTCGGTGCGGGTCGACAGGTCGAGATTGCCGGCGGCGATTTCCGCGGACGCGGTGGTGATGGTGTACCGCTGCGCACGTCGCTGACGATGCGCCACCACCAGCAGCGCCAGCAACAGCAACTGGTTGCGGCTGTTCTCGGCCACGGCCTCGATCTGTTGCGCGGCTGCGTCGATTTCCTCGCGCTGGTGGTCGAGGATGCGTTGCAGCATGCCCTCGTACACCTTGGACGAGGGCAGGTAGACCTGTTCCAGCAGGCCGTGGCTTCGGCGGCATCGCCGGCCGCCTTGGCCTTCATCAGGCCGTCACGCGAGGTGACATAGATCTTGCGGGTTTCCACCAGCTCGGCCATCAGCTGCTTGTCGCGGTCGTTGGACAGCGCCTCGATCTTCTTGATCAGGCCTTGCGAATAGCGGTGGCGGTCTTGGCTTCCTCGGCAAAGAAGGTGGCCAGCGGGGGATCGGCGCTCTTGGCCACCGCCGTGGTGCGGCGTATGCCGGAGTACACCATGCGATACCAGTCGGAAATCAGGCGCTCCTTGGCCAGCGGCAAATCCATCATGGCGCGGGTTGCGTCGGCCACGCCCTGCAGGGCCGGCCAAAGCACTAGGGATGTGCATGTTCAACTGTTTGAAGTTTGAAATAAATTTTAATTTGCATTCTAATCTGCAACAAATATTGCGCCATCGGGTGTGAAAACGTTTACACTTTCGGATTCGCTTTTGTACGGCCGTTTACATAGCGGGATTTTAAATACAACATTGTCCGTTTGGCCATCCGCACGCTAATCCACAGAGTCATGAGCAACGCATTCCTAGAACACCGCGCCAAATACCGCGAAGCCGTGTCCCGCCGTTACGGCGTGACGCCCGAACTGTACGATGAAGCCTCGCGCCTGCTGGCGCCGCTGGCTGTGCCTTTCAGCACGCGCAAGGGCGAGTACCTGCAGCGCATCGGCGTGCCGGCGCAATATGTGCACTGGCTGCACAGCGGCGTGGCGCGTACCGGCTTCATCACCGAGTCCGGCAACGAAGTGACCTTGCACTTCCAGACCGACGGCGAACCGGTGGCCGCGCATGACGATCTGTTGCGTTCGCGCGATGCGCACCCGGCGATGAACTTCGTGGTGGCCGAGACCGCCATCCACGGCTACCGCCTGGACTGGTCGGAAGTAAGCGCGCTGTATCAGGCCAACAGCCAGCTGCGCGACTACTATCTGGCCGCGGCCCAGTGCAGCATCATCGAGCAGAGCCGCCGCCTGTACCTGAACGCCTCGCCGGCCCAGGGCCGCCTGAACGCCTTCCGCCGCGAGTATCCGGGACTGGAGCAGCGCATTTCGCAGAAAGTGGTGGCGTCCTTCCTCGGCATCACGCCGCAATACATGTCGCAACTGCTGCGGCAGGACGGCAGCAAGTAAACACAAGGACGCCCTGCGGGACAATACCGTTCAGGCACTAACTGAACGGCATTACGCCCTGCGGGGCGTCTTTGTTTTCTAATCCAGTACGTGCAAAACGCCCCAGTCCCGCTCTAAAACGATCGAAGAAAAAGGGGCAAAAGGCTAAACGTAAGCGTGTGCCAAACCGCTATGCATGCACAACGCCGTCGGCCAGATTCTGCAAGATTCCGCATTCTTCAATGGAATGCGGCTTGTTGCACTTATGGCGCAAGTTGAACAATTGCGTCTCAAGCGTTCGAAGCGCGGCCATTTGGGCTTGGATCGCAGCGATATGCTGGTCCAAGAGGGCATTGACGTGCTCGCATCCTGCTGAGGGCTTTGCCTGGAGATCGAGCAGTGTCCTAATGTCTTGGAGTCCAAGCTGGAGAGACCGGCAGTGCCGAATAAATTGCAAGCGTTCAAGATGTACGCCCTGATATTCGCGATACCCCGAAACTGTGCGCACGGGCTCATCGAGTAGACCTGACTTTTCGTAAAACCGGATCGTTTCCACGTCGCATCCAGTCCTCTTGGCTAGTTCACCAATTCTCACGGCAGACTCCTGTTGGTCGACTTGACTCTGTAGTCGCGCCTGTCGACGCGAAGTATCGCCGGATTCTCTGGATTGCCTTGATTGTCAACGCCATCATATTTGCTGTGGAACTCTGCGGGGGAATCAAGTCCGGATCAGTCTCGCTTCTCGCCGATGCAGTCGACTTTTTTGGTGACGCAGCGAACTATGGCGTCTCCTTGTTTGTGCTGGGATTGGCGCCAATATGCCGTTCGCGCACTGCCTTGCTGAAGGGCGCGACGATCGGCGGATACGGAATGATTGTCCTCGCTACAGCAGGCTGGAACTTCGTGAACGGAACCGTCCCAACCCCGGAAACCATGGGCGTTATTGGCGGCTTGGCATTAACATCGAATCTTAGCGTGGCCCTGCTGTTGTACGCATATCGAAACGGTGATGCCGGCATGCGCTCTGTTTGGCTATGTTCCCGCAACGATGCGATCGGCAACGCCGCAGCGATGTTGGCCGCCCTTGGTGTTTTTGGTACAGGATCAGGCTGGCCTGACATTGCTGTAGCATGCATCATGGGATGGTTAGGGGTTACTGCTGCGAAGACCATCATCGCTCACGCAGTCGCTGAGATGCGCAACAAGACGCCTCAACCTCAAGCGCAACCCACTCCCCGTGCAACTAAACTTGAGCGGCACTGACATTCAGTTGCCGATCTCGATGCGGCCATCATCGCAATAGCGCGTCAGCGCTTGCCGTGCCGCCTGCCGTGTGCTCACAGGCGAGCTTCTTTTCCCAATAACCGACGTCGAGCCAGCGGCTGAATTTGAAGCCGACTTCGCTGAACTGGGCTACCTTCCTGAAGCCCATTTTTTCATGCAGCGCGACGCTGGCATCGTTCGGCAGGGCGATGCCGCCGATGACCAGGTGGTAGCCTTGGGCGGCCAGCTTGTCGAACAGGGTGGCGTACAGCCGGCTGCCGACGCCTTTGCCGCCAAGGCCGGGCGCCAGGTACACACTGCTCTCCACCGAATAGCGATAGGCGTGCCGCACGCGCCATTTGGTGGCGTAAGCGTAACCAATCAGTTGACCATCCTGCTCCGCCACCAGCCACGGCAAACCACCCGCCTGCACATCGGCAATACGCTGCGCCATGTCAGGCGCAGTGACGGCCTGCTCCTCAAAACTGATGCAGGTGTTCAGAACATAGTGGTTGTAGATCGCCACAATGGCGTTGGCGTCGCCGCTAACGGCCTCGCGTATGTGCATGTCAGCTCCGTGTGATTAATCAGATTTTCCCGATGGCCTGGTTGATGGCTTTGATCGAACGCTCATTGCGCTCGCTGTAGCGGTCGGTCAGATAGGCGGCGCTGCCACGCATCAGCAGCGTCATCTTGACCAACTCCTCCATCACATCCACCACCCGGTCATAATAACCGGACGGACGCATGCGGCCATGCTCGTCAAACTCCTTGTACGCCATCGGCACCGAGGACTGGTTGGGAATCGTGAACATGCGCATCCAGCGCCCGAGCAGGCGCAAGGTGTTGACCACGTTAAAGGACTGCGAACCGCCGCACACCTGCATCACCGCCAGCGTGCGGCCCTGGCTGGGGCGGATGGCGCCCATCTCCAGCGGAATCCAGTCGATCTGGTTTTTCATCACGGCGGTGATTGCGCCGTGGCGTTCCGGGCTGCACCAGACCTGGCCCTCGGACCACAGGCACAGCTCGCGCAACTCGACCACCTTGGGATGGTCTTCCGGCACACTGCCCACCATCGGCAGTTCCATCGGATTGAAGATCTTCACCTCGGCGCCGAAATGCGCCAGAATGCGCGCCGCCTCCTCGGTGAGGTAACGGCTGAAAGAACGCTCGCGCAAGGAGCCGTACAGCATCAGGATACGCGGCGGATGGCGCAGATCGCCAGCCGGCGCCAGTTTGCCGGTGGCTGGAATGTCGAGCAATGCCGGTTTGATGTTGGGCAGATTCGCGATCGTCATGGCGTGTCCTTGCAAGGTTGGGCGGCTGGATACAGCCAGCCGACAATCGCCGTCGCAGCCGCCGCGCCGGCCAGTTGGGCCAGAATGAAGCCCGGCGTGTCGACCGGACGGATGCCGGCAAAGGTGTTGGTCATGCTGCGCGCCAGCGTCACCGCCGGATTGGCAAACGAGGTTGAGGCGGTGAACCAGTAAGCGGCCGTGATGTAGGCTGCCACCGCCAACGGCGTCACCGTTGGCCGGCTGCGCGTACAAGCGATGATGACGGCGATCAGGCCAAAGGTGGCCACGCATTCGCTCCACCATTGTGCCGGGCCGCTGCGCACATGCGCTGATGCCGTCCACAAGGTCTCGCCAAACATGCCATGTGCCGCCGCCACGCCGGCCAACGCGCCGGCCAGCTGCGCGGCTATATAAGGCGCCGCCTCACGCAGCGCAAGATTGCGCTGCCACGCCTGCGACAGCGTGACCGCCGGATTGAAGTGCGCACCCGACACCGGGCCAAACGTCAGAATCAGCGCCACCAGCCCGGCGCCGGTGGCCAGCGCATTCGCCAGCAGGGCGAGCGCCACATTGCCGCCGGCCAGTCGTTCAGCCATGATGCCGGAACCAACCACCACCGCCAGCAGCATGGCCGTGCCCAGGCCTTCGGCCACGATGCGCCGCGCCAGCGTCATGGCAGCAGGGCGCCGATGCGGTCCAGTTCACGCTGCAGCGCGGCCTTGTCCAGCTGTGCCAGCGGCAGCGCGAACAAGGCCTCGATGCGGACGCGCAGGATGCGGTAGGCACGCTCGAATGCCGCCTCGATGACCTCTTCGCTGCCGGTGACGTGGGCCGGATCTTCCACGCCCCAGTGCGCGCGCATCACCGGTCCCAGATAAGCCGGACAGGTTTCGCCGGCAGCGCTGCCGCAGACGGTGATGACGATGTCCGGCGTCAGCGGCAGGTTATCCCAGGACTTGCTGTGATAGCCCGCGGTTGCGATGCCTTCGCGCGCCAGCAAGGCCAGCGAGCGCGGATGGACATAGCCGGCCGGCTTGCTGCCGGCGCTGAGCGCGCGCCAGCCTGCCGGCGCCAGATGGTTGAAGGTGGCCTCGCCCAGAATCGAGCGGCACGAGTTGCCAGTACACAGGATCAAGACATTCATCGGCATTCCTTGGCGGCGGGCGCGCAGCTTTGGCCGCCGCAGCAGTTTTCAGTTAAAAAAGCGATCAGGCCATGCATGGTGTCGAAATTGGCGCTGTAGATCACGAAGCGCCCGGCCTGGCGGCCGACCACCAGCCCGGCGTGGCTCAGCTCCTTCAGGTGGAACGACAGCGATGACGGCGCCAGGTCAAGCTGCCCGGCAATCTTCGACGCCGCCAGGCCGGCCGGCCCGGCCTGCACCAGCAGGCGAAACACCGCCAGCCGGCTGTCCTGGGCGAGGGCCGCCAGCGCGGCCAGAACGTTGGAGGTTTGCATGCTCGTCATTTCGACATTTCCATAAATATGGAATTATTATAGTATAAAAAAGGCGCCCGGTGCAGGCGCCTGTGGCTTACTTCTTGATGCTCTTGATCTTGTTGTTCTGGTCGACGAACACCAGTTTCGGCACGTGGGTCTCGACCGCTTCCTCGCTCATCGGGCCATAGGTGCAGATGATCAGCAGGTCGCCCAGCTGGGCCTTGCGGGCGGCGGCGCCGTTCAGCGAGATTTCGCCGCTGCCGCGCTTGCCGGCGATGGCGTAGGTGGCAAAGCGCTCGCCGTTGTTGACGTTGTACAGTTCGATATATTCGTTGACCTTGATATCCGCAGCTTCCAGCAGATCCACGTCGATACCGCAGGAACCTTCGTAGTTCAGGTCGGCCTGCGTCACCGTCACGCGGTGCAGCTTGGAACGCAGCATCATTCGTTGCATAGACATCTTATTCCCTCGATAGTAATCATTCAAACTTTGCATCCTGTCCACGCCCAGGCAGCGACGCGAGGCGGGCATTGTATCATCAGCCACCCGCTGGGGCTGGCTTTGTGGCATATTGCCACTAGTAAAAGCCTTCAACTATTTTCATGAAACTCTCCCGCCTGCTCACCGCGTCCACCGCCGTCCTGGCGTTGCTGGTGGTGGGCATGCTGGCCCACATCACGCTGGACGCGTGGCGCCGCTATGAAGCCACCACCACTGGCCTGCAGGCGCTGCGCCTGACCCAGCGCGCCATGGTGGCGGCGGAAAAACTGTCGGCCGAGCGCGGCCCGGTCAACGCCGCGCTGGGCGACCGGCAACCGGCCGACCCGGCGCGGCGCGCGCGGCTGGTGAGCGCGCGCGCCGCCACCGACCTGGCCCTGCTGCAGCTGGAGCGCGAGCTGCAAACCGACCTTGGCGCCCCCCATCCGGTGGCGATCACGTCGCTGCACGGCGCGCTGGCGGCGGCCCGCGCCACGGTCGACCAGCTGGCCGCCCTGGCGCCGGCCGCGCGCACGCCGGAGCGGCTGACCGAGGCCGTGGAGCAGATGTTTGCGCTGGTGCCGCAGGCGCTGGACGCGGTCGGGGGCTACACACTGGCGTCCGAACGCGCCTACCCGCGCATCTCGCGCACCCTGATCAGGGCGCGCTACGCGGTGGAGCTGCGCGAATACGCCGGCCGGCTGGGCTCGGTGCTGACGGTGCCGCTGGCCATGCGCCAGCCACTTGGCCTGCAGCACCATCAACAGCTGCAGACGCTGCGCGGCCGCATCGACCAGCTGCGCCAGCAAATCCAGACGCCGGGCGACGCCAACGCGGCCGCGCTGGCGCCGGTGGTGGCGCGCATGGACGCGGTGTACTTCGGCACCGGCCAGCAGCTGGTGGCGCAGGTCGAGCAGGCCAGCCGCGCTGGCCGCGACTATGGCATGGACACCGGCCAGTTCGCGCAGCGCTATGTGCCGACCATGACGCCGATCCTGGCGCTGCGCGACGAACTGCTGCGCGAGGCGCAGGCGCAGGCCGAGAACGACCACGAACATGCGCGGCGCGAATTGATCATCGCCTGCCTGTCCGGCGTGGCGATCCTGCTGGCGCTCACCCTGCTGATGCTGATCGTGCGCCGGCGCGTGATCCTGCCGCTGCTGCGCGCCACGCGCGCGGTGATCCGGCTCGGCGACGGCGACTACTCGCGCGATCCCGGCGGCCTGCAGCGGCCGGACGAAATCGGCGACATGCTGCGCGCGCTGTCGACGCTGCGCACCAACAGCATCGAGCGCCAGCAGTTGGAGCTGGAACGCCAGCACCTGATCGAGGAACTGCGGCGGCGCGCCGACACCGATTACCTGACCGGCATCCTCAACCGCCGCGCCTTCACCCGGGCCGGCAACCAGCAGCTGCGCCGCGCGCATGAGCGCGACGAGTCGCTGTCGGTGCTGCTGTTCGATATCGACTACTTCAAGTCGGTCAACGACACGCATGGCCACGAGGCCGGCGACCAGGTGCTGATTCAAGTGGCGAACGTGGTGCGCGAGCAGTTGCGCGATGGTGAAATGCTGGCGCGCCACGGCGGCGAGGAGTTCGTGGTCATGCCGGCGCACTGCACGCAGGAGCAGGCCTGCCTCTTGGCCGAACGCCTGCGCGCGGCGATTGCCGAGGCCTCGCTGACGCTGGCCGATGGCCACATCCTGCGCGTGAGCGCCAGCTTTGGCGTGGCCAGCGCCAACGGCCCGCAGGCGGCGCTGGACGACTTGCTGCACGCGGCCGACCTGGCGCTGTACCGCGCCAAGCGCAAGGGCCGCAACCGGGTCGAGCGCGCGGCCTGAGGCTTACTGCTTCACCGGCGTGAAGCTGAGGTCACGGAAGTCGTAGCTGAAATCCGTTTCGGTGGAGATCGGCGCCATCTTCATGCGCTCGATGCTGCCGTCCGGATTCAGCGCAAACGTCACGTAGGCGTCGGCGTTGAAGTTGCGCTCCTGCCAGCGCACGATGAAGGTGTCGTGCTGGAAGTGCTCCAGCTCCCCGCTCAGATCCGGCGTGCGCGCAAAGCGCATGACCTGCCTGCCGCCCTCCTCGCGGATGCTGATCCTGCCGTACCACGGATCCTCATACTCGCCGTTGTACGACGCCAGCGGCAGCGAGGGCGTCGATGCCGCCGCGCGCGCGGTCTGCTCCTTGCCCTGGCGTTCCAACTCCTCCTTGTGCGCGGCCGCTTCCTGATCCGCGTACAGCTGGATCCAGTCGGACGGCGGCACCTTCAGGTAGTGGTCGAGGATGCGGTAGTACAGCGCCGCCATGGCCGCGCTGTTCTCGGCGTTGGTCAGGATGGCGATGCCCAGCTTCTCTTCCGGCACCATCAGCACCGTCGAGTAAAAGCCCTGCAGCGCGCCGCCGTGCATGGCCAGCTTGCGGCCCTGGTAGTCGCGCAGCTGGAAGCCCAGGCCATAGGCATAGAAGTTGGGCTTGGTGGCGGCCAGCGCCGGCTTGGGTTCGCGGATGCGCATCGGCGTCTGCTCGCTCCACATCTCGGCCGCCTGTCTGGCGCTGAACAGCTGCGTGCCGTTGTCCAGCTTGCCGTGATTGAGCAGCACCGTCATCCAGCGCGCGATGTCTTCGGCGTTGGTGTTGATGCCCACCGCCCCCACCGCGTTGGGCACCGGCATCGGCTTGACCACCGCGATCTGGCCCTTGATCTTGCTGTGCGGCGCCGCGTAGTCGCTGGTGGCCAGCATCTCGGCCACACTGGTCCTGGTGCCGCTCATGCCCAGCGGCGTGAGGATCTGCTCCTGCATCGCCTGGCCCCACGGCTTGCCGGCCTTCTCGGCAATGATCTTGCCGGCCACGATGTACAGCAGATTGTCATACGCGTAGCTGGCGCGGAAGCTGGTGGCCGGCTTGACGTAACGCAGCCTGGCGATGATCTCGTCGGTGCTGAAGGTGGTGCTCGGCCACCACAGCAAATCGCCGGCGCCGAGGCCAAGGCCGCTGCGGTGCGTGAGCAGGTCGCGCACCGTCATCTGGCCGGTGACATACGAGTCGTACATCTGGAAGCCCGGCAGATGTTGGGTGACCGGATCGTCCCAGGCGATCTTGCCTTGGTCGACCAGCATCGCCAGCCCGGCGGCGGTAAACGCCTTGGAGTTGGAGGCGATTTCAAACAGGGTCTTGCCGTCCACCGGGGCCGGCTCGCCCAGCTTGCGCACGCCATAGCCCCTGGCCGTGACCAGCTTGCCATCCTTGACGATGGCGATCGCCATGCCCGGCACCTCGAAGGTCTTCAGCGCGCGGTTGACGTCCGCATCGAGGTTAAACGGCGGCACGCTGGCGGCATGCGCCGCCACGGCGGCCAGCATCAGCGCGGCCGCCACAAAGTGAGTGTGCAGTTTCATTGCTTCTTGAATGCCTTGTCGACAGCAGCTTGCGTGATCGGGTGGTAGTGCGAACGCGCTTTGGCGTACACCGTTCTGGCCCAGTCTTTTTCGTTCGGGTTCTTCAGCAGCGCCGTGTACAGCGGCACCACAAACAGCTTGCGGCCCACGCTGTTGAGGAATTTGCCGAGCGGCTCGCGCACGTTGTAGCCGGCCTTCACCGACGCCAGCGCCTCTTCCTGCTCCACCTGCAGGTTCATCTCGGCCACTTCTTCGCCATACAGTTTTTCGACAATGCGGGTGGTGACGTAGGTGGTGAAGCCCTCGTTCAGCCAGGTGTACTTCCAC
>NZ_JBCNLB010000025.1:0-54848 GCF_039595735.1 Duganella sp.
CCGGACGTGTTCTCGGAACGGAAATCCTCGTCAATGATGACGATGGGGAAACGAAATTTCATGCATGTCTCCAAAAAAGCAAGCCGCCCCTGACGTATGTGGAGGGGCGGACTAGGGCGCGACCGGCAGGCCGCAAAAAATAAGAACGGGATTCTCGCAGAAATAGCAGCTCTGCGGGAAAAAAATTATCGTACCAGAATGCCAGTTTGGCATGACGCCCTGATTACACGGGCGTCATATCATTCACGCAATATTGCTTAGTGACCACCGAACCAGGCCATGGCGCCCAGCACGATGCCGACCCCGGCCACGCCGTAGGCCAGGCCCATCATCCATTTCTTGCGGGTCAGCAGGGTGATGGCGGCCAGCGAGATGGCGATCTGCTCGGCGGTGGTGGCCAGCGCCCACTGGTGGTGCTTGTGCATGGCTTGATCCGACTTGTGGTTCCATTCTTTAGAGGATTCCTCCCACTTCTCGGCTTCCTTTTTGATGTCTTCCTTCTCTTTTTTGTAGCGGGCCACTTCGGCTTCGTAGCGCTTGGGATCGACGCCGGGCAGGGTCATGGCCAGCTCGGCCAGGTTTTGCTTGGCCGACTTGGCCTGGTAATAGTTCCAGCTGTTGGCGGCCTGGGTCTTGTCGATGGCGGCGTTGTTCTTGAACAGGGCCGCGTCGTTCTGGGTGGCGCCGCCGAGGTAGCCGAACGCCGCGCCGACGGTGGCGAGGATGGCCGTCATCACGGCGATGTTGTTGGAGAAGCCGTCGTTGCCATGGGCGGCGTGTTCGACTGCGTGATCGTGTGGTCCGTGTACGTGGAAGCCTTGGCCAGACATGGGTATCCTCTAAAACTTAGGCCTTGCGGCGCAGGGTGACAAAAGCGTATTTCAAGCCGGATGCGTCGGAGACGTGTTCCTCGCGGGCGGTTTCCTGCCACGCATTGGCGTCGATCTCGGGGAAGAAAGCATCGCAGTCGAAGGTATGGGCGATTTGCGTAATTATCAACTGGTCGGCCAGCTGCATGGATTGCCTGTAGATCTCGGCGCCGCCGATGACAAAGCCTTCGGCGCCGTCCAGCAGGGCGATGGCGGCTTCGATGGAGCCGACGGTGTCCACGCCATCATGCTGCCAGCCGGCGTTACGGGTAATGACGATATTGCGGCGGTTCGGCAGCGGGCGGCCGATCGAATCAAACGTCTTGCGGCCCATGATAATGGGGTGGCCGGTGGTAAGGCGCTTGAAGTGCGCCAGATCCTCCGGCAGCTTCCACGGCAGCGTGTTGTTAATGCCGATGCCGTTTTTGGCGTCGGTGGCGACAATGATGGTGAGTTTGCTCATGTTTGTTCAGGCGTAAAACGCCAGCAGGTGCTTGGCCAGCGCTTGCGGCGCTTCCAGCGGGATCATATGGCCGCTGCCTTCGGTGAGCATATGCAGCTGCGCGGCGGGATTGTAGGTGGTGAATTCGCGGACGTCGCCGGCCGGCACCAGTTTGTCCTGCTCGGAGGCGACGATCATGAGCGGGCATTGCAGCTCGCCCGTGCGGCTCATCAGGTCCGGACGTTCGATGGTGGTGCGGAATTGGGTCAGCAGCACGTCTTTGCCCAGCTCCACGGCCATCGCCTGGATGACGTCGACGATGGCCGGATCGTCCATGTGCTCCGGCGCGAGGATTTCGCGCAGGCGCATTTGCGTCATGCCCGTGTAGTGGTTCTTTTCCAGCAGCGGGATGATGCGCAGGCGCGTGGCTTTTTCCTTTTCCTGCAAACCCTTGGCGGAGCTGGCAATGATGACCAGTGAGTTCACCCGGTCCGGATTGGTCAGCGCGAATTCCACCGCCAGGTAGGCGCCCAGCGAGAACGCCACCAGATTGGCCTTGGGCGCGGCATGCGCGGAGATCAGCTCCTGCATCCGCGCGCGCGAACGGGCTTTGTGCAGCGGGATGTGGTTGAATTCAAAGCCGTCGCCCAGCAATGGCAGCAGCCGGCCCCACATGCGCTCATCGCACAGGGTGCCCGGTACAAAATCCAGACGCATCATACGGCCATGGGGGCGGTGATCGGCGCGTGGTGCTGGTAGCCTTCCAGCGCGAAGTCGGATGGCTCGATTTTTTCCAGCCACTCCGGCTGGTACTTGCCGGTCTGCGCGAATGACGGCACACGGTCGGAGATGATCAGTTGCGGCAGCGGGAAAGGCTCGCGCTTGAGCTGCTCCTGCACCATGTCCATGTGGTTTTCGTAGATGTGGGCATCGCCGATGAAGTAGGTGAACCAGCGCGGCGTGTAGCCGGTCAGGCGGCCGACCAGGTGCATCAGCGCCGCGCCTTCCGCCAGGTTGAAGGGCGTGCCGAGGCCAAGATCATTCGAGCGCACGTAGAGGCACATCGACAGTTCTTTGGTGGCCGGATTCGGAATGAACTGGTAGAGCAGGTGGCATGCCGGCAGGGCGACGGCATCCAGCACGGCCGGATTCCAGCCGTGGAACAGGATGCGGCGGCTGCTGGGGTTATTCACGATGGTGTCCAGGCACTCGCGCAACTGGTCGATGGCTTTGTACAGCAGGACTTTCTTGACGCCGTCTTCTTCAATCGGCGCGACGATGGTGAAGCCGTTCTTTTGGGCGTTGGCCAGTTGTGCTTCCTGATCGGCGTCGATCACTTTGTAGCCGGGCCATTGGCGCCACTGCACGCCGTAGACCGGACCCAGGTCGTCGGTGCCGAGGCGGTAAGGATTGTCCAGCCATTGCTGGTTTTCGTTGGCGTTCTGGTCCCAGACCTTGCAGCCCAGCGCGCGGAACTCGGCCGCACTGCGCGAGGCGCGCAGGAAGGCGCACAGTTCACCCACCACGGATTTGAAAGCCAGCTTCTTGGTCGTCACCGCAGGGAAACCTTTGGTCAGGTCGAAGCGCATCATGGCGCCCGGCACGCTCAGCGTGCGGATGCCGGTGCGGTTGTCCTGCCAGCTGCCGGTGTCGATGACGGTCTGGATCAATTCCTGGTATTGCTGCATTCAATTCTCCAACATGGGGTGTCGCTCAAAAGACGCTTATTTTAGCAGGGCGCCGCTTAGCGCGAGCCGGGCTTGGGTTTGCGGCCGCCCGGCTGCGCAGCCGCACGGCCGGCAGAGCGGGCCTGTGATTTCGCGCCGCGTCCACCGGCGACGACCACGGCGCCTTTCGGCGTTCCGCCTGACCCGAACGAGCGGCCTCCGGCCGCTGCGCCACCGAAGCCGCTGCCGGTTGCTCCCCCACGCGGCCTCGCGCCTTTGCTGCCCGCAGGCGTGCCTGCGAAGCTGCCGCCGCGCGGGGCGCTGCCTTTCCCCGAGCTGCCGGCCGGGCTGCCCGGCGCCGCGCGGTCGCGGCCGGAGGATTTCGACGGTTTTTCGGGCGCGATGTAAGTGCCCAGCGATTCGCTGCCGCCGGCGGGGCGCGCCTCAACTCTGGCGGGAGCCTTACCGCCTGCGGTCGGCGCAGCAGGCCGTTTGGCTGCCGGCTTGCGCGCGCCGGATGGCAAAAGCTTCTGGGCGGGCGTGGCGCTGCCCTTGGGTGCGGTCTCTGGAACGCGGTGATCGGCCTCGAAGCCGGCTTCCTCAAAGCGCGGCACGATTTGCCTGGTGAGCGTCTCAATATCCCTCAGCATGTCCACTTCATCCGCGCACACCAGCGACACCGCCTCGCCCTGCAGGCCCGCGCGGCCGGTACGACCGATGCGGTGAATGTAATCTTCCGCCACCGTCGGCAAATCGAAATTCACTACCAGCGGCAGCGCCTCGATGTCCAGGCCGCGCGCCGCCACGTCGGTGGCGATCAACAGCTGGACCTCCTTGCGCTTGAACCGGTCCAGCGCGCGCAGACGCGCCGGTTGGGTCTTGTCGCCGTGGATGGCGTCAGCGGTCAGGCCATGCTGCTGCAATTCCTTCACCAGTGCCTCCGCGCCTTTGCGCGTCTTGACGAACACCAGCGCCTGGTCCCAGCCAAGTTTGTTCAGCAGATGCAGGAACAACTCCGGCTTGCGGCGTTTATCGGTCGTCACCAGCCACTGCTTGACCGTTTTCACCGCCGTATTGGCTGCCGCGACCTGAATCTGCACCGGATCGCGCAACAAGCCCTTGGCCAGCTTGCGTATCTCATCCGAGAAGGTGGCCGAAAACAACAAGGTCTGACGCTGCTTCGGCAGCGCCTCCAGCAAAATATCCAGATCACGCTCGAAGCCCAGATCCAGCATGCGGTCCGCCTCATCCAGCACCAGCGTTTGCAGCAGCGCGAAACTGATCGCGCCCTGGTCGTGCAGATCGATCAGACGGCCCGGCGTCGCCACCAGCACGTCCAGACCCTTGCGCAGTCTGGTGATCTGCGGTGCGATATCGACGCCGCCATAGGCCACCGCGCTGCGCAACGGCAGATTGCCGCCATAGCTGCGGAAGCTCTCGAAAACCTGCTCGGCCAGCTCGCGCGTCGGCACCAGCACCAGGGCACGCACGCATTGCGGACCGGTGACGCCATCCAGCGTCAGACGCTGCAGGACAGGCAGCGCAAAGCCGGCCGTCTTGCCGGTGCCGGTTTGCGCGGCGGCCATCACGTCGCGGCCCTCCAGCACGGCCGGAATGGCTTGCTTCTGAACCGGAGTAGGCTGCTTGTAGCCCAATGCGCCCAGCGTGCGCAATAAAGGGTCGATCAGACCCAGTGCTTGAAAAGTCATCGAAAATCCAAAGAATTAGTTGGTCAGCGCGTCTGACCACAAGGCCAGAATCTCGCGCACGCGCTGGTCCGGCAGATGCAGCAGATTGTCGCCGATATACAGCTCGACCGAGCAGCGCTCCGGCAGCGCAGCGTGATTCGCGCCATTGAACAGCCATACGCTGTGTTCTTCCGCGATGCGGGAGCGAATCTCCAGCGCCCGCTCGCGGCTCACCGGCAAATGCAGATGCAGCATATTGGCATGCGGCCGGGCTGGATTCGGCACCAGCAGCGGATAGTCGCGCAGCACATCGTAGAGCCACTGCGTGCGCTTGAAATAATCGGGCATGGCCGCCAGCCGGGCATCGAACTGCATGGCCGCAGCCACCACATACGGCGTGCGCTGATAGAGATTGCCGCCCTGGCGGCGGAACCACTCCTGCGCCTTGGCCACAAACGCCGCGCTGCCGGCCAGCATGGCGCCGCCCATGCCGCCAATGCCCTTGTACAACGAAACGTAAACGCTATCGAAACCCGCCGCAATCTGGCTGACCGGACGGCCATAAGCGGCGGCGGTCTCCCACAGGCGTGCGCCATCCATGTGCAGGTGGATGCCTTGCTCGCGTCCATACGCCTTGATGGCCTCCAGCTCGTCCCAGCTCGGGCACTGGCCGCCGATCTCGCGCGCCGGCAGCTCCAGCGAGACGGCGCCCAGCTTGTCCGGAAGCGCCTGCAGCTCACTCAGCGTCCATGGGCGATGCGGGTCGCCGATCTGCAGCGCATGGAAATGATCGAACAGCTGATGATTGCCGCGTTCATGCTTCAGAATGTGCGAGCTTGGATGCAGCGCCACCAGCTTGCTGCCGCGCTCCGTACAGGCGATGCGTAGCGCGGTCGCTTGCGTCATGGTGCCGGTGATGCAGAATACCGCCGCTTCAAAGCCCAGCAGGCGCGCAATCTTCTGTTCAAACGCCTGTATCAGCGTGCCGCTGCCGTAGACATCGTGCGTCACGTCGTGCGCCTGGCACCAGTCGCCCATGGCCGCAAACAATTCCGCCGGCGTCAGGGCACGATGGCCCGGCAAGTGCTGGCGGCAGCTTTGCTTCAATTCTGCGTCGGTCATGGCGTGCTCCTGAAAGATACGCTCAATGCTCCACGTGCACATGATGGAACTGCAGCGCCGCCAGATTGGCGTAGATGCCGCCCAGTGCCACCAGCGATGCGTGCGTGCCGGTTTCGACGATTTTACCGTCTTCCATGACGATGATGCGATCCGCGCGCTGAACGGTCGCCAGGCGGTGCGCGATGATGACGGTGGTACGGCCAACCATGGCCGCTTCCAGCGCTTTTTGCACCAGGCGCTCCGATTCCGCATCCAGTGCGCTGGTGGCTTCGTCCAGCAGCAGCAAGGGCGGATTTTTCAGCAGGGCGCGCGCGATCGCAATGCGCTGACGCTGACCGCCCGAGAGGCGCACACCGCGTTCGCCCAGGAAGGATTGATAGCCCTGCGGCAGACGCTCGATGAATTCATGCGCCGCGGCCAGCCTGGCGGCGGCGATCACTTCTTCGTCGGTGGCGTCGGCGCGGCCGTAGCGGATGTTTTCCATGGCGTTGGCCGAGAAGATCACAGTATCCTGCGGAACGATGCCGATGGCGCTACGCAGTGTGTGCAGGTCCAGTTGCGTGATGTCGACGCCATCCAGCTTGATGCTGCCGCCTTGCGGATCGTAGAAACGCAGGAACAGCTGGAACAGGGTGGTCTTGCCGGCGCCCGACGGGCCGACCACGGCCACGGTTTCACCCGGCTTGATGTCCAGCGACAGATGGCTCAGCGCGTGCGTCTCCGGCCGCGATGGATAGGAGAAGGTGACGTCGCTCAGCGTCAGCGCGGCGCCGTTGGCGGCGCGCGGCGGCAGCGGCAGCGGCGTGGCCGGCGACTGGATCTTCGATTTGACCGACATCAGCTCCAGCAGCCGCTCGGTGGCGCCGGCAGCGCGCTGCGCCTCGCCCATCACTTCAGACAGCGCGCCGATCGCACCCGCCGTGATCGAGGCGTACAGGATGAACTGACCCAGGTCGCCGCCGGTCATTTCGCCGGACAGCACCGCGTGCGCGCCCAGCCACAGCACAAACACGATGGCGCCGAACACCAGCACGATGGCCAGCATGGTGAGGATGGAGCGCGCGCGGATGCGGTTCATCGCGGTCTGGAAGGCACCTTCCACCGAGCCGCCGAAGCGCGAGGCTTCCAGATGTTCGTGGGTGAAGGCCTGGACGGTCGGCATGGCGTTGAGAATTTCGCCGGCCATGGCCGATGCGTCGGCCACGCGGTCCTGCGAATCGCGCGACAGCTTGCGCACGCGGCGGCCGAACATCACGATCGGCAGCACGGTCAGAATCAGCAGGCCGATGATGATGGCCGACAGTTTAGGGCTGGTCACGAACAGCATCACCAGGCCGCCGATGAACAGCAGCATATTCCGCAGCGCCATCGAGATGCTGGTGCCGACCACCGATTGAATCAGCGTGGTGTCGGTGGTGATGCGCGACAGGACTTCGCCGGTCTGCGTGGTTTCGAAGAATTCCGGGCTTTGAGTGACGACGTGCTTGTAGACTGCGCTGCGGATGTCTGCCGTCACGCGTTCGCCCAGCCAGGACACGCTGTAGAAGCGCGCCGCCGTCGCCAGCGCAAGAATGGTGGCAAGGCCGAACAACGCCAGGAACACCAGGTCGACGTGCTGGATGCTGCGCGCGCCGCCGCCGAAACCAAGGTCGATCATTTGCTTGAACGCGGCCGGTATCGCCAGCGTCGCGCCGGCGGCCACCAGCAGCGCAATGCCGGCGATAACAAAACGTCTGGTGTACGGCGCGAGGAAGGGCAGCAGCTCGCGCAGGGTGGCCAGGCTGCCTTTCTTGAGTTCCCGGGATGTGGTCGGTGTGGCGGCGGACATCGTGCTGGCGGTGGTGCTGTTGGTCATTGTCTGGCTACGGTTGCGTAAAAGTGCTTATTCTGACGTTTGGTGCTGCGCTATATTGTTCTTACAGTTTCATCGCCCGGACATAGCCGGTCAGTTCCAGGTAGGCGCGGCCGGCCGGCTTGCCGTCGCGGCTCAGCGTCACCGCGCCTTCCCAATACACGGCACCGGTCGAGCGGCGCGAGTCCAGCTCCTGATCGTCCTGCAAGGGCACGATGTCCCACACGGTATTGCCGGTGGTGAGCTGGGTCGCAACGGGATACTCGGCATTGGTGCGGGGCGAACGCCACCGCCTTTGCGGGGTAAATTTGACCTGGTCCGGGGCAAACTGCGTGATCTTACCGGAAGCATCGCGCCATGTCGCGTGCGCCCATAGTTTAGCACCTGTCTTGCTGCGGATCTGGAAAGCCATCATGGCGCCGCCGTCATCGAGGTTGGCGCCGATCCAGTCCCACCCGTTGGCATTCGGATCGACATACTCGCTGAACCATTCGTGATCGAGCCAGGCGGACCCGGTGACAGCGATAGGTTGACCCTTGCGTGTGATATTTCCGCTAACTTTCAGGTGCGGTTCGCTGTAGTAGTAGCTGGCCTGACCGGGACGCGGACCCTTGCGCGAGTAGCCACGGTCGTCTTCGGGCAGCACCGCCTGCGAGGGCGCCAGTTTGAGGTCGAACTTGAACTGCGCGCCGTCGACATGGACGGTGTAGCTGCCGTCAGCGCTGCGCACCATGTGCCAGTCATCCAGCTTGACGTTGGTGTCGCCGGTTTTGGCGTAGGACAGGCCCAGTCCCTCGCGTGCGCTGCGTTGGTCGTGCAGCAGCTTGCCATTGGCCGGATCGGAAATGGCGGCGTGGCCGATGATCAGTTGTTTCGGCGCGAACTGGCTTGGGTTGGCGCGGTCATGGCCGGTGGCGCTGCGGAAGAAGGTGACCTGAAAGCCGAGCGGCTTGCCATCGGGCGTGTTGACCCAGCCGGTGACGTACCACCATTCGGTTTTGTAGTCGGGATGCGCGCCGTAGTCCTGGGGGAAGGTGAGGGTAGCGCCTGGCGGCAGCGGCGTCACGGCCTTGAACTGCGGGCCGGCGGCGAAGGCCGGCAGCGCGAGGGCGGCTGCGGCGATCGCAATGGCCGTGGCGCGGGATAACAGGCGAAGCAGCATTACCAATCCTCCCTGACAGCGCGTATCGGTCCGCCGGACAGTGACTGGCGGCCGGCCAGCAGTGCGGTGAGCGCGGCGGCGGCCAGCAGCAGGCCGGCGACAGCGCCCAGCAGCGGCCAGGGCAGGTGCAGTTGCATGGTCCAGTGGAACGATTGCGGATTGACGACAAATACCAGAATCAGGCTGATCACCCATCCCAGCACAAAACCGGTGGCGATGCCGAGCGCTGTCAGCGCGCCGCCTTCGATCGCCAGGATTGCCAGCACCTGCCTGCGCGTGACGCCGACGTGGCGCAGCATGCCGAATTCCTTGGCACGCGCCAGCGTCTGGGCCGAGAAAGTCGCCGCCACGCCAAACAGCCCGATGACGATGGCGATTGCCTCCAGCAGATAGGTGATGGCAAAGCTGCGGTCGAATATTTTCATGCTCATGGCGCGGATCTCGGATGGCTCGCTGGCTTCCAGTGCGGCGGCGAAGGGCAGGCGTTTCAGTGCGGCCAGCGTGTCTTCTGCCTTCATCTGAGGCTTGAGCGACAGCGCCACACCGCTCGCTACCTGATCGCCGGTGATGGCACGGTAATCGCTGAGCAGCATCTGAATGGTGCCGGTGGGGCGTGCGTAATCGCGCCACACGCCGGCCACCTGGAAGGCGTGCATGGCGCCATTAAGCGGCAGTGTAATGCGCTGGCCCACCTGCATGCCGTACAAATCCACCATCGCTTCGGACACCCACACCGGCCGCACGCCCGGCGCAGGGGCGCGGGCTTCGCCCACGATGGCCAGCGAGCGGGCCGGGTTGGCCGCATCGACATTGCGTGCCATTAGCGTGACGGGCGGCCGCTCCGGCGCCAGCGACAAAGAACGCGTGCGCAGGAAGTCGGCGTGCGCCACGCCGGGCAGGGCGGCCAGGGCGGCCTGTTGTTCCGGGCGCAGGCCGGCGGTGGCGCCGCCGGTGGATGCGCCGACGTAGATATCGGCCGGCAGGATGTGCTGCAGCCAATCGTCCAGCGACACGCGGAAGCTGGCCACCATGATGGCCATCGCCACCATCAGGCTGAAGCTGGACAGTACGCCGCCCAGCGCGATGCCGGCCTGGCTGGACGCATTGGCCAGCCGCGACAAGGTCAGCGTCATGACGGCCGAGGCGCCAGGCTTGCCGGCGGTGGCAGCGCTCCAGCGCTGGTGGGCAAAGCGGAATACCGTGGCCGCCAGGCGCGGCATCAGGCCAATGGCGCCGATCAGCAGCAGCGCAATCGACAGGTAGCCGAACAACGGCAACTCAAATACCGGCGGCGCCTGCGACAACAGCGCGGCCAGTGTCATCAACAACAGTGAGGGCCAGGCGCGCGCCAGGCGCGACATGGCGGCTTCCTCGGTGCCCGATTTGAGCGCAACGGCCGGCTTGGCGCGCGCCGCGTCCAGTGCCGGCGCGGCGCAGCCCAGCAGGGCAACGGCCACGCCCAGCGCAAAGTAGATGGCCGCGGCCACCGGAGTGAAGTGCACTTGCGGACGCACGCCGGAGAAGAAGCCGGCGCCCAGATCGGCGCCCATGAAATGCAGCGCGGCCGCCGCCATGCCGTAGCCAGCGGCGATGCCGATGGCGGAACCGGCCACGCCCAGGCACAAGCCTTCGATCAGGATTTGCCGCAGCAGGCGGTGGCGGTCCATGCCCAGCACGCGCAGCAACGCGAACTGGCTGCGGCGCCGGATCACGGACAGCGCCTGCGTGGAGAATACCAGGAAGGCGCCGGTGAACAGCGCCACCAGTGCCAGCACGGTGAGGTTGACGCGGTAGGCGCGGCTCATGCCTTCGTTGCGGTTGTTCTGTTCTTCGTCGTTGGGCTGGTTGACGCGGAAACGGCCGGGATACTGCTGCTGCAGGTCTTGCTGAAGCTGGGCCTTGAACGCTTCACGATTGACGCCATCGCGCAGCTTGAGATCGATGCGCGAGAGTTGGCCGAGTTTTTCGAAGCGCCACTGGGCCGCGCCAATGTCCATGCTGGCGATGCGCTGGCCGGCGCGCGCGCCCGGCAGCGGACCGGCGACGCGCAACTTGAGCTCATTGGTGCCGACTTGCAGCGTCACCACGCCGCCGGCGGGCTGCAGCCACTGCTGCGCGGCTGGCGACAGGAACAGGGCATCGTCCGCCAGGGTGTCTTCAAGCCGGTCTTCGGCCGGCGTGCCAAGCAGGTCGGGCGAAACAAAGCTGGCGCGGAAGGCGTCGATGCCGATCACCTTCAACGCCGTGCGCTGGCCGGGAATGGAGGCTTCCAGTTCCAGCACCGGCGAGGCCACGGCCACGCCTTCACGCTGGGCCAGGGCGGGAAAGATGGCTTCGTCGAAAAATGGTTCGGCGCCGCGTACCTGCACGTCGGCCACGCCGGACAGGCTTTTCACGGCGGCGGAGAATTCGTTGAACGCCGCCGCGTTAATCAGGTGGATGGCGAAGCCGAGCGAGATGCCGACCGCGATGGCGGCAATCGCCACCAACGTCCGCACCGGATGCGCGCGCCACTCGCCCAGCAGCAACCAGCGCGACAAGCGGCGCATCGCGGCGCCAGGCGATGGCGAGCGGGGCCAGGGCGCGTGACCGGACATCAGTGCGGACACGCCAGCGACATTGCCTCGCCGGCGCGCTGCGCGCGCAGGCGGGCGGCTTCGGTAGCCTGGCCGGTGGCACGGCGCGCTTCTTCGTCGGCCCAGCGTTTCTTGAGGCGCAGCTGATCGCATTTCTTGCGCTGCGTGGCGGCGGCCCGGGCATCGCGGGCGGCTTCGCGATCGTCCTGTTCCTCGCGCTTGAGACGGGCTTTCTGCAGCGTGTCCGCCTGCTTTTGCTGACGGCGCAGGGCGGCGTTGGCGGCGGGATCGGCCGCCGGGGCGGCCGGCGTTTCCAGTACCACGCTGGCGCCGGCAGCACAAGGCGCGTCGCTGTAAGTGATCTTGCCATCCACCGTGCACTTATAGACAGCGCCTGCCAGCGCCGCAATGATCAGGACATTCATCTCAACCTCGCTCAAAGGATTTTACCGGGATTCATCATACCCAGCGGGTCCAATGCCGCTTTGATGGCTCGCATCATGTTGAGTTCTACCGGCGATTTATAGCGTGCCAGCTCGCCGCGCTTCAAGGCCCCGATGCCGTGTTCGGCCGAAATCGAGCCGCCAAACGCCATCACGCTGTCGTGCACCACGCGATTGACCTTGTCCTGATTGACGAGAAAGTCTTCGTTGGAAATCCCCTCCGGAGGCGCGACGTTGTAATGCAGATTGCCGTCGCCCAGATGGCCGAAGCACACCAGCTGGCAGCCAGGGAAGGCCGCATCGAGCTGCGGCCCGGTTGCGGCGATAAAGTCCGCAATGCGCGATACCGGCAGCGAAATATCATGCTTGATGTTCTTGCCCGCCTTGGCCTGCGCCAGTGGAATATGCTCGCGCAGGTGCCACAAGCCGGCCGATTGCGCGACCGATGATGCCACCACCGCATCCTGAATCACGCCGCGTTCCAGCGCCGCGCCGATCGCATGCTCCAGCAAGCCCACCGCGTGCGCCTCCGACTCGCTGCTGGACAACTCCAGCAGCACATACTGCGCATATGGCGCGGCGAACGGCTGGGGCAACTGCGGGAACTGCTGCGCCACCAGATCAAGACAGAAGCGCGACATCAATTCAAAGCCGGTCAGGCTGGCGCCGCAGTGATCCTGCATCAACACCAGCAGCTGCTGCGCATGCGCAGGCGAGGGCATGGCGGCCAGCGCCGTGATGCTGGCCTTCGGCTGCGGATACAGCTTGAGCACCGCGCCGGTGATGATGCCCAGCGTACCTTCCGCGCCGATGAACAGGTCGCGCAGATCGTAGCCGGTATTATCCTTGCGCAGGCCGCGCAAACCGCTCCAGATTTCGCCTTGCGGCGTCACCACCTCCAGGCCAAGACACAGCTCGCGCGTATTCCCATAGCGCAGCACCGCCGTGCCGCCCGCATTGGTGGACAGGTTGCCGCCGATGGTGCAGCTGCCTTCCGCCGCCAGCGACAAAGGGAACAGGCAGCCCTCGGCCGCTGCCGCTTCCTGAATCTGCTGGAGGATGCAGCCGGCGTCCACCGTCATGGTACGGTTGACCGCATCGACCTGGCGGATGGTGTTCAGCCGCGCCAGCGACAGCACCACTTGCGCGCCGCTGGCATCCGGCACGCTGCCCAGCACCAGACCGGTATTGCCGCCTTGCGGCACCAGGCCCACCCGGTGCGCCGCGCAGGCGCGCACCAGTTCAGCCACTTGCTCCACCGAGCCGGGACGCAGCACCGCCAGGGCCTTGCCGGTAAAGCGTCCGCGCCAGTCGGTGAGGAAGGGCGCCATGTCGGCCGGCGTATCCAGCACATGGGCGTCGCCAATGACGGCGCGGCACTGCGAGAGAAAATCCATCATTTGACGGTGTTGACCTTTACCTTGTCGAGCAGCTCTTTGGCCATCTTTTTGGCCGCACGCTTGTACGGGCGCAGATACAGCAAGGCGCACACGAAGTACACGCACACCACGGCCGCCTCGCCCCAGCCCAGCCACGCCGACAGGTCGCCGGTATCGCTCCAGCCGCGCACCACGCCTTCCGCGAAGTACAGCAGGATCATCATCGAGGTCCACTGCAGCGTGTAGATATCGCGCTTGTAGACGCCGTACAGCGGCAGCAGCAGCGGGGCGGCCTTCAGCACCAGCCACGAGCCGCCCGGCTTCAACGGCGCCAGCGCCATCTCCCACAGCACACACAAGACAATCAGCGCTACCAGGCTGCCGATCGCGCCCCAGTGAAAATATTTTTGTGCTGTGGTTTCCATGGCGTTTATCCGTTGAGTTTTACAGCTGTTTCAGCGAGGCGCTTGCCCAAGGCGATGGCCAGGCGTTTTTCATCATCAGTGATGACCTTCTTGCCGTCCAGGCCAGACCAGTGGCTGGCGCCGTATGGCGTGCCGCCGCTGGCGGTGGTCATCAGCGCGGGATGGGTGTAGGGCAGGCCAAGCACCATCAGGCCGTGATGGAACAGCGGGATCATCATCGACAGCAGCGTTGATTCCTGTCCCCCATGCAGGCTGCCGGTGGAAGTGAACACGCAAGCCGGCTTGCCGGCCAGCGCGCCGGACAGCCACTGGGCCGAGGTGCCGTCCCAAAAATACTTCATGGCCGAGGCCATATTGCCAAAGCGGGTCGGGGAGCCGACCGCGATGCCGGCGCATTCGGTCAAATCGTCCAGTTCAACATAGGGGGCGCCGTCGGCCGGCACCTCCGGTTCGGTGGCCTCGGCCACGGTGGAGACGGCCGGCACGGTGCGCAGGCGTGCGTCGCAGCCCGGCACGCTCTCGATGCCCTGGGCAATCAGTTCGGCCAGTTTGCGCGTGGCGCCGTGGCGCGAGTAAAACAATACAAGAATAGTCAGGGAGTTCATCGCCGTTATTATAGGGCGGTTTGGCGGGTGGTATCATTGCCACTGTTGTAATACGATACGCCCCATGATTGAAAAATATATCCAGTGGTTCTTCCAGTATGTCTTCCGCAGCTGCAAACGCGGCTGGGAAACCGCGCGCTCCCTGTCCTGGCCGGAAGTGCGCGACCTGTTCCTGTTTGCCCATCGCCGCCTGCGTGAGGAAAGCCTGCCGCAAGTGGCCGGCAGCCTGACCTTCACCACCGTGTTCGCGCTGGTGCCGCTGCTGACCATCGCGCTGGCGATCTTCACCACCTTCCCGATGTTTAACACCTTCCGGACATCGCTGGAAGCCTACTTCGTGCAAAGCGTGATGCCGAAGTCGATCTCCAGCAATATCCTCAATTACCTGACCATGTTCGCGTCCAAGGCCACGCGGCTGTCGGCGGTGGGGGCGGTGACGCTGATCGTGACCTCGATCGCGATGATGAATCTGATCGAGCGCGTGTTCAACCGCATCTGGCGCGTGCGCGGCCAGCGCGCCTGGACCAAGCGCATTCTGGTCTACTGGGCGCTGATTACGCTCGGTCCCTTGCTGATCGGCGTGTCCCTGACCTTGTCCTCGCAGGTGTTCATGGCCACCAGCGACCTGGTGGGCCACGTGCCGGTGCTGGGCGCGCTGATTTACACCGTGCTGTCGCTGGCGCTGACCACGGCCAGCTTCACGCTGCTGTACGTGACGGTGCCCAACCGCGACGTCGACTGGCATGACGCCGCGTGGGGCGGCCTGGTGGCCGGCCTGGCGTTTGAACTGGCCAAGCGCGGCTTTGCCATCTTCATCACGCAGTTCCCGACCTATTCCAAGATTTATGGCGCGCTGGCGGCGGTGCCGCTGTTCCTGCTGTGGGTCTATCTGTCCTGGCTGATCACCTTGTTCGGCGCCTTGCTGGTGGCCGCGCTGCCGGTGGTGAAATACGAGCGCTGGTGGCACGAGGCGCAGCCGGGCGGCGAGTTTGTCGACGCGATGGCCATCCTCAAAGTGCTGCACGTGGCCTGCAAATGCGGCGATACGGCGCTGGTCAGCGCGGTGCAGATCCGCGAACGCACGCGCCTCGGCTTCGATGAAATGGACAATCTGCTGGAACGCATGATGGCGGAAGGCTGGGTGGGGCGCGTGCCGGTCGCCACGCAGCCGCGCGTCCAGTGGGGCAAGCGCGTGAGCGAAGGCGCGGACCACTGGGTCATTCTGGCCAATGTCGACAAGCTGACGCTGGCCGACGTCTACCGTCTGTTCGTGTTTGCCGGCATGCCGCTCAACGCCGGTGTGTTGGGGGACGGCGACGATGAGCGCGACCAGCAGGCCGCGCGCGACGCCGCCGCGCTGGCGCGAGAGGTGGAAACGGCCGTGGAAGCAGGGCTGGGCAAGACCCTGGCCGAACATTTCGGCCCTATCGATTGCCGATAAACGCCAGCAGCGCTTCGTTGACGGCATCGGCCTGTTCCGACATCAGCGCATGGCCGCTGGCCAGCGTGACGCTTTGCGCGTGCGGGATGGCGCTGGTGAGCCGTGCGGCCGATTTCGGCGGCGTCATTACATCGTTGGCGCCAAAGATGAACAGGGTGGGGCAGCGCACCGCGGCTGCCGCGTGCGCGCCACCGTCATAGCTGTTGCAGGCCGCAAGGTCGTTGTGCAGCAGCTGCGCGCCGGCCAGCCGCAGCATCAGCTGGCGCAGCGGTTCGGTGTCGGCGTAGCCGGGGCTGTGCGACCATTTGGTGACCATGTCGATGGCGCGGGTTTCGTCATTGCGCGCGGTGTCAAGCAGCGCATCGGCCACCGTCATCGGATAGGTCGATCCCAGCAGCGCCAGATGCGAAACGCGCTGTGGCGCCTGCGCTGCGGCTTGCAGCGCGATCAGGGAGCCCATGCTGTGGCCCGCCAGCGCGGCTTGCGATACGCCAGCCGCGGCAAGAGTGGCCAGCAGCCAGTCCGCCATGGCGGCGACGCTGGGCAGCGCGGCACCGCTGCCGGCGCCGTGGCCGGGCAGGTCGGGCGCCATCACCTGGTAGCCCTGCTCACTGAAATAGCGGCTTTGCACGCTCCACACGGTATGGTCGTTTAATGCGCCATGGATGAACACCACGGTGGGCTTTTGCATGTAGGGCTCCTTTCGACAACAATGTTATGTTTTGCTTATCCGAAGCGCTGGCTTTTTTGCCGGGCATAGGCTACATTCGCTACAAGGTTAGAGCAACTAGAACTCCCATTCACAGAGCATATATCAGCGGACAGGACGGCCCAAAATGAAAGTCTCCGAAATTCTTCAAGTTAAAGGTTCCATCCTCTACACCATCTCCCCGGATCAGCCGCTGGCGGAAGCCGCCAACACCATGGCTGAGAAAGACATCGGCTCGCTGGTGGTCATGGAATTTGGCGACCTGGTAGGCATGCTGACCTTCCGTGAGGTGCTGCGTGCACTGCACGAAAACCAGGGCAATGTCGGCGCCGGCACGGTGCGCAAGCACATGGAAGACCACCCGATCACGGTGACGCCGGATACCGACGTGAATGAAGTGCGCCGCATCATGCTGGAAAAGCACGCACGCTATCTGCCGGTGATGAACGCCAAGACCATACTCGGCGTGATCTCGTTCTACGACGTGGCGCGCGCGGTGCTGGAAGCGCAAAGCTTCGAAAACCGCATGCTGAAGGCCTATATCCGCGACTGGCCGGCCGAAGCCGAGCAAGCTGCCGACTGATCAGCCGACACCATGAGAAGAGGGCGCTGCCGCTTGCCGGCACCGCCCTTTTTTTGTGACGTTTTATTGCAACAAAAATAATTCTTGCTTTTTTAGAATTTTGTCGTTGTAAAATTGCGACGTTTTATTTTATGGCAAAGTTTGCGAGCGCAGAATTAAATTTTGCTTAAATAAGTATTTCCTGAATACATCATTGTTGTGCAATATTTCGTTCACGAATGTATTAGTTTGTAACGGCTTTGCCGCGATAATCCCGGCATCGAAGAGCAAACGCTGCCCCTTCGACCACTGAACTACCACGTTGTCATGTAATCCAGGGCCGTGATCCCGTCACGGCTGTTGTGCTTTGCCCCGGCCGTTGTTTCCAGTAGTCTTGCACGCATCGTATTGCTCTCGATTTTTTGACCACCTCGGGAGTATTAATGGTATTGCAAGAAAAAATCTGCGTGCGCTCGGTGCGTTTCGCACTGAGCCTGTTTGCCGGTTCGGCCATGTTTGCCGGTCACGCCTACGCTGACGAGCAGATCCAGAAAGTTGAGATCACCGGTTCGGCGATCAAACGCATCAACGTCGAAGGCGCGCTGCCAGTGCAGCGCCTGACCCAGGAGCAAATCGCCAAGACCGGCGCCACCTCGGTTGCCGACCTGATCCAGGCGCTGCCTTCGATGCAGGGTTTCACCATTGCCGCGACTGCCGCCGGCACCAACTCGGGCGGCCGCGTTTCCGCCTCCATCCACAACATCGGCGAAAGCTACACCCTGGTGCTGCTGAACGGCCGCCGCATCGCGCCGCAGGGCTCGGGCTCCGCCATCAACCTGAACGCCATCCCGATGAGCGCGGTTGAACGCGTCGAAATCCTGACCGACGGCGCTTCGGCCCTGTACGGCTCGGACGCCATTGCCGGTGTGATCAACTTCATCCTGAAGAAAAACCTGCAAGGCGGCTCGATTGAGGCGACTCTGTCCCAGCCTGGCAAGAGCCACGCCGGCGACAGCGGCAACTTCAGCGCCACCTACGGTTTTGGCGACCTGGAAGAGAACCGCTACAACGTCATGCTGTCGGTACGTCACGACGAGCAGCGTCAGCTGAAAGCGACCGACCGCGACTTCGCCAACACCTCGTTCCGTCCATTCAGCTGGAACGGCAACAACTACATGTGGGACCGTTCGAGCACCTCGTCGATTCCTGGCAACGTGACCGCGACCTACAAGGACGGCAAAACGCCGACGTCGACCTCGTCGATCGCCTTCAACCCTTACCTGAAGACCAACGGCAACTGCGGTCCGATGCAGCTGCCGTCGTACAACAACACCGCCACCGCGCAGAACTGCGGCTTCGATTCGACCGCCACCATCGAAATCGTGCCGGAAAGCCGTCGTGACAGCGTGTTCGGCAAAGCCACCTGGCGCGCCACCGACAGCATCGAAGTATTTGCCGAAGCTGCCTACTCGCGCCTGGACCTGACCGCGCGCATCGCGCCGAACGCCACCTCGATCGCCGTGGCCAAAGGCTCGAACCTGTACAACGGCTATGTGCGTCCTTACCTGACCGCCGACCAGGACGCCAACCTGACCGCCGCCAGCATCAGCTACCGTACCTACGACTGGGGCACCCGCAACAGCCAGACCATCACCGAGTCGAAAAACTTCGTGATCGGCGCGGAAGGCGAGATCGGCGCCTGGAACTTCGGCACCGGCCTGACCTGGTCGCAAAATGCGATTGACGAGCGCTATGTGGGCGGCTACATCAAGAACGCCGACTTCCGCAGCATGCTGGCCAACAACCAGTTCAACCCGTTCCTGCCGGCTGGTCAGCAGAGCGACGCCACCAAGGCGCTGATCGCCAACTCGGTGTTCAACGGTTCCATCCGTGAAGCGTCGACCACGCTGAAAGGCATTGATGCGCGCGCCTCGCGCGAGCTGTTCCAGCTGCCAGCCGGCGCGGTCCAGGTGGCACTCGGCGGCGACTACCGCAACTACCACTACGAGCAGTCGGCCAACGCCACCTCGTCGGATATCTACGGCTTCAGCACCCCGGCCGCGTACGACATGGAGCGCAACAACTACGGCGTGTTCGGCGAGCTGCAAGTGCCGGTCATCAAGTCGCTGGAAGTCAGCGCGGCCGCACGCTACGACACCATCGAAGCGGTGAAGAACCATCTGGCCAACCGCGACATGGGTCACAAGGAATCGGCCAGCACCTACAAGGTATCGGCCCGTTGGCAGCCGACCCAGTCGTTCCTGGTGCGCGGTTCCTACGGTACCGGCTTCAAGGCGCCGTCGATGCTGGACATCGGCCAGCCGCTGGTGGCCGCCGGCTTCACCTCGGCCTCGTATGACTGCCCGCCTAACCTGGCGGCGGAAAACCAGGCTTACTGCCGCGCCGGCAAGAGCCAGTACTACGTGGTGTCGGGCGGTAACGAAAACCTGAAGCCGGAGAAGTCCAAGCAGTACACCGTTGGTTTCCGCTTCGAGCCAAGCACCACCTGGTACGTGCAGGCCGACCTGTGGGATGTGAAGATCCGCGACGCCGTGTCGTCGGTATCGGAAGCACAGATCTTCAAGGATCCGGTGTTGTACCGTCAGCTGTTCACCACCTTCGTCAACCCGGGCAGTGGCCAGACCGAATGGGCCAAGCAGACTCTGTCGATCAACATCGGCCATACCCACAACCAGGGTATCGACTGGGAAACCGGCTACCGCCAGAAGTTCGGTTTCGGCACCTGGACCAACACCCTGAACGGCACCTATCTGATGAAATCGGATTACACCGAAGCCGGTACTGCGGACAAGTGGACCAACAGCATGAACTACTTCGGTATCGATGATAACGTCGCGTTCCGCAATGTGGTCCGCCTGACCAGCACGCTGGAAACCGGCGCGTTCTCGAACTCGCTGATCGTCAACTACCGTAACGGCTACACCGACGCCTCGGCCACCGCCTACAACCTGGCGACCAACAAGAACGAGACCCTGCGCATCCACGTGCCGTCGTACATGACGTTCGACTGGCAGGGTAAGTGGCAGGCGACCAAAGCCATCTCGCTGCGCGCCGGCGTGAAGAACCTGGCTGACCGCAATCCACCGCTGTCGCTGCGTTCGTCGTCGGGCCACCAGGTGGGCTACGACCCGCGCTACGCCGACCCGATGGGCCGCACCTTCTACATGACCGGCAACTACAGCTTCTAAGCTGATCGCGTCATGAAACAAAAAAAAACCGGCCTTGGCCGGGTTTTTTTTATGCCGCTAGCCTTATACGAACAGGTAATCTGCAGCGGTAGTGCTGGCGGTGCCGGTGAGGGTGGCCAACTGGGTCAGTTCGCCGGCGCTGACCGTCGCGTCAGCACCGTTCGACGTGAACAGGTAGACCATGGTGGTGGTGCCGCTGTGCAGCGCGAACAGGGCTTTGTCGCCGACCGCGTAGGCGCTGTTGGCCGAACCGATGGCCGCTGCCGCCGTGTTGAGGGTCAGGCTGGCCACGTTCTGCGTCAGGATCACCAGCTCGGCATTGGCGTCGAAGCCGCCCGGGCCGGCTTTCACCACCGCGTTGTCGATCACCAGGTCGCTGCCGATGCCGAACACCGATTGGCTGATGCCCAGCTTGTCGGTGCCGCTGGCGAAGTCGGTCACCGCATCGACGCCCAGCTTGGACGCCAGCACGAAGGTGTCCGCGCCGGTGCCGCCGGTGAGGGTGTCGGCGCCATCGCCGCCGATCAGCTGGTCATCGCCATCGCCGCCCAGCAGCTTGTCGTTGCCCGCGTTGCCGGTCAGCGTATCGTTGCCGGCCAGGCCGTTCAGCACGTCCGCGCCGCTGCCGCCGGTCAGGCGGTTGGCCAGCACGTTGCCGTTGCCGGTGAAGGCGGTGGCGCCGCTGAACACCAGCTCTTCCACCTCGGACGCCAGGCTGTAGCTGCTGATGCCCTTGACGGTCACCAGGTCGCGCCCGCCGCCGGCCAGCTCGGTGATGGTGTCGCCTGCGTTGTCGACCACGTAGCTGTCGCCGCCGCTGCCGCCGTCCATCTTGTCGGCGCCGGCGCCGCCGTCCAGCGTGTCCTTGCCGGCGCCGCCGATCAGGGTGTTGGCGGCGGCATTGCCCGTGAGGGCGTTGTCGAGGTCATTGCCGGTCAGGTTGACCGCCACCGAGGCGGCCGCCGTCACGCTGGCGTTCTCGATGTTGTCGCCCAGCGTGTAGGTGCCGGCCTTGGCGTAGGCCACGTTGACCTGGTCGGTGCCGGCGTCGGCGCCTTCCTGCACCACGTCGCCGCTCTGGTCGACGGTGTAGATATCGTCACCGAGGCCGCCGGCCATGGTGTCGATGCCGGCGCCGCCGTCGATGTTGTCGTTGCCATCGGTGCCGGTCAGGCTGTCGTTCAGGGGGCTGGCCGAGTTGACCACCACGTCCGACATCGACTTGCTGTCATCGGCAAAAATGAATTGCTCGACGTTGCGTACGGTGATGCTTTCGTGCGTGATGGTGTTGACCAGCACCAGGTCGGTGGTGTTCGGACGGCTGCGGCTGTAGTCGTTGAAATTGCCCAGCAAGGTCAGGGTGTCGATGCCGAGGCCGCCGTCGGCCACGTCCACGCCGGTGCCGGCGTAGAGCTGGTCGTCACCATTGCCGCCCAACAGCGAGTCGTTGCCGGCGCCGCCGCTCAGTATGTCGTCGCCGCCCAGGCCGCTCAGGGTGTCGTTGCCGCCGCCGCCGTTGATGCTGTTGCCCAGCTCATTGCCGGTGCCGCTGAAGGCCACGCTGCCCTTGAACAGCAGCTCTTCCACGTTGGCGGTCAGGGTGTACTTGGCCAGCGTGGTTACCACCCGGTCCACGCCTTGGTCGGCCAGTTCGGTGACCACGTCGCCGGCGTTGTCGACCAGGTAGAGGTCATTGTCGAGGCCGCCGCTGAGCTTGTCCGCGCCGGCGCCGCCGTCCAGGGTGTCGTTGCCGGCGCCGCCGGTCAGGGTGTTGGCGGCGGCATTGCCGATCAGCCAGTTGTCCAGCGCATTGCCGGTGACGTTGGCCGCAATGCCGGCCGCCGCCGTGATGGTGGCGCGCTCGACGTTGTCGCCCATGACAAAGGTCTCGGCCTTGGCGAAGGCCACCAGCACCACGTCGTCGCCGCTGTCGGCCGACTCGAACACCTTGTCGCCGGCCTGGTCGACCGTGTAGGTATCGTCGCCCAGGCCGCCAAACATCTGGTCGGCGCCGGCCAGGCCGTTGAGGTCGTCGTTGCCGTCGCCGCCGAACAGGCTGTCGTTGTTGATGCTTGGCGTGTTGTAGGCCAGGTCCGCCAGTTCCTTGAGGCCGTCGGCGAACACGAACTTCTCGACATTGCGCACGGTGATGCTTTCATGCGTGGTCTTGTTGGTCAGCACGATGTCGCCGGCGTTCGGGCGGCTGCGGCCGTAGTCGGCGAAGTTGCCCAGCAGCGTCAGGGTGTCGCTGCCGGTGCCGCCGTCGACGGTATCGATGCCGGTGCCGGCGTCGAGCTGGTCGGCGCCGTCGCCGCCCTGCAGCGAGTCGTTGCCTTCGCCGCCCTTGAGGACGTCGTCGCCGGCCAGGCCGCTCAGGGTATCGTTGCCGCTGCTGCCTTCGATGCTGTTGGCTAGCTCGTTGCCGGTGCCGGCAAAGGCCAGCGCGCCCTTGTACAGCAGGTTTTCAACGTTGGCGCCCAGCGTGTATTTGGCCAGCGTGGTGTCGACGCTGTCGCTGCCTTGGGCCGCCAGTTCGGTGATGGTGTCGCCGCTGTTGTCGATCTTGTAGAGGTCGTTGCCGGTGCCGCCGATCAGTTTGTCGGCGCCGGCGCCGCCGTCCAGCGTGTCGTTGCCGGCGCCACCGCTGAGGGTGTTGGCGGCGGCGTTGCCGGTCAGCTGGTTGTTGCTGTCGTTGCCGGTGAGGTTGACTGCCACGCTGGCGGCCGACGTCACCGTCGCGTTCTCGACGTAGGCGCCCAGCGTGTAGGTGCCGGCCTTGGTCAGCGCCACTTGCGCCTGGTCCTGGTCGCCGCCGTTGATGGTTTCGACGATGGTGTCGCCGACGTCATCGATCTGGTAGGTGTCGTTGCCGTCGCCGCCGGCCATGGTGTCGGCGCCGGCCGCGCCGCCGCTCATCAAGTCGTCGCCGCTGCCGCCGCGCATGTAGTCGTTGCCCACGCTCGGGACGTTGAGCTGCACGTCCTGGATCGCCATCAGCGTGCCGTTGAAGCTGACGAATTCGACGTTGCGCAGGGTGAGCACCTCGCCGCTGCTGGCGTGGGTCAGCACGGTGTCGGTGGCGTTCGGACGCTTCACGGTGTAGGCGCTGAAGTCGGCCAGCGCCACCGCGGTGTCGACGCCGGCGCCGCCGTCGAGCAGGTTGGCGCCGACGCCGCCTTCGAGGCGGTCGTCGCCGTCGCCGCCCAGCAGCGAGTCGTTGCCGACGGCGCCGGTCAGGGTGTCGTTGCCGGCCAGGCCGGACAGGGTGTCGGCGCCGAGGCCGCCGTCGATCCGATTGTCCAGCGCGTTGCCGGTGCCGTTCAGCACGCCGTTGCCCGGGCCGGACAGGTTTTCCACGTTGGCCGGCAGGGTGTAGGTCGACAGCGTGGTGCGCACGGTGTCGATGCCTTCGTTGACGCCTTCGGTAATGAGGTCGCCGGTGCTGTCGACGCGGTAGCTGTCGTTGCCGGTGCCGCCAATCAGCTTGTCCGCGCCGGCGCCGCCGTCGAGGGTGTCGTTGCCGGCGCCGCCGCTCAGCGTGTTGGCGGCGGCGTTGCCGGTGATAGTGTTGTCGAGCTCGTTACCGTTGACATTGACGGCCACGCCGGCAGCCGCCTTCACCTCAGCGTTCTCGACGTTGGCGCCCAGCGTGTAGGTGGCGGCGGCCTTGAACACCAGCTCGGCGCTGTCGTTGCCTTCGTCCGCCAGTTCCCTGATGGTGTCCTTGACGTTGTCGATCACGTAGCGGTCGTCGCCGCTGCCGCCGGTCATGCTGTCGGCACCGGCCAGGCCGTCGAGGCTGTCGTCGCCGTCGGTGCCGCCCAGGTAGTCGTCGCCGTCGCTGATCTTGTTCAGCAGCAGCTCGGCGATGGTGTGCGTGCTGTCCTTGAACACCACGGTTTCGATGCCCTTGAGGTTGACGCGCTCGTTGAGGATGGAGTTCTCCAGCGTGACCACGCCGTTGGCGCGCGAGATGGTGTAATGGTCGATGCTGTCGCTCAGCACCACCGTGTCGTCGCCGTCGCCGCCGTCGATCGCATCGGTGCCGCCGCCGCCGGTCAGGGTGTCGTTGCCGGCGCCGCCCAGCAGGGTGTCGTTGCCGATGCCGCCGCTGATGTGGTTGGCCAGCTCGTTGCCGCTGCCGGCAAAGGCGGCGCTGCCGGTGTAGCGCAGGTGTTCGACGTTGGCAGCCAGCGTGTATTTGGCGGCCGTGGTTTCCACCGTGTCGGTGCCTTCGTTGGCCAGTTCGGTGATGGTGTCGCCGGCGTTGTCGACCACGTACAGGTCGTCGCCTTTGCCGCCGGCCAGTTTGTCGGCTGCGGCACCGCCGTCGAGCGTGTCGTTGCCGGCGCCACCGCTGAGGCTGTTGGCGGCGCCGTTGCCGGTCAGGTAGTTGTTCAGGTCGTTGCCGGCCAGGCTGCCGGCGGCCGCGGCCGTCATCAGCGTTGCGTACTCGACGTTGGCGGCCAGGGTATAGGCCGCATTGGTGTAGCTGACCTGCACCAGGTCGTAGCCGCCATCCGCCGCCTCGACCACGCGGTCGGTGGCGCTGCGCAGCACGTAGACGTCGTCGCCGCCGAGGCCGGTGAGGATGTCGCCGCCGCCGTTGCCGTCCAGCGTGTCATTGCCGGCGCCGCCGCTGAGCATGTTGCCGCTGGCGTTGCCGACACCGTAGAAATCGCTGTCGCCGGTGTATTGCAATGCTTCCAGGTTGGCCGCCAGCGTGTAGGACGGACGGCTGGTTTGCACCGTGTCGACGCCGCCGTTGGCAGCCTCAACGAGGGTAGCGCTGGCGTTGTCGCCAAGGACGTAGACATCGTTGCCGGCGCCACCGACCAGGGTGTCGGCGCCGCCGCCGCTGATCAGGGTGTCGTCGCCGCCACCGGCCTCAAAGCGGTTGTCGCTGTAGTTGCCTTCCAGCACATCGTTGCCGTAGGTGCCGTAGCCGTCGCCCCAGGACAGAGACACGTAGCGCCCCACAAAGTTGCTGCTGGTGATGTCGGCGAGCTTGACGTTATCGAGGATCAAGATGGTGCGCGCGGTGGCGCCGCTGCCGCTGCCGTCGGTGTCGAACTGCACCACCACATTCGGGCCTTGCTGCACCAGTTTGACGTAGCCGGCCGCCATCGGGTCGAGCAGCAGCTTGTTGTAGCCAGCGTAGTGCAGCAGGATCTCGTTCAGGTCGAGCCGGTCGCTGCCGGCGCCGGTGGCGAAGTCCGTGACGTGCACATTGCTGCTGAACGCCGGGCCATCGAAGGCATAGGTGTCGATGCCGGCGCCGCCGGTGAGGGTGATTTTGGACGCGCCAAGGTCGTCGCCATGGATTTCCACGCGGTCGTTGCCGGCGCCGCCGTCAAAGCGCAGGTTGATGGTGGCGTAATAGCCCAGGATCGACAGCGCGTCGTTGCCGGCGCCGCCGGTCACGGTGTCGTTGCCGCTGCCCCGCACCGAGATGATGTCGTCGCCGTCGCCGCCATCAGCGCTGTCATTGCCGCCGTCGATTTGGATCTCGTCATTGCCGCCGCCGCCGGTCAGCACGTTGTTGCCGCCTGATCCGGTCAGGTGGTCTGCGCCGTTGCCGCCGATCAGGGTGTCGTTGCCAGCGTCGCCGCCCATGACGCTACCGTAGACGACGTCCTCGACGTCGCCCGCCACCAGCAGGTCGTCGCCGGCGCCGCCTTCCATGCTGTCGCTGCCGCCGTTGCCGTGCAGCGTATCGTTGAAATAGCCGCCGCCCAGATGGTCGCCGTCGGCCGTGCCATCGATCAGCACGCCCGGCACCGTATCGCCCTTCGGATTGGCGCCCACCATGTTTTGCGCCGTCAGGTCGGCCAGGTTGACGTTGCGCAGCACCGCCACCGTGGACAGGTAATTCTGGTTGCCGATCATGTTGAATTGCAGCAGGACGTCGGCGCCGCTTTGCAGCAGGCGCAGGTAGCCGAGGCTTTCGCTGAGCGGGTTGCCGCCGGTGTAGCCATAGGGCGCGGCGTAATTCATCAACTGGGTGATGTCGAGGATGTCGCCGCCGTCCCCGGCGCGGAAGTCGGTGATCTCGACGTAGCCGGTAGTGAGCGTGTTGGCATCGTCGTTCCGGATGACGTAGGTGTCGCGGCCAGCGCCGCCGCTCAGCACAGCACCCAAGCCCTCCTGGTAGACGTAGGTGTAGAAGCGGTCGTTTCCATCACCGCCCAGCGCGGTCGCGACGTGCCCGCTGCTGCTCTGGTAGATATCGAAGCGGTCGTTGCCGGCGCCGCCTTCCAGCGTGTCGTCGATGCTGTAGTAGCCACTGGCCAGGGTGTCGTCGCCGGCGCCGCCTTGCAGCAGATTGGTGCCAGTCTCGCCATCGAGGCTGTCGTTGCCGTCGCCGCCGAGCAGGGTATCGTTGCCGTGGCCGCCAAGCAGCTGGTCGCCCAGATTGTTTGCATCGACGCCCGCTTGCAGGCGGTCGTCGCCGCCATTGCCGTACAGCTGGTTGCCGCCGCCGGTGCCCGTCAGGGTGTCGTCGAACTGCGCGCCCTGCAGCTGGTGGACGGTGTCGCCGGTGCTCAAATTGAGACCGGCAATATGGGTGCCGTCCGGTTTGAGGCCGTTGACGAAGTTGTCGGCTGTAAGCGTGCCCTTGTCGATATTCTGCAAGGTCAGCACGGTGACATAGCCGTTGTTGCCATCTGTGGCCGGGCTGATCTGTACCAGGGTGTCCGCGCCCAGCTGCACCAGGCGCACGTAGGCGTTGCCGGCGCTGAAGGGGTTGCCGCCGGCGTAATTGGTGCGCTGCAGGATCTCGCTCAGGTCGATCAGGTCGCCGCCGGCGCCGGCCGCAAAATCGCTGACCACGAACTCGTCGTGAAGCCCGGGATTCCAGTGGTAGCTGTTGCCGCTGGACAGGAACACATCGCGCCCGGCGCCGCCGGTGGCAAGGACACGCGCACCTGCAGCGACGCGACCGACGATGAACAGGTCGTCGCCATCGCCGCCTTGCAGGGTGTCGTTGCCGGGCGCCAGGTCGCCATAGGCGATCAGGGTGTCATTGCCAGCGCCGCCCTGCAGCAGGTCATCGCCGGCGCCGCCGTATAACTTGTCGTTGGCGTCGCCGCCGATCAGGGTATCGTTGCCGTCACGGCCCTCCAGCTGGTCGCCCAGGCCGTTGGCGGCGCCGCTGCCGGCCACCAGCGTGTCGTCGCCGCCGTAGCCGATCAGGGTGTTGGCGCCGCCGGTGGCGGTCAGTTGGTCATCGAAGCTGGTGCCGGCCAGCAGCTTGCCGCCGCTGATGCTGGCCACCACGCCGATCACACTGGAGCCGTCTGGCTTCAGGCCGTTGACGAAGTTGTCGGCGGTCAGGGTGCTGGCCGTGAAGTTTTTCAGCGTCAGGATGGTGGTGTAGCTATAGTTGGCGCCGGCGGCGCCATCCATGTCCATCTGTAGCCTGGTGTCGGCGCCGTCCTGAACCACGCGCACGTAACCGTTGGCCGCGCTGAAGGGATTGCCGCCGGCGTAGGTGGTGGTGTTGCTCAGCAGCCCGGTCAGGTCGATCTTGTCGCCGCCGGCGCCGGCGGTGAAATCGGTCACGTTGAGGTTGGTCGGCAGGCTGCGGCTATAGTAGCCGGGGTAGGTGGGGCGGTAGGTATCCTGGCCGTCGCCGCCGGTGGCAGTGGCCTCCAGCGCGCGCACGCCGTATTCGAACACGTCGTTGCCGGCGCCGCCCAGCAGGGTGTCTTTTCCGCCGCCGCTGCCGCTGGAGGTGAAAAACACATCGCTGCCGTCGCCGCCATCGAGCAGGTTGTTGCCGGCCTCGCCGTTGAGGGTGTCATTGCCGGCGCCGCCATACAGGGTGTCGTCGCCGTAGCCGCCCATCAGCAGTTCGTTGCCGCTGCCGCCGGTCAGCAGGTCGTCGCCGCCGAAACCGTACATGCTGTTGCCGTAGCTGTTGCCGGTAATCGTGTCATTGAACGCTTCGCCGACCAGCACGGCGCCGGTCGTCTTGTCCGACGTCACGACCTTGCCTGTGACGGCACTGCCGTCCGGGCTCCAGCCGCCGGCAAAGTTGGCGCTGGTCAGGCTGCTGGCGGTGACGTTCTTCAGCACCAGGATGGTTTGCACGTAGGTGTCGTAGTAGCCGAGTCCCTGTACCTGGGTGTCGTCGCCCACCTGGACCAGCTTGAGCTGGCCGGTCGCAAAGGGATTGCCGCCGTGGTAGCGGTTGTAGTCGCTGACGGTCTCGTGGTAGAGCTCGCGCAAATCAATACGGTCGCCGCCGACCCCGACCGTGAAATCGGTCACGGTCAGGGCCTGGAAACTGGCACTGAAGCCGAATGCGTAAGTATCGACCCCGGCACCGCCAGTGACTTCCGGCAACGCGCCCATGGCCCATTGCGCGAAGCTGACGTTGATGGTGTCGTCGCCGGCGCCGGCGTCAATCTTGACCACGGTACTGCCAGGGAAGTTGTGCGGGTAGTTGTAGCTCAGGTTGAACGTGTCGTTGCCGTTGCCGCCAAGCATGGTATCGGCGCCGCTGTCGTCGTTGGCGCTGAAGACATCATTGCCGTCGCCGCCGTCGAGCAGGTCGGCGCCAGCCCCGCCATTGAGCGTGTCATTGCCGGCCAGCCCCTGCAAGGTATCGTTGCTGCCGCCGCCCACTACGCTGTCGTTGCCGGATGTTCCCTGATAGATACCCACGTTGTATTTCCCTTAAGCCAAATTGGTTTGGTCGGGAGGATATCATGCAACAAGCGTGATGATTCTATTAATTTGTCACGATTGCTTACATTTGTGAGGAAGAACTCTACATTTTTCTTCCGGGAAATAAAAAGCCGCGATGAAACGCGGCTTGCAGGGCGGAGCAGGGGCACGAATCAGGCCGCGCCTTCCAGTGCATCGTTGCTGAGCCAGCTATTGAGGGCGGTGGCTGTCATCGGACGGGCGAACAGGAAGCCCTGGGCCAGCGGGCAGCCCAAGGATTGCAGGATCTGCGCCTGACGCTCGTCTTCCACGCCCTCGGCAATCACCGCCAGGCCGAGGTTGCGGCCGAGCTGGATCACCATCTCGGCAATGCTGCTGCCGCGGGCCGAGCCGGTGATCTCGGTGACGAAGGCGCGATCGATCTTCAGCCGGTCGATCTGCAGCCGCTGCAGGTAGGACAGCGACGAGAAGCCGGTGCCAAAGTCGTCAATCGCGATGCTGACGCCGGTTTGCTTGATCTGGGCCAGCATCTTGATCAGCAGGTCCGGCTCTTCCATGGCCATCGACTCGGTGATTTCCAGCTCGATGTTCTGCGGCGGGGCGCCGGTGTCGTCCATGGCGCGCCTGAGCATGTCGAGGAAGTGCGGATGGCGGAACTGCACCTGCGAGACATTGATCGACATCATGAAGTCGTGGTGACCGGCCGCGCGCAGGTCGACCAGCTCGCGGCAGGCGGTGCGCATCACCCATTCGCCCAGCTCGATGATCAGACCGGAGTATTCGGCAATCGGGATGAAGCGGTCCGGCGAGATGAACTTGCCGTCCGGCGTCTGCCAGCGCAGCAGGGCTTCGGCACCCACCGGGCGGCGCGTGTTGAGGTCGATTTGCGGCTGGTACACCACGAACAACTGATTCTGCCCGAACGCGGTACGCAGCGCGTGCATCATGCGCACCCGTTCGCGGATTTCCACGCCCATCGAGCGCGAGAAGTAGAAGTGGCCGGCGCGCTGCTGCGATTTGGCGCGCTTCAGCGCGATGTCGGCGTCCTTCAACGCATCGGCGCCGCTGCCTTCATGCTCATTCAGGCGCACCAGGCCGAGGGTGGCGGACAGTTGCACGTCCTGGCCGTCAATGCTGAACGGGCGCTGGAACAGGGCCAGAATATTGCCCGGATTGACCTGCGCCGAATCGCCCAGCAAGCAGAAAATGTCGCCGCCAATGCGCGCCACGGTCAGTTGGCCGCCCAGTTCGGTCTGCAGGCGGCCGGCCACGGCCACCAGCAGCATGTCGCCAAACTGGTGGCCGAGGGCGTCGTTGGTTTCGGCAAAGTGGTCGAGGTCGACCAGCGACAGGGTGGCGTCGTCGCGCGCCGGGCCGGCGAGGGCGGCATCCAGGATTTCCACCAGCCGCGTGCGGTTGGGCAGCTTGGACAGCTGGTCGTAAAAGGCCGCATTGTGCAGATGGGTCACCAGCTCTACATTGTCCAGCCCGACCGCGACGTTGCTGCAGAATACTTCCAGCAGGCGCTGGTCGATTTCGGTGGTGGCACGGGTCAGTTCCAGGAAGGCGACAAAGTCACGGCTGGCCTTGCCGGCAAAGTACAGCACCACGTAATCCGGGCCGTAGACGTTGCGCCGCTGCGCCAGCGCCGCTTCCAGGGCGTCGTGGATGCGCTGGTCTTCGCGCACGGTCAGGGTGATGTTGTCGAGGTGGCGGTAGCTGCCGGCGGTGGCCATCACCATCAGCTCGTGGCAGCCGGTGTCCGGGCATTCCTGCACGCACAGCACGCCGTTGGCTTCCTGGCCCAGCAGCTGGCCGATCTGCGCCAGCACGCCGGCGGCGAAATTCTGCACGCCGTGCAGGGTCATCAACTGGGTGCTGGCGTGGACAATCTGGTTCAGGCCGCGCCGGCTGTCGTTGATCTTGCGGATTTGCTCGTAGGAGCGGATCGCCGCCGTCACCGTGGTAAACAGCTTGATGCGGGTCAGCTCGGACTTGGTCTTGTAATCGTTGATGTCGAAATCGCGGATGGCGTCGATTTCCGGCGCGTAGCCGGGCTGGCCGGTGCGCAGGATGATGCGCACGTCGTGCAGCTTCAGCGTTTCGCGGATGTAGCGCACCAGATGCAGGCCGGCGTCATCCTGCTCCATCACCACATCCAGCAGGATGACGGCGATCTCGCTTTCGTGCTTGAGCAACTCGCGCGCTTCCCCAGCCGAATACGCGTGCACGAATTCAAGCGGGCGATGTTGCATGTCCAGGTTGCCGAGCGCAAAGGTGGTGGTCGAGTGGACATCTTCGTCGTCATCGATGATCATGACCCGCCACACATTGCGGGCGCCCGTCGATGCAGGCGCAGCCGGATGCTCTTCTAAGAATACCAAATCGTCTTGATCATCCTTGGACTGCTCAAGGGGTGTGACCGGTGGGGGCATGTGTAGCTTCTCCAGAGTACTCGGTGTTCTTGCGTTCCAGTATATAGCGGATTGTCAAAAAGAATGCAGTTTTCCACGGCTTTACGCTGAAGCTTGTGTGCCGATGTGCAAGTTACACCATACTTGTATCAAAATAATGATATTTTACCAAGCGAAACTTGCTGTGTGGAAATTATTTTTCGATCAGGACGGCAGGGGCGCTGGCTGGTAGAATAAGGAACTTTCCACTTTTTCCCGAAGATTCTTTTCCTATGTCCGGCAATACTTTTGGCAAATTGTTTTCCGTAACTACCTTTGGTGAGTCGCATGGTCCCGCGATTGGTTGTGTGATCGATGGCTGCCCACCCGGACTACCGTTGTCGGAAGCGGACATCCAGCCGGAACTGGACCGGCGCAAACCGGGCACGTCGCGTCACGTGACCCAGCGCCAGGAGTCGGATACGGTGGAAATCCTGTCGGGCGTGTACCAGGGCGTGACCACCGGCACCCCGATCGCGCTGCTGATCCGCAACGAGGACCAGCGCAGCAAGGACTATGGCAACATCGCTGAAACCTTCCGTCCCGGTCATGCAGACTACACCTACTGGCACAAATATGGCGTCCGCGACCCGCGCGGCGGCGGCCGCTCGTCGGCCCGTCTGACGGCGCCGGTGGTGGGGGCGGCGGCCATCGCCAAGAAGTGGCTGCACCAGCAGTACGGCACGGTGTTCAAGGGCTGCATGAGCCAGCTGGGCGACATCGTGGTGCCGTTCCAGGACTGGCGGCACGTGCCGGACAATCCCTTCTTTGCCGCCACCGGCGACGCCGCCGTCATCGCCAGCATGGAGGCGTATATGGACGAGCTGCGCAAGGCTGGCGACTCCATCGGCGCCCGCATCGACGTGGTGGCGCAGAATATCCCGGTCGGCCTCGGCCAGCCGATCTACGACAAGCTGGACGCCGACATCGCTTACGCCATGATGGGCATTAACGCCGTCAAGGGCGTGGAGATTGGCGCCGGCTTCAAGGCAGTCGCGCAGAAGGGCACCGAGCACGGCGACCCGCTGACCCCGCAAGGCTTCGTCGGCAACAACGCCGGCGGCGTGCTGGGCGGCCTGTCGACCGGCCAGGACATCACGGTGTCGATCGCCATCAAGCCGACCTCCTCGATCCGCACGCCGCGGCCGTCGATCGACAAGGATGGCAACCCGGTGATGGTGGAAACCTTCGGCCGCCACGATCCGTGTGTGGGCATCCGCGCCACGCCGATCGCGGAAGCCATGCTGGCCCTGGTGCTGATCGATCACGCGCTGATGCACCGCGCGCAGTGCGGCGACGTCAAGGTGTCCACACCCAACATCGAGTTGTAAGCGGTGCCCGCGCAAGCGTTCAGCTTCGCCTTATTCCTCTTCTGCTACTACGCACACGCCGGCACCTGGAGCACCTACGCCACGCTGTTCTTTGCCGATAAGGGCATGACGGTGGCGCAGATCGGCGTGCTGATGTCGATGATCCAGGTGCTGCGCATTGTCGGCCCGAATGTCTGGGGCTACGTCGCGGATCATTACGACCGCCGCGTGCTGGTGCTGCGCCTGGCCGGTTTTGCCGCGCTGGTGGGATTTTCAGGCTTCTTCTTCGGCAGCACCTTTGGCCACTTCATGCTGGCCATGGTGATCCTCAACCTGTTCACCAGCGGTCAGGCGCCGATCTGCGAAGCGCTGATGCTGTCCGAGATGAAGGGCGATCTGACTTACTATGGCCGCATCCGCATGTGGGGCTCGATCGGCTTCATTGTCTCGGTGACGCTGGCCTCGGTCGCGCTGGAGCATTACGGCATTGTCACGCTGCCGTGGGTGGCGGCCGGCTTGCTGGTGGCGACCATTCTGGCCGCCTTCCGCCTGCGCGATGTACCGCGCCGCACGCACAAGCATGCGCCGCCGCCCTTGCTGTCGCTGCTGCGCCGGCGCGAGGTGATCGCCTTCTTTGCCTCGACCGCGCTGATGGTATCGGCGCATACCTCGCTGTATACCTTCTACTCGCTGTACCTGGAGCGCAGTGGCTACAGCAAGACCGTGATCGGCGCCATGTGGTCGCTGGGCGTGCTGGCCGAGGTGGCGCTGTTCTACTTCCAGGCGCCGCTGTTCAGGCGCTGGGGCGCGATGCGCATGATGTATCTGGCGCTGGGCGTGGCGATGGTGCGCTTCCTGATGATCGGCTTTGGCTCGCACATCCTGTGGCTGCTGGTGGCGGCGCAAGTGATGCATGCGGCCACCTTTGCGCTGCATCACTCGTCGTCCGTGATGTCGCTGCAGCGCTGGTTCTCCGGGCCGTTGCAGGCGCGCGGGCAGGCGCTGTATATGAGCATCTCGTACGGCATCGGCGGCTCGCTGGGCGGCCTGTTCTTGGCGCAGTGGTGGGAGCGGGCAGGCGCGGAGTCGGTGTACTACGTGGCTTCGGTGCTGGTGCTGCTGTCCGCGCTGGCCGCCATGCTGTCGTTCCGCTGGCAGCAGCGCGACGGCCATTAACGTGTGACGGCTTCCGGCGCGATGCCGTGACGGCGTTCCACCGCGCGCACCACCATCGCGCGCATATCGTTCAGCAGCGAGAACTCGGTGGCGCTGAGCGAAATCGGCGGGAAGGAGTCGTCCCAGTCGCCATACAGGAAGCCGGCCGGCTGACCGTTGGCTGACAGCGGCAGGATCACGAAGCTGCGCGCTTCGGAGAGCGAGGTCTTCCACCACAACGGCAGCTTGGCGGCGAATTTGGCGTCGTGCGCGTTTTCGATGAAGATCACGCGGTCGCTGTTCAGGGCTGCGTGGAACACATTCGGCTCGTAGGCGTCGTCAAAGGTCATCCCCGGCAGCAGCTCGCGCGTGCCTTCGCCAAAGCTGATCTTGGCCGAGTAGGTGTTTTCCTTGCGGTTGCGGACGAAGGCCACGGCGCGCGAGAAATCCAGGCCTTTGTACACCGTCTCCAGCGCGATCTGCACCATTTGGCCGGGGCTGGCGGTGTCCAGCATGTCGCGCATGTCGGCCAGGCCGCTGAGCAGGATCTTGTTGCCTGCCGCGCGCTGGCGCGTCTTGGCCAGCGCCTTGGCGCGCCGTTCGGCGGGGCGCGACAGCGGGGCGATGGTGAGGTCATTGGCCGCCACCACCTTGGCTTGTTCGATGGCGTGCATCAGATTATCCGGCGCCACGCCCAGCATGCCGGCGTAGCTTGCGGCCAGCTGCCTGACGTTTTCAGCGCCGACCGCGTCGTCGTGCCACAGCGATTCGGCGCAGTTGGCGGCCATGGTCGAGAGGCCGGCGATCCAGTCGGATGGCGACACTTCGGCGCCCGGTTCGGCCGGCGCCACCGTGCGCATGCCGTTCAGCAGCGACGACGGCAAGCCCCAGTGCAGGGCGGCGGCGTGGCCGATTTCCTGCAGGCTGAGGCCCAGCAGTTCCGGCGCCGCTTCTTCCACCGTGCAGGCCTTCTGGTCGGCCAGGCGCTGCAGCTCGTGCCAGCGCTCCGGCATGTAGAAGGTCAGCATCATGCGGCCCAGCGTGTGCAGCATGGAGCACACCACGGCTTCCTCGCCATGACGGCTTTCGGCGGTGTAGGCGATCTGCTGCGCCACAATCCCGGCCAGCACCGCCTTTTCCATTTCGATGTGGGCGATGGTGGTGTCGGTGGAGCTGGCGGCCAGTTCCTCGATCAGTTTCAGGCCCAGCGCCAGGTGGCCGATCGCTTCGGTGCCCAGGACCAGCACGGCTTTCGACACCGTGTTCACGTGCTGGCCGAAGGCCGAGTACATGCCGCTGTTGGCCAGCCGCAGGACTTTCTGCGTCAGCACCGGATCGGACAGCACGGTGCGGGTCATGTTGAATTCCTGCTCATCTTCACCGCGCATGGCGCCAAGGATGGCGGTAATCGCCTTGGCGAAGCCCGGCATGTCGCCGCGCCGGCGCGTGCAGTCACCGAGTTCGCTCAGGGTCTTGTTGCCGAGCGCGGTGGCGGCCTTGTAGCTGGCGATCATTGCGCCACCTGTCGCAAGTCGGCCGGCACCACCTTGGCGTGGATGCTTTCCTTCAGTGCGGCCAGCGCCACGTTGGCGGCCATCGGCTTGCCGGTCAGGTAGCCCTGGATGTACTGGCAGCCGCGTTCTTCCAGATACTGCAGCTGCTCTTCGGTTTCCACGCCTTCCGCCACCACCGACAGGTCGAGGTGTTTGGCCAGGTCCAGCACGGCGTTGCAGATGGCGCCATCCTTCTGCGAGCCGGGCAGGTCGCGGATGAAGGTGCGGTCGATCTTCAAGACCGAAATCGGGAAGCGCTTGAGGTAGGCCAGCGAGGAGTAACCGGTGCCGAAATCGTCAATCGCGATACGAGCGTTGCGCTCGGCCATTTTGGACAGGATGGACTCGGCATGCACCGGGTCGATCATCAGTGTGCCTTCTGTGATTTCTAAAACCAATTGCTCACCAAGCAGGCCGGAGAAGGCAATCGCATCGTCCAGCACATCCAAGAATTTATCATTGCGGAATTGTCGCGGGCTGATATTAACAGAGATGTACAAGCTGCGCTTGGCCACTTCTTCAAATTGTTTCAGCTGCACGCAGGCCGCTTTGAGCGCCCATGCACCGAGCAGGTTGATCAGGCCGTTGGTCTCGGCAATCGGTATGAAGCGCGCCGGCGGCACCATGCCCAGCGTCGGATGCTTCCAGCGCATCAGCGTCTCAAAGCCCTGGATCTCGCGCGTTTGCGCGTCGACGATCGGCTGGTAGTACAGCTGGAACTCGCCTTCGCGCACGGCCTGGAACATGGCCGCTTCCAGCGAGATGTCATGCTGCGGCGGGCCGGCCAGCGCCGGGCTGTAGACCAGCGCACGCGCCTTGCCGGTTTCCTTGGCGCGCGACATGGCGGCATCGGCCAGCGCCAGCAGGCGGATCTCGTCCTCGGCGTGCTGCGGATAGACCGACACGCCCACCGAGGCGCCGATGTAAATCGTGTGGCTGTCAATTTCAAACGGCGACTGCAGGGTGGCGATCAGGCGGCCGGTGACCAGTTTGATCTGCGCTTCGGTCGAGGTGCCGGGCAGGATGGCGACAAACTCGTCGCCGCCGACGCGGGCCAGGGTGTCGCTGTCGCGCAGGGTCTTGCGCAGGCGCTGGGCGGCCATGCGCAGCAGCGCGTCGCCGACCGGGTGGCCCAGGCCATCGTTGACTTTCTTGAAGCCGTCCAGGCCGATGTTGGCCACCGAAAAACCCTGGCCGGAGCGGCGCGCATTGGCGATCACCATGCGCATGCGGTCGGACAGCAGCAGGCGGTTGGGCAGTTCGGTCAGCGCGTCGTGCGTGGCCATGTGGCGCAGGCGTTCTTCGGTGGCGTGCTGCACAGTCATATCGCGTCCGACCACCAGCAGCTCCAGCTCGCCCTGGGCATTGTCGAAGGCCGAGATGCGCAGCTCGTGCCAGATTTCGATATCCGGTGTTTTGAGGCGCACTTCCAGCAGCTTGGGATTGCGTGATGCGGTTACTTCGGCGAAGGCGGCCGCCAGTGGCGCCTGGTCGCCTTCGCTGACCAGCTTGGCCAGGGCACTGCCGGCCAGCGGCGTGCTGGCGGCAATGCGCGCAATGGCGCGGCGGCTGGCGAACAGCAGCTGACCGAGTTGGTTGAGCCGGAATACAACATCGCCAGCCTCTTCCATGAGGTTATCCAATTCATGACGCGGCTGGGATGAAACGCTGGTTGGCATCGCGAAAAGCTATTCTTTCAAATTATGAATGTAACAATTGGCTGAGCGAATCTTGCAAAACCATAACGGAATGTATCACTGATGAGAGGCGAATAGCATGAAAAAAGACAACTTTACAGCGACTTTTTGAGAAATCTCTTGAGATCGCTAAAAAAACGTCTGCTCAGAGTGAAAAACTGCCTTTCCGTGGTGCCTGATTGATGGCGGTTTGACAAAAATAGCGGCTCTCGATGACGAGCGCCTGATCGACATCCACCTGCAGTCCTTCGACCATCGCACACAGCACCGCTTGCGCCGCCGGCGTCCCGTGCGCGGCGCGCAACCGGGCGGGCGCGACTTGCAGCAGGGCGCGGATCTCGGCACTGTCGAGCGCGCCGCCGGGCAGCTGATAGTCGCGCGCTTGCCAGCGCTGAGTAAGTGTTGGTTTGTTCAGGACAGCGTGATTCAGTTCTGCTTCATCCGCCACCACGGCGTCCAGCAGACCGGCCTGCAGCGCTTGTGCGGCGCTGAGCGTGGCGCCGTCCAGCAGCAGCGGCATTGCCGCCTGCAGGCCGGCCAGCCGCACGCTGCGGACGATTGCGCCGCCCGATGGCGCCAGGCCGTGCAGCACTTGCGGCAGGCTGATGCGCGCGTGGTGCAGGGCGATGCGGCGGTGGCAGGCCAGCGCCAGGCCGAAGGCGTGTCCGCAGAGGTCGCCGCTGAGCGTTGCGGTCACCGGCAGGCCCAGGTGTTCCAGCCGGCGCAGCAGGGCATGATAAGCCGCCAGCATGTGCATGCAGTCGGGGGCTTGCACCGGCGTGAGCGCCATCAGGTGTTCCAGTTCGTGGTTGCGGTCCGCTGTATCGGCATCGAAGCCGATGAGGACGGCGGTCAGTTGCGGCCGTTGCGTTTCCAGCTTGTCCAGCAAGGCTGCCAGTTCGCGCTGGAACAGGCGGCTCAGCGGATTGATGCGGCGCGCGGCCAGCAGCACGCTGACGCTGCGGCCGTTCTGGTGGGCCGTGATCATGCTGACAGCCGCTCGATGATGGTGGCGATGCCCATGCCGCCGCCGACGCACATGGTTACCATGCCGCGCCGCAGGCGGCGCGCTTCCAGTTCGTCCAGCAGGGTGCCGAGCAGCATGCAGCCGGTGGCGCCGAGCGGGTGGCCGAGCGCGATGCTGCCGCCGTTGACGTTGACCTTGTCTTCCGGCACGTCCAGCTCGCGCATAAAGCGCAGCACCACGGAGGCAAAGGCTTCGTTCACTTCAAACAGGTCGATGTCGTTGATGGACAGCCCGGCTTTTTGCAGCGCCTTGCGCGCCGCCGGCGCCGGGCCGGTCAGCATGATGGTCGGTTCGCTGCCGGTGACCGCGGCGGCAACGATGCGGGCGCGCGGCGCCAGGCCGACGCGCGCGCCGGCCGCCTTGCTGCCGACCAGCGCCAATGCCGCGCCATCCACGATGCCGGAGGAGTTGCCAGCCGTGTGCAGGTGCTCAATGCGTTGCAGTTGCGGATATTTGCGCAGGGCGATGTGGTCGAAGCCGCTCTCCCCGAGGGCGGCAAAGGCCGGCTTCAGGCTGCCCAGCGCTGCCATCGTGGTGGCGGGCTTGATGAATTCGTCTTCGGCCAGGATCAGTACACCGTTCTGGTCGCGCACCGGCACGATGGCGGTGAAACGGCCGGCGGCACGCGCTGCCGCGGCTTTCTGCTGCGAACGCAGGGCAAAGGTATCCAGTTGTTCGCGGTCATAACCATCCAGCGTGGCGATCAGGTCGGCGCCGATGCCTTGCGGGACGTAGTCGGTTTTGAAACTGGTTTCAGGATCTTGGGTCCAGGCGCCGCCGTCGGCGCCCATCGGCACGCGCGACATCGACTCGATGCCGCCGGCCACCACCAGGTCTTCCCAGCCCGAACGCACTTTCTGCGCCGCCAGGTTGACCGCCTCCAGCCCGGAGGCGCAAAAGCGGTTGAGCTGGACGCCGGCCACCTTCCAGTCCCAGCCGGCCGACAGGGCGGCGATCTTGGCGATATCCGCGCCTTGCTCACCGATCGGGGTGACGCAGCCGAGCAGCACGTCATCGATCAGCGCCGTGTCGAGCTGATGGCGTTGCTGCAGCTCGCCCATCAGCCCGGTGAGCAGGGAAATCGGCTTGACGCTGTGCAGGCTGCCATCCTTCTTGCCCTTGCCGCGCGGGGTGCGGATGGCCTCGTAAATATAGGCGTCGCTCATACTGTCTCCTGGTTGTTATGCGCTTATCATAGGATATTGTTCAATAAAACCTACAACGGCAGTTTGAACGGAGACAATATGCAAGCTTTCGATACCCACGAGGTGCGCAATACTGTTGCGCCGTTTGCGAATATCAATCTGTTTGCGGCCGATCCAGCCTTGCAGGAAGCCGTGCAGCGCGAGGGCGCCGGCGAGGCCGCCGCCTCATTGCATGCGCTGGGCGCCGAGCTGGGGAGGGCGGAAACGCTGGATCTGGCGCGGCTGGCCAATCTGTACACCCCCAGGCTGCACAACTACGACCGTGAAGGCCATCGCATTGACGAGGTGGAGTTTCACCCGGCCTGGCACAGTCTGATGGCGCTGCTGATCGGCCATGGCACGCATTCCTCGCCGTGGCAGGGCGGGGCGGGCGCCCAGGCGGCGCGGGCGGCGCGCTACCTGATGTTTGGCCAGGTCGAAAATGGTTCGCAATGCCCGGTCACCATGACCTACGCTTCAGTGCCCGCGCTGCGGCAGGCGCCGCGCATCGCCGCCAGGTGGCTGCCGAAGATTTTGTCCAACGATTATGACCCGCGCTCGCTGCCTGTGGAGCAGAAGACAAGCGCAATCATCGGCATGGGCATGACCGAGAAGCAGGGCGGTTCGGACGTGCGCGCCAACACCACGCGCGCCGAACCGGTAACCCCATCGGCAGCGCGCGCCCTGTTTGGCGAGGACGGCGAGGAGGTGTTCCGGATCGTCGGCCACAAGTGGTTCTTTTCAGCGCCGCAAAGCGATGCGCATCTGATTCTGGCGCAGACCGACGAGGCCGGCAGCGCCGGTCTGTCGTGCTTTTTCCTGCCGCGTTACCTGCCCAATGGCGAGCGCAACGCGATCCGCGTGCAGCGGCTCAAGGACAAGGTCGGCAACCGCTCAAATGCGTCATCGGAAGTGGAATTCACCGGCGCCTACGGCTGGCTGATCGGCAAGCAGGGCCGCGGCATTCCCACCATTCTGGAGATGGGCGGCCATACCCGGCTCGATTGCGTGCTGGGCAGTGCCGGCGCCATGCGCGCCGCCCTCACGCATGCGCTGCATCACGCGCGCCGCCGTGTGGCCTTCGGCCGGCCGCTGGCCGAGCATGCGCTGATGCAAAACGTGCTGGCCGACCTGGCGCTGGAATCGGAGGCCGCCACCGTGCTGGCCATGCGCCTGGCGCGCTGCTTCGATGAGGTGCACGATCCGGCGCAAGCCATGCTGGCGCGGGTGCTGACGCCGGCCGCCAAATACTGGGTGTGCAAGCGCGGGCCGGGCTTTGGCGCCGAGGCGATGGAAGTCATCGGCGGCAGCGGCTATGTGGAAGAGAGTCCGCTGGCACGGCTGTATCGCGAATTGCCGGTCAACTCGATCTGGGAAGGTTCGGGCAATGTGATGTGTCTGGACCTGCTGCGCGCCTTCGCCAAGTCGCCGGAAGCGCGCGAGGCGCTGGCGGCCGAGCTGGCCTTGGCTGGCAACGTCGATACCTTCTTCGTCGCCTACAAGACCACCTTGCTGGCGGATCTGGCGCAAGGCCAGATCGATGAGTTCAGCGCGCGCGTGCTGGCCGAGCGGGTGGTGCTGGCCCTGCAGGCGGCATTGTTGCTGCGCCATGCGCCGGCGTTTGTGTCGTCGGCTTTCATGGCCTCGCGCCTCAAGCGTGAACCCGGCGGCGCCTACGGACGGCTGCCGCCCGGCATCGATTGCGCGGCCATATTGGCCAGGGCACTGGTGGAACAGGCCTAGTATAATGCGGTAAAACACCCCCAACAGAGCTTATCTAATGAAACAAGACCCGCGTTTTCCTAACCTGTTCATCACCGATCACCCGCTGATCCAGCACAAGCTGAGCCACATGCGCGCGAAGGATACGTCGACCCGTACCTTCCGCGATCTGCTCAAGGAAATCACGCTGCTGATGGGTTACGAAATCACCCGCGACTTGCCATTGACCACCCGCACTGTTGAAACCCCGCTGATGACCATTGAAGCGCCGGTGATTGCCGGCCGCAAGCTGGCCATCGTGCCGATCCTGCGCGCCGGCATCGGCATGAGCGATGGCTTGCTGGACCTGGTGCCGTCGGCCCGCGTCGGCCACATCGGCGTGTTCCGCGACCCGGAAACCCACCAGCCGGTGGAGTACCTGGTGCGCCTGCCGGACACGGTCGAACGTACGTTCATTCTGTGCGATCCGATGGTCGCCACCGGCAACTCGGCGGTGCATGCGGTGGACGTGCTGAAAAAGCGCGGCGTCACCGACGACCAGATCATTTTCCTGGCGCTGGTGGCGGCGCCGGAAGGCGTGGAAGTGTTCCAGAAAGCGCACCCGGACGTCAAACTCTACTGCGCTTCGCTGGATTCGCACCTGAACGACCACGCCTACATCATTCCAGGCCTGGGCGACGCCGGCGATCGCATTTTCGGCACCAAATAAGATGGCCACCCCGGTCGATCCCGATTTCCGCGCCCGGCTGGCGGCCCTGAACGACAAGTTCGCCGCCACCGTGCCCGGCACGCTGGACAAGATCCGCGCTGCGCTGGCGTTGTGCGTGGCGGGCGGCGAGCGGCCGTCGCCGGAGGCGCTGCACCAGCTGCACGAGGTGCTGCATGGGGTGGCCGGATCGGCCGGCACTTTCGGTTTCACCGTGTTTGGCCAGGAGGCGCGCCGCATCGAGCAGATGGTGCGCGGCGTGCTGGCCACCCAGGCCGGCTGGGCGCCGGTGGTGCCGGAAGTGGAAAAGCTGCTGGCATGGGCCAGCCGTGATGCCAAAGCCGGCCATTACGATTGATCCGCGATCAATCGTGCACTTGATCTAGCTCAAAGCGTGTACGATTTCGTTGTCTATCATGACACATACGCCCGGCAACGAGGGGTTTCTACCAAAAAATGCGGAGCTTTGCATTTATTTTGGTGAAAACGTGCTTTTCTCTCGCAAATGGGTATAATGCGGGATCGTTTAGATTCAAGAGTAGTACAGTTTGTCTTTCTTGCCTCAAAAACGATATCACGGGCGCAAGCCCAAATTAACTGAAATAGGAATTGTAATGGCAACTGGTATCGTAAAATGGTTCAATGATTCGAAGGGTTTCGGCTTTATCACCCCTGACGAAGGCGGCGAAGATCTGTTCGCTCACTTCTCGGCGATTCAGACCGCAGGCTTCAAATCGCTGCAAGAGAACCAACGCGTTTCTTTCGAAGTAACCGCCGGCCCTAAAGGCAAGCAAGCTTCGAACATTCAGCCTCTGTAATACGCTGGATCTAACGATCAAGAAATCCTCGGTAACCGAGGATTTTTTTTTGCCTGTTCACTTTCCGGATTTGCTCCAGTAGTCCGGCTGGGCGTAGGTGTGGCGCAGGAAGTCGACAAAGGCGCGGATGCGCAGCGGCAGATGGCGCCGTTGAGCAAACACCGCGTAAATGTCATTGCCGGGCGCCGAGTAGCCATCCAGCACCGTCTGCAGCTTGCCCGCCGCAATCGCGCTGCCCACTTCCCACATCGAGCGCCACGCCAGGCCCCTGCCGGCCAGGGCCCACTCGTGCAGCACCTGACCGTCGTTGCAGGCCATGTTGCCGTTCACCTTCAGCACCACATTCTTGCCATCCTCGCGGAAGGTCCAGCCGCGCTGGCTGCCTTCGCTGCTGATGGCCAGGCAGTTGTGCTTGCCCAGATCGGCCAGCGTTTCCGGCGTGCCGTGACGCTTGAGATAGGCCGGCGAGCCGACCACCACGCGCTCGTTGTCGGCCAGTTTGACGCTGACCAGGCTGGAATCCGACAGGCTGGCAATGCGGATCGCCACATCAATGCCTTCGCCCACGATGTCGACCACGCGGTCGCTCATGTTCAGTGTGGCGGTCACGTCGCGATGCTCGGCCAGGAAAGAGGGCAGCAGCGGCGCCACGTGCTGGCGGCCAAAGCCTGCCGGCGCCGAGATCATCAGGTGGCCTGTGGCGTGCGCGCTACGTTCCGATACCGCTGATTCAGCCTCTTCCAGCTCGGCCAGGATGCGCTGGCAGTCCTCCAGAAAGGCCGCGCCCTCGTCGGTCAACGCCAGTTTGCGCGTGGTGCGTTGCAGCAGCTTGACGCCCAGGCGGGCCTCCAACGCATCCAGCCGGCGCCCGATCATCGCAGGGGCGATGCCCTCCGCACGGGCGGCGGCCGACAAGCTGCCGCGCGCCACTACCTCAACAAAAGTGGAAATCTGTCTGAACTGCCCCATGAAAACCTGTCTCCGTCACTTTTTACAAAAACGCATAGATGAAGTGATATTTAGTCTTGTTTGCATAACTTACGAGTGAATATACTGTAAAACAATTCAGCTTGTAACTGAGCCCACACACTAAAAACGCCGCACTGCAACAAGCATATAATTAAGCCGATTCGTTACTATTTTTCTACGGAGACCTCTCATGACGCAATCCACTCTGACCCTGCCAGCAGGCATGCAAATCACCGGCGAGATCAAGCCTGGCTACGAAACCATCCTGACGCCGGAAGCGTTGTCGCTGGTGGCCAAGCTGAGTCGCGAATTCGAAGCACGCCGTCAACAGCTGCTGGCCGTGCGCGTGGAACGCGCCAAGCGTCTGGATGCCGGCGAGCGCCCGGACTTCCTGCCTGAGACGGCCCATATCCGCAACGGTGACTGGAAAATCGCGCCGATCCCGAAAGCGCTGGAATGCCGCCGCGTGGAAATCACCGGCCCGGTCGAGCGCAAAATGGTCATCAACGCCCTCAACTCAGGCGCCGACAGCTACATGACCGACTTTGAGGACTCCAACTCGCCCAACTGGGACAACCAGATCAGCGGCCAGATCAACATGAAAGACGCGGTGCGCGGCACCATCGCGCTGGAGCAGAACGGCAAGTCGTACAAGCTGAACGACAAGGTCGCCACCCTGGTGGTGCGTCCGCGCGGCTGGCACCTGGATGAAAAGCACGTGCTGGTGGATGGCAAGCGCATCTCGGGCGGCATCTTTGACTTCGCGCTGTTCATGTTCCACAACGCCAAGGAGCAACTGGCGCGCGGCGCCGGCCCGTACTTCTACCTGCCGAAAATGGAATCGCATTTGGAAGCGCGCCTGTGGAACGACATCTTTGTGATGACCCAGAAGGAACTGGGCCTGCCGCAGGGCACCATCAAGGCCACCGTGCTGATCGAAACCATCCTGGCCGCGTTCGAGATGGATGAAATTCTATACGAGCTGCGCGAGCACAGCTCGGGCCTGAACGCCGGCCGCTGGGACTACATCTTCTCGTGCATCAAAAAATTCAAGCTGGACAAGGACTTCTGCCTGGCCGATCGCGCCAAGGTCACCATGACCGCGCCGTTCATGCGCGCCTACGCTTTGTTGCTGCTGAAAACCTGCCATAAGCGCAACGCCCCGGCCATCGGCGGCATGGCGGCGCTGATCCCGATCAAGAACGATCCGGAAAAGAACGAAATCGCCATGGGCGGCGTGCGCAACGACAAGGCGCGCGATGCCACCGACGGCTACGACGGCGGCTGGGTGGCGCACCCGGGCCTGGTGGACCTGGCCATGGCCGAGTTCAAGAAAGTGCTGGGCGATAAGCCGAACCAGATCGACAAGCAACGCCTGGACGTGGAAGTGTTTGCCGAGCAGTTGCTGGACTTCAAGCCGGAAACCCCGATCACCGAGGCCGGCTTGCGTTACAACATCAATGTTGGCATCCATTACCTGGGCAGCTGGCTGAACGGCAACGGCTGCGTGCCGATCCATAACCTGATGGAAGATGCGGCCACCGCCGAGATCAGCCGTTCGCAGGTGTGGCAGTGGATCCGTTCCACCAAGGGGGTGCTGGAAGATGGCCGCAAAGTCACCGCCGAGATGGTGCGCGCCATGATTCCGGAAGAACTGGCCAAGGTGCAGGCCACCGCGCCGGACGGCCAGACCCCGGCTTATCCACGCGCGGCGCAAATCTTCGAACAGATGTCGACCTCGGAAGCGTTCGAGGAATTCCTGACGCTGCCGCTGTACGAAGAAATCTAAGCCTTAGAAGTCATTCTTCCACAAACGCAGCGCGGTGAAGGTTGCCAGCGGCGTATCGATGCGATCGAGACGCCCGGCCTTCACCAACTGCTCCGCAATCGCCGGCTCGCGATAACGCAGGAAGGGATTGGTGGCTTTCTCGACTGCGATGGTCGATGGCACGGTCGGCACATCGTGCTCGCGCTTGTCGGTTTCCACCTTCACGCGCTGCTGCAGCGCCACATTGTCCGGATCGACCACGCGCGCAAAGCGCAGGTTGGACAGCGTGTACTCATGCGCACAAAATACCTTGGTGTCCTCCGGCAGCGCAGCCAGCTTGCCGAGCGAACTGATCATCTGCGCCGGCGTGCCTTCGAACAACCGTCCGCAACCGCCGGCAAACAGCGTATCGCCGCAGAACAGCCAGGTCGGCTCATCGCCGTCGGCCTCACGCACATAGGCGATGTGGCCCATGGTGTGGCCGGGCACGTCCAGCACCGACAGCTTCAGCGCCAGGCCGGGCACATCGATCAGCTTGCCTTCGCCCACCGGCAAGGTGACGGCGGCGATGGTTTCATTGCGCGGACCAAAAACAGGAACCTGATAATGCTGTAATAATTCAGGGACGCCGCCGATATGGTCAGCATGGTGATGGGTGAGTAGAATGGCGGTGAGCTTGAGTCCGTTGGCTTTCAGGGCCGCCAGTATCGGTTTGGCGTCGCCGGGGTCGACCACCGCGGCATGTATGCCATCATGTATCAACCAGAGATAATTGTCGCGGAACGCCGGTACCGTTAAAACACGAAGAGCTTGATTAGAAGATATGGTCATTGGATCGCAAAAGGCTAAGCATGGATAAGGCGGGGTCGGAGAAATCCATTATAGCGCTGGAAGGCTGGCTGCAAACGCCCGCAGGTGTGTACATGCGTGCGTGGGAACAAAGCTGTCTCGATAATTTAACAGCCGATATCTTTGGCTACAACGCGGTGCAGATCGGCATGCCTGAAATTGATGCCCTGGCCGCCAGCCGCATGCCCTACAAGCTGCTGGCCGACCGCCGGACGCGCCCGGCGCGCGAGCAGCAGCGCGCCGTCAGCGTCACGCTGGACTACACCGAACTGCCGTTCGCCTCGCAAAGCGTGGACCTGATCGTGCTGCCGCATGTGCTGGAATTTTCCACCGACCCGCACCAGGTGCTGCGCGAAGTCGAGCGCGTGCTGATCCCGGAAGGGCAGGTCATCATCTGCGGCTTCAACCCGGCCAGCCTGTGGGGCGCGCGCCATGTGCTGCGGCGCGTCGGCGGCACCTCCTTCCTGCCGCGGACCGAGGAGCTGATTTCTATGCCGCGCATGAAGGATTGGTTAAAATTATTGAATATGAGCGCCAGCCAGAGCCACTTTGGCTGCTATGCGCCGGCCTGCCGCACAGAAAAGTGGCTGCAGCGCTACGCCTTCATGGATAATGCCGGCTCGCGCTGGTGGCCATACTTTGGCGGCGTCTACGTCATACAAGCGGTCAAGCGCGTGAAGGGCATGCGCTTGATCGGTCCGGCATGGACCAGAAAAACGGCAGCCGCCCCGGTGGGCGTGCCGGTAACGAACAAAAGAAGAGAGCAGCAGGATGGATAAGGTTGAAATTTTTACCGACGGCGCATGCAAGGGCAATCCCGGCCTGGGCGGTTGGGGCGCATTGCTGGTGGCTGGCGAGGCCGAGAAGGAAATCTTCGGCGGCGCGCGCGACACCACCAATAACCGCATGGAATTGCAGGCGGTGATCGAGGCGCTGAGCGCGCTGAAGCGACCATGCACCGTGGTGCTGCACACCGACAGCCAGTACGTCCAGAAAGGCATCAGCGAGTGGATCCACGGCTGGAAGGCGCGCGGCTGGAAAACCTCGACCAAGGAACCGGTCAAGAACGAAGACCTGTGGAAGGCGCTCGACGCGGCGCAGCAAATGCACATCGTGGAATGGCGCTGGGTGCGCGGCCATAATGGTCATCCTGGCAATGAACGGGCCGACATGCTGGCCAACCGCGGCGTGGAAGTGGCGCGCGGGCGCTGATATACTGCGCTCTGCAATTAATTTCGGAATACTATGCGCCAAATCGTCCTCGATACCGAAACCACCGGTATCAACCCCAAGCTGGGCAACCGCATCCTGGAAATCGGCTGCGTTGAGCTGAACAATCGCATGCTGACGGGGAATAATCTCCACTTCTACATCAATCCGGAACGCGACTCGGAAGAGGGCGCACTGAACGTCCACGGCCTGACCACCGAGTTCCTGAGCGATAAGCCGAAGTTCCACGAGATTGTCGACCAGCTGCGCGAGTACATCCAGGGCGCCGAAGTGATCATCCACAACGCGCCGTTCGACCTGGGCTTTCTAAACCACGAATTCAAGCTGCTCAACCTGCCGGACTTCACCGAACACATCGGCGGCGTGATCGACACCCTGGTGCACGCCAAGGAACTGCATCCGGGCAAGCGCAACTCGCTGGACGCGCTGTGCGACCGCTACGGCATCTCCAACTCGCACCGCAAACTGCACGGCGCGCTGCTGGACGCGGAACTGCTGGCCGACGTCTACCTGGCCATGACCCGCGGCCAGAACAGTCTGGGCATGGATGTGGAAGAGGAAGTGGTCAGCATTGGTGAACTGCTGGAGCCGGTCGCCATGGCCGAGATCATCTTCCTGCCGGCTTCGGAAGACGAACTGGCGGCGCATGCGGAAACGCTGGCGGGGCTGGACAAGGCCGTCAAAGGCCAGTGCATCTGGACCGCCTCCCTGAATCCGCCGGCCCCGCCGGCAGCGGCTTAAGCCGTTCAGTCCTTGCCGGGCATGGCCGACGAGTGGTGGCTGGTGATCAGCCACTGCTTGCCGTCCCATTTATAGGTGTAGGTAAAGCGTGCCTTCACCTCCTTGCCATCCGCGAACTTGAAGGTGTACAGGCCGGCGTCGACGGCGGTATTGCAGTCCAGTTCGATGGTGCGGCTATCGATGCTGCCGACTGGCTTGCCGGCCAGGAAGTGCACGAAGTAATCACGCTTTTCCTCCGGCGTCAGGCGCGGCTTGTTGGACACCGTGGCCAGCAGCACCGACCGGGTGGCATAGTTGGCCACCACCTGGTCCGGATTCCCCGTTTGCAGCGACGCATTCCAGCGGTCGAACAGGCCGGCGATTTCCTTCTCCGACGACGGATGGCAAGCCTCGGTATTGGCCGCGTAAGTATTGGTAGCCAGCATGACGCAGGCGACAGGCAACAGGTTCAGGTAACGCATATTTTTCCTTGGGTGTAGTGGTAAGAAAACGATGACTGCCGGGTGTTAGCCGCCGTGATACAGCGGGTTAGGCGATACGTACACGCGCACGCGGTGGGTGTCGATGCCGGCTGGCGCGATCTTGGACAGCGGGAAGCTGTCGCTGGCGCGCAGCGTGTCGAAGTGCCAGGTGAACGATTTGTCGCCCACCACGAACTTCACCGTCTCGCCCTGTTCCACGTTGACGTGCTTGGTCTTGGGCAGGACGTTGATCACGCGGGCGGCCGCGCTGGCCGTGGCGGCACTGCCGTTGACGTGCGTTTTGTTGGCAGCCGAGGCGCTAAGCGGCAGGGCAATGGCGAGGGCAGCGATGGTCAGGAATTTCTTCATTAAATTACGATCTCCAAAAAAGGATTGAGAGTTTCAGGTCGCACATGGATCGGTGATCGATGGCGATGAATGAAGTATGGAGATTGGGCGATCGGCAAGAATCGGCTGAACGGCGGATTTTTTCTATGCTGAATGGCATATAATCCGGCCTAAAGGAAAATCCATGACCGACATCACCACCCTTGCCGACTCCAACAGCAGCGCGCGCAGTACCCGCGTGCGCTATCGCCACAACGAAGGCAGTGCCGCCCGCCTGCGCCTGCTAACCGCCGCCGCAAGCGCGCTGGCCGACGACGGCAATGGCGAGGCCGCGATGCAAGCCATCCTGGGCAAGGCGCTGTCCTTTCTGTCGCTGGAAGAAGGCTTGCTGCTGCACTTGCAGGCTGACGGACTGCACGTGGCAGCCTCGCAGGGACCGGTGGCGCCGGTCGGCGCGCGGCTGCCGGCCACCGGTGCGCTGCACGCGGCCTTGCAGGAAAACGCGCTGCCGCTGGTCCAGCAGGACGTCCATAGCCGGCTGCGGGTAGGCCGCGACAAGGCGGTCGGCCTGGAAGTGCTGGTGCCACTGCGCTTCCACGGCCGCAACGTCGGCTTGCTGGCTTTGCTGAGTTCGCGCCAGGTGGCGCCGCCCAATGCCGATGATCTGGGCGTGCTGCAGGTGCTGGGCACCATTCTGGCGACGGCGCACCAGGTCGCCAACAAACCGGCGGCGCGCACCGCCGACACAGCCTCGACCGCCAAACTCAAACAACTGACCTCGCGCGAGCTGCAAGTGTTTGCCATGATGCCGCGCGGCCTGACCAACGCGGCCATGGCGCAGGAGCTGGGCATTGCCGCCGGCACCGTCAAGGTGCACATCGAACGCATCCTGCACAAGCTGGACTTGCGCGACCGCACCCAGGCGGCGGTGTTTGCGGTGGACTACGGGTTCGGCGGATGAGGCGGGTTGGCCTGTACTGGCGCGACTGGTCGCTGACGGTCAAGGGCGTGATCATCGTGGTCGCAGCGCTGGCCACGCTGGTGGGCTCGGCGGCCACCAGCTACAAGCTGGAGCGGCAGACAGCCGAGGCCATGGCCGAAATGCAGCGCACGCTGAAAGTGCAGCGCGACATCCAGCTGCTGCACGCGCTGATCGCGGAAGCTGCCACCGGCGTGCGCGGCTATCTGCTGACCGGCGTCGATGACTTCCTCAATCCCTACCGCGCCGCGCAAGAGAAATTGCCGGCGGCGATGGCCGACCTGCAGCACAACGTGCGCGATGCGGAGCAGCTGGCGCGCCTGAGCGTGCTGTTGCCGCTGGTGCGCCAAAAGCTGATCGGGCTGGAAGCGCTGCGCCAGCAGTACGATGCCAGCCCCGATGCCTTGCGTGCCAGCCTGCTGTCCGGCCGGCAAATCCTCAACCAGCTGCGTGACGGCATCGGCGCCATGAATGCGCGCGAGGCGCTGCTGGTCGAGCAGCGCACGGCGACGCTGCAGGAAGCGCTGCGGCGCAATGTCCTGATGAATCTGGCCACCATCGTGATCGGCCTGGCCGGCGCGCTGGCGATGCTGTTGTTCACGCTGCGCGTGGTGCGGCGGGTGCGCTTGTCGGCGGAGAATGCCGAACGGTTGGTGAATGATCAGCCGCTGCTGCCTACCGGCGTCGCCAGCGATGAACTGGGCGTGCTGGCCGACCGGCTGCACCATGCCAGCGTGCTGCTGGCCAGGCGCGCTGCGGAGGCTCAGGCGGCCAGCGTGGCCAAGTCTGAATTCCTGTCGCGCACCAGCCATGAACTGCGCACGCCGCTGAATGCCATCCTCGGCTTCGCGCAATTGCTGGAGGACGACCTTGGCGCCAGGCGCGGGCGTCAGCATGCCGAGCACATCACACGAGCCGGCAAGCATTTGCTGTCGCTGATCGATGACGTGCTGGATGTCGCGCGCGTCGAGGCCGGTCAATTGGCCATCGCGGCAGTGCCGGTAACGGTGGCGCCGGTGCTGAACGAAGCGATCGCGTTGCTGAAACCGCTCGCTGCCCGGCATCAGATCAAGCTGCGGCCGCAAGACGGCAACGACGGGCATGCCGTGCTGGCCGACCGCCAGCGCCTGCTGCAAATCGTGCTGAACCTGCTGTCCAATGCCATCAAATACAACCGCGCGGGGGGCGAGGTGCGCATTGGCATCAGCCTGCAGGATGGGCAGGTCGCCATCGCGATTGCCGACGACGGCGATGGCATCGCAGCCGGCATGCAGGAGCGCCTGTTCACGCCATTCGACCGCCTGGGCGCGGAGCGTGGCAAGACCGAAGGCGTGGGGCTGGGGCTGGCGGTATCGCGCTCGCTGGCGGAAGCGATGGGCGGCAGCCTGGCGGCCGATAGCCGGGCAGGCCAAGGGAGCGTGTTCACGCTGCGCCTGCCGCGCGCAGCCCAGGCGGCGCAAGAACTGACATCGGCGCCGGGCGCGCCAACGCCGGAAGCCGTTGCGGCACCGGTCGAGATGCCGACATTACTGTGCATCGACAGCGACGCGTCCAGTCTGGCCCTGATGGAAACGCTGATGGCGCGCCGGCCCGGCTGGCGTTTTGTGGCCGCGCGCAGCGTTGCCGATGGCTGGGCGCTGGCCGCCTCGTGCGTGCCGGATGTGGTGCTGCTGGATGCGCATCTGGCGGATCCGGCTACGCTCACGCGCTGGCGTGACGACACTTTGTTGTCGGCAGTGCCGCTGGTGCTGTTGGGCGGCGATGGCGCCGCGCCGGCGGCAGGCGGCCACCTGAAAAAGCCGCTCGACCTGCGCGAATTTTTTGCCTTACTTGACAGGATAACGAAATGAACGAAGATGATTTGCTTTCCTCGCGCGTGCTGATCATCGACGACCAGCCCGCCAACCTACGCCTGCTGGAAGACCTGCTGATCCGCGAAGGACTGACCCACGTGGTGGGCACCACGGATGCGCAAAAAGCGCTTGACCTGTATGCCGCCTTCGACCCCGACCTCATCATCCTGGACCTGATGATGCCCGAACTTGACGGCTACGCCGTGCTGGAGCACCTGAAGCGGCGCGGCGATCCCTTCGACTACCGCCCGGTGCTGGTAGTGACTGCCGACGCCACCAGCGAATCCAAGCGGCGCGCGCTGTCGCTGGGCGCGCGCGACTTCCTCACCAAGCCGTTCGACACCATCGAAGCCATGCTGCGCGTTTGGAATTTGCTGGAAACGCGGGCGCTGTACAAGCGCCTGCAAGCCCTGTCGCCCAGCGCGCCGCTGATCGTCATGCCCTACAGCACCAGCAAAGCCCAGCCTGACGATAGCCAATAAAGATAGCCCCTTGCATTTGGCCAAGGGGGCAGTCTATAATGCTCGCACTCAACGGGAGGTTAGCTCAGGGGTAGAGCACTGCATTCACACTGCAGGGGTCGCAAGTTCGAAACTTGCACTTCCCACCAAAATTCAGCTTTAAAATCAAAGACTTACCTGATGAGAGATGTGTCTTTGATAAACTTGGGGCGTATTTGGGGCAATGCGGGGTCGCGAGCTACCAAAAATTAAACCGGCTAATGCCGGTTTTTTGCTTTCTGGATGAATCATCGCTGGATCTTTCTTCTAACCAGTCACTACTTCCTGGCATTGGGAGCTCGTCGACGCCCTCATTGAGTGAAATGCCGGTCATCAGTGAGGAGAGCAGCCTGCCCGCCTCAAGGAGTCCGTTAACGAATGCAGAGGCCAAAGAAATAGCTGAAGCCCACGAAAACCGATCTAAATTAGGGGAAGATCAGGATGATTATAAGGCAAGATTAAAGACGAAACTGGGACGAGGGAAAAATAACTCCACAGAAGAGGAAATAACTCGCATTGTTGGGTTTGCGGTTGCGCGATATTTCAAGCAAGAAAGAAAAAGCGCTGCAGCTTCGTCTACCTCGAGCTCATCGTCTGGAGCCGGCACGAGGGGAATGCACAGTGATTCATCCAGTAGTTCAAGCCACAGTCCCGTATCCTATTCAAGTTTGATCAATACCTATAGCAACACGCTCAAAGGAGCGGTCGTTTTAGTGGAAGAAAATTGCGTCGTCGTAATTGAGCATTACCAGCTAAAGCACAATCCGGATCTTGCTATCTTACATGCAGGAGGTCCGTGGATAGGAAAGAAAGGATCGACGCTTAAAGGTGGGTGGGATGCTCATGTTAAAAATTTTGCGCCTGCCATTCTCGCGCACGTTAAACCGTTAATCGCAGGCATGGATATAACTAAACCGCTTGTTCTAAAGAAGGTCAGGCTTGATGAGATCGATGCGTACATTTCGGTCGTCTTCGATGGAGGATTTTATTTTATTAGCTACCACGGCAATCCACCAGATTAGCAAAACTAGGAAAGCGGCGCGGGCTACTTGCTCTCGCAAATGGCCGTCCAGTGATCCTCGAACACTCCGCCCCGTGCCCGGGGCGTATTGAGCGTCTTCGGACAGTAGGGCGATTCGGCATTTGCCCCTTCATGGAGTTCATCATTTTCAGGTAGGCGAACCGCTTGTTCATGACTGCCATGAGTTCTTCGGTGCTTTCCGGTCCAAGCATGCCTTTGCCTTCTAGGTAAATCATGCCATTCGCGCCGCCGGACGCGAATCGCTTGAAGCCGACATAGCCGCCTATACCGTTCTTAGCGTTGACTTCACCGCAGTGCCGGCCATCACTGGTGACGTGATCATTGCGGAACTGGGTGGCGGCCCCGCATCTTATCTGCGACGAACTTCCTTGCCTTTGGCAGTACGAACCAGTCATCGTACTTTGTCCACACTACTCTGGTGCTTGCCACTGCGATAACGACGAACGCTGATGCAATAAGGCCTGCCCGAGACATGTCGGCTCCGGTTATTTAAATTCGATCGGCTTCGCGCTTAACTATTCGGCCGATGACGATGCACTCGCCCGCACGGCAACTCTTGCGGCGATGTCGCACCTGGTCCGGTTAACGAGGTCAGCCAGCATTCGCCACGGTCGCCCGCGAGGCGTTTCAAGAACGCCTGGCCCCCGAAGTTGACTGCGAACACGGCGCCATCTTCCATGCGGGTATCCGCCGTGTTGATGATGACCTGGCCTCCTTGTTAACGATTCGGCTCCAAGTATGTAGCCGTGTCGCTCAATCCAGTTCTTGGAAATGCTTAGCGTGCCGCCGTGGTATAGCACCGCAAGCCCACTACAGCCGCCCCCGTGACCTATCGTTAAGGCCTCGCGTCACCTAGGCGGCAACTTGCCAGATGTTGCCCGTTAGTATCAAATATTTCGTTATGTGATTTTGTGTGTATTTTCCGAAATTTTAATAAGCGATAATGTCAGACGGCAAACCTGATTAACCAATTCCATTGCTGCGCCTGGCGCGCTACCGCTGACCAAAAAATAACGATGCATAAAATACCGGCTCAACTTAACTTCATTGTTTCCGCTTTGTTTGCATTCTTTGCGCGCAAGTTTCGCATTTGGTCTGCTGTGTGGTTGTTAGCTTGCCTGCACCTCAGTGCAGCCGCCATTACGTTCACAGGCGTTGCGCCGAACACCACATCAGGGGCGGTTGCTGGGACGGCGCAATTCCCTATCTACATCAACGGGACAGTGAAAGCTGGCGAGCGCAACCGGGCAATAAAATATCTCGAGATTGTCGAGAACGGCGTGCCCCTAGCAACCCAAATATTCGGCCTGGATCGCGATGTCAATGAGATACCAATTGATACTCCGCGCCAAATGACCAAGCCAGCAAATCTCGGCGTGGGTGAACACCAACTGTACCTCCGGGCGACCTCCGTTGACATGTCAGAGGAAGCCCCAAATCAGCAATCGGCCGGCCCCTTCACCATCACCATTACAAATAACGTCGTCCGCGATGCAAAACTTCTCGAAGCTGTCACTATCCCGACAACTATGGGGCACCTCGAATAACTGGAGATCCCGGAGGTGGCGCTGAAAAATAGCGACATGGGCAGCGGATCGGCTGCTGATCACCCCAGGCTCCAGGTCCTTTGAGGCGCTTTGTGTGCAGATTCCGGTG
>NZ_JBCNLB010000026.1:0-44660 GCF_039595735.1 Duganella sp.
TGATCGGTGCAGTCATGCACAAACTGGCACATCTGATCTATGGCGTGATCCACACTGACAAGCCCTTTGATCCAAATTACTTAACCAAAGGGCTTGCTATTCAAGACGGTATCTGACCCCGGAGTTTAGACGAGCTTGGCGGAGTGCTCGCGCGTGGCGTGGAACTGCAGCTTCGGCCAGCGTTCCTGCGTCAGGCGCAGGTTGACGCTCGATGTCGCCAGGTAGGCCAGGTTGCCGGCCGCGTCGTACGCTACGTTGTGGCCCAGTTGATCTTCAAAGTCGGCCAGCGCTTTCTTGTCGTCGCTCGATACCCATCGCGCGCTGCTGATGCTGGTGCCTTCAAACACGGCATCCACACCGTACTCGTTCAGCAGGCGGCTTGCCACCACCTCGAACTGCAGCACGCCGACCGCGCCCAGTACCAGCTCGCCACCCTGCACCGGCTTGAACACCTGCACCGCGCCCTCTTCGCCCAGCTGCTGCAGACCTTTGTGCAGCTGCTTGATCTTCAGCGGATTGCGGATGCGCACTTGCCGGAAGAAGTCCGGGGCAAAGAATGGAATGCCGGTGAAGGTCAGCATTTCGCCTTCGGAGAACGAGTCGCCAATCTGCATATTGCCGTGGTTGGGCAGGCCGATGATGTCGCCGGCGTACGCCTCTTCCACCTGCTCGCGGGTGGATGCCATGAAGGTCACCACCGACGATACCTTCACCTCCCGCCCCAGGCGCAGGTGCTTGACTTTCATGCCGCGCTCAAAACGGCCCGAGCACACGCGCAGGAAGGCGATACGGTCGCGGTGCGCCGGGTCCATATTGGCCTGGATCTTGAACACGAAACCAGTGAACGGCTCTTCCTTCGGATCGACCGCGCGCACGGTGGCGTCGCGCTCGCGCGGCGCCGGCGCCCAGTCCACCAGTGCCGACAGAATCTCGCGCACGCCGAAGTTGTTGATCGCGGAACCGAAGAACACCGGCGTCTGCACGCCTGCCAGGAATTCCTGCAGGTCGAACGGATGCGAAGCGCCATTGACCAGTTCTACTTCCATGCGCAACTGATCCATCTCCAGCGGGAACATCTCCTGCAGGCGCGGATTATCTATGCCTTCGATGATTTCAAATGCGCCGTCAGCACGCTCTTCGCCAGCCTTGAACAGCATGATGGTGTCGTTCAGCAGGTGGTACACGCCGCGGAAGTTCTTGCCCATGCCGATCGGCCAGGTCACCGGCGCGCACTGGATCTTCAGCACCGATTCCAGCTCGTCCAGCAGTTCCAGCGGGTCGCGCGTTTCACGGTCCATCTTGTTCATGAAGGTGACGATCGGCGTGTTGCGCATGCGGCACACGTCCAGCAGTTTGATGGTCTGCGCTTCCACACCCTTGGCAGCGTCGATCACCATCAACGCCGAGTCGACCGCGGTCAGCACGCGGTAGGTATCTTCCGAGAAGTCCTGGTGGCCCGGGGTGTCCAGCAGGTTGACCACGTGATCGCGGAATTCAAACTGCATCACCGATGATGCCACCGAGATGCCGCGCTGCTTTTCGATCTCCATCCAGTCCGACGTGGCGTGACGGCCCGATTTACGGGCCTTGACGGTGCCGGCCATCTGGATCGCACCCGAGAACAGCAGCAGCTTTTCGGTCAGCGTGGTTTTACCCGCGTCCGGGTGGGAGATGATGCCGAAGGTGCGGCGGCGCTGTACTTCGCGCGCGATCAGGGCCGGCGTCTTGGCGCTGGCCGCTGGCGACACGTCGTCGTCATTATTGTCGGGGATTGTGTTTTCGGTATCGTTGACCATGTTGGGGGCGAGCTAAGGCGGTTCTGCAAACCCTCGATTATACCTCTTATTGTCCTTTAATACGACGCCATCCGACCCGGTGCGCCTCTGCCGTATCCAGTTCCTTGGTGCGGCTGGTGGCGTTGCTGCCGTCGGCAAAGGTGGTGATCAGTTTCAACTGCCCGCTCGGCAGGCGCACGATGATGAAACCGACCGCCGCCGAGGTGTTGGACAGCGTGGACCCGGCCGGGTCGCCATTCACGCCCTGCCCGGTGCACACGTCCACCTGGTACAGGTTACTGGTGCCGCCCACCGAGCACGCCGACGACGAGGATGGAATATTGGTGATCACGTTGGCCACGCCGCTGACGATTTGCGGATCGAGGTTCATGCGTTCGCCAGCATTCAGGCTCCAGTTGAAGTACCAGCCATCCTTCTGCGCCAGGTCGACCGGGTTGCTGGTGACGCCGTAGGTGACCACGTTGCTGGACGAGCCCTGCACGCTCAGGGTCTGCTGCACCAGGTTGGAAGTCGGAATGCTGCCCAGCGCATTGCCGCTGTCTTTCAGCGCGAACAGAGTCTGCACGTCGGTGTTGGAGGTATCCGGCACGTCCAGCAGGCGGCCGGTGCCGAACAGGACCATGCGCACCGCGCTGGTCCGGGTGCTGCTGGCGCCGCTGGGGTCGGTGCTGGTGACCGGCACGCCGCACTGGGTCACGTCCGGACGGGTGGTGATCGGCTTGCTGACGCCGGCGTCGCCCATCTTCAGCACCGAGATGGCGCCGCTGGTGGCGGTCAGGTCGAAGCGCCACATCGCGCCCAGCACGTCACCGCCATACACATAGGTGACCTTGGCATCGGCCAGCGGATCGCTGCTGATGGCGGTGATCTTGGCCAGGCCGGATGGTGTGGTGGTGTCGCCGGAGTTGGTCCTGGCGCGCGCCAGGATGTTGCCGGTGGCCGCGTCGACGATGAACAGCACGCCGCCGCCGCTGCCAGTGCCGACGCCGTCGCTGCCCGGAATATTGTTGTAGCCGGAGGTCAGGAACACCACCCACTTGTCCTGCCAGATGCCGAACTGCGGATTGCCAAAGCTCAAACCGAGGTCGGGGTCATTGTGCTGCGGGCAGACGGCCGCATCGGCGCACAGCTCCCACATCACCTTGGGCGCGGTGGGATCGGTCACGTCCAGCGCGTAGAAGCCGCGGCCGCCGGCGTTCAGGCCGCCCACCAGCATGGTGCGCCACTGGCCGCCGATCTTCACATCCGCCACCTCGGGCGAGCCGTCGGCGGTGAACTGGTGGTTGGTGCCATAGGTGGTGCTGGCCAGCGCCGCCATCTTGCTCATGACGATGCGCGGCACGTAGGCCCAGCGTTCATCGCCGGTGGCGCCGTCAAACGCGTGCAGCATGCCGTCGTTGGCGGCCACGAACACGGTGCCGGGACGGTTGGCGTAGGTGGTCTTGTAGTCGGTGTAGGCGGTGTCCGGGTAATTGTTGTGCGGTTCGCGCAGATAGGCCGGCTTGGAGGAGGCGATGTCGCCAATCACGATCGGCACCGTGACGCCATTGGCGTCGGTGGTGGTGCTGTAGGCGCGGAACAGGTTGTCGTCGGCGTAGTCCTGCACGCCGCGCAGCCAGTTAACCATGTTGACGCCGCTGTTGACGGTGGCCTTGTCCGCCGCCGACAGCAAGGTGCACTGGCTCAGGATGCTGCATTTGTTGGCAAACCACAGCTTGGTGGCGCCGTCCATATTGTCGTACGTGAACTCGACCGGATCGGTGCCGGGCGCCTGCGCCGCCTGCATCATCTTGATCTTGCGGGTGGCGATCGACTTGCCGACGGTGGTGCTGGTGCTCCAGGTCGGCGTCTTGATCACCTCGCCGGTGGTGGTGTCGATCTTGCGGTCGGTCAGTTCACCGTACCAGCGCACCGTGGTGAAGGTGGCCGAGAAGATGTCGTTGTCGGTCAGCGTGATATTCGGCGTCGAGGTGGCCGCCGCCGCCGCTGCGCCGGTGCGCACCTGCATATTGGACAAGGCTTCGCGCAGCCCGCTGACCACGTCTTTCGGGTCTTGCGCACTGAAGTACTTGCCATGGCCGTTGATGGCCGCGTGCCACAGGTCGTCCACCCGTTCCTGCACCGTGCTGGCGGTGTTGGTGGTGTCCGGATCAGGCCAGACGTAGGCGCCGCCGCCATTCCACGGGCAGCCGGTCGGCGCCTGCGTGATCAGGTTGTAAAAGTCGCCGCCCGGCTTGGGCGCGGTGTCGTAGTTCGGCTCATAGGTCATGACGCCGTCCACGCCCAGGCCCAGCGTGTAGGTGTTCATGTGCAAATGGGTGTTCTCGCCGTTGGCGGCCGGCACCGAGCCCGGTTTGCTCATGTCCGGCTCCAGCGCCGGCCGCAGCGATACCGTGCCGGTGCTGGAACCGCCGTTGTACCAATGCAGCGCCACGTCCGCGATCGAAGGCTGGGTCTGCGCCCGCTTGTCGACGCAGCCGGAAGAAATGCTGCAGAAGCGCGCGCTGTTTTCCACGTTGTCATTGTTGACCACGTTATTGGTGCTGGCGCCATTCCAGTAGCCGTCGGTGGTCAGGATCAGGAAGTTCGGCTGGCACGGGTACTGCACCACTTCCTGCCCGCTGGCGTAGTTGTAGGGCGTGAGGTTGGCGAACATGCGGCCGACGTTGTCCATGGCGGTGCGGATCGGCGTCGAGCCGGAGGTGGTGGTGGCGTACAGCGTGGTGTACCAGGTGGCGCGCGCACTGCCGGTAAAGTCGGCCGGTTTCAGGTCGATGGCACTGCCGGCGCCGGCGTTGGACAGCTTGACGTAGCCCACCTTGTAGTTGGCGGTGATCGGCGAGAACGCGATGCCCACTGACGTCTTCATCATTTGCAGGCGGCTCTTGTAGTAGACGTACCAGTTGGCGAAGTTGGTCATTTCCTCCGCATAGCTGCAGGTGGCGCCGGCACAGTCGGTGCGGTCCACCGATTTCGGATAGGTCTGGCCGCTGACGATGTTTACCCGCACAAACGGATTTCGCGCGCCGGAGCCGGCCGACAGCGCCGCGGTGGTGGTCGGAATGGTGTCCATGGTGGCCGGCGTGGTGCTGGACGTCAGCGAACCGGCGTTGGTGACCGCGCCTATCGTCAGCGCGCCAGTATTGCTCAGCGCCCCGCTGTCGACCACGCATACGCTGTTGGCCGGCAGCGTGTTGACGCAGTTGCTGCTGGTGCCGGCGTACGCCTTATAGGTGCCGCCGGTGCCGATCTTGGCAATGAACAGGGTCGCCACCTGCGCCGCCGTCTGGTTGCGGCCGATGGCCAGGCTGGTGCCATACAGGTTGGTGCCGTTGTACTTGCTGAGATCCATGGCCGGCGAGCCGCTGTTGGCGGTGGTGCCGCTGAAGGTCACGTAGGCCGGTGCGATGCGGGTGGTGGTGGCGCTTACGGTAAAGCCCCAGCCGGCGCGCGAGCTGTCGCTGACGGTCACGCAGTTGCTCAGGTTCTTGGCGCCGGTGCAGGTGACCGGCACCACCGCCACCACATTGTCGGCCGTCAGGGTAATGCCAAACACGCTGCAGGCCGGCACGCTGGGCTGGCCGGTCGGCGTCCTGACGCAAGCGTAGTACTGGTTGGTGGTGTTGCGGGCGATGATGTTGGCAGCCACGGTGCTGGCCAGGGTCTGCTGCTTGAGCGCGGTGTTGGTGCCGGTGCTGGCGGTCATACTGCCGCTGGTGAGGTTGACGCTGCCGCTGGCTTCGGCAATCGCGATATTGGTGATGCTGAGCGAGCTGGCGCCAGCCGAGGCGCCAATCGCAATGGTGCCGTACGATGCCACCGCGCCGGACGGTGCGGAATAGCTCGGATAAATAAAGCTGCCCACGCGCTTGCCCTGGCACTGGGTCAGCAGCCGGTCGCTGCACCAGCGCACCTTGACCGGCACCGGATAGCCGGCCGGCGCCGCCGCGCCGATGGTGGTGGACTTGCAGTTCTTCATGGTGTCATCGACGCAGTATTGGCCGACGCCGATGGTGTAGTAATACGGTCCGGTGGTGATGTCCACCGGCGAGCGGTAAGTCGCGTCCGGGTAGCTGTAGGTCGAGGTATTGAACTGGCAGACGCCGCTGCTGCTGGTGCACCATTTCAGGTCCGGAAAACCACTCACCAGATTGATGTTGTTGCTGCCGGTGTTGCCGAACAAATCGGCCCGGCGGGCGCCAAAACCATCGTTGCTGACCACCGTCCAGTTGCTGGTGTTGGCGGCGTTCTGCTCGGGGTAGTAACTGCCATCCGATCGGATCGGCACCTGGTAGTGGATGGCCGGGTTGTAGTACTGCTTGTTGAAATCCGGACTCATGAACGGCGGGTGGCCGACGTTGCACGCCATCACGCCCGCCTGCAGCGACACATTGCTGCGGCACAGGCTGTCGTTGACGTAGTCCGGCGTGTAGGTCTGGTCCATCGAGCCGGAGTTATCGAACAGCAGCATCAGATTGGGCTTGACGGTGCCGGTGCCGGTGATGTTCAACAGCGGCACCTGGGCGATCTGGGTTGGCGCGGCCCAGGCAGGCACGGCGATCAGGCAAGCCAGCAGGATAAAGAGCTTCTTCATGATGATTCCTCAAGGACCTTTCATGATGACGGCCTGCGTCACCACGTTGCCGCCGCGCGGACCGAACACGCGCGCCGTCACCACGTAGTGGATCTGCGCCGCGACGGCCAGGTTGGAAGCATCGACTTTCAGCGTCTCGCCCAGCGCGCGCGGGCCGGTGGTGCCAGGCCGCGGCGCCGTCAGCTGGCAGCGGTTGTTGTTTTCGTCGTATGCGCCCGGCAGGTTGCACATGCGGTGGATCACGTACTGCACCCGGTTGCCATCGGTGTCAGGCGGCAAGGTGACCGCGCCCAGCCAGAAGTTGGGATTGCTGACCGCCCAGTTGGGCGGCAAGGTCGCCACGTAGCCGGCCGCCGCCTGGTCGGCCAGCAGCAGGTTCTTGTTCGGCACTGTGCGCAGGTAGGTGAAGCCGGCATGCAGGCCGGCGTCGGCGGCCTTGGTCAGGGCCGCCTCGTAGGCCAGGTTGGAGGTGGTCAGCGTGCTGGAAGTGCTGGACTTGAGCAGGTAAATGCTGCTGACCATCATCACCGCCAGCATGATGAGCATGATCGGCAAGGCAATCCCGCGCTGATATCGGAGCTGTTTCATGGCCGGAACTGGGAATTAATAATGGGCACGACGGTCTCGAACACCCGGTAGCGATAGCACTTCCAGTCGATGGTGTCGCCGCCAACCGCCACGCTGACCTGCATCGGCACCGGCGCCACGCCGGACGGTACGGCATTGCCGAACACCGTCGGCTGGACCGTGGTGGCGCTGCAGGCGCCGCCCGGTGTCGGTTTCTCGATGGTCTTGCTGCGCGCCACCACCGCGATGCGCACGGCTGCGATGCGCTGGTAGTCGCCGGGGCCGCCGTTGACGCCGTCGTTGTCGGCATCCATCATGGTCGGGCTCCAGACCGTGATTTGCATGCCGCCATTGGCGGTCGGCAGCATTTGCGTGCCATTGCCGGCCGGGTTGGGATCGTAGTTGGGCAGCGCGCGGTTATCAAAGCCATACTGCGCCTTGATCGACACGATATTGTCCGCTACCGAAGCACCGGCCTGCTCGGCGCCGGCCAGGTCGGTGGCGCGCAGCAGCAGAATGCCGTTCTGCACCGACCAGGTATGGAAATGCAGCAGGTCCGGCTGCCCCAGGTTGTACATGAAGGTGACGTTCTTGGCATAGCCCTGCGCCATGCTGGCGCCGGGGTTGTAGCGGAACTGGGCGCCGCCGGCCAGCAGGAACTCGGCGTCGCGGCCATTGGCCGGGTTCAGGCCGGCCATCTGCATGATGGTGCACGGCCGGTCCGGTGCCTGCGGCGCCACCACCAGCACGTCGCCGGGGTTGTAGCCATACGGGCTGCGCTGGGCGCTGGTCACATAGCTCTCGCCGTTGTAGTCGGCTGTCATCATGATGGAGCCGACGCCGGCGTTGGCGCTGCCGCTGTTGAACGAAATCACGTCCGGCGCGGGGCCGTTGGACTGGATTACAACCGAGGCCAGCGGCGTGACATCGACGCCATCCTGCTTGGCGCCCAGCAGTTGATAGCCGCGCTGGTCGCTGAAAATGGTGTTGCAGCCGGCCACGGTGCGGTCGTTCAGGCCCCAGCCGGCGGTGGCGGCATCGCCGCTCAGCGAAAACATGGCCAGCATGCCGTTTTGCATGGAATCCGAGCCACCCACAGCGGCGTCCTTGTTGGCTTCGCCGCTGATCACCAGCCGCGTGGCAAACAGCAGCGCCAGCATGCCGATCACCACACTGACCATCAATTCGACCAGCGAGAAACCGCGACGGCGATGTTGAGCGGGCGTTTTCATGTCAGCGCGCGATGTAGGAAGTGACGCGGTGGCGGTTCTGCTCGCTGTGCGCTTTGCGCTGCCAGCGAATCGAGATATCCACCTGATAGCGGTTTTGCGCCGGCTGGTCCTGCACCTGCACCGACAGCGTCGCCCCCGGAATATTGCGGCGCGTCTCGGTGGCCCACGCCGTCAGTTGCGCGTTCGGCGTGCCGCCTTCGGTTAGGTTGTATTGGGCGATGTTCGGCAAATCGGCATTGATCACGCCGATCAGCTTTTCCGCCGCCAGCGTGGCCTCGGCGCGCGCGCCGGCATCCGACAGCGCCGAATAGGCGCGCGCCTGCAGCCCCACCGTCCCCAGCAGGCCGATGCCGAGGATGACGATGGCCAGCATCACTTCCAGCAGGGCGATACCGCCCTGGCGGCGTGGGCGTTGGGCGATGGTGTTCATGGCGGGCAGGCCCGGTTATCGGTGGCATCCAGCGTCGGATCGCACTTGGTGGCCATGCCGGCCAGCGTAATGGTCAGCGCCACCACCGGCACGTTGTGCGCGTACTGGGTCGATGGATCGAGCCGCAGCTGGGTCAGACGCGGCGCAAAAGTGGTGTCGACCCAGCCGGTGGCGGTGTAGTATACCTGCGAGGCGCCGGCCGGCACCGTGGTCGGCAGCAGCACCTCGGACGACGGCAGCGAGTCGGCCGCCCGGAAGATGGAGCGGAAGCCGGCCGCCCCCTCCGGGTCATTGGCGGCCGGCGCGGCGGTGGTGGACCAGCTGTCATCGCCTGGCGCGCAGTTGGTGTTGGCGCCGACGAAGCAGATGTCGACCTGCCAATCCATCTGGCCGGTGTTGACGTTGGGCGTGAGCGAAATGCGGCTGAAGGCATTATGCGACACCGCCTGGCGGCGCGCCATGCTGAAGCCCTCGGCGTAGAACTCGCTGGCGCTGCGCGCGCGGTTCGACAGCAGCCAGTTGCTGGCGTTGGGAATACCGATGGCCAGCATGATGCCGAAGATGGTGATGGTGACCAGCAGCTCGATCAGCGTAAAGCCGGCCTGGCGCGTCAGTTGGAACATACCCCACCCTTGTGGTCGACCCAGCACGAGGCGCTGGTGCCCCAGCCGGTGGGACTGCCGGTGGTGGCGCGGGTGCCGCTCTCATTCAGGGTGTAGACGAAGCCGGCCATCTTGCCGGTGCCGGTGGCGGTAATGGTGTAGGTGGACGCGGTGGCGTTGCTCAGCGCATAGGTGAAATTGGTGGTGGCCGCCGGGAAGGCGGGCGAGCCGTCAAAATTGGCATAGGTGCGGTTGTTGGACCAGTACTGCTCGGCCGCCGTCTGCGCCCCGCCCAGCGCGGTGAAAGCCTCGCTCATGCGGCCGCGCGTGACGTAGTCGCTGTAGGCCGGCACCGCCACGGCCAGCAAGATGCCGACGATGGCCACGGTAATCATGACCTCGATCAGGGTAAAACCTTGCTGGATGCGTTTCATGGACCTGCTCCTCATGACGGAATCTTATGCGTTGCAGTGTAGCCCGGCTGGCTGTCATTTCCCTGAGGAAATCCTGACAAACCCCTGACAAGCGCACAAAATCACGCAAATTTCACGCTGAACAGCACGCCGCGGCCGCTGGGCGGGTCGGCAATCGTCAGCCGGGCGCCGTGGACGGTGGCGATGTCGCGCACGATCGCGAGGCCGAGACCGCTACCATGGGTCTTGTCGTCCAGCCGCACGTAACGGCTGAACACCTGCTCGCGCATGGCCGCGGGAATGCCGGGGCCATTGTCCTCCACCGTCAGCAGGCCGGGGCGCACGGTCACCGTCACGGCGCCGTGCGCCGGCGTGTAGCGGATGGCGTTGTCGATCAGGTTGTCGATCAGGTCGCGCAGCAGGAAACGGTCGCCGGTGACGGTGGCCGGCGCCAGGTCGAAGCCGATGTCGATCGACTTCAGCGTGGCCTGGTCGACAAAGCCCTGCACCGCCTCGGCCACCAGCGCATCCAGTGCCAGCGGCTCCAGCCGGGCTTTTTCAAAGTGCTGCGGCTCGGCCCGGGCCAGCGCCAGCAGCTGATTGGTCTGCCGTATCATGCGCTCGGTGGCCGACAGCATCAGGCGCACGGATTGCGCCGTCTCCGGCTCGGCATGGCGTGCGCCCAGCCATTCCAGCTGGGTCCTGAGGCCGGCCAGCGGCGTGCGCAGCTGGTGCGCCACATTGGCCAGGAAGTCCTGCCGCGCCTGCGCGCCCTCGCCCACCTTGGCCAGCAGGCCGTTGAAGGACGACACCAGCGGCTCCAGTTCGTACGGCACATCGCCGGTGGCCAGCGGCGCCAGGTCGTCGCCATCGCGCGCGTTGAGGTCGGCGCGCAGCCGGCTCAGCGGCCGCAGGCCATTGCTGACCGAGAACCAGATCAGGCCGACGCAGCCCAGCCCGATCACAATCTGCACCAGAATCAAAGTGCGCAGCACCGCCTCGCGCAAATGCGGCGACGCCAGCGTGTAGGCCAGCGCGCCGGCGCCCAGATTCATCAGCAGTACCGGCGGGATCACCCATTTCAGCAGGCGCAGGCGGATGCTGCTCATGCGCCAGGCTCCAGCATGTAGCCGAAACCGCGGATGGTGCGGATGCTGACGCCGCCGTCGGCAATCTTCAGCCGCAGACGCGAAATATAGACTTCCACCGCATTCAGGGTCAGGTCGTCGCCCCACGGCAGGATGGCGTCAATGATCTGCTGCTTGGACACCACGCGTGACGGATGCTGTAGGAGGAATTCCAATACCGCCCATTCGCGCACCGACAATTCCACCACCTTGTCGCCGACGTGCGCGCGCTTGGTGGCCACGTCCAGCGACAGCCGGCCCAGCGCCAGCCCGGTTGGCGGCGGCGTGTGGCGCCGCGCCAGCGCTTTCACGCGCGCCACCAGCTCGGCGGTGGCGAACGGTTTGACCAGGTAATCGTCGGCGCCCTGCTCCAGCCCGCGCACGCGGTCCTCGACCGCATCGCGCGCGGTCAGCAACAGCACCGGCACGGCGCTGCCGCGCGCGCGCAGGCGCCGCACCACCTCGAAGCCATCCATGCCGGGCAGGCCGATGTCCAATACCACCACCTCGGCCACGCCGGCGCGTTGCAGGAGCAGATCGGCCTGGGCGCCATTGCCGACCACGTCCACCGCCATGCCGTGGCTGCCCAGTACACGGCTCAGGCCGTCGGCCAATACCGCATCGTCTTCCACTACCAGTACATGCATAATCGTGCGCCACATCGTCGGGAGTTATGCCATTATGCCGCTGCCTCTCCGAGAAAGACAGTGGCCCATGTAGGACCAGGACTACAAGCGCGCATGTCCTGCGCCTACATTTTGGCGTCCCCTGATCTTATGTTCGCCAATTAACAATCCTCATAAAGTTACGTCAACACGTAACTTGCTTTATGAGGAACACCATGACGACCAAACTCGCGCCCCGCGCCGCCTCCCTGAGCGGTGCCCAGCAGAACGAATTACTTGCCGCCCTGCCGCGCGAAGTGCTGGAATCCCTGTTTGAACACCTGGAACTGGTACAACTGCCGTTTGGCAAAGAGCTGTTTGAATTCGGCACGCAGATGGAATACGTGCACTTCCCCACCACCGCCATCGTCTCGCTGCTGTATGTGATGGAAGATGGCGCCACCACCGAAATTGCCGTGGTCGGCCATGAAGGCGTGGTCGGCGTCTCGCTGTTTGAAGGCGAGCGCGCCATGTGCAGCGCTGTGGTGCAGGCGGCCGGCTACGGCTACCGCCTGAAGGCCCAGCACCTGCGCGACGCCTTTGCCAAGGGCGGCTCGCTGCCAGCCCTGCTGATGCGCTACAACACCGCCCTGTTCGCGCAAATGGCGCAGAACGCCGTCGGCGGCCGTCACAGCTCGATCGAACAAAAACTGTGCCGCTGGCTGCTGGACCGCCTGGACCGCTCGCCATCGAATTCCCTGAAGGTGACCCAGGAAATGATTTCCATCATGCTGGGCGTGCGCCGCGAAAGCATCACCGCCGCCGCCGGCAAGCTGCAGGACGACGGCCTGATCACCTACCGCCGCGGCAACATCACTGTGCTTGATCGCTCAGGCTTGGAGGCGTATGCGGGCGAGTGCTATAAGGTGGCGAAGACGGAGTTTGATCGTCTGCGCGTTGATGTAGCGCGCTGCTGATCACTTCACTGATGGCCGGCGGCAGCTCAACCCGCTTGTCCGTCTCGGGCGGACGCTCGCGCAACGGGATCGCCACCTCGATGCAGGTGCCGGTGTCGTTGCGGCCACGGCGGATGTTGAGCGTACCGCCCAGCAGCAAGGCGCGCTCGCGCATGCCCAACAGGCCGTGCGACATCGGCTTGATGATGGTGTCGGAGGCGATGCCGATGCCGTCGTCAATAATCCGCAACATCAAGCCTTCGCCATTGCGGTTCAGCGTCACCGTGACGCGGCTGGCCTTGGCGTACTTGCGGATGTTGGTCAGCGATTCCTGCACGATGCGGAACAGCGCAATCGACAAGTCGCCGGAACGGTGCGTCAGCGCCTCGATCTCGGCCGCCACATTGCAGTCGCAGCGCACCTGCGACAGCCGGCTGAACTCCTCGCAATAACTCTCGATCGCCGCGCACAGGCCCAGATTGTCCAGCAGGCTGGGGCGCAGGTTCTCCACGATGCGGCGCTTCATTTCCACCGTCTGCACCAGCGTGCCGCGCGCGCGCTTGAGCTGCTCGGCCAGTTCTGGATGGGTATTGCGCAACTGCTGGGTGACGGCGGCGATATCCATGCTGATCGAGGTCAGGTTGGCGCCCAGCTCGTCGTGCAATTCACGCGACAATCGCACCTTCTCTTCCTCGCTGATGCTGATCAGGTGGCGCGACAGCACGGACAACTGCTCGGTACGCTGCTGCACGGTCGATTCCAGGTTTTCATTGGCCGACTGCAGCGCGTGCTCGACCGCCGCGCGGTGCGCAAAGCTGCGCCGCACCATCTGGTAAAACATGATCAGCACCAGGATCGCCACCACATTGATGCCCACGCCCAGCAGCACCGCTTTCTGGTACTCCTGATAGAACATGGCGCTGCGCGCATTCAGCGTTTCATTCTGCTCTTGCTCCATGATGACCACCAGCAGACGGATCTCGTCCATGCTGGCGCGATCGTCGCTGAGCTTGGCGATCTTGACGATTTCCTGCAGGCCGCCATCGCGGTAGACATCCAGCGCCTGGCTCATGATGCTCAGGCGGCGGCGCACCAGCGTGTGCAGCTGCGCCAGGTTCTTCAGCTGCGATGGGCTGTCGGCCAGCAGCTTTTCCAGTTCCTTGAATTCGGTTTCGCTGTCAGCCAGCGCGGTGCGGGTCGGGCCGAGGTAAGCTTCGCGGCCGGACAGGAAATAGCTGCGCATGCTGCTTTCGGCATCCAGTACCAGCACGTTCAGGTATTGCAGGCGGTCGGCCACGCGCGCAGTCTGGCTGAGCAGAACCTGCGCGCCGCGCAGCGCTTGCAAATTGTTGAACAAACTGAAACCGTTGACGACCAGCAGCAGCGCGCAAGTCACGCACAAGACGGTCTTGTACAGCGGCAAGCGATGATGTGGCGCTGTTTCGACGGTGAAATACATCCATTTCCTTCACAGTGTAGGCAAGCAAATTATAGACTGGAAGAAAAATCAGTGCGCTAGCGCACACCGGCAAGCGTGCGCAATCAGTCAAGCAAGTTGTTTTTCATGGCGTAGTAGGTCAGGTCCGAATTGGACTGCATGCCCATTTTTTCCATGATGCGTGTGCGGTAGGTGCTGACAGTTTTGATGCTGAGCGACAACGCCACACCGATGTCCGACACGGTGGCGCCGCGCGCCAGCCGCAAGAACACCTGGAATTCGCGGTCCGACAGCTCTGTGTGCGGCGCCGTGTTGGGGTCGCGGTCAAAGCTTTGCGCCAGCAATTCGCCAACCTGCGAGCTGACATAGCGGCGCCCCTGGTACACCGTGCGCACCGCCGTGATCAGCTCGTCGGCCTCGCATTCCTTGTTCAGATAGCCGTTGGCGCCCATCTTGAACAGGTTGAGCGCATACTGCTGCGCCGGATAACCGGACAAAATCAGCACCGGCAGGTCCGGCTGGCCCTGGCGGATGGTACGCAAGGTATCAATCCCGCTTTGATCCGGCATGGCAATGTCGAGCAACAGCACGTCGCAAATTTCGCGGCGGGCGATGTCCAGCGCTTCGCGTCCGGTCCCGGCTTCCGCCACCACCTCGAAATCATCCGAGGATGAGAAAATCTGTTTAAAGCCTGCTCTTACAATTTGATGGTCGTCACAAATGGCAACGCGTATCATTGTTTCCTCTCGTCGTGCCCGGTTCAGCCCGGGCTATCCGCCACCGTGCATCAGCTTGCGCTGATAATCGAATAATATTGAAAGTATAGCAGCAATCATATCGCCAGCCGCGCTTTGCGCCTGCGGTGCGCGACCTTTTCAGCCCTGTTTAAGCAGGTCGAGGATGGCCAGCAGTTCGGCGCGGATCATCTCGCGATCCAGCGGCGGCAATACGGCCGGCGGCGCACCATGATCGGCTGCGCTTGATTCTTGCCCGGCACCCGCATGGCCACGGCTGTCCAGTTTGTTGCGGGCGCCGCTGATGGTAAAGCCCTGTTCATACAGCAGCTCGCGGATGCGGCGGATCAGCAGCACCTCGTGGTGCTGGTAATAGCGGCGGTTGCCACGGCGCTTGACCGGCTTGAGCTGGGTGAATTCCTGCTCCCAGTAACGCAGCACGTGCGGCTTCACGCCGCACAGCTCGCTCACTTCGCCGATCGTGAAGTAGCGCTTGGCTGGAATCGGCGGCAGGACGACCAGTTCGGACTTGGCGAGACGATCGTTCATCGCAGCTCAGCTCCTGTCAGGCGGCGCGCGCCATCGGATTGCTCTCTTCCACCATGCCCTTGAGTTTCTGGCTGGCGTGGAAGGTCACGACGCGGCGCGCCGTGATCGGGATTTCCTCGCCGGTTTTCGGGTTGCGGCCAGGCCGCTGCGGCTTGTCGCGCAGCTGGAAGTTGCCGAAACCGGACAATTTGACGGCTTCGCCACGCTCCAGCGCGTTGCGGATCTCGTCAAAAAAGGTCTCCACCATGTCCTTGGCCTCACGCTTGTTCAGACCGACCTGCTCGAACAACAGTTCGGCCAGCTCTGCCTTGGTCAGCGTGGGCAAATCTTTTTCCGCATCCTGGCGCACCTTGGCAACCTGCATGGCCCGGTGCAGATCGGCAGCCAATGCGGATTGGAGTACGGCGGAATCAACGTCGTTGTTATTAATTTTCCAGCCCTGCCTTATATCAAAAATGAACAAGTCCGGCACAGGCCGGACTCCCGATTAGTCAAAAATGCAACGGTTACGAGCGCAGGCGCGCGCCATGGTTTTGCCTGGCGGCGTCGCCGGCGGCGGCCATCACAGCCTCCACCACGTCGTCTTGCAGCGTGTTTTGAGTATCTTGCAAGCTAAAGCGGAAAGCAAGCGATTTTTCGTCTGCCTCCAACCCTTTGCCACGATATTCATCAAACAAAACAATGGCTTGCACAATCTTGCCTTGAGGGATTGCTTGCACAGCAGCATTAAATGCGTCCAGCAAATGCTGTGCCGGAACATCTTGCTTGACTACCACAGCCAGGTCGCGGGTGGCGCCCGGGAACTTGGAAATCTCGTCATATTTTGGCACAGGTCGTTGCTGCAAGGCAATCGCCTCGACTTCAAACACCACCGGCGCATTTGGCAGTTCGTATTTCTGCAGCCAGCGCGGATGCAATTCGCCAATGAAGCCAATCACTTTGCCATCCAGCAGCACGTGGGCCGACCGGCCTGGATGCAGCGCCGGATGCTCAGCCTTGACGAAGCGCAGTTGCAGCGGCGCGAACAGGTGCTCCAGGTCGGCCTTGACGTCGAAGAAATCAACCGCGCGGGTGGCCTGGCCCCACTGCTCGTCCACCACGCTGCCGTAGGCGATGCCGGCCACGCGTTTCGGCTGGTGGTAACCGGCCACCGTCAGCGGACCGTCGGCCACGCTGTCGTCACGCTGGTAGATGGCGCCGACCTCAAACGCGCGCACGCGGTTGGCCTTGCGGTTCAGGTTGTAGCGCACATTGGCCACCAGGCTGCCGACCAGGGTCGAACGCATGACGCTCAGTTGGCTGGCGATCGGGTTTTGCAGCTTGATCGGATTGCTGTTGCCGGCGAAATCCTGCTCCCAGGCCGCTTCCACAAAGCTCATGTTGACCACTTCCTGGTAACCGAGGTCGGCCAGCTGGTGGCGCACCGCGAACAGCGAACGGGTGTTTTCCGGCGCGATGATCATGGTATTGGCCGCCACCGGCGCCACGGTCGGGATGTTCTCGAAGCCGTACACGCGCGCCACTTCCTCGATCAGGTCTTCCTCGATCTCGATGTCGAAGCGGTACGACGGTGCGGTCACGCTGAACACGCCATCCTCCAGCGTGAACGGCAGCGCCAGGCGGGTGAAGATGTCGCCAATCACCTTGTCGTCCAGCGCCACGCCGATGACTTTCTGCGCGCGCGCGGTACGCATCCTGACCGGCTCGCGCTGCGGCAGGTTGACGATCTGGTCGTCCACCGGGCCGACCTGGGTGTTTGGCGTACCGCAGATTTCCACCAGCAGCGCGGTGATGCGCTCGATGTGCTCGACGGTGGTGGCGTAGTCGACGCCACGCTCGAAGCGGTGCGCCGCGTCGGTCGAGAAGTTGTACTTGCGGGCGCGGCCCTGGATGGCGTTTGGCCACCAGAACGCGGCTTCCAGGTAGATCGATTCGGTCTCCAGCGTAACGGCAGTGGCGTCGCCGCCCATGATGCCGGCCAGCGATTCAATTTCCTTGTCGTCAGCGATCACGCCGACCCACTCATCGATGTCGATGGTGTTACCGTTCAGCAGCTTGAGCGATTCGCCCTTGCGGCCCCAGCGCACATCCAGGCCGCCGTGGATCTTGGCCAGATCGAACACGTGGGTCGGACGGCCCAGTTCCAGCATCACGTAGTTGGAGATGTCCACCAGCGCCGACACCGAGCGCTGGCCGCTGCGCTCCAGGCGCTGCTTCATCCAGTCCGGGGTGGCGGCCCTGGCGTTCAGGTTGCGGATCACGCGGCCCGAGAAACGGCCGCACAGGTCCGGTGCCGAGATTTTCACCGGCAGTTTTTCATCCAGGTTGACGGCCACCGGGCGGAAGGTCGGCGCGTTCAGCGCGACGCCGGTCAGGGCCGACACTTCGCGGGCCACGCCCAGCACCGACAGGCAGTCCGCCTTGTTCGGGGTCAGCTTGATGGTGAACTTGAGGTCGTTCAGCGCGTAATAGTCGCGGAAGTTCTGGCCGACCGGCGCATCGTCCGGCAGTTCCAGCAGGCCGCTGCCCTCTTCCGACAATTTCAGTTCCTTGGCCGAGCACAGCATGCCTTGCGACTCGACGCCGCGCAGCTGGCCGACCTTGATCAGGAAGGGCTTGCCATCGGCGCCCGGCGGCAGCATGGCGCCGGCCATGGCGCACACCACTTTCAGGCCGGGGCGCACGTTGGGCGCGCCGCAGACGATGTTCAGCAGGGTGCCGGTGCCGACGTCCACCTGGCAGACGTTCAGGCGGTCAGCGTTCGGGTGCTTCATCATTTCGCGCACATGGCCGACCACCACGTTGGAAAACGGCGGCGCGACAGGTTCCACTTCTTCCACTTCCAGGCCGGACATCGTCAGCAGATGCGCCAGTTCATCCGAAGTCATCTTCGGATCTACCATGGTACGGAGCCAGTTTTCGGAGAATTGCATATAAACCTCTAGTTATCGTTTGCTGGTCGTACCGGCGGAAGCCGGTACCTATAGAACGCATGCGTTGACACAGCTCTGGCGTTCTATGGGTTCCGGCCTGCGCCGGAACGACGGTGGTGTCCGTTAGTTGAACTGCTTCAGGAAACGCAGATCGCCTTCGTAGAACAGGCGCAGGTCGTTGATCCCGTAGCGCAGCATGGTCAGGCGCTCCAGGCCGGAGCCGAACGCGAAACCAATGTACTTCTCAGGGTCCAGGCCAAAATTGCGCACCACGGTCGGGTGCACCTGGCCCGAGCCGGACACTTCCAGCCAGCGGCCCTTGAGCGGACCGGAGCCGAAAGCAATGTCGATCTCGGCCGACGGTTCGGTGAACGGGAAGTACGACGGACGGAAGCGCACCTGCAGGTCGTCGGTCTCAAAGAAAGCCTTGACGAAATTCAGATACACGCCCTTGAGGTCAGCAAAGCTGATGTTCTCGGCAATCCACAGGCCTTCCACCTGGTGGAACATCGGCGAGTGAGTGGCGTCGCTGTCGACGCGGTAGGTGCGGCCCGGCGCGATCACCTTGATCGGCGGCTGGTTGTTGCGCGCATAGCGCACCTGCATCGGCGAAGTGTGGGTGCGCAGCAGCAGCGGCTTACCTTGCGTATCGTTGCCTTCGATGTAGAAGGTGTCCTGCATGGAACGCGCAGGATGGTTTTCCGGGCTGTTCAGCGCGGTAAAGTTGGTCCAGTCGGTCTCGATTTCCGGGCCGTCGGCCACCTCGAAACCGATCGAGCGGAAGATCGCTTCCACCCGCTCCCAGGTACGCATCACCGGGTGGATGCCGCCGCCGGCGCGACCGCGGCCAGGCAGCGAGACGTCAATCGCCTCGGCGTTCAAACGGGCTTGCAGCTGCGCTTCGGCCAGCGCATCACGGCGCGCGGTCAGCGCGGCTTCGATCTGCTGCTTGGCGGCGTTGATCAGCGCGCCCTGCGCCTTCTTGGCATCAGGATCAAGCTTGCCCAAGCCCTTCATCAATTCGGTAATCTGGCCGGTCTTGCCCAGGTATTTGGCTTTGGCGTTTTCCAGTGCGGCGGCGTCGTCTTTGGCGGCGTCGAAATCCTGCACTGCTGAGGCGACGAGTTGTTCCAGGGAGTCCATGCGTTTTTCTTATCCTTGAATCAAAAACGGGGCACAGGTATGACCCTTGCCCCGTTCTCTTGCGTAAATCCGCGCTTAGAAATTAAGCAGCGATTTTAGCTTTAACGACGTTGACAATCGCAGCAAACGCTGGCTTGTCCATCACTGCCATATCGGCCAGGACTTTACGGTCCAGTTCGATCGAAGCTTTCTTCAGACCGTTCATGAATGCGCTGTAGGTCACGCCGTGCTCACGGGAAGCGGCGTTAATACGAGCGATCCACAGGCGGCGGAAGACGCGCTTCTTGTTACGACGGTCGCGGTAGGCGTACTGGCCAGCGCGCATCACTGCTTGCTTGGCAATACGGTATACCTTGCTGCGACGGCCGCGGTAGCCTTTGGCCAGGTTCAGTACTTTTTTATGACGGGCACGCGCAGTAACCCCACGTTTTACTCGAGGCATAGTAGCTCCTTAAATGAGTGTGAGATTAAGCGGATGGCATCATTGCGTAGACGCGCTGGACGTCGGTCGCATCGATGTTACGGGTGCCGCGCAGTTGACGCTTGTTCTTGGTCGTCTTCTTGGTCAGGATGTGGCGTTTGAAAGCCATACCCGACTTAACGGTACCACCTGGACGCACGCGAAAACGCTTTTTCGCGGAGCTCTTGGTTTTCATTTTTGGCATAGATATTCTGTCCTCTCGGACAGCTCCTATTAAACAGGATTACAGGTGGCGACCCAATGTCACGCTTAGATGCCTGCTCTCACTTGTTTGTGCAGCGGATGCGAGTCCACTACATTTACTACGGCCGAACATTATAGCGCAGAAAAATAAAAAAGGGCACTGGCGCGCCCTTTTTTTGCTTGTCTTTACGACAAAATTACTTCTTTTTCTTCGGCGCCAGCACCATGATCATCTGGCGGCCTTCCATCTTGGGGAACTGCTCGACCTGGCCATGCGGCTCCAGGTCGGCTTTCAGGCGTTCCAGCATACGGAAACCAATATCCTGGTGCGCCATCTCGCGGCCACGGAAGCGCAGGGTGATCTTGGTTTTATCACCGTCTTCCAGGAACTTGATCAGGTTACGCAGCTTGATATTGTAGTCGCCGTCATCGGTGCCCGGACGGAATTTGACTTCCTTCACGGAGATGACTTTTTGCTTCAATTTCGCTTCGTGAGCCTTTTTCTGCTCCGAATACTTGAACTTGCCGTAGTCCATCAGACGGCAGACCGGTGGAGTCGCGTTGGGCGCGATCTCAACCAGGTCGACGTCTGCCGCTTCCGCCAGGCGGAAGGCTTCGGCCAAAGTCACGATACCGAGCGGCTCGTTATCGACCCCAGTTAAACGCATTTCAGGGGCAGTGATTTCGCCATTGATGCGATGCGACTTGTCAGTAGCTATGGTGATTCCTTTTAAAATCTAATGAAATGCCAGTGCGATCAGGCCTTGTTGGCGACGTCTTGCTGAAGTCGCTCTATCAGGGCATCGACGGACATGACGCCCAGATCGACATTGCCCCGTGCCCGCACGGCGACGGTGTTGGCATCCCGTTCCTTGTCGCCCACCACGAGGATGTACGGCAGTTTTTGGACGGAATGTTCGCGTATTTTATAGTTTATTTTCTCGTTGCGCAAATCGGTCTGTACGCGGAACCCGCTGCGGCGCAGCTTTTCAGCCACTTGCTGCACGTAGTCGGCCTGCGCATCCGAAATGTTCAGCACCGACACCTGCACCGGCGCCAGCCAGGCCGGCAGCGCGCCGGCGTAGTTCTCGATCAGGATGCCGATGAAGCGCTCCATCGAACCGACGATCGCACGGTGCAGCATGACCGGCACCTGGCGGGTGTTGTCGGCCGCCACGTACTCGGCACCCAGACGCTCCGGCATGAAGAAATCGACCTGCATGGTGCCGACCTGCCATGGGCGGCCCAGCGAATCCTTCAGGTGGTACTCGATCTTCGGACCATAGAACGCCCCCTCGCCCGGCAGCTCGGTCCAGGTCACGCCGCAGGCGCGCAGGCCGGCGCGCAGCGCTTCTTCGGCTTCGTCCCAGATGGTGTCGGAACCGATGCGGTTATCCGGGCGCAGCGCCAGCTTGACTTCGATATTGTGGAAGTGGAAGTCCGAATACACTTCCATCGCTTGCGTGTGGAAAGCCACCACTTCCGGCTGGATCTGCTCGTGGGTGCAGAAGATGTGGCCGTCATCCTGGGTGAAGCCGCGCACGCGCATGATGCCGTGCAGCGCGCCGGACGGCTCGTTGCGGTGGCACTGGCCGAACTCGCCGTAGCGCAGCGGCAGGTCGCGGTACGATCGCATATTGCTGTTGAAGATCTGCACGTGGCCCGGGCAGTTCATCGGCTTCAGCGCGTACGAGCGGTTTTCCGACTCGGTCACGAACATGTTTTCGCGGTAGTTGTCCCAGTGGCCGGTCTTGCCCCACAGGCTGGCGTCCAGAATCTGCGGCGCCTTCACTTCCTGATAGCCGTTGACCTGGTACTTGTTACGCATGTACTGCTCCACCTGTTGCCAGATGGTCCAGCCCTTCGGATGCCAGAACACCAGGCCCGGCGCCTCATCCTGGAAGTGGAAGAAGTCCAGCTGCTTGCCCAGCTTGCGGTGGTCGCGCTTTTCCGCTTCTTCCAGCATGTGCAGGTACTGCTCCTGGTCTTCCTTTTTGGTCCAGGCGGTGCCGTACACGCGTTGCAGCATTTCGTTCTTGCTGTCGCCGCGCCAGTAGGCGCCGGCCAGCTTCATCAGCTTGAACACTTTCAGCTTGCCGGTCGATGGCACGTGCGGGCCGCGGCACAGGTCGGTGAAATTGCCTTCGCTGTACAGAGACACGTCTTCGTTGGCTGGAATCGAGGCGATGATTTCCGCCTTGTAGTTTTCGCCGATCGACTTGAAGTACGCCACAGCTTCGTCGCGCGGCAGCACTTTACGGGTGACTGGCTCGTCCTTCTTGGCCAGCTCGGCCATTTTCTTTTCGATGGCGACCAGATCCTCCGGCGTGAATGGACGCTTGTACGAAAAGTCGTAGTAGAAGCCGTTTTCAATCACCGGACCGATGGTCACCTGCGCGTCCGGGAACAGTTCCTTGACGGCGTAGGCCAGCAAGTGCGCGGTCGAGTGACGGATCACGTCCAGGCCTTCTGGATCTTTATCGGTAACGATGGACAGGTCGACGTTTTTATCGATCAGGTAAGAGGTATCCACCACTTTGCCATCGACTTTGCCGGCCAGTGCGGCCTTGCCGAGGCTGGTGGCGATGCTCGACGCCACTTGGGCCACGGTAACCGGGCCGTCGAATTCGCGGGCGGAACCATCAGGAAGGCGAACTGAAATCATAGTGATCTCCGGTGATTGAAAACGATGTTGGAAAAATTTGGACGAAAAAAAACGCGGGCTAGCCGCGTTTTTCTCTTTTTGACAAGCAAAAGAATCCCGTTGACTAGCGTCACTCCCAAAGCTTGGTAGTAGTTCGCGGTGTCATAACCGTGATTGCCTTTCTCGCTCTTACAGATGTCTGGTGGGCGGTGAGGAATTCGAATCCCCGACCCCTTGGATGTCGACCAAGTATTCTAACCAGCTGAACTAACCGCCCGTGGGTACTGCTTTAAATTTTACTTTACTACGAATTCTGGTGGGCGGTGAGGAATTCGAATCCCCGACCCCTTGGATGTCGACCAAGTATTCTAACCAGCTGAACTAACCGCCCGAAGACCAGCATTATAGAGAGCGATCCGAAGAAAAACAAGGGTAATCATGGGAAACATTTCTATTTCCACTATGAGAACCGCAAAGCAGACGTTTCTGGCTTGCATTAAACTGTGGTTATTCCCCACTTGATGCGCCGCTTATGCAAGCCGACACCGCCCCTTCCGCCCACCTGCACGAGCATCGCGACGGCGACGCCCACTACCAGCATTACACGGTGCAGCGCAGCCAGTCCGTGCTGGCATGGTCGCTGGCGCTGACCTTGGGCTTTGCGGTGGTGGAAGTGGTGACCGGTTTCATGTCCAACTCGCTGGCGCTGATTTCCGATGCCGGCCACATGGTGACCGATGCCGCCGCGCTGGGCCTGGCCCTGCTGGCGCAGATCATCGCCAAGCGCCCGCCTTCCGCGCGCCACTCCTTCGGCTTCGGCCGCGCCGAGGCGCTGGCGGCGTTCGTCAACAGCCTGGTGTTACTGGTGCTGGTGGGCTGGATTACTTACGAGGCCATCAGCCGCTTCACCCATCCGGAACAAGTGCACGGCGCCACGGTGTTTGTGGTCGCCGCGCTGGGCCTGGTGATCAACCTGGTGCTGGCATGGATGCTCTCGCGCGGCGACAGCAATATGAACACCCGCGCCGCGCTGGTCAACGTGCTGGGCGACCTGCTGGGTTCCGTGGCCGCGCTGGTCTCCGGCGCGGTGATCTACTACACCGGCTGGATGCAGATCGATCCGCTGCTCTCGCTGTTCGTGGCCCTGCTGATCCTGAAATCCACTGCCGGCGTCCTGCGCGAGTCCTATCATTTCCTGATGGGCGGCGTGCCCGAGCAAATCGACTATCTGAAAGTCGGCGCCGATCTGGAAAAGCTGGACGGCATCTGCTCGGTCCACGACCTGCACGTCTGGGACATGTCGCCCGGCCAACCGGCCCTGATCGGCCACGTCGAAATCACCGACCTGGCGCGCTGGCCGGACATCCTGCACAACATCAAAGCCATGCTGCTCGAAAAGCACGGCATCGATCACATCACTTTACAAGCAGAAGTAGCACCTCAATCACATGCAAAATTTTGAAAAACGTCGCGATCGGTACGAGGCTTTTGCGTCGTTCGAAAAACCACTCGTCAATCTGAGCTTTGAGCTGGAGGTACCGGAGTTCCGGCATTTCTGCAAGGAGCGCGGACTGCCGCCGTTTCACTTCTTTTTGTATCACGTGCTGCACGCGCTGGAGGGCATCGATAACTTCATGTACCGCGTCCACAAAGGCGAGGTGATCAAGATCAAGGATTTCTGGGCATCGTACACCGTCATCAATCAGGACCAGAACCTGAACTTTGCGCGCTTTGAGATGACCTCGGATTTACAAGCGTTTGTCGCCCGCAGCGTCGAGGCGAAGAAGGTGGCGGAGGCCAGCGCCAGCATCATCAACCGTTCGGAAGACTTGAGCGATTACGATAAGCGTCGCAACATCCACATCACCTGCATGCCGTGGCTGAAGCTGACGTCGATCGAGCATCCGATTTACGAGCACAAGGATTACGATATTCCATCGCTGGCGTGGGGCCGCTTCAGCGATCCGCGCGATGATGGCAAGCTTACGGTGACGATGTCGGTGCAGGCCCACCATGGCTTCGTGGACGGCTACCACATCCACCTGCTGGCGCAGGCCATCGCCGCCCGCATTGCCGACACCATGACCCGTCATTCCGGCGCAGGCCGGAATCCATAGAACGCCAGCGCAAACACGGCTCACATGTTCGATGGGTTCCCGCTTTCGCGGGAACGACGGCGCCGGTCAGGCGCGGCGCGCTTCCTGCACGCCGCCAACTTCGGAGATAGCGCTCAAAGCCTTGTGCAGCTGCGCCGTGGCGCCGATTTCGGCGGTGAAGGTCATGCGCGCAAAGCCTTTGGCCGACTGCGTGTTGACGCCGATAACGTTGATTTTCTCGCGCGAGAAAATCTCCGAAATATCGCGCAACAGGCCCTGGCGGTCGTTCGCCAGAATGAAGATGTCAACCGGGTAGACCGTATCTGAACCAGCCCGGCCCCACTCCGTCACAATCACCCGCTCCGGCGCCTTGGCGCGCATTTCCGCGAAGTTCTTGCAGGTCGCGCGGTGGATCGACACGCCTTTGCCGCGCGTGACAAAACCAACGATGCCATCCGGCGGCGCCGGCTTGCAGCACTTGGCCAGCTGCGTCATCAGACCATCGGTGCCCACCACCAGCACGCCCGACTTGGCGCCCTGCTCCACGCTTGATGCGCGGCTCTTGCCGAGGAAGACTTCATCCACCGGCCCGCTCGGCTCGCCGCTGTCGTGCAGCGCGTTTTCGATGGCGCGCAGGCTGAACTCATCCTTGCCCACCGACAGGAACAAATCATCGACCTTGGCGAAGCCCAGCTTGTTGGCCAGCGCCTCCAGGTTGACGGCAGTCTTGCCCTCGCGCTGCAAGGTCTTTTCCACCACCGCCCGGCCGTGCGACAGCGTTTCCTGCATGTCGATCGCATGGAACCAGGCGCGGATCTTGGAACGGGTGCGCGTCGCCACCGTGTACTCATCGCTGAGCCAGTCGCGCGACGGCCCCGCCGTCCCCGGCGCCCCTTTGGCGGTGATGATTTCGCAGGTCTGGCCGTTTTTCAGCGGCGTATTCAGCGGCACCATCACGCCATCCACACGCGCGCCGCGGCAGCGGTGGCCAACGTCGCTGTGCAGGTGATAGGCAAAGTCCACCGGCGTCGCGCCAACCGGCAATTCGATCACGCGCGCTTGCGGCGTCAGCACAAAGATGCGGTCGTCCAGGGCGGCCGCCTTGAGTTTTTCCACCCACTCGCGCTGCTGCTCTTCCTCGCCCACCACGGCATCGGCCACGTCGGTTTTCCACGCCAGCAGCTGGCGCAGCCAGGCGATCTTCTCATCGTACTGCTGCGCAGTGAAGGTGGAGCCGCCGGTTTCCTTGTAGCGCCAGTGCGCGGCCACGCCGTATTCGGCAAAGTTGTGCATTTCCTGCGTGCGGATCTGCACTTCCAGCGGCCGGCCATCTTCGGCCGTCACCACCGTGTGCAGCGACTGGTAGCCGTTCGGCTTGGGACGCGAGATGTAGTCGTCGAATTCCTTGGGGATCGGCGTCCAGATGTTGTGCACCACGCCCAGCACGGTGTAGCAGGTCTTCACGTCCGCCACGATCACGCGGAAGGCGCGCACGTCGTACAGGTCGGTGAAGTCCAGCTCCTTGCCCTTCATCTTGCTCCAGATGGAATAGATGTGCTTGGGACGGCCAAACACCTCGGCCTTGATGCCGGCCGAGGCCATCTCCGACTGCAGGCGCTCGATTGCGCTGGAGACGAAGCCTTCGCGCATCAGGCGTTTTTCTTCCAGCATCTTGGCGATGCGCTTGTAGGTTTCCGGTTCGATGAAGCGGAACGACAGGTCTTCCAGCTCCCACTTCAGTTGCCAGATACCAAGCCGGTTGGCCAGCGGCGCGTACAGGTCCAGCGTCTCGCGGCCGTAGGCGCAAGTCATGTCGTTGAACAGCTTGATATCCGCAAAGTAGCGCAGCGTGGTCACGCAGGACGCCAGCCGCACCAGCACCACGCGCATGTCGGAAGCCATGGCCAGCAGCATCTTGCGCAACGTTTCAACCTGCGCCACCGCCATCTGCGCGGCGTTGCGGCCGCGCGCGGCGGCCGGCGCATTCTGGGTCTGGGTCAGTTCGCGCAGACGGATCAGCTGGCGCACGCCAGCCACCAGGTCGTTGACGCCCTGGCCAAAGCGCGGCTCGATGATCGGCGCCTGCGCGGTATCAAGCAGGGTCAGCTCGAACATCAGGCCGGCGATGCGGGTTTCTACGTCCGTGTTGAGCGCGGCCAGGGTGCCGGCCACGCCAACCGCAAAATCAAACGCCGGCTGGCCGCTGCTGCAGGTCTTGTCGACATAGGCTGTTTCAGCGAACTCCAGCGCCGCCAGCATGCGCGCACTGTCATCGGCGGACAGGCCATGCGCCAGCTGGTCCGACGTTGCGCTGTTGAGCGCAGTGGTGGAAACCATGTTGCTCCTAGCGCTGCGCGGCGATGACGACGATTTCGACCAGCACTTTCGGATCGAACAGCTTGGCTTCCACGGTGGCGCGCGGCGGTGTGTGGCCCTGCGGCACCCATGCATCCCACTCCTCGTTCATGCCTGGGAAGTCGGCCATGTCCTTGAGGTAGATGGTGCAGCTGAGGATGCAGGTCTTGTCGCTGCCGGCATCGGCCAGCAGGCGGTCCACATGCGCCAGCACTTCGCGCGTCTGGCCCTTGATGTCGAGCGTGTAGTCATCCGGAATCTGGCCAGCCAGATACACGGTGTTGTTGTGAATCGCCACCTCGGACAGGCGCTTGCCTACGTGCAGTCGTTTGATTTCCATACTCTTTTTAACCTAACAGGAATTGCTTTGCTATGGCGATTTGATCGTCATGAATAAAGGTCGGCGCATGGCCGACATTCGGAATTTCCACCAGCGTGGCTTTCGGGCCGCGCCCGGTCATCAGCCTGGCCGTTTCCGGCGACAGCAGGTCGGACTCGGCGCCGCGCACCAGCAGCGTCGGGCACTTGATGGCGTCATACGCGGCCCACAGCATGGCCTGGTCGGCATCGGCCGATTCCGGCGTGGCCGAACGGAACGGCAGCGACAGGCCCATGTCGTAATGGCGTACCCATTTGCCATCCTTGTCCTGGCGCAGCACGTCGGTGGCCAGCTTGTGCCACTCCTGTTCGGTATGCGCGCCAAAGGACAGCGAAACGTCGCGGATGAATTTGGCGCCGTCTTCAAATGTTTCAAACCGCAAGTCCTGGCCGATGTAATCGCCAATGCGCTGCAGCGCCTGCGGCGCCAGCACCGGGCCGATATCGTTCAGCACCAGCTTGCGGATCGGATTGCCCGGCAGCGAGGCCAGCCCCATGCCGATCAGGCCGCCCATCGAGGTGCCGAACCAGTCCACCTTCTGACTTTCGGCCTCTGGCAGCACGCGCGCCAGCAAGGTTACGATATCGCTGACATACTGCGGTATGCGGTACAGCTGCGGATTCTTCAGCCAGTCGGAACGGCCGCGGCCCACGATGTCCGGGCAGATGACGCGGTAGTCGCCGGCCAGGGCCTGCGCCATGTTGTCGAAGTCGTCGCTGACACGGGTCACACCGTGCACGCAGACCAGCACGTTCGGGTTGCTCTCATCGCCCCACTCCTTGTAGGCCATGCGGTGCAGGCCGGCCAACGAGAGGCACTGAACAGACTTTATTTTTGCTTGGAGCATGCGGCTTCCTTATCGGTTCATGTAATGATGTAGCTAAAAACACCATTTTACCGCGTTGTGACAAAATCCTACCGAAGTGTAGCGCAGCGCCCCTCAATCACCAACCCTATAGAGGACAGTATGGCAAACAAAACTTTGAGCGGTAAAACCGCGTTGGTTACCGGATCGACTTCCGGCATTGGTTTGGGCATCGCCCGTTCGCTGGCGGCGGAAGGCGCCAACGTGCTGTTGAACGGTTTTGGCGACGCCAGGGAGATCGAACAACTGCAGGCCGATCTGGCCACGGAATTTGGCGTGCAGGTGGCCTATCACAACGCCGACATGACCAAGCCGGCCGAGATTGAAGCCATGATCAAATTCGCGGCCGACAAGTTTGGCGGCGTGGATGTGCTGGTGAATAACGCCGGCATCCAGTTCGTCGCCAACGTGGAAGAATTCCCGGTCGAGAAATGGGATGCGATTATCGCGATTAACCTGACCTCGGCCTTCCACACCTCGCGCCTGGTGCTGCCGCGCATGCGCGCCAACAACTGGGGCCGCATCATCAACCTGGCATCGACCCACGGCCTGGTGGCCTCGGCCGGCAAATCGGCCTACGTGGCGGCCAAGCACGGCCTGATCGGCCTGACCAAGGCCAATGCGCTGGAGACCGCCACCACCGGCATCACCGTCAACGCCATCTGCCCCGGCTTCGTGCTGACGCCGCTGGTGCAAAAGCAGGTCGATGACCGCGCCGCCAAGGACGGCATCAGCAACGAGCAGGCCAAGAAGGCCCTGCTGGCCGACAAGCAGCCAGCCGGCGAATTCGTGACGCCGGAAGAACTGGGCGCGCTGGCGGTGTTCCTGTGCTCGGATGCAGCGAAACAAGTACGCGGCGTCGCCTGGAATATGGACGGCGGCTGGGTCGCCCAATAAAGGATCGCTGAAAAGCGACCGCAGCCTCGTTGCAGCGCCTCGCCGTGCAGGCGCACTGTCTTCGGCGCCGCGCCTCGCTACGGCTTTGAAGCGATCCCTCTAAGTAGAATCCCTTACCAAAGACAGATATCACTGGCAGTGATTTGCGGCTTTCCACAATAGTGATATCTGTCCGGCTGAGCGATGATGCACTCCTCACACACACGAGGAGACCCCGTGAAAAAACCATTCTATAAAATCCTGTACGTACAGGTACTCTTCGCCATCTTCTGCGGCGTGATGCTGGGCGTGTTCTATCCGGACAGCGGCGTCGCCATGAAACCGCTGGGCGACGGCTTCATCAAACTGATCAAAATGATCATCGCACCGGTGATCTTCTGCACCGTGGTGTCCGGCATCGCCGGCATGCAGGACGTGAAGAAGATTGGCCGCGTCGGCGGCAAAGCGCTGCTGTACTTTGAAGTGATCTCCACCTTCGCGCTGGTGATCGGCCTGTTCGTGGCCAACCTGGTGAAACCGGGCGCCGGCTTCAACGCCACCGCCGCCACGCTGGACGCCAAGTCCATCGAGCAGTACACCACCAAGGCGCACGCGCAAACCACCACCGACTTCCTGATGAACATCATCCCGAACACCGTGGTGGATGCTTTCGCCAAGGGCGACATCCTGCAAGTGCTGCTGATCGCCATCCTGTTCGGTTTCTCGATCTCCCTGCTGGGCGAGCGCGGCAAGCCGCTGGTCAAGCTGATCGACGACGCCTCGCACGCCATCTTTGGCGTGGTGAACATCGTCATGAAGGTCGCACCGATCGGGGCGTTTGGCGCCATGGCTTTCACCATCGGTAAATACGGCATCAAATCGCTGCTGCCGCTGGCCACCCTGATGGGCTGCTTCTACGCCACCTGCGCCATCTTCGTGGTGGTGGTGCTGGGCACCGTGGCACGCCTGACCGGCTTCTCGATCGGCCGCTTTATCTCCTACATCAAGGAAGAACTGCTGATCGTGCTGGGCACCAGCTCGTCGGAATCGGCACTGCCTTCGCTGATGAACAAACTGGAGCGCCTGGGCTGCTCGAAATCGGTGGTGGGCCTGGTGGTTCCAACCGGCTACTCGTTCAACCTGGACGGCACCAACATCTACATGACCATGGCCGCCCTGTTCGTTGCGCAAGCGACCAACACCGACCTGACCCTGATGCAGGAACTGACCATCCTGGGCGTGGCGATGCTGACCTCGAAAGGCGCATCAGGCATCACCGGCGCCGGCTTCATCACCCTGGCCGCGACCCTGCACGTGGTGCCGGATATTCCAGTGGCTGGCATGGCACTGATCCTCGGCATCGACCGTTTCATGTCGGAATGCCGCGCGCTGACCAACTTCGTCGGCAACGGCGTGGCTGCCATGGTGGTCTCGCGCTGGGAAAAAGAACTGGATATGGACAAGATGAAAGCCGAACTGGCCAACCCAGGTTCGACCATCACCGATCCGGAACCCATGGAAGTCGTTCCAAGCCACTAACAGGCATTGCTAGCACTCAACGCCCCGCCCGGCCCCAGCCGCGCGGGGCGTTTGTTCATTTCGACGCGGAACAGCGCCCGCTCGCTCCATCGGCGGAAACGAAAACGCCATCCAGGGCGCGATCGAATGTCACCCGATCAATATGGCACATGCCGCGGGACTTGCCGGGCTCCTTGCCGCAGAAATTCGCGCCGGCCTCAAAAGTGGCGATCTGCTGAAACAGCGAATACAGCACATTACGCCCTTCCTTGCAGTCCGCGCCATTCACACTCAATGGATCGTCAGCCTTTTTCCCCACGCTGGCCGCAACCTGATTTGCATATTCCCGCGTGGGGTTGGGGCCGTAACGGCAATTCGGAAAAACGCCCTCCGAGCCGACACAATCATTGGGCGGCGCATACCGCGACATGATTGAGAATGCCGTTTGGGGCTGCCCTGAGGCGGCCCTGCGGCTCATCCACAAGCCCCATGCCGCCATGCCCTGCTCCACCGTGCCAAACACCGCATGTCCCTTATCGTCGCGTGCAACCTGCCCCGCCCATGGCCCCTTGACGGGCGTTTTCATCGCGCCAGGGTTATTCAGTCGCAACGAGATGGGCAGGCATTCCGCGCGGGTGTCTGGAATCGTCGCCAACACGCCCTTGATCCAGATTTGGATCGCCTCGCCGCGCGTGCCATCCGGGGCGAAGTATTTCGGACTGCTGTTATACGGTTTGGTCACCAGATTCTTGCATTCGATGGCGCCAGCGCCGGCGCTCCACAACATGCCAGCAACGAAAAAGATCGTCCTCATGATTGCTTTTCCTCATCGCGAATGTTGACGTTCACTTTGCGAATCGGCAGCTTGTCGGCGGGCGTCTTGGAGTTAAGGATATCCATCACAAATGCCGCCATGCCGCGCTTGGCGGTCTGCTGAATGGTCTCGTTTTCCAGATAATATTTTTCCCTGGCTTTGACCATGCCAGCAGCGTCGGACTTCATCTGGTGAAGCATCTCCGTCAAATGATCCCCGGAGGCCTTGTTAATGGTGAGCCGCGGACTGGGAGATGGGGCCGAAGTATTTAGTTGCCGCAGCGGCGGCACATCGATAGAAACAATGCCTGGCTGCGTCTCCTTCAGCTTCCAGTCCCAATTCTGCGGCACAGCGAAGCCAAAGTTGTAGTCGTAATCCCAAGCGAACTCAATATCGGCCCGCCATAGGTTGCCTTTGGCTTGCATCACCTTAGAAAATGAGTCGGTAATTTTTGCAAAAGTTAATTCCCGCGCGTTGATTAGTAAACCCGCATCCACGGTAGCACGTTCTCGAACCACAGCAGCCTGCTTGACCATCTCCACTTCTTTAGAGGCACTTGCTGCTTTTTGATAAAACACGGTACTGACAATGGCAAGAATCACCACAGCTAGCCAAGAGATCACCCTATCCATATTTTTCCTTCCCTATTTTTTGGACAATGACGGAATGTTATGTTGCCAAATTATAATTATCTATAAGGCACCAAAAGGTGTCATTTTTACCACGCCATTGTAATAAAACAGGAGGTTCTGGGCCTAATGCCGTTCAGTTAGCGCCTGAACTGTCATTCCGGCGAACGCCGGATCCATGGAAAGCCAGCGTTAACACAGCTCAGGCGTTCTATAGGTTCGGCTTTCGCCGGAACGACAGGCTTAACTGAACGGCATTACGTCCTGGGGCCCGAATTCAATCGAATCACTCTTGCTGAGCTGGATCGAATCAGGTGTAATGCGGAATGCAAACATATTAACTTAACAACCATGCTGCGCGAATTGCTTTCCCTGTCAGGCCAGGACACCCGTCTGCTGCGCCTGACCACGCCACTGGGCGACAACTTGCTGACGCCGGAATGCGTGCGCGGCGAAGAGGCGCTCAGCGGCGGCTTCCGTTTCCGCATCGCCGCCCTGTCGCCGGACGCCAACCTGTCGCTGCGCGCCATGCTCGGCCAGCCAGTGCTGCTGGAGCTGCAAACCACGCTGGGCGAGGCGCGGCCGTTCCACGGTCACGTGACCAGCGCCGAAGCCAATGGCGCCAACGGCGGCCTGGCGCGCTACACGCTCACGCTGGAACCGTGGACCGCCTTCCTCGGCCATAACCGCGACAGCCGCATCTTCCAGGACCAGAACGTCTTCGACATCCTCGACGCCGTGTTTGGCGCCTGGCAAGGCCAGGGCAAGCTGGCGCCGGCGTGGCGCTTCGACGTGCAGGACCGCAGCCGCTATCCGGTGCGCAGCCTGAGCACGCAATACCAGGAAAGCGATCTGGCCTTTGCCGAGCGCCTGATGCATGAGGAAGGCCTGTTCCATTACTTCGTGCACAGCAAGGACGGCCACGAGCTGGTGATTGGCGACGACAACAGCAGCTTCAAGCCCAACGCCCAGGCGCAGGTGCGCTTCACCCAGCCCGGCGCTGTCATGCGCGAGGACAGCATGGACCGCTGGCGCGGCGAGCTCAAGCTGCAAACCAACGCGGTGGAACTGCATAGCTGGGATTACCGCACGCTGGACCAGCGCCCGGTCAGCGCCGCCTCGGCGGACGCCTCGTCGGATCTGATGCTGACCAGCCGCGACGCGCCAGGCGCTTACGCCTACCCATCGCGCGCCCACGGCCAGCGCATTGCCGACCAGCAGCTGCAAGCGCTGGAAGCGTCGCGCGAGGTCTACACCGGCGCCGGCACCGTGCGCACGCTGTCGCCTGGCACCACGTTTAATCTCAGCGAGCATGCGCTGGGCGACCAAGCCTTCCTTGTCACGCGCGTGGTACACCTGATGCACAACAACCTCAGCGCCGACCTGCACGCCGGCCTGATGCAGCGGCTCGGAGAAAGCGCGCTGGGCACCGCCATCGCCGCCGAGCAGGCCGGCAGCCTGCACGCGGTCGGCAAGGCGGCCGGCGAACGGCCGCTGTACCGCAACCGCATCGACGCCATCCGCAGCAGCGTGCCCTATCGTGCCAGCGGCACGGACGGCCACGGCCGCCTGCTGCATCCGCGCCCGACCATTCAGGGCCAGCAGACCGCCGTGGTGGTTGGACCTTCCGGCGCGGCGGTCCATACCGACCGCGACCACCGCATCAAGGTGCAATTCCACTGGCAACGCGGCGATGCCGGCCACAGCCGCCTGAACCATCCGGCGCCCGGCAGCCACAGCGGCGCGCCGGCCGATGACAGCGTCGGCGCCTGGGTGCGCGTGGCCACGCCGCTGGCGCCACAAGCCGGCGCCAACTGGGGCAGCAACGCTGTACCGCGCGTGGGACAGGAAGTGCTGGTTGACTTCATCGACGGCAATATCGACCGGCCGGTGGTGATCGGCGCGCTGTACAACGGTCAGGGCCAGGCCGACGCCCAGCATAACCAGGTGGCGCAAGGCGGCGGCGCCAGCACCGGCAATGCGCCGGCGTGGTTCCCCGGCGAATCGGCTGGCCATGCGCATCCGGCCGCGCTGTCCGGGCTCAAGAGCCAGACCCTGCCGGCCAGCCAGGGCGGTTCGGGCGCCTACAGCCAGCTGGTGTTTGACGATACGCCGGGTCAGCCGCGCCTGGGACTGCAACGGCATGCCTCGCCGCATCAGGGCACGGACGAACTCAATCTGGGCAACCTGCGCCATCAGACCGACAACCAGCGCTTGCAGCCGGCCGGCTTTGGCGCCGAGCTGAAGTCCGAACACAGCACCGCGCTGCGCGCCGGCCGCGGCATGTTGCTCTCGGCCGACCTGCGCAACGGCGGCAGCGGTCATCAGCTCGATGCGCGCGAAGCGCAGGCACAGATCGAACAGGCACAATCGCTGCAAACCACGCTGGCGACCACCGCGCAAAAACAGAACGCCAAGCTCAAGGCCGAGCCGGAGCCAGAAAAACTCCCCGCCATCGCGCAGATGGCCAGCAGCGCGCAGGCCCTGTCCGCGTCCGGCGCTGGCCTGGTCGGCGATGCGGGGGGTGGCGGCCAGGCCACCGCTTACAGCGCGGCGCTGATGCAGCTGTCCGCACCATCCGGCATCGCCGCCACCACACCGGCCAGCGCGATCATTGCCGCCGGCGCCACCAGCAGCCTAGCGGCCGGGCAGGACATCAATCTGGTCACGCAAGCCAACAGCCTGCACGCCGTGCGCGACGGCATCAGCCTGTTCACCTACGGCAAGGCCAGCAGCGGCGACAAGCCAAACCAGGAAACCGGCATCCGGCTGCACGCCGCCAGCGGCAAGGTCAGCAGCCAAAGCCAGAACGACGCCACGTCGCTGACCGCCGACCGCCTGATCACGGTGGCCAGCGTCAGCAAGGACGTGCGCATGGCCGCCAAGGAACACGTGCTGCTGACCGCGCAAGGCGCCTACATCAAGCTGGAAGGCGGCAACATCGAAGTGCACGGCCCCGGCACCATGACCTTCAAGGCCAGCATGAAAGACCTGACCGGCCCGGCGCAAAGCAAGCCCGCCCTGCCCGAGTTGCCAAACGAAAAGCTGTACGCCGGCCGCTTCCAGGTCAAGGATGCGGTGGCCGGCACAGCCATCGCCGGCCGCCTGTACAAGAAACAGCGCGCCGACGGCAAGGTGTTCTTCGGCAAGACTGACGCCGAAGGCCATACCACGCCGGTCAACACCGCCAAAGAAGAACAACTCGCGATCTCGCTGGACGGCAACGAGAAATTCCATCGCGACAAAATCGATGAAGACGAATTGAACCAATGGTTTTCCTGAGTATGCATAAAAAGATGATTTCCGCCGCCCTGCTGTGGTCCTGCGCTGCTGCCGCGCTGGCTGCCGATCCCGAGATGTTCTGGTTCAAGAATGAGACCCAGTGCGGCGACGCCAAGGTGGTGGTGCGTTCCTACTGCGAGGTGTCGCAGCGCGCCAATGCCGTCGTGCAGGTCAACAGCGGCTGCACCGAGCAGGAACTGGTGATCACGCAACCCGGAAAGAAGCCCGTGACGCGCGACCTGCTGGAGCACGAGCCGGTGGGCGATGATTTCCACATCGCCTCGGCGCTGCGCTGCGTGGAGGTCGGCAAGCAGCGCTATCTGCTGGTGAACCTGGACACCGGCGGCAGCTGCGACACCTGCGAAACTCAAGCCCTGCTGACGCTCGATGGCCGCTGGAAACGCTATGGCAACAAGTGGCAATCCACGCCGGCCAGCGAGCAGCGTGCGATCCGCCTGCGCGAGCCTTCCTGGAAGCTGGCGCCGCGCTACCCCATCAACAACACCGTGCTTGAAGATCCACAACCGCAATGACCGATACCCATTTCAACGAGCCGATCGACAAGAGCAAGCCGCTGTCCGGCACCGGCCGGCGCGGCTTTGAGGTGCCGCCCGAGGTGCAGCAGAAAGTCATCGACATCATCATTGAAGAAGCGCGCAAGATGGGCTTCAACAACCGCGACCTGGCGTACTACATCGCCATCGCCAAGCGCGAGTCGTCGTTCAATCCGGATGCCGCCAATCCGAACGGGACCGCGTCCGGTATCGCGCAGGTGATCGACAAGACGGCGGCCACTTACGGTGTCAACGACAGCAACCGCTTTGATGCGCGCTCCAGCATCAAGGCCGGGCTGGGCTACTTCCGCGATCTCAAGGCCGAGACGATCAAGGACTACGGCTCGGCGGCCGGCAAGTTTGAACCGCTGATTTATTATCGCTATCACTATGGCGAGTTCTCCACCCGCAACCGCGAAATGGTCCCGGTCGGGAACGGCAAGCGCAAGAAAGAAACCTGGCATCCCAAGGAGTTTTCCGAGCTGGAGCAGAACAAACGCTATCCGGACTCCAAGACCGTGGTGGACGAGGCGGACCGGATTGAAGCCATCCTCAATGCCTCGCACGGCCTGGTGGTGCAGCTGAACGACATCATGGGCAAACCGATGAGCAGCCGCAAGGTCATTGTCGTGACCAAGACGCCCAAGCCGGCCGGCCCTGCCAAGCCGCCAGCCGCAGCCGCCCCGGCCAAGCCCCCCGCACCCGCGCCTGCGCCGGCCGCTGAGGCGACGCCAACACCTGCTGCGCCGGCAGAGCCCGCGCCGAGCGCGACTCAGTCCGCGCCTTCCGCCGAGCCGACCGCGGCCGCATTGCCGGCTGCGCCATCCGAGTCCGGCGTGTCGCCGGCCGCGCCCGCCGCCGAGACCGCCTCAACCGCATCTCCGTCCGCATCCACCAGCGCCGATGGTTCCGCGGCATCGGCAGCCTCGCCTTCCCTGCCCGCCGCCGCGCCGGATGCCGACATCGCATCCGTTCCAGTCGCAGCTGCCGACGAAGGCATCGAATGGGAAGTCAGCGCCAAAGAAGTGACCACCGGCGCCGACGGCAAAGTGCCCGAAATCAGCTCCGAGTCGCAAGAGCCGGTGGTGATCCTGATCCCGCGCATCGACGTCGAGGCCTATAACGACGCCGTCAGCAAGGAAGGCATGCCGGAAGACGGCAACCAGCACGTCCTGCAGACCCACGACGGCGAGCAGATCGCCCAAGCCTTCCCCGCGCCCGACAACGGCTGGAAGCCCACGCCCGAAAACACCGGCGGCGCGACCCCTGCGGCAGAACCAGCGCAGACGCCGGCCCCTGCCGCCGCGCCAGCTCCGAAGCCCGCACCCAAACCCGCGCCACCGGCCAAACCGCCAGCCCCGACCAACGTCTTCGACGCCGCCGCCCAGGCCGCGAAAGACAAAGCCGCGCCCAAGCCAACGCCGAGCCGCGAAATCACCTTCGAGGATATCATCGCGGCCGTGAAAAAAGACCTTGGCTGGAACGCCGTCTACATGACCTCGTTCGCCTACGTGAAACAGTTCTACACGCGGCCGAAATTCCCCGAAACGCCGCTGAGCACCCCCACCAGCGCGCCCGGCCCGGCGCGCCAACAGGTGATCGGCAGCAGCCTGCCCAACAAGGACACAAAAAAACTCAAGGTCGAAGAAAAGGTTCAGACCGCTGAACAGCCGGCCGTCAAGCCGGTTGCCGCCAGCGGCGACGCGCCGTGGATGCCCATCGCCATCAAGGAGCAAAGCAAGGACGGCGCCGACAAAGTCACCGAGAACCGCGCCAACCACCGCAACGACGCCAAGTGGAAGGAACAGCACGCCGCGCGCGAGGCAGCGAAAAAAGCCGAAAAAACCGCGCAATCGCAATTGCGCCTGGAGCAGAAAAAGAAGCCCCAGGACGCCGCCATAATCAGCGCCCTGCAAGCCGACATCGCCAGCCAGCAAAAGGCCTACGCCGATGCCGACGCAGCCATGCTCAAAATCGAGCAGGACTTCAACAACCCGGACATCGTCAAATACCTGCAAAGCACCACCTTGGACCGCGACATGGCGCGCAACGACGCCACCGCCTGGTGCTCCTCGTTCACCAACTGGTGCATGGAACAAGCCGGCTACATCGGCACCGACAACGCGCTGGCCGAATCGTGGAAAGACTGGGGCCAGGAAATCAGCGAACCGCGCTACGGCGCCATCACGGTCGTCACGCGCTCCACCAAGCCGGAATACCACGTCGGCTTCTACACCGGCATGGGTGAAAAAACCCTGCCCGACGGCGTCGAGGAATTCGAGGTCAAAGGCAAGGACGGCAGCGTCACCAAGAAAACCAAAAAGAAATTCAAAAAGGTCAAAGCGGTGCGTCTGTTGAGCGGCAACTACTCGCGCATGGTCAAGGAAGATGCCGGCTGGACCGTCGACCCGGCCGACGACCCCGCGCTGCATCTGGTATCGTACCGCTGGCCTACCGAAAAGGAAAAACGTAAATGAAGCAGTCCCTGATGTTGACGCTGTGCGCTGTGAGCCTGGCAGGATGCCTGAACTCGCCGGCCGGCGCCGAGCCATGCAGCGCGCCCGACCCGGCGCTGCTGCGCACGACCTGGCAATCCTTCCGCACCGCCACCCTGGCTGGCCAGCCCGAGCAAGTGGCGCGCTACTACAAATTCCCGGTACAACTGCTGCCGCCGATGGACGGGATAAAACCGATGAAAATCACGCGACCGGTATTCATCAAGAACTATGTGGAATTGTTCCAGCGGGGACCCGCCGATACCGAAATCGCCATGCTGACCGCGATGAAAAAAACTACCGGCAACGAATACATCCCGCAAACCAAATTCGATAGCGCCAAATGCGCCTTCATCGGCCCGACCCGCATCGAAGACTACAACTTTGTCTACGATAAAAAAGCCGGGTGGCAAGTCGACTCGCTGTACTACGACAACAACGATCTGGAACTTGCCAAGTCATCGCAGCTGGATCGCTGATGAAAAAAATCTGCCTGCTGATCAGCCTGCTGGCGCTGAACACCGCCAGCGCCACCAGCGGCCCCGACGTCACAAAATACCTGGCCCAGCGCGGCTGGACCGCCTACGACAGCAAAGCCCTCAGGGCCTCTCAAAATCCCGGGCCGGTTCACTTTCGCTATTTGCTCTTCCGTGGCTAGTTCGGCGCACGCGCCCCATCGGCCTCGCCGGCGTGGACGATGCTGGAGCAAAGCACCGCTAACGTAAGAGCAAGCTTTCGGTTAGAAAAATCATATGCAATACCTTCTACATTTGATGGCGCACACGCCGTGTTAGCTGCTGTTTTACGGACTAGCGATGTCGAATGCTGCTAGTGATCTCTCGTGCCAGGTCAAGCAATTCGTCTTTGCTGACCGGCTCTACATTCTTTTGCCTGGCACTCCTGGCATTCCGAAGCACATAGACCTGGATGGTCGCTTGGTCTGGTTTTGTGCCATAAATTCCTCTCACGGTAGCGAAATAACCATAGTCTTCGTCACCGTTGTTCCGCACAATCTTTACGAAAGAGTCCAGCCCTTCTCGACCATCGATAGAAAAAGTGGAGGGTTTCCGCAAGTAATCGATCTTTTTTCCCATCTCATATTGCGCCCAAAAGTTAGCCACCACGCGAGGCGATGCGGCATTTGCTTCCCGAACGGGATCGTCATACTTCACAGCGTTTGAATCCCCCACCATCACAGTCACATCGGGATGCTTGAGCAATCGATAGGTCACAAAGATGTCACGTTCCTTTTCCTCGCCCATCGGTAAGGCCACATGGGGCAGGCATAAGGAACCACTGTCGGGGAGACTGAAGACATTACGCAACTTGGTATTTGCGGCATACGATGCCGCCATGTTTCGAGGCGTAGTCATGATGAGTACATGGCTGTCTTTTTCAATCAGCAGCCGCGCTGTGTCATTGATCCGCCAAGCCATTGCTTCTTTAGTTGGCGGGAACACGTCTGCGACTTCAACCTTTTGCCCGGCCTGTAGTGGTGCCTTACTCAGTAACGCAGGGTAATCCCGCCGATTCCTGGCAAACAGGGCTTTGACTTCATTGGCTTCGGCCGAGCTCAGGCGGCCAGTCACCAATATCTCACCGAAGTAACGGAGCGAACTCCAGCCAGCGTCCTCGCCATCGCTGAACCGAAAAGTCGTGCCTCGCGGACGTCCATTCAATTCGCTCACCAAGTTTTTCAGGGGCACCGCAGCAACCTCGACCTCCGCAGGCAAATCCACTGTGAGAGTGCCCACGCACTCCCTGCGCCAACCAGGCACAGCTTCCGTCGCTTCAGCTGAAAAACAGCATGCGAGCGCCAAGAGTGGAAATAAACTGCGACGGTTAGCCATACGGTTGATTCTGTTCATAGTTGCTTCCATTTGACGCTGCCACTAATGCAGAGCGGGCGTTTTCCTCATCCTCCAACGGCACCTTGTGTTCATTGTGAACAATAATACCGGTTGGATACTTGATGCGGATATTCTCGTTTGCCGTCCAGTCAAGCGGAATGAGAGTAATAAAACCGCGGATATTTTTCAACGCGGCGGCGCCTGCAGCCGCTTGCGGCTTGTCCCAGAACTCGGTCTGAAAAGGCATGGGCTGGGCAAGTCCGCCCACTTTGCCGTTCCCTAATTTTAATTTGTCGTCCCAGGTGGGAAGAATTTTCGCGGGCTGACCTAAACGCTCCGGTGAAGGGTCTGTATTGCGAGGAATGTAGGCAAATGCACTGTCATAGATGTCGGTGTTCCTTTGCGCTCGCCGCTGTATCAGCTTCCAGCTATCTGCCTGTCCCGGAGACTCTATCGCAGTTTTTAGTTCATCTGCGGCGCGCACGCCACATGTGATGCCAAAAATCTTATTCCATATTTTTATGCGTAACTCATGCGCAAAAACCCTGACAGGTTGATTGCTCCCCTTTCCATTAATGTCAGCGCGCTTAGTATCGTCATCCATGACAAGCACAGCAAGCTCAGAGTCTCTCTCTCCGAGGAGGCTGCGATCATTGATATTGGCGCTGCCCAGCAACGCAAATCTGTCGTCCACTATCATTACTTTGCTATGCACATAAATCTGCTCGGTTACAAAGTTCCCCGTAAATTCGTGCCAGTTTCTCAGATTCAGTAGTGTGACGTATTCGTAGCAGGCAGCAACAGGCACGCTTTCATATTGCGTATTCGCTTCGTCATTAAGCACCGCGAGATAATCGGCAACCTTCGCATCTTTTAGCTCACGGGCCTTGATAAGCCGGCGTATTCCATTTATCAGGCTATGACTGCCGTAGACCAATGTCTGCATTGTGTAGTACACCTGCACAGCGATACTGGCGTCGATCAGCGCTCCTTCCGGGTGAACCGGTAGAGTAATGTACACATGGAATTTAGGCTTGGATACATCGTCAAGAATGCATTTCTTAAGCCGGTCCAGTAAGGCCTTCAGCACCCCGTTGCTAGGGAGCTTGTCAAGAATTGCTTCGTCAGGTGGTCCATCAGACATTTTCCTTACGAGCTTCAGGGTAGTGTCGCTAATGCCATTAGCACCATTTTTAATAAACGCCCCGACAGGTGAAAGATTCGCCAAGTCTGCGTGACCGAGCGACCCAAAATCCGATACAAAGAACTGGTTCTCGATATAGATGAACCGCGTCGCCTTGGCAATCAGGTGCTTCATAGCGATATGAATATCATGCTGCCCTTTTTGCAACTTGCTTCCAGGATTAGCCGCGTGCTCTTCAGCGCAATGGTGGGCCGGAGCACTACGCAACACCTGGATTTGAGCTTTTCCTTCCATGGGAAACAATTTCGCAGGCAACTCTCGCGGTAATTTTTTAGTCTTTGCTTTGGTCGCTACGTTCCACCGAAGAATGAAATTCTTCAGCAAGGCCGAGACTGCCGGCCCTTGAATTTTACAGTGCACATCTTGCCAGGGCATACGAGGTTGCCGGGTAGCATCCAGCTCCACCGGCAAAGCTTTATTGGAAGAAAAACTCCCCTTGTTCGCGACAATGTCTATGCTGCCTGGCTTGTCATATGGTACCTGCCAGCCACCACCCGCGATTTTCTTCAATTCGGCTTGTGCGGTGCTCTTTACCACCGTATGTCCGAAGACGCGGACTCCAAAGGTATCAGCAGCACCGGACATCAAATCTGGATCCACCAACGAAGCGGATTCCGGATCAACCTTGTGCAAAGGTGGAATGCTGGGATTGTATCGGTTTAGCATCCGACGCCCGTCCAAATCCGGACGTAGATCAAATCGCGCATCGTCCATGCGCCCATAGCACAGGTCCATACCGCCAACGTAGGCAATTTTTCGGTCAATCACGACTTGCTTTTGGTGATGACTGTAGTACGCGTTGTTTACGCTAGCAAACGATGAGCACAAAGTGACCGTTACGCTGCCCTTGGAGGGGCCATCTTCGAGAATATCGTTGATACTTTCAAGGACAATCTTAGTCTGGTCGTCGTAGGTCTGAATCGGCTCGCTATCATTCCATGGCATCACATAAATATGCACCCCGCGCTTGGCACAGCGCAGCAGTAAATCGTACAAACGGACGCCCGGCACCAGCAATGCGTCCCAGTTCACCTGCCAGCCCGCAATATAGATTTCATTCGTAGCACGATCACATTCGTTGATCAGATCCGAAAAATAGTCCTTGCCCGAGCAATAAGACTCAATTTTATTGCCTTGGGTCGGCATGGAAAATACGTCGCTCGACGTCCTGTCGACCCACAGCGGGATAGCATGCGCTGCTACCGCTGGTTTGCCCTGCTTATCCACGATTTGATAGATGCTGCCCGTTACGGTTGAATCATGGGATGCGCTCATCACGTACCTTTTTTCATCTTGTCAAATAAACTGGCCCCACTCGCACTTTTTAAATCGTTACGGGCAACAATTGCATGGAAATCCTCTACGTCGGCCCCATTCGTCACCAAATGATCGTCCGCGTATCCCAAGGCGTTCAGCCCATGATAGAACTTGTCTCTATCGGACCAGTCATCCCTCGCTACATTAATCTCCAATTGCCTTGCATGACTATTCGCGATAACCCATAAGAAGCTGGGGGTTTGATTATATTCATGATGTAGTTTTTCTTCATCTGCCTTTGACAACACAACCCTTCCGTCATCGTCACTGGTGCCGGCAAGGATCAGTTCCTCACTGCCTAGTGCGGTTTCTATGTCGCGCGCACGCACTACTCGCCACTCTGAATTTGGATAGGGCTCAGACAACAATCCTGGAGCATCTTGCAGCCGCATGGCAAACGAGAGCGGTATCGTCTCTATCGTTGAGCGAGGCAACGCTGGCGGTGGGTAGTTCATTTGTGTTTGCGATGAAAAATTCTTTTTACCAGCATGGACGGTCAACTTGCCCGGACACTGCACCGTGATGTTGCCGCCGTCAATGGTGATGTTGGCGCCGCCGGCGGTGGACAGGCTGATGCGCTTGGCCGCCGCCCAGTCCACGCTGGCGTTGGCGCTGATGATGTTGATGTCATCGCGCGCCTGCACTTTCAGTTCGTCGGCCTGGGCCTGGATGTCGATGGCGTCCTTGGCGGCGATCAGTTGCAGGCCCAGCCCACCTTCGCCGGCCTTGACCGCGCCGCCCAGCACGCCGATGGCCTGGCCGCTGTGCGCGCGCATCTGGCCGCCGACCATGAACTGGCTGTCGTTGCCGCTCATGAGTGAAATGGCTTCGCCATTGGCCAGCTGCACCGCCGCGCCCGAGGTGACGCCGATGCCGCGCTTGCCGCTGATGGCGATGATCGGCGCGCCGGCGTGCGGCAGTTGATCGTCGCCCGGCGCGGTTTTCTTTTCAGCGGCATCGGCCTTGGCCGCGTCAAGGCTGGCGTTGCCGACCATGCCGGACACTGCCGTCAGCATCGCCTGCAGCGGCGCCGCCTTCGGATCGAGCGTGCTGGCGTTGGCCTTGGCCGCGCCAATATGGCCTGCCAAGGCCACGGTTTCGTGCGTCTTCGCGGCCTCACTGAAGGTCTCGCCCAGCTTGACCGCCTGCTTCAGCAAGGCAATGCCGGCTGCATTGTCGCCGGCAGGCTCGCGCACATCGGCGCTGTGGTTGATCTTGTAGCTGCTGATCAGCAGGCCGGCACCGGCGCGCACGGCGCCATAGGCATCGGTGCGCAGTTCCGCGCCCTGCCCGCGCAAGCTGCCGCGGTAATTGTCCGCGCTGTGGATCAGGTGCCCGAGCGTGAGTTCGCTGGCGGCGTGCGTGGAGCGCAGTTGCACGCGGCCTTGCGCATCGGTGTCGTCGAACAGCAGCTGGTTATAGCCCGCACCGCCAAACTCCTTGCTGCGTACGCCCCACTGCGCGGCGGCGTTGCGGTGGCCCGCGCTATCCGCCGAGGCGCCGTGCCACAGTGGGCTATTGCCGCCGGCCAGATTGCCTTGCGCCGACGGCGCGTGGTCGGCGGCCGGCTGGAAACGTGTTTCTTCGCCACCGCTGCTTTGCGCGCCGGGCGTCGGCGCGATGCCGCCCTCGCCCTGGCCGTTGTACAGAGCGCCGACGATGATGGGACGGTCGATATCGTTTTCGATGAACTGCACCAGCACTTCCTGGCCGATGCGCGGCAGGAACTGGCTGCCCATGCCGCCACCGGCCGAGCGTTGCGCCACGCGCACCCAGCAGGTGGCGTCGCCGTTGTCCTGCCAGTGGTAGCGGATGCGCACGCGGCCCAGCTTGTCGCAATACAGTTCGTCTGCGCCGGACGGCTGTGAGAGCCCATCCGCGCCGATGACGATGGCGCTTTGCGCGCCCCGCGCGGTCGGCTTGGGATGGCTGCGGCCGTCGCTGCCAGGCAGTTGCGGGCGCCAGATGACGTCGGCCGCGATAGCTTCAAAGCTGTTGG
>NZ_JBCNLB010000027.1:0-44602 GCF_039595735.1 Duganella sp.
TATCTGACCCACGGGCTCAATGGCCCAGACTCTGATCGGCATCTCCCTGCCTGACCACTTCTGCACCTTGATTATCCAAGGGTGACGCGGCATGTTCAATATACGAGCTCTGACATTCGGACACGCAGGCACCACTTTTGAGAAATATCAACGCGTTTCTCTAATTATTGGTGCAGAAAAATAGCAATTTGCGTTACGGATGGGTCCGAACGATCTGAACTCGTCGTCTTGATATGCATCAAATGTTGATTGCGACTGTCCGAATGTCAGAGCTGACCCCGAATTGGGCTAGGTGTATTCGACGCAGCCGTCGTGGCGGCAGAAGCTCAACAGTTTGATGCCGGCTTCGGTGGCGATGTCGATCGCAAGGGTGCTGGGTGCGGAGATGGTCGCCAGCATGGGGATGTTCATGCGCGCCGCTTTGCGTACCAGCTCGTAGCTGGCGCGGCTGGACATGAAGACGAAGCCCCGCCGCATGTCGACGCTTGCCAGCGCCAGGTGGCCGATCAGTTTATCGAGGGCGTTGTGGCGGCCCACGTCTTCGCATACTTTTACTACGGCGCCGTCGGCGCTGCACCACGCCGCCGCGTGCACGCCGCCAGTGGCACGCTGCAGTTCCTGATACTGCCCCAGTTCTGACGCCGCGCGGGCGATGGCTGGCTGCACTGCCCCCGGCAGCGGCGCCGCGTCGATGCGTTGCGGCTGCAGGTCCAGCAGCGCAAGGCTTTCGATGCCGCATACGCCGCAACCGCTGCGCCCCGCCATCGAACGGCGCTGCTGCTTGAGCTGCACGAAATCTTCGGTCGCGATGGTGACTTCGATCTCAAAGCTGCGCGCATGCTCGCGCACTTCGATATCAAAGACGTCGGCGGCGCGCGCCACCAGTCCTTCGGTCAGCGCAAAGCCCATGGCAAACGGTTGCAAGTCACGCGGTGTGACCATCATGACGGCATGCGAGATGCCATTGAATACCAGCGCTACCGGCATTTCTTCGATAACGCGGTCGATGGTGCGAGCGGCATCGGCACCGCGATGGCGTATTACCTGGCGCTCCTGATAACCAGCCTTGCCCGACTCCAGTTCCAACTTCATCACAGCCCCGCAGATTAAGCACAACGCCTTATTCTACACGGGGCCGGGCATGCGCGTTCAAGCCGCCTGCAGTTCGCCGACGCCGTAGTGGCGGGCGTAGCGCGCGTCCAGATTCGCCAGCGGCATCAGCAGGAACAGATCGGCACTTTCGAAATCCGGATCCCACGCCGGTTCGCCGCAGATCCACGCGCCCGAGCGCATATAGCCTTTCAACAGCGCCGGCACTTGCGGCTTCTGCGCCGCTTCCAGTTTCGAGAACGGGAACGGCAGGTGCGGGGTTACGCGGTATTCGATCGGCGCCAGGTTTTTTGCCGCCAGTTGCTGATACACGGCGACCGCATTGTGACCGCCATCGGCCAGCGAGATGCTGGCGCAGCCGACCAGGAACTCGGCGTTCTCGCGGCGCATGTATTCGGCCAGGCCGGACCACAGCAGCATGATGACGCTGCCGCCACGGTAGTCTGGGTGGATGCAGGCGCGGCCCGCTTCCACGATGCGGCCACGGATGTTGTTCAGGCGGCCCAGATCAAACTCGCCTTCCGAGTACAGGCGGCCCAGTTTGCGGGCGCGGGTGGCGTTCAGCAGGCGGTAGGTGCCAACCACCATCAGGCTGTCCGCATCGCGCACGATCAGGTGATCGCAGTGCTCGTCAAATTCGTCGCTATCCAGGCCGTCGGTGTTTTGCAGCGCGCTCAGGCCCATGGACTCGATGAATACCTTGTAGCGCAGGCGCTGCACTTCGCGCAGTTCTTCCGGCGTGCTTGCCATACTGAGTACCAGCTTGCCAGACGCTGCCCGGACGTCCGCTTGTATGATCGAGGTTTGCATGCTTCATCCCTTTATTGTGGAAGACGAAGCAAGCGTAACCAGCGAATACTTCAGGAAAATGACAGTGAAATGTCATTTTCGTGACATGTTGTTTTTAAATCAGGCCTTTTTAGGACGGCCAGTCTTCAGCTGCGGCAGGCTGGCCAGCACTTTTTTCAGGGTGGCCAGGTCGATTTGCGAGATCAGGGCGACACCAACGCGCAGCAGCTCGCTCTTTTTCACTTCGAAGCCGGCCTTCAGGGCGGTTTTCTTCACCTGGCCCAGCACCGCATATTCGGCTTCCGGCATGGTGAAGCTGTCGCGGACCAGTTTTTCCTTCGGCGCTTTGACTTTGGCTTCCACCGGGGCGGCTTTTGGCGCAGCTTTTTGGGCGGTCTTCGGCTTGGCAGCGGCTTTCGGCGCGGCCTTTGGTGCCGCCTTAGGCGCAGCTTTCGGCGCGGCCGGCCTGGCGGCAGCAGTGGCGCGGCTGGCTGGTTTGGCGGCAGCTTTCGGCGCCGCTTTGGCGACGGCTTTCGGCGCTGCCTTTACGACTGGTTTTGCGGCTGCCGGCTTGGCGGCGGTCTTGGTTGCGGTGGTTTTCGGGGCTGCTTTGGTGGCCATACTCACTCCAGTTTAATCAACAATATAAACAGTATATATCATTTTAGCTGAGCAGCTACGCGGGTAAACAATTGATCTGGATTAACCGGCTTGCGCAAAAAGTCGGCCGCCCCCACGCTGCGCCCCAATGCCTCGTCCTCCTGCTGGCTTTTCGCGGTCAGGAACACCACCGGAATCGCGGCGCTGGCCGGATCAGCCTTGAGCCGGCGGCAGGTCTCGATGCCATCCACGTCCGGCATCATGATGTCGAGCAGGATCAGGTCCACCTTGGACGAGGCCACGATCTGCAGCGCCGTGGCGCCGCTGGTGGCCACCTTGGTGTTGTACTTGTCCTTCAACAGCGTGGACAACAAGGTGATGTTGTCCGGCGTGTCGTCAACGATCAAAACGGTCGGGCGATTGGTGTTGCTCATCATGTCTCCTGTCTTCTTATGGTTTCGGCCAGCAGCTTGCCGGCCGCCTGAAATTCATATTGTTCCATGTGGTGCCTGAGCCGCCCCATCTCGGCCTGCGACAGCACGGTGGCCAGGCCGCCCTGGGCGCGTTCAAAGTAATCCATGCTCTCGCCGCTGAATTCCGCCAGCAGCGCCGCCAGATCCAGCATCGCCTGCCGCGCATCGGCCCCGTCCGCGGCCGATTCCGGCAAGGGCGGCACCGGCGGGATCACCTTCATCGACATGCCCAGCCAGCGCGACAACACGCTGTACAGGCGTTGCGGGTCGATCGGCTTGGTGATGTAGTCCTGCATGCCCTCTTCCAGGCAGCGCGCCCGCATGCCGGCCAGCGCGTTGGAGGTCACGGCAATGATCGGCAATTCGCTGAAGCGGCTGTCGATGCGCAGCAGGCGGGTGGCCTCGTGACCGTCCATTTCCGGCATGCCCAGATCCATCAGCACCAGATCGTAGGCGCGCGGGCCGGCCTCGATCAGGCGCGCCACCGCGTCGCGGCCATTGCCCACCACTTCCACGTCCAGTCCTTGCAATTCAAGCAGCGCGCGCGTCACGTCCTGGTTATCGGCGCTGTCCTCGGCCAGCAGTACGCGTGCGGTGCGCCGCGGCGAGGCGTCCAGCTTCAAGTCGCCCACCGGCGCCTGCTGCGTGCTGGCCTGCTGCGCCAGCGCCGCCTGGTCGGACAAGGCAAACGGCAGATCAAACTCGAAGGTGGAGCCATGATCCACTTCGCTCTCCACCTCGATATTCCCACCCATCAGCCGCACCAGCTGCTGCGAGATCGACAGCCCCAGCCCGGTGCCGCCATACTGGCGCGTGGTCGAGCCATTGGCCTGGCTGAAGGCGCGGAACAGGCGCGATTTCTGCTGCGGCGTCATGCCGATGCCGGTGTCGCTTACGGTGAAGCGCAGCGTCACCTTGTCGTCGCGCCGGCCGCGCAGCGCGCAACGCAATTCCAGCTTGCCCTCCAGCGTGAACTTGACGGCGTTGTTCACCAGGTTGATCAACACTTGTCCCAGCCGCAGCGGGTCGCCCACCAGGTAGCGCGGCACGTCCGGCGCCACGTCGATGACATAGGTCAGGTGTTTGTCGGCCGCGCGCTGCGCCGTCACGCTGTTGACGTTGGCCAGCACGTCTTCCAGCGAGAACGGGATCGACTCCACCTCCAGCCGTCCGGCCTCGATCTTGGAGAAGTCCAGGATGTCGTTGATGATGCCCAGCAGCGTCAGCGCCGCGCGGTGGATCTTGCTGATGTAATCGTGCTGCCTGGCGGTCAGCTCGGTGCGCAGCGCCAGGTAGGCCATGCCGATCACGGCGCTCATCGGCGTGCGGATTTCGTGGCTCATATTGGCCAGGAATTCGGACTTGGCGACATTGGCCGCTTCCGCCATTACATTGGCGTTCACCAGCTTTTGCTCGCGCTCGCGGCGGTCGCTGATGTCGCGGATGAAGGCGCAGAACTCAAAGCTGTCGCGCTCCTCCATCTTTACCTGCGTGATCGCCAGCTCGATCGGGAATTCCTCGCCATTGCGGCGCAAGGCGTACACCTCGATGCGGGTATCGAGCACGCCGCTGCTGCCGCCGGTCAGGTAACGCTGCATGCCGCGCTTGTGGTCATAGCGGAAGCGCGGCGGAATGATGGTCTTGTCCAGTTCCAGCCCCAGCGCTTCCTCGCGCGTCCAGCCGAAGATGGTCTCGGCCTGCTTGTTCCAGCCGACGATGCGCCCTTCCACATCCATGCGCACCACCGCATCCAGCGCGGTGTCGACAATGGCCTGCAGCTTGGCCTGGCTGTCGCGCGCCATCTGCATGCTGCGCGTCAGTTCCGCCGTGCGGGCGCTGATGCGCTGCTCCAGTTCCGCATTCAGGTCGCGCAGCTCGCGCTCGGCGTCGCGCAGCCGCGTCAGCGTATCGCGGAAGCGCAGCACGGCGTCGGACAGACGCCCCACCTGGTCGTCCCGCCCCACGCCGGACAGCTTGATATCGGTCTCGCCGCGCGTCAGCTTTTCCAGTCCGATGCGGATGTCGGCAAACGGCCGCGCCGCGCGCCGGCCAACGATAAAGATCGACAGCACGATGCCCAGCGCCAGCAGCAGGTTGGCCGCCACCGTGTTGACGATCTGCCGCTGCAGATCGCGGTCCATCTGCTGACGCGAATACGCCAGGTCGATCGAGCCGACCGGGTAGTTGCGGCGCGCGTCGCTGAACTGGATTTCGCGCCGCACGTGGATCGACGACACCGGCTCCTTCATGGGTGACACATAACTGGCCAACTCGGCGCCGTTCGGCCCCAGCACGCGCAGCACCAGCACCTCCGGCGTGGCGCCGGAAGCGTCGACCACGCTGGACACCGCCGCGCTGTTGATGTCGAACAGCGGCCGTGCCAGCGCCTGCGACAGCACCGCCGCCAGCCGCTCGGCGCGCTCGCGCAGATTCTGTTCGGCCTCGCTGCGCAAGGTGCGCATCACATAGGTGGTGTAGATGGCGGTGGAAATCGCCACCGCGAGGAAGATGCCAAAGCCCAGCCGCAGCAGGATATTGCGCCGCCACGCCAGCCGCACTTGCGATAGCGGTCCGCCGCCGTCGGCCGGCCGCTTGCCTGGCGCGTTAATGGCGCACTCCTTCGGCCTGCGCCAGCTTCTTGTAGGCTGCGCTGTTGCGCGCCTTTTCCACTTCGCTCCAGATGCCGGCCGCCAGTTGCGGCCTGGAGGCCAGCAGCGCGTGCGACAGGATCAGGAAGTACGGTTTTTCGATGAGGGGGATCGGCAGTTGCTCCAGCTGCGGCCCGAGCGGGCCGCGCATCAAGCCGGCGGCGTCGCTGCCGCCCATCGCCGCCGCGGCCAGACGGCCGGCGATCAGCTTGCGCGCCAGTTCATCGGCGCGTTGGCTGCCTTCGTCCACTTCCAGGTTCTGCGCGCGCAGCACATCGCCCACCGAGTAGCCCAGCTGGAAGCCGACGGCGCCATCCAGGTTACTGAAATGCTTGCCATCCCATTCCACCTTGCTGCCCTTGCGGCGCAGGACCACATAGGTATCGGTGTGCATACGCTTGCTGGCGTCGATGTTGTCGCCGCCCGGATATTCGCCCAGCTCGCGCCGGTCCGGTTTGTAGCTGACGGCAAACGCGCCATCAACGGCATTGGCCTTCAACTGCGCCAGGCAGCGCTTCCACGGAATGCTCTGGAAATCGAAACGGATGCCGAGCCGCTGCTCGACGATTTTCAGCAGCTCGAAATTCAGGCCGCCGCCCTTTTCGGTGCGCCACGGCCGCACGTCCTGCGCCTCGTAGCACAGGGTGACGGTTTCCCTGGGCGCGGCGGCGGCAGGCAGCGACAGAACGAGCGCTATGCTCGCGCAAAAGCATGTCGTCCTGTTTCGCATGATGGTTTCCTCTTCAACTGGTCCGGATAGCGAAGTCTACACCGACTTCATCCCACTGCTCCTGCTCCTTCTCCAGCCAGTAGGACAGCGTTGGATGCTCGGCCACCCATTCGCGCCGGATTTCCAGCTCGATGCGGCTCTTGAAGCGCAGCTTGATCTGGGTGAAGTCGATATCGATCCGCGAGTGCATGAACAGCACCGCCAGCCGCAGCGCCACGATGGCCTTGGCAAAATCCGGCTCGCCCAGCACCTCGGCCACCTTGCGCAGATTGCCCTTGTGGGCCACGATCAGGCGGCTCATGAGGCGCTGCTCGCGGGCCGTGAAGCCCGGCAGGTCGGCGTTTTCGATAATGTAGGCGGCGTGCTTGTGGTAGCCGGTGTGCGAGACCACCATGCCCATTTCGTGCAGCAGCGCGCTCCAGTACAGGTGGCGGCTGTACTGGTCGGAGCTGGGCTTGGTCTGGGCGTACAGCGCCAGCGCATCGTCGGCCACGCGGTTGGCGCGGCGCTCATCGACGTGGAAGCGCTGCACGCAGGCCTGCACCGATTGTTCGCGGCGGTCACGCTTGGTGGAGCGCAGGTGCAAGTCCCACATCACGCCCATGCGCAGGCCCGCTTCGATCGGCACCACCACCGGGATATCCAGCTCACGCACCAGGCCTATCAGGATCGCCAGCCCGCCGATGATGGTCGAGGCGCGGTCCGGCTTCAGGCCCGGCATGTCGATCTTGCTGACGTGGCCAAATTCGATGAAGCGCTGCTTGAGCGCCTCCAGCGACTGCGCGTTGACCTCGCGCCCCAGGCCGTTCTTGACGATGATGTCGGCAATCGTGCGCGCGGTGCCGGAGGAACCGTAGCACTGTTTCCAGAACTGCGGATGGTAAGGCGGCGCCGCATCCTCGAAATGGCTGCGCGCCGACAGCACCGCCGCCTCAAACGACGGCCCGTCCACCCGCCCGCCGATGAAGAACGACAGGCTTTGCTTGACCGTGCCGACGCTGAACGATTCTACCTTTTCAATCTCCTGCCCGCGCCCCAGTATCAGTTCGGTGGAGCCGCCGCCGATGTCGATCACCAGCCGGCGCTCGCCGGGCAGCGCCACCGCGTGCGCCACGCCCATGTAGATCAGGCGGCCCTCTTCCTCGCCGGAGATGATCTCGATCGGGTAGCCGATGGCCAGTTCGGCCTCCGGCAGGAAGGCGTTGGCATTGCGCGCCACCCGCATGGCGGAGGTGGCGACCACGCGCACCGCGTCCAGCTTGTAGGCCGCCAGCACGGTGCGGAAGTTTTTCAGGCAATTCAGGGCCGACTGCATGGCGGCCGGGGTCAGGTTGCCGTCCTTGTCCAGCCCTGCCGCCAGCCGGATCGGCTCGCGCACCGATTTGAGGACGCGAATCGCCTCGCCATCATGCTTGCCGATGTGGAGGCGGAAACTGTTGGAACCTAAATCTACTGCTGCATACATATCTCGAAGGCTCCGCGCTAAATCAAACAAATCAAACTAAACGATTTATACCATTATAAGCACGATAAGCTCAATTTGTGACAGCTTGATGACTCAGCTCCACCACGCGGTTGCGGCCGCCCTGCTTGGCCGCCTGCAGCGCCTCGTCGGCGCGCTTGAACAGGCTGACGCTGCTGTCCTCGGCGCGGATCACGGTCACGCCCAGGCTGGCCGTCATGTTGATGATGGCTTTTTCAGCCTTGACCGGCAGCGCCGCCACCGCATTGCGGATGCGCTCGGCCACCATGGTGGCGTCTTCCAGCGAGGTGCGCGGCAGCAGGATGGCAAACTCGGCGCCGCCCAGGCGGCCCATCTGGTCGGAATCACGCAGCTGTTTCTTGCACACGTCCACCATGGCTTTCAGCACCATGTCGCCGGCCGGATGGCCGTAACTGTCGTTGACGCGCTTGAACTGGTCCAGGTTGAGGATGATCAGCGCGGTCGGCATGCCGGGACGGCGCGCCAGCGCGATCCAGGGCGTCAGCGCCTGGTAAAAGCCGCGCCGGTTGGGCACGTCGGTCAGCGGATCGACCACTTCCAGCCGCGCCAGCTCGGCCTCGGCCTGCTCGCGCGCCAGCAACAGGTAGCCGAAGGCGTTGCCCAACATCATGAGATACAAGGCGCCGATGCCGACGCCCTGCACCATCAGCGTGCTGACGCCGTTGACGCCTTCCGGCAACAGCGACCACAGGCCGCGCGCCGCCACGGCCGCGCTCAGCGCCAGCATCAGCACCACCAGGTAGCGCCGCAGCGGCGTGCCGTTGCGCCAGCCGCGTCCCAGCGCGGCGGCGCCGGCCAGGAAGAAGAATGCCGCCGCCAGCGAGGCGATCGCGATGCGGCCGCCGGCCGGCGCCTGCAGCAGCCAGGCGCCCACGTACATGCCGATCGCCGCGCCCAGCGCCGGCAGCAGGTGCGAGCGCCACACGCGCCGTCCGGCCTGCTCCCACAGGGCGGCCGCGTCCAGCGCAAAGCCGGCAAACAGCACCGCGTTGGCAAATGGAATGGTCAGGAAATCCGGCAGGACGCCGCGGAAATACAACAAGCTCCAGGCCACGGCCTGGCACTGCTTGGCCCAGGCCCAGGTGGCGTGGACGCGCCCGGCCTGGCCGTTGCGGCGCGCCTCCTGCGCAAAAAAGAACAGCGCCGCGCACAGGCTGAAGTTGCCCAGCGCCAGCGCCAACTGCAAGGTTTTTATATCCATGACCGCAGCCGGGGTCAGACCTCGTGTTCCACGTTGGTGCTGCCGTCGCCCATTTTGCTGGACCAGGCTTGCACGAAGAAGGCCTTTTCATCCTCGGTCGGGCTGTCGTGCCAGAATACGATCAGGGTGCCCTTGTGGTCGTGCAGCTGGCTGACTTTTTCAATAAAGCTCTGCTTGCCGGCCAGGTCAGCCAGCGCCGCCACGTAGCCGTAGACCCGGGTCAGGCGCTCCAGGCGGTCCGGCTCGGTGAAGCTGTTGGTGGCGGTAAGCGTAGGGTGGTCTAAAAACATCGTATCTCTCTCCAAGATGGCCGCCGGAGGGGCTGGCCTGTGCTAACGCCATGCTACTATGATTCCCTAGGTAAATCCACAATACAACACAACTTGACGCCTCCCACGCCCCGCCCGCAAGTCCGCACGCACGGCAACAAGCGCCTGCTGGAGTTCCAGCCCGGCATGGTGCAAAGCGAGATGCGCCTGTCGCGCCCGGACGACCTGGTGCTCAGCTACGCGCGCGCCATGATGTGCTTTGTGCTGTTTCACCCACAGCCGGAGCACATAGTCATGGTCGGGCTGGGCGGCGGCTCGCTGGCCAAGTTCTGCTACCGCTATTTGCCGCAGTGCCGCATCACCGTGCTGGAGCTGAATCCGGACGTGATCGCCCTGCGCGAGCAATTTGCCATCCCGCGCGACAATGCCCGCTTCCGCGTGATCCAGGCCGATGCGGTCGAGTACATGGCCCGGCTGGACAATAGTGCCGATGTGCTGCTGGTGGACGGCTTTGACGCCGACGGCTTGCCGCCGGCGCTGGGCAGCGCCAGCTTCTACGCCGATTGCCGCCGTGCTCTGCGCCCCGGCGGCGTGATGGTGACCAATATCTTCAGCTACGATCCGCACTACGGTGCCATGCTGCGCCGCCTGCGCCAGACCTTCCAGGGCCGCATCTGCTGGTTCCGCGGGATTGCCGGCAACAACCGCATCCTGTTCGCGGTCAAGGGCGGCGGCGCCTCGCCAGCGCTGGCCATGCAGCAGAAGGTCGCGCGTACCCACGGCCTGGCGCTGCCGCTGCTCAACCGCCTGCTGGCGCACTGGATTGTGCTGAAAATGCGCTGGCTCTGACGTCATGCCGGCGCAGGCCGGCATCCATGGAACGCATGCGTCCCGTCTGCGCGGGCGCTCTACGGGTTCCGGCCTGCGCCGGAACGACGGGGCGTGGTTATTTGGCACGTTCTCTGTCGTCACAGCATGTTTTGTGACACACTAGCAGCATCCCTGCGGCCCCAGTACCCGCCCGCGCCATGCCAATCTTCCCGTCGGAAAGGGCGTCATGTCGTCACCCCGCAAGTCATCCCGGATCTCGCTGGCGGCCACCCTGACGCTGCTGACCGGCGTTGCTGTCACCGGCTTGCTGTTCGTGGCTGTCAGCGCGCTGGAATACAGCAAGATGGAACTGAGCTTCCAGCAGCGCGGCCACATGCGCGCGGCCGCCATCCGCCGTGGCATGGACGATACGCTGGAGCTGGTCACCATCATCAACACCCTGTTCAAGTCGGTGGGCGTGGTCGACCGCGAACAATTTGCCGCCTTCACCCGGCCGCTGCTGGAACGTTATCCGTTTGTGCAAGCTTTCAATTTCCAGCGCGTGATGGACGGCCCCACCGCGCGCCGGCATGCGGCTGAAACGCAGAAACAACACCCGGACTACCGCCTGCACGACGCCAACCGCCAGCCGCTGGGCAGCCGCGCCCAGCACATCATCGTGGATTATCTGGAGCCGCTGGAAGGCAACGAGGCCGCCCTGGGGCTGGACGTGGCCTCCCTGCCCGCCATGGCCCACAGCATTGGCGAGGCGGTGGACAATGCCCAGCCGCGCACCACCGAGCTGTTGCGGCTGGAGCAGGAAAGCGCGGACCAGAAGGGTTTCGTGCTGATGATGCCGGTCTATCGACCGGGCGCCGAACTGAGCACCGTGGCGCAGCGGCGCGCGGCCTGGGTCGGCAATACCAGCGCGGTGATACGCTCTGCCGAGCTGATCCAGAAGATCCTGCTGGCGGCCGACCTGCTGGACGACCGTGAACTGCTGGTCCAGGTCTACATCGGCGACGACATTCGCCCGGCCAACCTGGTCTACAGCCGCGGCCAGCAAACCGACGAGCCGCCGGCGCCGCTGCCGCTGCAACGCTGGCTGGCGTTCGATTATCGCCAGCCCTACACCCGCACCTTCAGCGCGGCGGGCAAATCGTGGCACGTGCAGGTGACGCCGCTGCCGCGCCCGTTCCTGCCGCACCACCTGGGTTCGCTGTCGACCCTGGTCGGCGGCCTGCTGTTCTCGCTGCTCACCGCCGCCTTCGTCAATTCGCTGGCGCGCCGTTCGGTGCGGGTACAGCGCCTGGTCGACGAGCGCACCGTGGCGCTCAAGGCCAGCCACGACAAGCTGGCCGAGGACGTGGCCGCCCGCAAGCGCACCGAGGAAGCGCTGCAGGAAAGCGAACACCGCTTCCGCCGCCTGCTGGCCCTGTCGTCGGACTGGTACTGGGAGCAGGATGAGCAATTCCGCTTCACCAACATCACCGGCGGCTTTTTCGACAAGGGCAAGCAGGACCCCAAGGCCTTCCTGGGCCGGACCCGCTGGGAACTGCACCCGGCCATGTGGGACAACCGCTGGGGCCGCGACCACCGCGCCACGCTGGAAGCCCACCTGCCCTTCACCAACCTGGAATATTCCCTGCCCGGCACCGACGGCCAGATCCACTGGTTCAGCACCAGCGGCGAACCGGTGTTCGACCGCGAAGGCAAGTTCAAAGGCTATCGCGGCACCGGCACCGAGATTACCGAGCGCAAACAGGCCGAACAGCGCATCCAGCACATCGCCCATCATGATGTGCTGACCGGCCTGCCCAACCGCGTGCTGCTGCAGGACCGGCTGGCGCAGGCGGTGGCGTTTGCCAACCGCAGCGGCAAGCCGCTGTGGGTGATGTTGATCGACCTCGACCGCTTTAAGTTCGTCAACGACAGCCTCGGCCACAAGGCCGGCGACCAGCTGCTGAAAACCGTGGCCCGGCGCCTGCAGGACAGCGTGCGCGAAAGCGACACGGTGGCACGGCTGTCGGGCGACGAGTTTGTCGCCATCCTGCGCGAGTACCCGGAAGAGGCCTCGCACGACATCGCCCAGCGCATCATGCGCGCCGTGACCCAGCCGGCCATGCTGGAGGGCAAGGAATTCTTTGTCACCTGCTCGATCGGGGTGGCGGTGTACGGCGCCGATGGCACCTCGGCCCAGCGCCTGATCGAACACGCCGACATTGCCATGTACCGCGCCAAGAAGCTGGGCCGCAACAATACCCAGTTCTACGAACCGGCCATGAACGAGGAGGCGCGCGAGCGGCTGCGCATCGAAAGCGCGCTGCGCAATGCGCTGGAGCGGCAGGAATTCGTGCTGCACTACCAGCCGCAGGTGGATTTGCAGAGCGGCCGCGTGGTCGGCATGGAGGCGCTGCTGCGCTGGCAACATCCGGAACTGGGCATGGTGGCGCCGCACCGCTTCATCGGCCTGGCCGAGGAAACCGGGCTGATTGTCGAGATCGGCGCCTGGGTGCTGCAGACGGCCTGCGCCCAGGCCCGCAGCTGGATCGACGACGGCCATGGCATGCTGCGCATCGCGGTCAACCTGTCGCCGCGCCAGTTCAGCGAGCCGCAACTGCTGAGCTCGATCACGCAGGTGCTGCAGGACACCGGCCTGCCGCCCGCCTGCCTGGACATCGAACTGACCGAAGGCCTGTTCATGCACGATGTGGCGCAGGCAGTGGAGTTGCTGCACAAGCTGAAGGCACTGGGCCTGGCGCTATCGATCGACGACTTCGGCACCGGCTATTCCAGCTTCTCCTATTTGCGGCACTTCCCGATTGACGTGCTGAAGATCGACCGTTCCTTCGTCAGCGACATCAGCGAAGCAGACGAGGCGGCCATTGTGGTGTCGATCATCGCGCTGGCGCACAACCTCAAGCTGCGCGTGATTGCCGAAGGCGTGGAAACCGCAAGCCAGGTCGACTACCTGCGCCGCCACGGCTGTGACGAAATCCAGGGCTATTACTTCAGCCCGCCGCTGCCGGCTGCGGACTTTGAACAGCTGCTAAAGCAGGGACGGGATCTGCAAACAACGGGGGCGCAGGCTTGACCCTGGGTTTGCGCTTGCGCGGCTTGGGCGCCAGCATGGTGCCGGTGCAGTTGGCGGCGCCGCAGCGGCAGGCAAACGCCTTCTTGATGGCCGGCGTGTGGCGGCCTTCGTAAATCAGCGGATATGAATAGCTGAGTTCCTCATCCTGTTTGATGTCATACAGAGCGTAGATGAAGATGCGGCCATCCTCTTCCTCGATGGCTTCGCAGTTCGGCTCGCAGGAATGGTTGATGAAGCGCGCCTCGTTGCCATGATCGCCGCCGTCGATGACGTTGCCGTTGGCCAGGCTGAAGAAGAAGGTATGGTTATGCGGGCCGCCCTGGATCTCGGCGCGGATCTGCGCTTCGTCCCAGGTGATTTCGCGGCCGGCGTATTCGATGATGCGCTCGCCGGGGGCGATATCGCGCTGCGCGAACACGCCATTGCCGTGCACCGAAGAGCGTTCGACGCGATATGCGGGTTGGTCTTGCTGAGTTTCTGGCTGGCTGGACATGGCTATCGAAAAGATCAACGATCTTTTGATTAAACCACAGCCTCCTGGCGGATTCAATCGGAACACGCGCTAACGCAGCGCCGATTTCAAGTCCAGCGCAAATTGCCGCGCCTGTCCATCCTGCATGTTGGAGACCGTGATGCGGATCGCTTGCGACTGCGCCTGCACATCGTAAGCGCTGCCCAGCCGCACCAGCCAGCCTTTTTTGGCCAGCGCGTAAGCCACGTCCCTGGCGTCGCGGTCGAGCGGTATCCAGACGTTGAGGCCGTCCGCCGGCGGCGGCAGCCTGATGCCCTGTGCGATCAGCTCGCTGCGCAGTTCGGCGCGGCGGGCCGCATAGCCGGCGCGGGCGGCCGCAATCTGCTGCTGCACCGCGGGTGCGCCGAGGCAGGCCGCCACCACGGTCTGCAGGATGCGGCTGACCCAGCTCATGCCCGGCGCCAGGCGGGTGCGCAGGCGGGCGGCGGTGCCGGCGTCGCAGGCCACGAAGGCCAGCCGCATGTCCGGCCCCAGGCCCTTGGAAACGGAACGCAGCACGGCCCAGCGCGTGGCCGGGGATGGAATCACCGAGTGGTAGGGTTCGCTGGCCAGCAAAGCGAAATGGTCGTCGACGATGATCAGCACATTGGGGTGCCCGGCCAGCACGCGCTTGAGCTCTTCGGCGCGCCGCCTGGACAGGCTGCAGCCGGTCGGGTTGTTGGCGCGCGGCGTCAGCAGCACGGCGCGTGCGCCCTGTTCCAGTGCACGCTGCAGGGCTTGCGGCTGCATGCCTTCGTCATCGATCGGCACGCCGATGGTCTGCATGCCGCTCAGGCGCAGGGCATTGATCGAGCCGAGGAAGCATGGGTCTTCCACCGCCACCTTGTCGCCGGCCACCAGTTGCGCGGCGGCCAGCCGTTCGATGCCGTCCACCGCGCCGTTGGTCAGTTCCAGTTCCCAGCCGGGCGGACAGTCGTCGGCAAACCAGCTAAGGCCCGCGGCGCGCAGTTCGGGCAGGATGGTGTCCTCGCCGTACAGGGCCGAGCGCAGCGGGCGGCCGGCCAGCAGCGGGCTGGCGTCCGGCAGCCAGTTGAGGTTGGGATTGCCGTGGGCAAGGTCGATCAGCGGGGTGTCGCCGCTCAGGCCTTCCTGTTCGCCGGCTTGCGGCGCCGTGGCGATGCTGGTGCCGTGCCGGCCTTGCGCCAGTGCCAGCCCGGCCTTGGTCAGGCGCTGGTAGGCGGCGGCCACGGTGTTGCGGTTGACGCCCAGGGTTTCGGCCAGTTCGCGCACGGGCGGCAGCGTGTCGCCGGGATGATAGTGGCCGTTCTGCACCAGCGCGCGGATGCAGTCGGCAATTTCAATGGCAGTGGTTCCGGTAATCTTTGACATTGTCCTAGGACATAGTGTTATTATGTACCAGACATTCTACCATTCTCAGGAGTTACGCCATGTTTTCCGGTCTCAGCGCATTCCCTATTACGCCCCTCAATGAAGACGGTATCGACGCAGCGGCCTATGGCCGGCTGGTGCAGCGTCTGGCCGCCGCCGGCGTGGACTCGATCGGCGCCCTGGGTTCAACTGGCTGCTACCCCTACCTGAGCCGGGCCGAGCGGGCACGGGCGGCACAACTGGCGGTGGAGCATGCGGACGGCGTCCCTGTAATGGTCGGCATCGGCGCGCTGCGCACGCGCGATGTGCTGGCGTTGGCCGAAGACGCGCAGAAGGCTGGCGCCAGCGCGGTGCTGCTGGCGCCGGTGTCGTACCACGCCTTGACGGCGGACGAGGTGTATGGGCTGTACGAGACGGTGACGCGTCATCTGTCGATCCCGCTGTGCGTGTATGACAATCCCGGCACCACGCGCTTTCACTTCAGCGATGAATTGCATGGCCGCATCGCGCAATTGCCGCATGTCGGCTCGATCAAGATTCCGGGCGTGCCGGCCGATCCGGTGGAGGCGGCGCAGCGCGTGGGCCGCCTGCGCGCGCTCATCCCGGACAGCGTCACCATCGGCGTCAGCGGCGACTGGTTTGGCGCGACCGGCCTGAACGCCGGCTGCGAGGCATGGTACTCGGTGATCGGCGGCCTGTTTCCGCAAACCACGCTGGCCATCAGCCGCGCCGCCAGCAAGGAACAGGCAACGCGGCTGTCCGAGCGCCTGCAGCCCTACTGGGATCTGATCGCCCGCCATGGCGGCAGCCTGCGCGTCACCGCCAGCGCGCTGGAAATCCTCGGCCTGGTGCCAGGCCCCTGCCTGCCCCGGCCGCTGCAATCCCTGGCGGCCGCCGACCGCGCCGAACTGGCCAGGCTGATCGACACCCTGGAACTGGCATGACCGCTCTGGCACGCGCTGCCGTTCCCGCGAGTGCCGGGACTGCGCCGCGCGGCGCCCTCGCCCGCTATGTCGCCGCGGCCTCGCTGGCGCGGATGGCGGATGGCGGCGCGGTGGTGGCGGTGGTCCTGCTTGCCACCACGCGCGGCGACGGCGGCCAGGTCGCCGGCGTGCTGGGCGCCTGCCTGACCGCGCCCCACCTGCTCGGTCCCTTCGTCGCGCGCCGCATCGACCTGGCCGACGACGGCCGCAAAATCATCGCCCTGGCCTGTCTGCTATACGCCGCCGCGCTGGCCGCCGCCGTCGCCACTTACGGCCGCGTGCCGCTCGCCCTGACCGGCCTGCTGCTGGCACTGGCCGGCCTGTGCGGCCCCTTGCTGACCGGCGGCATCAGCACCCGCTTGCCCGCCATCGCCGGCTGCGGCGCCGACCTGCGCCGCGCCCAAGGCTGGGACGTCGCCACTTACGGCATCGGCGGCACCGTCGGCCCCTCCATGGTGGCCGCCGTCTCGGCCTGGGGATCACCCGCGCTGGCCGCACATTGTCTGGCCGCGGCCACCTTCCTGGCCGCCGGGCTGGTGATGCGCCTGCCCTACGCCGCGCCCGGGCATGGCGGCAATCCGCAAGCCGTACCCGGCGCATGGCGCACCATTGCCCTGATCGCCGGCAACGGCAAACTGCGCCGCACCCTCTACATGACCGTGCTGGTGGCGTTCTGCATGGCCGCGCTGCCGATCACCGCCGTCCAGATGACCGGCCGGCTCGGCATCCCGCTGGCCGGCGCGGCAGCCATGACCGCCGCCTACGGCATCGGCAATCTGTCGGGATCGGTCGGCGTCATGCTGCGCCCCTTGCGCGGCAGCCCGGACCGGCTGATGACCCGCCTCGCCCTGTGTGCCGCAAGCGGCCTGTGCGCCATCATGCTCAGCGACGGCTGGCAACTGGCGGTGTGCCTGTTCTGGATCGCCGGCGTGGCGAACGCCTTCTTCTTTGCCGCCACCCTGGCCGCGCGCACCGAATACGCGCCCGCCAACGCCCGCGGCCAGATCTTCCTGTGGGTGGCGGCCCTGAAAATCACGGCCGGCTCAGCGGGCACCGCCAGCGCCGGCCTGCTGTCCAGCTGGGACGCCCGCACGCCACTGCTCGCCGGCACCCTCCTCATCACCACTGCCGCCATGCTGGCCTACCTACCCAAAAGAACGAGCGGCTTATCTCTTCGGGAGGAATTGGGGCGGCAGCGGAAGGTCTAAGATTTGACGGCTCATCCCACCTTTACCGGAGACCGTCATGAAACTTTACCGCCATCTTATTGCAGCCGCGCTGTTTGCCTTATCGGGAGCGGCGTCGGCCGCTGGCTTTACGGACATTAAGCAGATCAACGCCGGCGACCTCAATGTCGGCTATGTCGATCAGGGGCCGGCCAACGGTCCGGTGGTGATCCTGCTGCACGGCTGGCCGTATGACATCAACAGCTACGTCGATGTGGCGCCGCTGCTGACCAAGGCCGGCTACCGCGTCATCATCCCGCACCTGCGCGGCTACGGCAGCACCCGCTTCCTCAACGCCAGCACGCCACGCAACGGCGAGCCGGCCGCGCTGGCCGCCGATATCGTCGCCCTGATGGATGCACTGAACATCGAAAAAGCCACACTGGCCGGCTACGACTGGGGCGCGCGCACCGCCGACATCATTGCCGCCCTGTGGCCGCAGCGCGTCACCGGACTGGTCTCGGTCAGCGGCTATCTGATCGGCAGCCAGGAAGCCGGCAAGCAGCCACTGCCGCCGGCCGCCGAACTGCAATGGTGGTATCAGTTCTACTTCGCCACCGAACGCGGCCGCGCCGGCTACCAGAAGAACCACCGCGATTTCGCCAAACTGATCTGGAAACTGGCCTCGCCGCAATGGCATTTCGATGACGCCACCTACGCCCTCAGCGCCGCCTCGCTGGAGAACCCGGACCACGCCGCCATCACCATCTCCAACTACCGCTGGCGCCTGGGCCTGGAACCGGGCGAGGCCCGATACCAGGAACTCGAAGACAACCTGGCGAAGACGCCCAACATCAGCGTGCCGACCATCACCATGGAAGGCGACGCCAACGGCGCGCCGCATCCGGAACCGGCCAGCTACGCCAAGCGCTTCACCGGCAAGTACCAGCACCAGCAGATCAACGGCGGCATCGGCCACAACCTGCCGCAGGAAGCGCCCAAGGCCTTTGCCGACGCCGTCATCGCCGTCGGCCGCCTGTAATTACTCGCCGGGGGACTTGAACAAGTCCTCCAGGTCGGCGCGCGTGGTGGGCTTGCGCACCACGCCGCGCCGGCCGGTATATTCATCCTCGATATTGTCGCGGTAGTAGCTCCACGCCGAACCGGAGCTGGACAGCTTGCGCCACACCTCGTTGCCCACGCCCGAATAGTCGATGGCACTGCCATCCTCAAACTCCACCCGCAACAGCTTGTCGCGCGCGTCATAGCCGATGGCCCGCAATTTCCCCGCATTGATGCGCTTCATTTCCATGCCGGCCTCCCTGGTCGGTTAAGTACTGCCGCGCTGGATAAACTGGAAACCGGTATCTGTCAGGCAGCTCACCGCCTTGCCTTCCAGCCGATCCAGGATCGCCTGCGCCGCCACACGTCCGATATTAGCGCCATCGACGCGCACAGTCGATAGCGGCGGATGGGTGCGCGTCGCAAAATTCAGATCGCCAAAGCCGACCACCGCCAATTGTTGCGGCACCGCCAGTCCGCGCGCGATGGCTTCGGTCAACACGCCGTGCGCCAGCGTGTCGGAACTGCACACCACCGCATCCACATCCGCACAGCGCTCCAGCAACTGCGCCAGGCCATCGCGCCCCAGCGCAAAGGTGGATGGCAAGGGCATGACCTGTATCGCCCTCACCTGCAAACCATGTTTGGCCAGCCCGGCCTGCAAGCCCTGGTTGCGGCGCTGCGCGCGCGGATCTTCCACCGCCAGGATGGCGATCCGCTGGTAGCCGCGCTCCAGCAAATGCTGGGCAATCGCATGGCCCACTTCCTCGTGCGAGAAGCCGACCATCATGTCGATCGGCGACGGCGTCAGGTCCCAGGCCTCCACCACCGGCACCTGCGCCGCCTGCAGGCGGCGGCGCGTGCTGTCGGTGTGCAGCGAGCCGGTCAGGATCACCCCATCCGGACGGCGGCTGAGGATGGTCTCGACCAGCACCTCCTCGCGCCAGGCCTCGTAGCTGGACAAGCCCAGCATCACCTGATAGCCGGCCGCAGTAAGATGATCGCTGGCCGCCTGCACCATGTCGGCAAAGATCGGCGTCGAGATGGTCGGCAGCACCAGCGACACCAGCCTGCTGCGGCTGGAGGCCAGCGCGCCAGCCATCATGTTTTTCACGTAGCCGGTCTGCTGCACCGCCGCCTGCACTTTGGCCACGGTATTCGGCCGCACCAGATGCGGCTGGTTCAGCGCGCGCGAGACGGTAATTGGCGACACGCCCGCCACCTTGGCCACATCCGCCAGCGTGGCGCCGCTGACACTGATCTCGCCGGCGGCCGTGCGCAACGTGCGCAGCTCGCTCATAAACACCTCGCTATAAAAAGAGGTGCCATTGTAGCATCGCACATCATTTTCTATCATTTTAAAAACCTAAAATCCGCAGGTTTCCCTTGAAAATGCTGGGATACATGGTTACCATGCAAATGACAGCGCAATCATTTTAGAAGGATTATCATGCAAGACACCCCACGTATCGTTGCCGTGCGCGTTATTCCCGTGGCCGGCCGCGACAGCATGCTGCTCAACCTGAGCGGCGCCCATGGCCCCTATTTCACCCGCAACATCGTCATCCTGACCGACAGCGCCGGCAACACCGGCGTCGGCGAAGTGCCGGGCGGCGAGAAAATCCGCCAGACGCTGGAAGATGCGCGCCCGCTGCTGCTGAATCAGCCGATCGGCAACTACAACGCCATCCTGAACGCCGCCCGCGCCGCCTTTGCCGACCGCGATGCCGGCGGCCGTGGCCTGCAAACCTTCGACCTGCGCATCGCCATCCACGCCGTCACCGCACTGGAAGCGGCACTGCTGGACCTGGTGGGGAAATTCCTCGGCGTGCCGGTGGCCGCCCTGCTGGGCGAGGGCCAGCAGCGTAGCGAAGTCGAGATGCTGGGCTATCTGTTCTACATTGGCGACCGCAATGCCACCAACCTGCCCTACGCCGGCGTGCCGGATGACGCCAGCGACAACTGGACCCGCATCCGCACCGAGCAGGCGGTCACGCCGGAAGCCGTGGTGCGCCTGGCCGAAGCCGCCTATGAGCGCTACGGCTTCAACGACTTCAAGCTGAAAGGCGGCGTGTTCCGCGGCGAGGAAGAAATCGAAGCGGTCACCGCCATCCACGAACGCTTCCCACAGGCGCGCGTGACGCTGGACCCGAACGGCGGCTGGCTGCTCAAGGACGCCATCCGCCTGTGCCGCGACAAGGGCGACGTGCTGGCCTACGCCGAAGACCCATGCGGCGCCGAGAACGGCTACTCCGGCCGCGAGGTGATGGCCGAGTTCCGCCGCGCCACCGGCTTGCTGACCGCCACCAACATGGTCGCCACCGACTGGCGCGAAATGCGCCATGCCATCCAGCTGCAATCGGTCGACATTCCGCTGGCCGACCCGCACTTCTGGACCATGCAGGGCTCGGTCCGCGTGGCGCAGATGTGCCATGAATGGGGCCTGACCTGGGGCTCGCACTCGAACAACCACTTCGACGTCTCGCTGGCCATGTTCACCCACGTGGCGGCCGCCGCGCCGGGCAATATCACCGCCATCGATACCCACTGGATCTGGCAGGATGGCCAGCACCTGACCAAAAACCCGCTGCAGATCAAGGGCGGCATGGTGCAGGTGCCGACCGCGCCGGGCCTCGGCGTGGAGCTGGACATGGACGCCATCGATGCCGCCCACCACCTGTACAACAACATGGGCCTGGGCGCGCGTGACGACGCGGTGGCGATGCAGTTCCTGATCCCGGGCTGGCAGTTCAACAACAAGATGCCTTGCATGGTTCGCTAACACCGATAACAACAACGAACCTGGAGACAAGCATGACTACCGCAGCAACCACCACAGGCGGCACCGCAGCCGCCGTCCCGGCCGTGCTCGACACGGCGGTCAGCAAAGTCAAATGGCGCATCCTGCCGCTGTTTGTGGTGATGTTCATCGCCAACTACATCGACCGCGTCAACATCGGCTTTGTGCGTTCACATCTGGAAAAAGACCTCGGCATCGGCGCGGCGGCGTTCGGTTTTGGCGCCGGCGTGTTTTTCCTGGCTTACGCCCTGTTTGAAGTGCCCTCCAACATCCTGCAGCAGCGTTTCGGCGCCAAGGCCTGGCTGACCCGCATCATGGCCAGCTGGGGCGTGGTGGCGACCGGCATGGCCTTTGTGCAGGGCGAGATGTCGTTCTACGTGATGCGTTTCCTGCTGGGCGTGGCCGAAGCCGGCTTCTTCCCCGGCGTGGTCTACTACTTTACCCAGTGGCTGCCGAACCGCGAGCGCGGCAAGGCCATGGCCATCTTCCTGAGCGGTTCGGCGCTGGCGTCGGTGATGTCGGGGCCGCTGTCCGGGGCGCTGCTGTCGATTGAAGGCGGCGGCTTCCACGGCTGGCAATGGATGTTCATTATTGAAGGCCTGGCCTCGGTGGCGCTGTGTTTTGTGGTGTGGTTCTTCCTCGACTCGCGTCCGGAAGACGCCAGGTGGCTCAGCGATGCCGAGCGCACCGCCCTGGCCACCGTGATCGCCGCCGAGAAGAAGGAGCGCGACGCCGCCAAGCCGGCCCACGCCAGCATGTTCACGCTGTTGAAGGACAGCCGCATCGCCCTGTTCTGCTTCATCTACTTCGCGATCCAGCTGACCATCTACGGCGCCACCTTCTGGCTGCCCAGCATCATCAAGAAGATGGGCCATTTCAGCGAATTCCAGATCGGCCTGTTCAACTCAATCCCGTGGATCATCTCGATTGCGGCCATGTATATGTTTGCCTCGCTGGCGCAGAAGTACCGCCACCAGCAGGCATGGGTGGCGGTGGCGCTGGTGATTGCGGCCTGCGGCATGTTTGCCTCCACCACCGGCGGTCCGGTGTTTGCGTTCGTGGCGATCTGCTTTGCCGGCATCGGCTTCAAGGCGGCTTCATCGCTGTTCTGGCCGATCCCGCAAGGCTATCTGGACAGCCGCATCGCCGCCGCCGTGATCGCGCTGATCAACTCGCTGGGCAACCTGGGCGGCTTCGTGGCGCCGGCCACCTTCGGCTACCTGGAGCAGAAGACCGGCTCCATCCAGGGCGGTCTGTACGCCCTGGCCGCCGCTTCGGTGATCGCTGCGGGCCTGGTGTTCCTGACCCGCCGCCGCAAGCCGGCTTAATCCGGCAGGATGGCGCGGAAAGTAATCTCGATCAGCTGTTCAGGGAATGCCAGCCTGGACACGCCGATCAGATTGCTGGCGATGGCGGGTTGCGCGCTGGCGTACATCTCCTTGCGCACCTCGCCAGCCACCTTGAAGGCGGCGTCCACGTCCAGCACGAACAGCGTTTCTTCCACCACGTTGTCGAGCGTGGCGCCGAACTGCGCCAGCAGTTCGACGGCGTTCCCATAGGTCTGGCGCATCTGCGCTGCCATGGTATCGAAATCGCGCGGCTTGCCGTCGGCGCCCAGTGCGGCGGGCGCCACCAGATTGCCCTGCTTGTCGTGGCTCAGCTGGCCGGAAATGTAGATGGTGTCCTTCACCTTCACGGCCTGGGTGTAGCCGTAAATGCCTTCCCAGGCCACGCCGAGGTTGGCGGTCTGCTTGTTTAACGTCGAGGTAGTCATGTCTTTCTTCCCGGTGAATGAATCGAGCAAGAAGCATAGACAATCGCGCGGCAGCCCGCGTCACCACATATAGGCGTTGCGCGTACGCCTTATTGCAGAAGCGCGCCTCAGTCCCTGGCCAGCGGGCGCACGTAGTTCAGCAGGCTGACCAGGGTCTTGCCCGGCTCTTCGAATTGCACCAGGTGCGAGGAGTTTTCAAACCAGACGGCGCGTTTATAAGGCGCCTTGACCTTGGCCAGCCAGGCCGCCGTCGGTTCGGACGGCGTGGTGTAGTCATGACGGCCCATGAACATCACCACCGGAATCGGGAACGATTTCACCGGCTTGAAGTCCACCTGCAGCCACTCGTTCAACACCCGCTCCAGCGTCAGCAGGCTGCCCTGGTCGATGGCTTGCGTGGCCTTGTCGTCATACTCGGGCGACAGCAGCGGCGCGTTGAAGTAGTAGGCGAAGTCGCTGCGGTAAGCCGCCAGGCCGCCGTAGTGCTGCGCCCAGTTGCGCTCGATGACGATGCGCTCGCGCGTGATCGGCGTATCGCCCGGATACGGCGCGATCGACTCCAGCTCCTTGATCGCCTTCTCATTCTTTTCCTTGCGCGCCTGCGCCATGGCGAAATCGAAGCTGACCTTTTCGTTATCCAGCATGCTGATCACCTGCCCGATGCCGACATAGGCGTGGAACAGGTCCGGCCGCGCCAATGCCGCCCGCATGCCCACCACCGTGCCCCAGCTGTGGCCGACCAGGATCACCTTGCGCTTGCCGTAACGTCGGGAGACGGCTTCGGTTACTTTCACCGCGTCATCAACAAACTGCTGGATGTTCAGGGTAGGGCGCACCTGGTCTGGAGCGTTTTCCAGATAGGTCTTGCCGGCGCCGCGCTGGTCGTAATTCACCACCGTGAAATACTCCTCCAACGGGCGCTGGTACATCCACATGGTGGGCGCGCTGGGTGATGCCGGCCCGCCATGCAGGAACAGCAGCACTGGATTCCTGCGGTCCTGGCCGCGCGTGTAGACCCACTGATCGATGCCGTTGACGTGCAGCTTGAAGTTCTCCTGCACGCCGTCTGGCGCGACAATGCGGCTGACGTCGCCGATGATCTCCCGCCCGGTCGGCGGCGCCGCCAGCACCGCCGGCAACGCCATGACCAACGCGACGGCCAGCGCCAGCCGCTTCATTTCTTGCGGTTGCCGTGCACCATCTGACGGGCCTGCTTGCGCAGCAGGGCCTGCTCCCAGCGCTGTTTCTGTTCCTCGGTTGCCGGCACCAGGGTCGGCACTTCCACCGGCTTGCGGTTGGAGTCCACCGCCACCATGGTGAAGTAGCAGCTGTTGGCATGGCGCACCAGGCGCTGCTGGATGTTTTCCGTCACCACGCGGATGCCCACCTCCATTGAGGTGCGGCCGGTGTAGTTGATCGAGGCAAGGAAGGTCACCAGTTCACCCACATGGATGGGCTGCAGGAACATCACCTGGTCCACCGACAGCGTCACCACATAACTGCCCGAGTAACGGCTGGCGCAGGCATAGGCCACGCTGTCCAGGTATTTCAGAATCGTGCCGCCGTGGACGTTGCCTGAAAAGTTGGCCATATCCGGCGTCATCAGCACGGTCATGCTCAGTTCGTGCTCCACCCAGTTCATCGGTTTTTCCATTGCCTAGCTCCTAGTTGTCTGTAACAACATGCTATCCGCTAAGCTTGCTATTCGCAAATAATGATTTGGACCGGTTTCAGCGCGAATGACGCTCGGTCAGTAATTGCCCGACGTCCTCGGCCACATCGGCGCAGGCATCCAGCACCAGCTCCAGCGGCTTCCACGCCGCCGCATCCTGCTTGAGCGCGCGCTCGGCCAATTGACTGAGGGTGGCCAACCGGTCGGCGCCCACCGTCCCGGCCAGGCCCTTCAGGACATGCAGCGCCGGCAAGGCGGCCGCGGTATCGTGCTCTTGGCTGGCATTGCGCAATTGCTCGGCCAGCCGTTCGGCTTCCACCGCGAAGCTGCGCAAGGCGATCAGGTACACCGACTCCAGTCCGCCCATCCGCTTCAGTGCCGCAGCGCTGTTCAAGCCGGCGTCTGGCAGCGGCATGGCGCCGCCCTCCTCGCCGGCCGGCGCCGCCGCCACCGCAGCCGCCGGCTCGGCAACGGCGGCCGGCGTCGTGCCGCGCGCATGCTGCAGGATCACGGCAATCAGTTGCTCCAGATCGAAAGGCTTGCCGATGTGGTCGGCCATGCCGGCCTCCAGCGCGGCAATGCGGTCGGCCGCCAGCGCGTTGGCGGTCATGGCCACGATGGCCGGCGTCGCCTTGCCCAGCTTGCCTTGAATGGCGCGCGTGGCCTGGTAGCCATCCATGCCCGGCATCTGGATATCCATCAGGATCAGGTCCGGCAAAGCGCCCGGACGGCTCAGGGCGGCAAGTGCGGCCTGGCCGGAGCTGGCCACCTCCACCTGTGCGCCCTCGTTGCCCAGCAGTTCGCTGGCCACCTGCTGGTTGGCCGGATTATCTTCCACCAGCAGCAGGCGCACGCCGGCCAGCCGCTGCTGCGCCGGTGCCGCCACCAGCTCCAGCGGCTGGCGCCGTTCAAGACGGGCGTCGGCCACGGCATCGAACAGCATCGAGGCCGTGACCGGCTTGACCACAAAGCCATCCAGCACCGGCCCCATTTCCTTGTGGCGCTGGGCCAGGATCTCGCGGTCATGCGCGGTCACCATCACGATCAGCGGCGTCTTGCCTTCCGGCGCCAGCTGGCGGATGCGGCAACTGGTTTCCCAGCCGTCCAGCGCCGGCATGCGCCAGTCGATGAACACCACGTCATACAGCTTGTGGCGCGCGATTTGCGCGGCAATCGCATCCAGCGCCTCGTAACCGTCGGCCGCCACCTCGACCCGCCAGCCAAACGAGGTGGCCATTTCGCGCAGCACCGTGCGCGCCACCGGGTTGTCGTCCACCACCAGACAGGACAGGCCACGCATCATGGCTTCCTGCGCCGGCAGCACGGCCGGCGACGCGGCTGGCGGCTGTTCGTCGGAGATGCCGAATTCCACCGTGAAATCAAACACGCTGCCATGGCCCGGCTCGCTCACCACGCGCAAGGTGCCGCCCATCAGGCGCACCAGCCGCTGGCTGATCGCCAGCCCCAGGCCGGTGCCGCCAAAGCGCCGCGCGGTCGAGGCTTCCGCCTGCGAGAAGCCGTCGAAGATGCGTTCGCACTGCTCGGGAGCGATGCCGATGCCGGTGTCGCGGATGGCAAACGCGATCGACAGGCTGCGCTCGCCCTGCGCCACCAGCTGGGCCGACACCACCACCTCGCCGCGCTCGGTGAACTTGATGGCATTGCCGGCCAGGTTGAGCAGGATCTGCTGCAGCCGCAGGGCATCGCCCACCACCATGGCCGGCAGCTCGGGCGCAATGCGGAACAGCACCTCGATATCCTTGGCGCCGACATTGGCCGACAGGATCACCGCCAGGTCGCGCCACAGCTTGTCCAGGCGGAATGGATGCGGATCGAGCGCCAGCTTGCCGGCTTCCACCTTGGAGAAGTCCAGCACATCGTTGAGCAGCCCGAGCAAGGCGCTGGCGGCCGCATGCGCCTTGTTGACGTAATCCTGCTGGCGCCCGCTCATCTCGGTCTGGCGCAGCAGCTGCAGCATACCCAGCACGGCGTTCATCGGCGAGCGGATCTCGTGACTCATATTGGCCACGAAGTCGGACTTGGCGCGGCCGGCCTTGTCGGCCGCTTCCTTGGCCTGCAGCAGCGCCTCGTGCGCGGTGCGCAGCTCGGTGGAATCGGTGCTGCTGCCGACCCAGCTGACGATGGCGCCGCTGGCATCCTTCTGCGGCAGCGCGTGATTGTCGAAGATGCGCCATTCGCCATCGTGGCGGCGCAGGCGGCAGTCGCAGCGGAACTGGTCGCCGCCCAGCAGCGCGCGCTGCCAGGCGGCCGTCACCACCGGCAGGTCATCCGGATGAATCACGCGCGACCAGTCGCCCGATGCGATCAGCTGGCCGGCCGGCATGCCGCTGAAATCTTCCCAGTGATGGCTGAGGAAGTCGATGCGCAGTTGCGGCGTGGCGGTCCACACCATTTGCGGCAGGCCCTCGGTCAACGAGCGCCAGCGCGATTCCGAGGCGGTCAGCCGGGCCAGCGAGGTTTGCAGCGCGCGGTCGGTCTCGCCCAGGGTCTGCAGCGCCTGGAACTGCTTCTCCAGGCCATAGCGCACGCCCACCAGCAGCGCCGCCGCCAGCCCCAGCAGGATAGCCAGGAAGATCGAGGCGTTGCGCACCTCCTTGTACCACGGCGCCAGGAAATCGTCGCTGGCCAGGCCCACCACCACATACACCGGATAGGCGCCGATCTTCTCCACACTGAGCGTGCGCTCGCGGCGGTCGCGCGGGCTGATGACGATATAGCTGGCACGCTGCTGCTTGCCGTCCAGGATGGCCTGGGTGGCCGGATTGACCTTGATGGTGCTGCCGATCGGCATGTCCGGCACTTCGGGATAGCGGTGCAGCACGCGCCGCTTGTCATCCAGCAGCACGATGGAACCGTGCGGGCCGACATTCAGGGCGGCAAACGCTTCGGTGATGCGGGCGCTGTTCATCACCACATAGGCGGTGCCGCCAAACTCGCCGCTCGGCAGGGTCAGCGGGTAGACCAGCGGCAGCACCCACTCGCCGCTGATGCGCGACTTGACCGGCACGCCAAAGATCAGTTGATGCTCATTCTGCACGCGCGCGTAAAACTCGCGGATGGTCAGATCCTGTGGATTGGCGAGGTCGACCTGTTCGCCGTACACCACCAGGCCGGCCGCGTTGGAGCCGCGCACCGCCTGCGCGTACGGCAGGCGCTCCTTCAGGCTGCGCAGGTAGGCGCTGAATTGGGCGTCGTCGAAACGGCGCTCCTGATGCAGGGTGCGGAATTCCTGGTCGGCGCGGCGCATGGCCAGCTCGGCCGCCTGAAAATGGGAGTTGAGGAAGTTTTCCAGCGAGACCGTGAGATTGTGCGCGGTGGCCTCGGCGCTGGCGTAGTAGCGCAGCCGGCTCTGATTCAGCACATGCACCACAAACACCGAGACGATCAGCAACACCACCACCACGGCCGTCACCAGCATGCCAAACAGTTTGCGAAACTTGTGCAGCGTGGTGATTCTCATGACGGACGGAGCTCTTGTTGGTGTATTAGCTCTACATTACAGAAAAAAAACGCTCCGTAGGAGCGTTTTTATCAGTAGCCCTGGCTAATGATGTCTTCCAGCGACTCGCGGCCCTTGTCGCTGATTTCGAAGCCGCCTTCGGCGCGTTCGAGGATGTGGGACTTTTTACCGAGGAATAGCGCGACGTCGGCGTCCACCGGGGCGCCCGGCTGCTCGGACAGCGCGCGCAGGGCCAGCACGCAGCGGCGCAGGAAAATCGCCTGCTCGCCCTTCTCGGTCAGCGAGATGCGGCCGTTGCGGGCGATGCTGATCAGCTTGAGCCCGGACAGGCGCTTGCTGTTGCGGCCGACGCACGCGCTGACGCGATCACCCTTGATGCCGCGCTTGATTTCGTACAGGGCGTCGTACTCGTCCTGCGTGAATTTTTCATTCTTCATTGCCATTTTTTCCATAAGAGACTTACTGCGGCCCTCATGGTACGCGCACGCCGCCTTGGCGGCAAGCAATGACAGTTAAGCGCGGATGACGCTGCTTACTGGAACGCTCGGATCAGCAGCCAGGCCAGGCCGATGCTGGCAAACGCTGCGATGCAAATCATGGCTGGTACACGCTTGGTGCTCAGGGCAACCGTACGGCGACCGAGGTAGATTTTATTGTGTAAGGAATTGCCCATGATTGCTCTCCGTGAACAGAAAACCGACGACATGACTAAATTATAGAAACTCTTTCATGACCGCTGTGTGACGCCCGGCACAAAAGGGAAAATATGTGTCCAGCGAGCAACAAGCAGCGACGTGGAACCAGAATACCGTCCGTTCCACGCAACGGACGGTACGCTGGCGCACACAATCATGTAATCAATCGTCAAGTTTTAATCGGCGGCTTGGGCGGAGTCGGTTCCTCGATCGGCGCCTGTTCCGGCAATGGCGTATTGTCCGGCGGCGGATCTTTTTCCGGCGGCGGCGGCACTTCGGGGTCGGGGGTGGTGTGCAGGTGCTGCATACGAATTCTCCTCGGTTAGCCTTCAGTGTCGGCTACGCCGGGGCGCATGCAAAGGAGGAAATGCCCTCCTGCGTGCGTTGCCACACGCAGGAGGGCGACAGTGCGTCAGGCGACGAACTGGAAGTCGGTCAGCGCGGTAGCAGCGTTGCCGGTCAGAATGGCAATCTGCGTCAGCTCACTGCTCGACACCGCGGCATCGGTACCGTTGGACTTGAACAGGTAGACATAGCTGTTGCTGCCGTTGTCCACCACGAACAACGCCTGCTGGCCCAGCGTGTAGTTGCCGGTGGCCGAACCGATCAGGGTAGCCGCAGTGGCCTCCGTGGTGCCGCCGGTGTTTGGCGTGAAGATCACCAGTTCGGCGTCGGCCGAGAAGCCGCCCGTCGCCGCGCGCACCACGCCATCCTCCACCACGTTGTCGCCATCGCCGATGGCCAGCACGGCCTGGCTGATGCTGATCTTGTCGCTGCCGCTGAACAGGTCGGCAATGGTATCGACGCCGGTGGCGCTGCTGAGCACGAAGGTGTCGCTGTCGGTGCCGCCGGTCAGGGTGTCGTTGCCGGCACCGCCGATCAGGGTGTCGCTGCCTGCGCCGCCCAGCAGCTTGTCGGCACCGATGCCGCCGCGGATCTCGTTGGCCAGCGCATTGCCGGTGCCGGTGAAGGCCGCCGTACCGGTGTAGCTCAGGTTCTCGACGTTGTTGCCCAGCGTGTAGGTGGCCAGCGCGGTCTGCACGCGGTCGGTGCCGGCGCCCACGGCTTCGGTCACCACGTCGGTGCTGACGTCGACCACGTACAGGTCGTCGCCGGCGCCGCCGAGCATGGTGTCGTTGCCAGCGCCGCCGATCAGCGTATCGTTGCCGATGCCGCCGGTCAGGGTGTTGGCCACGGCATTGCCGGTCAGCACGTTGTCGAGGTCATTACCGACGATGCTGATGGCCAGCGTGCCGGTCACCGTGCCGTTCTCGACGTTGGCGCCCAGCGTGTAGCTGCCGGCAGCGATGAGGGCCACGTTGACGGTGTCGGTACCCTCGTCCGCCAGTTCGCTTACCACGTCGCCGGCCACGTCCACCACATAGGTATCGTCGCCCAGGCCGCCGATCAGGCTGTCGATGCCGGCACCGCCGTTCAGCACGTCATTCCCATCGGTGCCGGTCAGCGTGTCGTTGCCCGGGCTGGCCACGTTGTCCTGCACTGCCGCCAGCGCCTTGTCGCCGTCATTGAAGTGCACGGTTTCAACGTTGCGGATGGTCAGCGACTCGCCGGTGTTGACATTGACCAGTTTGGTGTCGGTGGACGATACGCGGGTGCGGGTATAGCTGGCGAAATTGCCGGCCACGTACACCTTGTCGTCGCCGGCGCCGCCATCCACCACGTCGGTGGTGCCGGTGCCGGCATACAGCTCGTCGTTGCCATCGCCACCCAGCAGGCTGTCGTTGCCGACGCCGCCGCGCAGGGTGTCGTTGCCCGCACCGCCGCCCAGGGTATCGTTGCCGCTGCTGCCCTGGATTTCGTTGTCCAGCGCATTGCCAGTGCCGCTGAAGGCCAGGCTGCCGGTGTAGCTCAGGTTCTCGACATTGGCCGCCAGGGTCAGGCTGGCGGCGCTGGTGTCAATGCGGTCGGTGCCGGCGCTGGCGCCCTCGGTCACCACGTCGCCAGCGACATCAAGCACATAAACATCGTTGCCGTCGCCGCCGTCCAGGGTGTCCACGCCGGCGCCGCCCACCAGGGTGTCGTTGCCGGCGCCACCGGTCAGCTTGTTGCCGACGGCGTTGCCGGTCAGGATGTTGTCCAGCGCATTGCCAAGCAGGTTGATGGCCACGGCGCTGGTCACCGTGGCGTTCTCGACGTTGGCGCCCAAGGTGTAAGTGGCCGCTGCGGCGTACGCCACGTTGACGGTGTCGATGCCCTCGTCGGCCAGTTCGGTCACCACGTCGCCAGCCACCTCCACCGTGTAGGTATCGTTGCCGAGGCCGCCAGCCATGGTATCGGCGCCGGTGCCGCCGTTCATCGCGTCATTGCCGTCCGTGCCGGTCAGGTTGTCGTTGCCGGCGCTGGCCAGGTTGTCATTGACCGCAGCCAGATCCCTGTCGCCATCGTTGAAGTGCACCGTCTCGACATTGCGGATGATGAGCACTTCGCCGGTGGCGTTGTTGACCAGCTTGGTGTCGGTGGCCGATACGCGGGTGCGGGTATAGGCGCTGAAGTTGCCGGCCAGGTTCACGGTATCGCTGCCCAGGCCGCCGTCGATGAAATCGCCGGTGCCAGTGCCGCTGCCGGCCGACAGGGTGTCATCGCCGTCGCCGCCCAGCAGGCTGTCGTTGCCGGCACCGCCGTTCAGGCTGTCATTGCCCAGGCCGCCGCTCAGGGTGTCGTTGCCGACGCCGCCGGTGATCTCGTTGGCCAGCGCATTGCCGGTGCCGCTGAAGGCCAGGCCGCCGGTGTACTTCAGATTCTCGACGTTGACCGCCAGCGTCAGGCTGGCGGCGCTGGTTTCCACCCGGTCGGTGCCAGCGCCCACGCCCTCGGTCACCACGTCGGCGGACACGTCCACCACATAGACGTCATTGCCCTCGCCCCCCTCCATGGTGTCGGTGCCGGCGCCGCCGATCAGCGTGTCGTTGCCGCCCGCGCCTGCCAACTTGTTGCCGACCGCATTGCCGGTCAGGACGTTATCCTGCGCATTGCCGGTGACGTTGATGGCAGCCGTGCCAGTGATGGCGGCATTTTCCACGTTGGCGCTCAGCGTATAAGTGCCGGCTGCGGCAAAGGCCACCTTGACCAGGTCGCTACCCTGGTCCGCCGCCTCGACGATGACATCGCCCGCCACATCCACCACGTAGGTATCGTCGCCTTCCAGGCCGACCAGGGTGTCCGTGCCGGCCAGGCCATCGAGCGAGTCAACGCCGCTGGAACCGGTCAGCGAATCGTTGCCGACGCTGACCAGATTGTCGTTGATCTGGGCCAGTGATTTGGTCGTCTCGTCAAACTGGACCCACTCGACGTTGCGGATGGTGAACGACTCGCCGGTAATGGAATTGACCAATTTGGTATCGGTGGCGCTCACACGGGTACGGACAAAGTCGCTGAAGCTGCCCGAGGCGATCAACGTGTCCTCACCGTTGCCGCCGTCAGCAAAGTCGTTGGTGCCGACGCCGACCAACAGCTGGTCATTGCCATCGCCGCCGGACAAGCTGTCGTTGCCGGGATTAAAGTTGGCGCCGCCCAGCGTATCGTTGCCGGCGCCGCCGGTCAGCGTGTCATTGCCGGCGCCGCCCGTGATCAGGTTGTCCAGCGCATTGCCATTGCCGCTGAAGTTGCCACTGCCGGTGTAGCTCAGCTGCTCGACGTTCAAGCCCAGGGTATAGGCGGCCAGCGCGGTTTGGACCAGATCGGTACCGCCGCCAACCGCTTCGGTCACCACGTCGCCGGACACATCCACCACAAAGGTGTCGTTGCCGGCGCCGCCGATCAGCGTGTCGATACCGGCGCCGCCGATCAGGCTGTCGTTGCCATCGCCGCCGTTCAGGGTGTTGGCCAGCGCGTTGCCGGTGAGGGTATTGCCAAGCGCATTGCCAGTGATATTGACGGCCAGTGCGCTGGTCACCTTGGCGTTTTCCACGTTGGCCGTCATGGCGTAGGTGCCGGCGGCCTTGAAGGCCACTTCCACCAGGTCCGTGCCCTCGTCGGCCAGTTCGGTGACCACATCGGTTGCCACCTCCACCACATAGATGTCGTTGCCGAGGCCGCCGGACATGGTGTCGTTGCCGAGGCCGCCGTCCATGCTGTCGGCCAGGTCGGTGCCCTGCAGCACGTCGTTGCCGACGCTAGGCAGGTTGAAGTTGATTTCCGCGATCGTATGCTCGTGACCGTTGAAGGAGACAAATTCCGCGTTGCGCACCGTGGCCGAGACACCGGTAATGGTGTTGACCAGCCTGGTGTCGGTGGCGCTGGTACGCGTAAATACAAAGTCATCGTAATCGCCGTCCACCGACACGGTATCCTCGCCCAGACCGCCATCGGCCACATCGTTGCTACCCTTGCCGACGACCAGATTGTCATCGCCATCGCCGCCCAGCAGACTGTCGTTGCCATCGCCGCCCAGCAGCGCGTCGTCTCCAGCCTGACCATTGAGCGTGTCGTTGCCGGCGCCGCCATAGAGGTCGTTGTCAAGCGCGTTGCCGCTGCCATTGAAATTGCCGGTGCCGGTGAACGCCAGGTAGTCGACATTGGAGGTCAACGCATAGCTGTTCGCCTTGACGTAGACGTAATCGTAGCCGCCATCCAGTGCCTCCACCACCACGTCGGTGCCCCCGTCCAGGTAGTAGCGGTCATTGCCGCCGCCGCCCACCAGCGTGTCGGTGCCGGCGCCGCCGTCCAGGGTATCGTTGTCATCGCCGCCCAGCAGGCTGTCATTGCCGGCGCCGCCGTCGAGGCTGTCATTACCGGCGTTGCCGGTCAGCGTGTTGGCTGCGGCATTGCCGGCCAGCACGTTGTCGGAGGCGTTGCCGACCAGGTTGACCGCAATGGTGGCCGCCGAGGTGACCTTGCCGGTTTCCACTTCAGCGCCCAGCGTGTAGCTGCCGGCCGCAGTGAAGGCGACCTCCACCGTGTCGGCGCCGCCGCCCACGCTTTCATTGATCACATCACCCGCCACGTCCACCACATAGGTGTCGTCGCCGGCCAGGCCGCTCATGGTGTCCTTGCCGGCCAGGCCGTCGATCCTGTCGTTGCCGGCAGTGCCTTCCAGCACGTCGTCAGCCACGCTCTGCAGGTTGTAATTGACTTCCGTCAGCGTGCGATCGTCGCCATCGAACGACACGTGTTCCACATTGCGTATGGTGACCGTTTCACCGGTATCGTTGTTGACCAGCCTGGTTTCGGTGGCCGAGATGCGGGTGCGCGTGTAGTCCTCGAACGTGCCACTGACGAGCACCGTGTCGTCGCCCAGACCGCCATCCGCCACGTTGAGACCGAGACCGGCGTTGATCTGGTCATTGCCGTCGCCGCCCAGCAGGCTGTCGTTGCCGTCGTAGCCGTACAGCGTGTCATCGCCGGCCAGGCCGCTGAGCGTATCGTTGCCGGTATTGCCGGATACCAGGTTATCGAGTGCATTGGCAGTGCCGTTGAAGCCGCCGCTGCCCTGGTATTCCAGGTCTTCCACGTTGGCAGCCAGCACGTAGGTGGCCAGCTTGGCGACCACCGCATCGTTGCCGCCCTCTGCCAGCTCGGTGACCACGTCGGTCGCCACATCCACCACGTAGCGGTCGTCGCCATTGCCACCGATCATGGTGTCAGCGCCGGCGCCGCCGTCCAGCGTATCGGCACCGTCCAGACTGGTCAGCTTGTTGGCGGCGGCGTTGCCGACCAATGCGTTGTCCAGTGCGTTGCCGATCACACTGGCCGCGATCGTGGCGCCCGCGGTCACTTTGGCGTTCTCGACCTCCTCGCCCAGCGTGTAGGTGCCCGCCGCCGTGAAGGCGACTTCCACCGTGTCCGTGCCGCCGCCCAGGTCCTCGACGATCACATCGCCGGCCACATCCACCACGTAGGTGTCGTCGCCCTCCAGGCCCACCATGGTGTCGCTGCCGCCCTTGCCGTCAATCCGGTCCGGATCGGGGCTGCCGGTCAACAAGTCGCCAAAGTTGCTGACAGTGTTGGCAATGGTGTCCTCGTAGCTGCGTGGACCGTCCTGGAACTCGAACAGCTCGATATTGCGCGCCGTGATGTTCTCGCCGGTCAGCGTATTCACCAGCACCAGGTCGGTTGCGTTCGGACGGGTGATGGTGTAGCTCTGATAGTCGCCCAGCAGCACCAGCGTATCCGCATCCGCGCCGCCGTCCGCCACATCGACGCCGGTGCCCACGTCCAGGCGGTCGAAGCCGGCGCCGCCCGCCAGCGTGTCGTTGCCGGTCAGCCCTTGCAGGTCATTGTCGCCGGCGCTGCCGGTGATGCTGTCGTTGAAGGTGGAGCCGCGCACATCCTCGATGTTGAGCAGCTTGTCGGTGCCGCCGTAGCCATCGGCCGCGGTGCCGGTGGTCAGGTTGACCACCACGCCGGCCTTGGCATGCTGGTAATCCACCCGGTCGGTGCCGCCCTTGCCGTCAATGCTGTCGTTGCCCTCGCGGCCTTCGAATGATTCGAACTCGCCCTCGTCGCTGCCGAGCAGCGTATCGTTGAAGCTGGAACCGCGCACGCCTTCGATATTGTGCAGCTCGTCGGTGCCGCCGAGGCCGTCCTGTGCCGTGCCGGCGCCCAGGTCGACCGTCACCGCCGCCGTGCTGCTGGTGTAGTCGACGCGGTCATAACCCTGGCCGCCATCGATGGTATCGTTGCCGCCGTTGCCGATGAAGGCTTCCACCAGGCCGTCGTGCAGGTCGGCGCCGTTGTCCGCATTACCGCCGATCAGCTCGTCGTCAAAGGCCGAGCCGCGCACGCCTTCGATATGCAGCAGCGTGTCGGTGCCGCCATAGCCATCGCTGGCGGTACCGCTGGCCAGGTCGACGCTGACGCCGCTGGTGGCGCTGTCGTAGCGCACGAAGTCAAAGCCGTCGCGGCCGTCGATGGTGTCATCGCCGGCCATGCCCTCGAACTGCTCGGTCAGGGTGCTGTCCGAACCCAGCAGCTCGTCGCCAAAGGCCGAGCCGCGCACCTGGGTGATGTTGAGCACAGTGTCGGTGCCAACGCCGTCGCCGTTGGCGGTGCCCTGCTCCAGGTCCACCACCACGCCGCCGGTGGCGCGCACGTAGGTGACGCGGTTGTTGTTTTCCTGGTTGAGAGTATCGGTGACAGCGCCGCCGTCAATGGTATCGTCGCCTTCGCGGCCCTCGAACTGCTCGAACACCAGCGCGCTGCTGCCGACGATGACGTCGTCGTGGAGCGAGCCGACCACGACGTTGATGTTGCTCAGCTTGTCGGTGCTGCCGAATCCGTCCTGGGCGGTGCCGCTGGCCAGGTTGACGGTGACGCCGCTGGTGGCGCCATCGTAGCTGACCACATTGGCGTCGCTGTAGCCGATCTTGTCGGTGATGAGGCCGCCTTCCAGCGTGTCGTTGCCGGCGCCGCCGTTGAGGGTGTCGCCGCCGATGCCGCCATCCAGCACATCGGCACCGCCACCGCCCAGTAGCAAATCGCCGCCGCTGCCGCCCTGCAGATTGTCATTGCCGAGGCCGCCGCTCAGGGTGTCGCTGCCGCCGCCGCCCGCCAGGGTGTCTGCGCCATTGCCGCCCAGCATGGAATTGTTCAGCTCATTGCCGGTGGCGTTGGTTTGCGTCTCGCCGGCATAGGTCAGGTTTTCCACGTTGGCCGCCAGCACATAGGTCGCCAGGTTGGTGGCCACCACGTCGGTGCCGCCGCCGGCCAGCTCGGTGACCACATCGCCGGCGTCAGTCACCACGAACAGGTCATTGCCGGTGCCGCCCACCATGGTGTCGTTGCCGGTGCCGCCCACCAGGGTGTCGTCGCCGGCGCCGCCGGTCAGGCCGTTGGCCGCCGCGTTGCCGTACAGCGCGTTGTTGCCGTCATTGCCGACCAGATTGACCGCGATCGTGGCGCCCGAGGTGACCACGCCGTTTTCCACGTTGGCCGCCAGCGTGTAAGTGCCTGCGGCGGCAAAGCCCACCAGCGCGGCGTCAGTGCCGCCATCCAGGCTCTCGTCGATCACATCATCCTTGTTATCGATGTAGTAGGTGTCGTCGCCCTGCAAACCGCGCAGGGTGTCGGCGCCGGCCAGACCGTCGAGGCTATCGTTGTTCTCGCTGCCGGTAATGAGATCGTTGCCCGGGCTGGCGGTATTGGCCGTCAGCAGCTCTATGGTCTTGGTCTGGTCGTTGAACATGATTTGTTCAACGTTGCGCACCAACACACTCTCGCCGGTCATCTTGCTGGTGAACCGGGTGTCGGTGCCGGTCACGCGGGTGATGGTGTAGGCGGCAAGATTGCCTTCCAGCGCCACGGTATCCAGGCCTGCGCCACCGTCCACCACGTCGGCGCCGCCACTGGCGTAGGCCAGATCGTCGCCGTCGCCGCCCAGCAGCGAATCGTTGCCAAGCCCGCCGCCGAGGGTGTCGTTGCCGGCGCCGCCGCTCAGGGTGTCCGCGCCGTTGCCGCCATTGATAGCGTCATTGCCGCTGCCGCCGTTACCGGTGAAGTTGCCGGTGCCGATGTAGGCCAGTTTCTCGACGTTGGCCGCGGTCAGCGTGTAAGTGGCCAGCGTGGTCTGGATGGTGTCGCTGCCGCCGTCGGCAGCCTCGGTCACCACATCGCCGCTGGCATCCACCACGTACACATCATTGCCATCGCCGCCGCTCATGCTGTCGTTGCCGGCGCCGCCGTTCAGGGTGTCGTTGCCGCCGTTCCCGATCAGGATGTTGGCGGCGCTGTTACCGGTCAGCGCATTGGCCTGGTCGTTGCCGGTCAGGTTGATGGCCACGGTGCCGTTGGCGATCGCGTTCTCGACATTGCTGCCGACAATGTAGGTGCCGGCAGCCGCCAAGGCCACTTGCACGGTATCGGTGCCTTCGCTGCCGCCTTCCACAATCACGTCGCCGGCCGCATCCACCAGGTAAGTGTCGTCGCCCTTGCCGCCTTGCAGCGTATCGGTGCCGGCGCCGCCATTCAGGGTGTCGTTGCCGTCGCTGCCCACCAGCAGGTTGTTGAGCGCATTGCCGGTCAGCGCGACGCCGGTGGTGCCTTGCACGACGCCGTTCTCGACGTTGGCTGCCAGCGTCAGGCCCACCGTGGTCAGCACGGTATCAGTGCCGGCGTTCAGCGCTTCGGTGATGGTGACGCCGGTGTTGTTGACGATGTAGGTATCGTCGCCGGCGCCGCCATTCAGGGTGTCGTTGCCGCCGCCGCCGTTGATGGTGTCATTGCCTTCCTTGCCCATCAGCGATTGCGCAGTGCCATTGGCGCCACGGATGATCCAGTAATTTTCACCATCCGCTCCCGCGGTACCGTCGATGGCGTTGTTGACGGTCAGGTTGAAGGTGCCGCTCACCACACTGGCGACGCCGAACAGATTGGTCACGGTGGCGCTGAACGCGTGACTGCCGCTGAGCAGCGACGGCACGTCGAGAGCCCAGCGGCCGTCGTCGTCAACCGCCACCGTGCCCAGCACCGTGGTGCCGTCCTTGATCGTGACGGTCGCGCCCAGCGCGGCCGTGCCGCTGATGACCAGGTGGCTGTTGCTGACCGTGGCGCCAGTGCCGAGTGGCGCGTCCTTCAGGTAATACGCCGAGGCCGGGTAAGCCGGATCCAGTACCGGCTGGGTGCCGCCCACCACGGTTTGCACCGTCAGGGTGGTGGCGGCCGGCTTGACGCCGGTGGAATCGCCGGCGTAGAACAGCGGCACGCCGTTAAAGTCGATGATCTGCTGGTAAATGCCGCCGCTGCTGGTCAGCTCGGCCAGGCCCTGCGTGCCCCAGCTCACCACGATTTGGCCATTCTGGAACTCGGCCAGGGTCGGGAACATCTTGACGCCGGCGGTGTTGGAATTGCTGATCTTGAATTCCGCGCCCAGCGTGCTGTTATCGCTGCCGCTGTAGCGGCGCCCCATGATGGCCGAGCTGCCATCGGCATTTTCCACGTCCCACACCACCATATAGCTGCCGTCGCTCAGGCCCAGCACCTGGGTGGCGCGCTGGAAGCCGGCAGTGGCGACCACGAACGCTTCGCCCACCGGTTCGCCGTCGGCATTGTAGTTGCGCGCCATGACCACGTCCTGGCCGGCGCCAGCGCCGTCGGCGTCGTAGATCCAGGTCAACACATGGCCGCCGTCGGCAGTGCGCGTGCTGTGCGATACCGACAGGGTGGCCACGTTGTCATTGGTGGCAAACACCACCTGCTCGTCGCCCAGCTTGTTGCCGGCGCCGTCGAAGCGCTGCTCGATCAGGCCGTAGTGGCCGTCCTGCGTCACCCCGTTCCAGGTCACCACCGCGGTGTTACCGTTTTGCGCCGTGATGGTCGGTGCGCTCTGGTTGTAAATGCTGGTGCTGCCAACCTGGATTTCCGGACCGTACGGCTGGCCGTTGGACGCGAACAGGCGTGCATATACGCCGAGATGGCCATCCTCGCCAGCTTGTGCCGACTGCCAGGCCACCATGAAGCCGCCGTGATCCAGCCCTGCGACGCTAGGCAGACGCTGCGCCACGTCGGCGGTGGTGCTGACCGTGACCGGGCCGCCGATCATATTGCCGCCGTTGTCGAGGATCTGCACCTTGATATCCCAGCCCGGGTTGCCGACGCCGGCCCCGACGGAAGCGTTGCTGTGATACGCCACCGCATAGCCGCCAAACTGCAGCGCGCTCACCACCGGCGCGCGCTGGTCGCCGCCGGTGTTGCCGGCGTTGATCAGAATGTCGTTGCCCCACGGGTTGCCATCTTCGTCAAACACGCGCGCGTACAGGCCGTCGCCGCTGCCGTCGGTGGCGCGGAACACCTGGATGAAGCCGCCATCGCGATACCAGTGCGCCGCCGTGCTCTGATAGACCTGGTAACCGCCGGCGCTGCTGCTGACCACATGGTCGACCGCCCGCAAGTCGGTCGTGCCGTCGGCAAACTTCAGGGTGCGCACGCCGTACAGGGTGTCGGTGCCGTCCAGCGTGGTGCCGCTGGTGCGTTTGTCCTGCACGGTGACGCTGAAGTCGGCATTGGTGGTGATGATGTAGTCGGTCTTGTTGCCGCGGTAGACCGCCGTATCGGCACCGCCCACGCCGTACAGCGTGTCATTGCCGCCCAGGCCGGTCAGGGTGTCGTTGCCGAGGAAGCCGCCCAGGATGTCGGCCTTGCTGCTGCCGGTCAGGCTGTCGTTGCCGCTGCCGCCGCCCAGCGCCTCCACATTGGTGAAGCTGACCGTGCCGTCGGCGCTGCTGCCGGTGCCGGTGCTCAGGCTGCCGGTGAAGGCAGCGCTGCCGTCGTAGATGAAGGCGTCAGAACCGGCGCCGCCATCGAAGGAATCATTGCCGCCATGGCTGTGGAAGTCTTCGTCGACGCCACTGCCGATCACGGTATCGGCAAATGCCGTGCCCTCCACCCGCTCGATGCCGCTGATGACGCCGCTCTCGCCAAAGCCATTATCGACTATCACCTGGGTGGCCAGGTTGATGTTGACGCCATGCGTGGCGCCGGGAATGTTGGTGAACAGGCGGTCCTCGTCGCCGGCGCCGCCGAGGATGGTGTCCTGGCCAGTCGAGAGGTTGAAGTAATCGTTGCCGCCGCCGCCGTCGATCAGGTCGTTGCCGGCATCATCGGCGCCGCCGATGAAATAGTCTTCACCGTCGCCGCCAAGTTCGGAGTCGTTGCCGTCGCCGCCCAGGAAGTTGTCATTGCCAGCATTGCCCCACAGCGTATCGTTGCCGGCGCCGCCATCGATGAAGTCGCTGCCGCTGCCGCCCTTCAGCACATTGTCCAGCGCATTGCCGAACATGCCGTTGTTGGCGCTGGTGGTGTTGGTCATGTTCTCGACATTGTCCGGCAACGCCATGCCATACTCGGACAGGATGGTGTCGGTGCCGCTGTCGGCATCCTCATTGATCACCGCGCCGTATTTCCACACATAGGTGTCGTTGCCGGCGCCGCCGTTCAGGGTGTCGGCCCCGCCACCGCCGTCCATGGTGTCGTTGCCGTCGCCGCCGTTGAGGGTCTGGGCGCCGCTGGTGGCGCCGTTGTTGTACCAGTACTGGGCATTGTCGTCGCCGCTGGTGCCGTTGATGGCGGCCACGCTCTGGATGGTCAGGTCAAAGCCCGCGCTTGGCGCGCTGGCGTGGCCAAACAGATCGCTGACCACCGCCGTCAGGTGATACACGCCGTCGCTCAGCTGCTTGATGTCGGCCGACCACTTGCCGGTGTCATCGGTGCTGACCGTGGTCAGGGCGGTGTCGCCGGCATAGATGGTGATCCGGCTGCCGTATGCGGCCGTGCCATTCAGGGCCAGATGCTGGCCGCTGACGGTATCGCCGCTGTTGAGCGCAGCGCCCAGCACATATTCGCCCAGCGAGTTGACCTGCGGCATAGCGCCGCCGGCCACGGTCTGCACCGTGAAGGTGGTGGCGGCCGGCGCCGCGCCGGTGTCAAACACGCCATACTCGCGCTCGCCATTGCCGTTGATCAGTTGCTGGAACACGCCGCCGCTGCCACTGGTGGATGGCGTGACCAGCGAACTCCAGTTGACCATGATGTCGCCGTTGCCGCTGGCGCTCAGGGTTGGATAGCTGGCGTTGATACTGGTGATGTCGTCGCTCACGCGGAACAGCGCGCCGCTGGCGGCGCCGGTGGCCGCGTTGAAGTTGCGGCCGACCACCTCGCTGCTGCCATTGCCGTGGGTGACATCCCACACCAGCATGATGTCGCCGTTGTAGGTTTCGATCACATCGCTGCCGCGGTAGCGTTCGCCGGCGGCGGCCGTGAAGGCGTTGCCGCGCGCCGTGCCGTCCAGGTTGAACACTTGCGCCATGACGGCGCCGCTGCCGTTGGCCAGGGTCATGGTCCAGGTCAGCACATAGCCATTCTCGACTGGCGTCTCGCGCGTGAAATTGATGACGGCGCCGGCCGGGGCGGTGTACACGATTTGCTCGACGCCGATCTTGTTGCCGCTGGCGTCCAGTAACTGCTGGGCAAAGCCGTTGGCGCCGCTCGACAGCGTACCCTGCCAGACCACCACCATGCTGCCATCGGCAATCTGGCGCACCAGCGGCAACTGCTGATTGCCGTTCACGGTGGTGTTGATGTGCATTTCATCGCCGCTCTTGGCGCCGGCGGCGTCGAATTTCTGGGCGTAAATGCCGGTGCTGGTACCGCCGCTCTCATGGCGCGACTGCCACACTACCAGATAGCCGCCATCCGCAGTGCCGGTAACGGATGGGAAACGCTGCATAAAGTCCGTGGTGGTGTTCACCTCCACCTCGCTGCCCACCTTGTTGCCGTCCGCATCGAAGCGCTGCAGCTTGATTTCCTGCAGGGCTTGATTGGTGTATGGGTAGTTTTCCGGGGTACTGTCCCAGATCACCACGAAGCCGCCATCGGCCAGTGCCGCCACGCCAGGCACGCGCTGGTCGCCGGTGGTGGTGGTGTTGACCGCGATATCGTTGCTGCGCGGCTGGCCGTCCTCGTCAAACAGGCGCACGAAGATGCCGTCGCCACTGGCATCGCTGCCGCGAAACACCGTCACGTAGCCATTGGCGCCGGCGCCACCGGTGCCGTTCAGCACGACCGATGCCTGCGACAGCTGCGCGCCGGCGGTGTCACCGTTGACCACTTGCGCCTGGGCCACCGCCACCAAGGTGGTGTCGACAAACTGCAGGTATTTGACGCCGCGCACGGTGTCGATGCCGTCCGGCGCGCCGTCGCGGTTGTCCTGCACGGTGACATCGCCATTGGCCAGCATGGTGATGGTGTAATCGCTGCGGTTGCCGGTGTAGATGGCGCGGTCATTGCCGGCGCCGCCGATCAGGGTGTCGTTGCCGCCGGCGCCGAGCAGTTGGTCGTCGCCGTCCAGGCCGGAAAGAATGTTGGCGCCGCTGTCGCCAATCAGCATATCGTTGGACCGGCTGCCTTCGATGTTTTCAAAGTTGCTCAGCACGTCGTTGCCGTCGGCACCGCTGCTGACGCCGGCGGCTAGGTTGACCTGCACGCCGCCCACAGCGAAGTAGTAGCTGGTGGTATCGCTGCCGCCGATGCCGCCGTCCAGCGTGTCGTTGCCGGCGTTCCCCTGGAGGGTCTCATCGGTATCGGCGCGGCCGGTGATGATGTCGCCAAAGCCGGCGCTGCCAGTAATGCGCTCGATGCTGGTCAGGTGATCGATGGCGTTGCTGCCGTTGCCATCGTCGGCAGTGCCCGCTTCCAGATCGACTTTCAGCTGGCCGGCCGTGCTGTAGTAGGAAACACGGTCCAGTCCTTCCCCGCCGTCTACCGTATCCGAGCCGCCGCCGCGGACGTTGATGTAATCGTTACCGGCGCCAGCGTTGATGACGTCGTTGCCAGCTTTGCCGGTCAGAAAATCGTTACCGTCGAGGCCGTTGAGGGTGTCCCCGCTGCCAGTGGCGTTAAGCGTGTCCGGGCCGTTCGTGCCGTTGATTACATTTCCCATGATTTTTCCCTGAATATTGGTTTTTGCGTCTGATCTACTGTCTGGCAACGCTCCGCCGCCATCTTTGGGTCGGTCGGAAAGGAACCAAATTAGCATTTATGTAGCTGATTTACCAAGAAAAAAGTTGAACCTAGGAACAGAAAATGTGTCAGAGAAAAGGAAAACAACAGAGAAAAAAATCAACTTTGCCAGAACGATTACAAACCTCCCGATGGCGCGCCTGCCTGCTTCAAAGCCAGCTAGGTACAATGGCGGCTTTTCACCGCACACACAGCCGCCATGAGCACCCCACTGAACGACGACGAATACGATCAACTTGACGAACTGCTGCTGGCCATCGGGCCGCAATCGATGGACGTGTCCGCGCTGGAAGGCTTGCTGACCGCGTTGGTGATCGGTCCAGTGGAAGTGGCGCAGGGAGCATGGCTGCCGCTGGTGTGGGGCGGCGCGCAAGGCAGTCCCGAAGCGCAGGCGCTGGTGCTGCGCCATCACGCCTACATGCAGACGTGGATGCAGAAAGACCCGGCCAGTTTCGAGCCGATCTACGAATGCGGCGGCAACTGGACCGCCGAGGCGTGGTGCGCCGGCTTCATGGCCGGCATACAGCTGGCAGCTGACGCCTGGGCGCCGCTGCGCGCGCAGCAGCCGGCGCTGCTGGTGCCGTTCACGGCGCCGGTCAACGCCGCCAGGGTGGCGCCGTCCGTCATCCAGATCAACGCCTTCTTCCATGTGCCGCAGGCGAAAGCGGCCAAGGTCGGCCGCAACGATCCCTGCCCTTGCGGCAGCGGACAGAAATTCAAGAAGTGCTGCGGCTGAGACTCACTTGCCGTTGATGACTTCCTTCAGCAGCACGAAGGTTTCATGGTGGATGGCCTGCTCGTTGGCCTTGAACTCCTTCTCCGCCTTGAGATAGGCTGGCTTCTTCAATTCCACCTGTTCGGCCGGAGTCGGCTTCGGGGTGCTGGGATAAAGCTGGGCGCTGCTGTTGTAGGTGTCTTGCAGAATCTTCTTGCCGTAACTGGACTGATAGAAGCGGGTCATTTCCAGCGCCGTCTCGGTGCTGAGCAGCTTGGCCACCGGCGTGGCCAGCTTGTTGTAGACGAATTCCGGCTGCAGCTTGATGACCTTATCCATCACCTGCTTGCGCTGCTCGGGCGAGGCATATTTGCTCATGCCGGCGGTCATGCGCATCATCTTCTCGGCCTGCATGGCGGCCAGCAGATCATGCGCCGCCTTGATTTGGGCGGCGTCCGGGTTGGGCGTAGCCGCGTGAACGGCGCCAGCCAGCAGGGTCGAGATCAGGAATGCGGCAACAGACTTCATAACTTCTCCTCATTAATTTTTCCGCATTCTAGCCCGAATCACAATTCGGGGTCAGATACCGTCTTGAATAGCAAGGCCTTTTGACAGGTAATTGGGATCAAAAGGCTTGCCGGTATGGATCACGCCATAAATGAGGTGTGCGAGTTTATGCATGACGGCGCTGATCAC
>NZ_JBCNLB010000028.1:0-42793 GCF_039595735.1 Duganella sp.
GTGATCAGCGCCGTCATGCATAAACTCGCACACCTCATTTATGGCGTGATCCATACCGGCAAGCCTTTTGATCCCAATTACCTGTCAAAAGGCCTTGCTATTCAAGACGGTATCTGACCCCGAATTGCGCCATAGTCCGCAGTTCGGCCAGGATCAGTTATCCGTTTCGCTGGCCGATGCCGGGATTGAATATCGCTATCTGCGCGGTTTGGGGGCTGCGACGCGCGCATAAGGACTCGCCCAACACGGGCTGACGCAATCTGTCGTTTCGCGGCTATGCCGATTACATGCAGAGCGAGGAGTTCGCGCACGTCGAGGGCTTGCGGATTACGTATCCGCCTGCGCCGAACGCTCCAGCAGCACCGGAATAGATTTGGACGTCGGCGTGCCGGCGCCGTCGGCAGTACTGTGCAGCGGCACCAGTCCGTTCGTCTCGGGGAAGTAGGCGCCCAGGCAGCCGCGTGGGATGTCGTATTCCACCAGCAGGAAACGCTCGGCACGGCGCGTGACGTTGTCGTCCCACACGCTCACCATGTCGACGTACTCGCCATTCCTCAAGCCCAGCATCGCCAGGTCTTCCTTGTTGATGAACACCACGCGCCGCAAGCCGTACACGCCGCGATAACGGTCGTCCAGGCCGTAGATGGTGGTGTTGTACTGGTCGTGCGAACGGGCTGTCATCAGCACCATCAGGCGTTCGCCGTGCAGCGCGCGGGCGCGATGGATCGGTGTGTCCAGGTCTACCGCGTGCGGTACGAATTGCGCGCGTCCGCTGGCGGTGCGCCATTCGCGCTCGCGCGAGGCCACCCGCAGGTGGAAGCCGCCCGGATGCGCCACGCGCGCGTTAAAGTCGTGGAAGTCATCGAAGACTTTTTCGATCATTTCGCGGATGCTGGCGTAATCCGCCGCGCAGGCCAGCCAGTCGATTTTGTCGCTGCCCAGGGTGGCGTGCGCCAGCCGCGCCACAATCGCGGTCTCGGACAGCAGGTTGTCCGACGCCGGTTTGTTCATGCCGAAGGACAGGTGCACCATGCTCATGGAGTCTTCCACTGTCACGCCTTGCGGCACGCCGTTTTGCAGGTCGATTTCGGTGCGGCCGAGCGTTGGCAGGATCAGCGCCTCCTTGCCCATCACCAGATGGCTGCGATTGAGCTTGGTGGCGACGTGCACTGTCAGCTCGCATTTGCGCAGCGCTTCGAAGGTGAGGGCGGTGTCCGGCGTGGCCATGGCGAAGTTGCCGCCCATGGCGATGAAGACTTTGACGCGGCCGTCCAGCATGGCCTGGATGCTGTCCACCGTGTCCAGCCCATGTTCGCGCGGCGGCTCGAAGTTGAACACTTTCTGCAGGCGGTCGAGGAAGGCTTTGGTCGGCTTTTCTTCGATGCCCATGGTGCGGTCGCCCTGCACGTTGGAGTGGCCGCGTACCGGGCACAGGCCCGCCCCTTTGCGGCCGATCTGCCCGCGCATCATCATCAGGTTGGACAGCATCTGGATGGTCTTGAGCGCGCCTTTGTGCTGCGTCAGGCCCATGCCCCAGGTGCTGATGACGTTTTTGCCTTTGATGTAGATGTCGGTCAGCTGTTCGATCTGTGCGCGCGGCACGCCGGATTCGCGCAGCAGCACGTCCCAGCTTTCGGCGCGCAGGTCTTGTTCAAAGGCGGCGTAGCCGCTGGTGTGGCGTTCGATGAATTCGCGGTCCAGCAGGCTGGCCTGGCCGGCCGCCAGGGCCTCGTCGTCGCGCTCCACCAGGCGCTTGGCGATGGCTTTGATCAGGGCGAAGTCGCCGGCCAGCCTGGGCTGGATGAACAGCGAGGCAATGTGGGTGGTCGATCCGGTCAGCATTTCCAGCGCATGCGCCGGCGAAGTAAAACGTTCCAGCCCGCGCTCGCGCAGCGGGTTGATCGAGACGATGGTGGCGCCGCGGCGCGCGCAATCGCGCAATTCGCCCATCATGCGCGGATGGTTGGTGGCCGGGTTCTGGCCAAAGATCAGCAGGGTGTCGGCATGTTCGAAATCTTCCAGCGTGACGGTACCCTTGCCGATGCCGACCGTGCCCGGCAGGCCGCGGCTGGTCGGCTCGTGGCACATGTTGGAGCAGTCCGGGAAGTTGTTGGTGCCGTACATGCGCACGAACAGCTGGAACAGGAAGGCGGCCTCGTTGCCGGTGCGGCCGGAGGTGTAGAAGGTGGCCTGGTCCGGATCGGGCAGGGCTTTCAGATGACGCGCCATCAGGGCGAAGGCGTCGTCCCAGCCGATGGCCTGGTATTTGTCGCTGGCGGCGTCGTAGACCATGGGATCGGTCAGGCGACCGTGCTGCTCCAGTTCATAGTCCGATTGTTGCAGCAGTTGGGTGACGGTGTGGGCGGCGAAAAATGCCGGCTTGACGCGCTTGCTGGTGGCTTCGGCCGCCACGGCCTTGACGCCGTTCTCGCAGAATTCAAAGGTGGAGGCGTGCTCGCGGTCCGGCCAGGCGCAGCCGGGACAGTCGAAGCCGTCCGGCTGGTTTTGCTTGAGCAGGGTCTTATAATTGCCGCCGGCAACGCGCTCACGCACGAGGTTGATGGCCACCTGTTTCAGCGCGCCCCAGCCCGCCGCCGGGTGGGTGTACGGTTCGATATGGCCTTCTGATTTTTTTGTCATGTTGCGGTCCGGTAATATTTTTCTGCGAGTATATTGCATTTTTAACTTAAGGGCTGATCCGCATGGACGATGAGGTAATGGCTGCGTTGGCAGCGCTGCTGGAGGCTTTGGCCGGCATCGAGGCCGAGTGGCCCGACAAGCCCTGTTCCCTGGCCAAACTGAGCAAACAAGCCGGTTTGCCGATGAGCGTGCTGCGCCGCCAACTGACGCTGCTGGAGGAAGCCGGCCTGGTGGCGCTGACGCTGGACGACGGCGGCGTCACTGGCACCGTCAGGCTGATCCGCGAATAAAAATTTTCCTTGCATCTGCGCCGCCATCGGTTTAAAGTGATTGTACCGTTTGGTACAACTTAAAAAAGGAAATCATCATGAGCCGTCCGCCACTGCCGCCGTTCACCCTTGAAACCGCCGCCCAGAAAGTCCGCGCCGCCGAAGACGGCTGGAATACCCGCAATCCCGAAAAGGTCGCGCTGGCCTACACCGAGGACTGCGCCTGGCGCAACCGTGGTGAATTCGTCACCGGCCGCGCCGGGATCATCGGTCTGCTCCAGCGCAAATGGACGCGCGAGCTGGAGTATCGCCTGATCAAGGAATTGTGGGCGCATGACGGCAACCGCATTGCAGTCCGCTTCGCCTACGAATACCATGACGATTCCGGCCAGTGGTATCGCGCTTACGGCAACGAGAACTGGGAGTTCGCGCCAGACGGACTGATGCAGTGCCGCCTGGCCAGCATCAACGAACACCCGATCGCCGCCGCCGACCGCAAGTTCCACTGGGATATCAACGCACCGCGCCCGGCTGACCATCCGGGATTAAGCGATTTTGGTTTCTGAGGTTGTTGAGACATGCCACGAGTAATGGGAGAGCGGCGCGACGTCGTGCCGCTGCTGGCCGAAGTGTTCCGTACCTACGGTTTTGAAGGCGCCAGCCTGGCGCGTATCGCCGCAGGGACGGGCATGGGCAAGGGCAGCATGTATAACTTCTTCCCCGGCGGGAAGGAGGAGATGGCGGAGGCCGTGCTGTCCGACATCGACGGCTGGTTCCGCCAGCAGGTCTTCCAGCCGCTGCGCGCCGCCGGCGATGTGCGGCAGGGCGTGGCAGACATGTTCACCGCCGTCGGCCGCTATTTCCTGTCCGGCCGCAAGGTGTGCCTGGTGGGCGTGTTTGCGCTGGGGCATGAGCGCGACCGTTTTGCGCTCACGGTGCAATCGTATTTTGCCGAGTGGGTGCAGGCGCTGGCGGCGGCGCTGCGGCGCGGCGGCCGCGATGCCGACACCGCGCTGGCGCTGGCCGAGGACGTGGTGGGCGGCATTCAGGGCGCGCTGGTGCTGGCGCGCGCGGCCGGCGAGCCCGAGCTGTTCATGCGCGCCCTGCAGCGCATGCAGCAGCGTTTGCTGACGATCGGGTGAACTCGGACGCGGGGGCCGGGTCTAACCAGTTTAGACCAACGGCCAGCGCCATGATCCCGCCACTGACTCACGTAATTGCCCCCAGTCTTGCCCCTGATATTGTGCTGCAGCAGATTTATCTGAATGTGCGCGATTTCGCCATTTTCACGATGGACGAACAAGGCAGGATCACCAGCTGGAATCTCGGCGCCGAGCTGATTTTCGGCTTTGCCCCCACGGAGGTGATCGGCCATGGCACGGGCTGCCTGTTTACCCCCAGCGACGAGGCGGACGGCGTGCATACGCTGGAAATGACGCTGGCCGCGCAGTGGGAACGCGCCGCCGACTATCGCTGGCATCAGCACAAGAACCACTCGCTGTTCTGGGCCGACGGCGTGCTGACGCCGATCCGCGACCAGCAGGGCGGCATCATCGGCTATCTGAAAATCCTGCGCGACATCACCGAACGCAAGCTGGCGCAGGATGAAATCCGGCGCCTGGCGGCGGTGGATGTGCTGACCGGCCTGGCCAACCGCGCCGCCTTCGATAGCCGCCGTTCAGAGATGATTGCGCAGGCGGAACGCTCCGGTCAGGTGCTGCTGTTGCTGATGATAGACCTCGACCAGTTCAAGGAGGTCAACGATGTGCTGGGCCACCAGGCCGGCGACTTGCTGCTGCAACAGGCAGCGTGGCGCATCCGGGCCGTCAGCCGCGAGAGCGATTACGTGGCCCGTCTTGGCGGCGACGAGTTCGCGCTGATGCAATTGCATGCGCCGTCACCGTCCAGCGGCGGCGTGCTGGCGGAAAAGCTGTTGCTGGAGCTGGCGCAGCCCTTCCTGATCAGCGGGCAGGAGGTCAGCATCAGTGCCAGCATTGGCATTGCCGTGTGCCCGCTGGACGCCACCACCTCCGACCATCTGTTGAAGAAGGCCGATCTGGCGCTGTACCACGCCAAGAACGCCGGCCGCAACCGCTATCACTACTACACCGAGGAACTGGATCTGGCGGCCCACCGCAAGAATGCCGATCACTCCGAGTTGCGGCGCGTGCTGCGCCAGGGCAGTTACTGGCTGGACTATCAACCCATCCTGTCGGCCGATGGCCGCGTGCTGGCCATGGAGGCGCTGCTGCGCCTGCCTGGTTTTCTTGGCCAGCAGCCGGTGGAGTATGTGATCGCGCTGGCGGGCGAACTGGGCGCCCTGGTGGAACTGGGCAAGGGGGTGATGCGGCGGGCGTGCGCCCAGCTGCGGCGCTGGCGCGATGGCGGCATTTCCGTGCTGCGGATTTGCATCAATACCTGCGCCAAGGAGTTGTCGAATGCTGGTTATGTGGCGCAACTGGATACGACGCTGACCGAGTTTGACTTGCCGGCGTCGGCGCTGGAAATCGAGTTGACCGAGCGCGACGCGATCGAGCTGGAACGCAGCGGCAACCACGTGATCGACCGCTTGCGCGAGCGCGGCTTCATGGTGGCGCTGGATGATTTCGGCACCGGCTATTCCTCGCTCAGTTATTTGCGCACGCTGCCAGTGACCACCATCAAGCTGGACAAGAGCTTCCTGCGCGATGTGCCCGGCAGCGACGACGCCAATGCCGTGGTGCGGACGGTGATCAAGCTGGCGCAAGACCTGCGCCTGAACGTGATCGCGGAAGGCGTGGAAAGTGCGGAGCAGGCGGTCTTTCTGGGCGATTCGGGCTGCGGCGCTTTCCAGGGCTATTTGTACACGCCGGCGCTGACCGCCGAGGCCGCCACGATCTGGCTGCACGAGCATGGCGCAGCCTGAGGCCCTATCCTTATACCAGTCCGAGATCGCGGCCTTGGGTGCCGAAGATTTTGTCCACCTGGCCGGCGTTCAGGCCATACATGCGCGCCAGCAGGCCGCCGAACAGCGCGCGGTATTCGTTGAGTACCGGATAGTCGCGGTTCTGGAACAGCGTGGCCTGTTCCAGCCGCACCTGTTCGCCGCGCACTTTGCCACCGTTGATGCCGCCGCCCAGCACCCAGTACACCGTGCCGTGGCCATGGTCGGTGCCGCGGTTGCCGTTTTCGCGGAAGGTGCGGCCAAATTCGCTGACCACCACCACCACCGTGTCCTTCCATTCCAGCCCCATCTCCTGCGCAAAGCCGGCCAGGCCCTTGCCCAGTTCTTCCAGACGGTTGGCGAGGTAGCCGGTGGCGTTGCCCTGGCCGACGTGGGTGTCCCAGCCGCCGACGTCGACAAAGCCGATGTTGTAGCGCTCCTGCATCACCTTGGCGATGCGGCGCGCTTCCAGCTCAAAGCCCTTGGCGGTGATGGCATTGCGGTTGGCGGCGTCCATCTCACCGATCATGTCCTTCATCACGTCTTCACGCACGGTGAAGCCCTCGCGCACAGGTTGCGCCAGCGCCGTGCCTTGGTACATGGCGGCGATCATCCTGGCCTGGCGCGCATCGACGGCCGGCTTGGCGACGTTGCGCAGCGCGGTGTTAGGTACTTGCAGATTGCCCTGCATGATCAGCGGTAGTTGATCGGTGAAAGCGATGGCGTTGGCGCGGTCGGCGTTGAGGGTGGCCGCCAGGCGGTTGAGGAAGCCGGAGCGGTAGTCGCGCTTGCGGTCCAGCGCCTGACCGAGTTCGATGCTGTCCTGCGTTTCGAAGTGGCTGCGCGACAGGTCCTCGGTGCCGGCAAACGGTACGAAGGCTGCCTGCCCGCCAGTGAACAACGGATAGATGGTGTCGCGCAGGGCAGGGTGCAGTCCCCAGTCGGCGTCCAGCGGCAGCGTGGCGGATTTGGCGATGGCGATGTTGGGCCGCACGTCGTAGTAGAACTGGCTGGAGACCGGCACCAGCAGGCTGGTGGCGTCATAGCCGCCGCGCATGAAGACAAACAGCAGACGCGTCTTGCTGGCCGGCGCGGCCCACAGCTGGCCGGCCAGCGAGGCTGCCGGCAGGGCGGCCAGGGATTTGAGCAGGGTGCGGCGTTTCATGGTGCTTCTCCTAGCGGTGCATCAGTTCCGGCGATGACAGGAACAGGGTATTCCATTCCTGCGGCGAGGTGGCTTGCTCCAGCGCCTGGCGCGTGGCTGGCGCCAGCGAGGCTTGCAGCGATTGGTAGTACAGTCCATTTTGCAACTGCGGGAAGGCCGGACGTTCCTGCGGCTGCGCGCCGTCGGTCTTGAACAGCCCCGCCGCGCCGCTGCCGATGGCCTTGGCGATTTCAAAGCGGGTGGTCATCTGGCCGGGACTGGCCCAGCCGGATTGCGTGAGCGGATAGCCGTCCGGCGTCTGGCGGCCGTACAGTGGCTCGGCCATGCGATTGAGCCAGTTCAGCATCGGTCCCGCGTTCAGGATGATCTTGTCGTCGTAGGTCAGGCGCACGGCGGACACCACGTAGTGGACCGGGTCCTTGAACTTTTGACCCAGCGATTGCTTGAACTCGGGAGAGGTCAGCATCACGCGCAGCACGGCGGCGATATCGCCATCGCTGGACTGGAAGCGCGCGGCCATGCGCTCCACCAGCTGCGGTGGCGGTTCGTCCGCCACGAAGTAAATCGCCAGCTTGCGGCTGATGTAGCGCGCGGTGGCGGGATGGCGGCACAGGCGGTCCAGCGCTTCATCCACTTCGGCCAGGCCGCGGCCTTTCACGGTCTGGCCGAGGAAGACTTTGTCGCCGTAGTCGTGGCGGTTGGGGTTGAATTCAAACATGCCGTTGCGCAGGTACTGATCCTGTTTGTCGCGCCGCACATTGGGCATCTTGTCGGTCAGGTTGACGCCGACGCCGGTGAGGATGCGCGCCAGCTGCTGCACGTCGCCCTGCGAGTAGCCGCCGTCCACGCCCAGCGTGTGCAGCTCCATGATTTCGCGCGCATAGTTTTCGTTGACGCGGTTGGCGGCGTTTTGTTCGTTGTCCAGATAGCGGATCATGGCCGGGTGGCGTAGCGTGGCGGACAACAGGTCGCGGAACCTGCCCAGCGCATGCGGACGGATTGCCTGTTCCTCGTAATCGCCCACCAGCGCACGCAGGTTGCTCTTGCCCTGGTGGACGTTGAAGTGGTTCATCCAGAACCACGTCATCTGCTCCTGCAGCTGGTTGGGCGAATACAGGTCGCGCAGCAGCGAGCGGGTGGCGGCTTCTTTCGCCAGCCGATTCAGCTCCTGCTGATAGGCGCGCTGCGCGGCTTTCTTGGCGTCGTCGTCGACCATGGCCTTGTCGTAGTCGCGCCGCTGCGCCTCCAGCTCCTGCACCAGCTGCAGCACCGGCTTGTGCGAGATGGTCATGGCGTCGATCTGCGCCTGCGCGGCGGCCGGCAGCACGGCGGGGCGGGGATGCAGCTGCTGCTCCAGCCAGGCCTCGTAACCGATCTTCTCGGCCTGCCGGTAGGTGCTCAGGTTGACGCCCCAGCTGACGCGATTGAGCGCGCTGCTCAACGCCGCCGGATCGGCCGGCGGCGCCGGCGGAGTGGGTGTGGTGGCGCAGCCGGCCAGCAGGAGCAAGGCCGCCGCGCAGCGGGCGATAGGGAGGGTATGCATAGTCTGGAGCATATGCCAGATTCGCCGTTTTGGTATATGAGCTATGTGTATCGTGCAACGAAATGTTACAAACAGCCAGTGCATTTCCAACTATGATGGCCCTTTCTCTCTGGGGCATCCTATGCGTCTTGCGACCGTCATCTTTCCTGCGCTGCTGGCGCTTGCGGCCGTGCCGCAGGTGCAGGCGGCTGTTAGTTTGCATGTCACTGCCACGATCCAGGAGCGCACCACGCAAATGGACGTCACGCTGGCCGACAGTTACATGGCAGTGGCCACGCCTGCCGGCCGCGTGATCTACGACTTCAAAACCCGACGCCGCTTTGCCATCAACACCGCCGCCGGCGAGTACGTGGAATATTCGCTGTACGACACGCTCGGCTTCCGCGTCATGGAGCTGCAGAACCGGGTTCACCTGCAAGGCGCGCTGGCGACGGCCAAGGTGGATACCCCGGCATTGAACATGGCGGTGCAGGAGAATGAGCTGTCGCTGCTTGCCGGTGCGCCGGCCGTCATCGACGAGAAGGCGGACGGCGGGACGCTGGCGTTTTCCACCGGCGGCACCAGGCTGGCGACATGGAGCCAGGCTGGCACCAAGGTCGCCGCGGCCGATGCCGCGCTGTTCGCTCGCTTCATGCGCTATGCGCAGGGCGGCCATCCACAACTGCTGGACAAGCTGGCCAAGAGCGGCGTGATTCCCGGACACCTGAGCTTTTTCGTCAGCGGCGACCGCACGTTGCGGCTTGAGATCAGCGCCGTGCACACGATACAGCCGCAAGCCTACGATCTGACACCCTACAAGCGCGAGATGAGCGCCAGCGGCCTTGATGCGGTGCTGGACCGCCTTGCCGCCATGACGCCGGAGCAGTTGGCCGCCCTGCGTGCGCAATACCCATGCGACAGCGCCAGCGATTTCAGCGAGGCGCAACTGCTGGACACCATGCTGGGCAAGCTGGAATGCTCGCTGATCACCGGGACGCCCATGGTCTTGACGGAGGAGCAGAAGCAGGCGGTGAAGGTTTCACCGTCTGTGGGCCTGCTGTTCGCTGCCATCAATCCCGGCAAGAGCAGTGAATATGAAGACGCGTTGAAAACCCTGGTGGCGCTGCGCGTGCAGGCCCCGCGCAAGGCGTACGTGCTGAAGATCTTCGAAGCCAATCACCGCGTGCGCATGAAGCAGGCGAAAGAGGGCGAGCGCCTGTTCATGGAGGTGCTGCAGGCGAACCCGGTGTTGGCGGGAGCCTACAAGGATCTGGGCGACTTGCTGCTGATGCAGTACGATAGCCCGCGTGCCTGGCGTTGCTGGGACACGGGACGCCGCCTGGCGCCGGGCTTCCAGAACTTTGAAGCGGTCAACAAGTTCGAAGCCGGCATGGCGGAGCAGCATCCGGAATACTTCTGACGAGACCCGCCATGCCCACTACCGATCCGCGCGTTGACGCTTACATCGCCAAGTCCGCTGAATTTGCGCAGCCCATCCTTGAACATCTGCGCGCGGTGGTGCATGCGGCTTGTCCGGACGTGGAGGAGACCATGAAGTGGAGCTTCCCGCACTTCATGTACAAGGGCATGATGTGCAGCATGGCTTCCTTCAAAAGCCATTGCGCTTTCGGCTTCTGGAAGGCGGAGCTGCTGATGGCCGATGACGAGGTCAGGCGCGAGGCCATGGGCCACTTCGGCCGCATCACGTCGATCAAGGATTTGCCGTCCAAGAAGGTGCTGGCCGGGTACATCAAGCAGGCCATGAAACTGAATGACGATGGCATGGCCGCACCGGCGCGCGCCAAGCCGGCCACGCCGCGTGCGCTGGAGATTCCGGATGACCTGAATGCCGCCCTGGACGCGGTGCCGGCCGCGCGTCAGCACTTCGACGCTTTCAGCCCGAGCAAGCAGCGCGACTACGCCGAGTGGCTGACCGAAGCCAGGACCGAAGCCACGCGCACGCGCAGGCGCGAGCAAGCCATCGCGTGGATCGCCGAGGGAAAATCGAGGAATTGGAAATACGAGAAATGCTAGTGATGCAGCCAACAGGATTAGCGTTCAGCGGGGTTTGGGCTGTTCGCTAAGGCGCTTAAGGGGCGCCGGATACCGCATGCCGGCGCCTGGCATGGCACGACAGACTAGGTCAGTCAATGCATAGACGCGGTTGACAGATCTTTCAGCTCGCGAATGCTGATATCTGATTTTTCATGCATACGCAGCAGGATCGTGGCACCTACTGCCAGCTTGCGGTGTCGGATCTTGCTGATGATCGGGGGCTGAACTTCCAGCACCCGGCACAACTCTGCATCGTTCTTCAAGTTCATCTTTTCGATCAAAGTATCAAGAAGCTTGTTTGGGACAAAACTGGATGGCTCCAGTGCCCGCGCACGATTCATGGCCTCGATCAATTCCAGCTTCTTTTGCCGTACGTTCATGGTTTGCTCCTCCTTTGCTCTAAACGTTAATCAAAGTACGTTTCCCGGCAAGGCTAGCGCCCACAGTTCTTTCTGGTCTGAATGTGGTACGCGACTCAACATTCTTGATAACCATGCAAGTTAATTTCAATAATACTACGGTTAAAAAAAAAGTGCAGGGTTTGACAAATAAATTATGTTAGTTATTGCTCAAACGGGTTGACGATTGTTGTTTCTTGTAACCCGTTGCGAGATAAATGTAGGACTTTGTCCGCCTTTTTGGCAGCAAGTTGCGAATGTGTCACCATGATGGCACAGGCGCCGGTGGTTTTAATTTCGCGCTGCAACAGGTTAAGGACGGCTTCGGCGGTATCAGGATCTAAGTTACCAGTAGGTTCATCCGCCAGCACCAGCGTTGGCCGGTGCACCAGCGCGCGGGCGATCGCCACGCGCTGCATTTGTCCGCCGGAAATCTGATGGGGAAAGTCGTGCGCGCGGCCTTCCAGGCCAACGGCTGCCAGCATGTCCGCCGCGCGTGTCGTGGACAAACCATTCAGCAGTAGCGGCAAAGCCACATTCTGCAACAGCGTCAGATGCGGCAGCACGTGGAAAGCCTGGAAGATAAAGCCCATGCGCGCACGCCGCAGCCTGGTGGCCGCGTCGTCATCCAGGCCGGACATGGGAATGCCGTCGACGATGATGGGCGAGTCGCCGGCTGCGGCGTCCGGCGTATCCAGGCCGGCGATGAGATTCAGCAGCGTCGATTTGCCCACGCCCGAATCGCCCATGATGGCGACAAACTCGCCGGCCTTGAAAGTCCACGAGAGTTGATCCAGCACTGGCCGGCCGCCATAGGATTTGGAGAGGTTGCGGAGTTCGAGCATTATCGTGTGAGCGCGCGGCGCATGGCAAAGCTGACGCCATCGACCAGCGCCACCAGCAACAGCATGGCGATGATGACGGTGGCGGCCAGCGGCATCTGGAACAGGGACAGGTGGTATTTGAGCATCTGGCCCAGACCGCCTGCCCCCACCACGCCCAGGATGGCGGCGGCGCGGATGTTGTTCTCCCAGCGGTACAGGGTGTAGGACATCATCTGCGGCAGGGTTTGCGGCAGCGTGGCGTAGAAGAAGGCCGCGGTGGCGCTGGCGCCGTTGGTGCGCAGGCTTTGTTCCGGCAGCGGCGCGGCATTTTCCAGCGAGTCGGCGAACAGGCGGCCCAGCACACCGGCGGTGTGCGCGGCCAGCGCCAGCGTGCCGCCCAGCGGCCCCAGGCCGGCGGCAATCAGCATGATGGATGCCCACACCAGTTCCGGGATCGAGCGCAGCACGTTGAGCAGCGCGCGCATCGCGGCGCGCGGCGCGGCGCCGAAACGGCCCGATGCCGGCAGCGAGAAGGCCAGGCCGAAGATCACGGCCAGCAGGGTGCCGAGGCCGGACATGGCCAGTGTTTCGATCGCGGCCCAGACGGTCCTGGTGAGGAAAGGCAGGCCGGTCTCCGGTGGCGCAAAGCCGGCCAGCAGTTCGATGCTGCTGTTGATGGCTTCCACTGTGAAGAATTCGCGCCACTTCAGTGGCAGGGTGGTGAAGCTGGCGATGATCAGTGCCGCCAGCATGGCCATCAGCACGATGACGGTCCAGTCGCGGCGTGGCGGCTTTGGCATGTCGGGATTCATCCGAGTCGCCTCCGCAGCACTTTGGAGAACTGGTCGGCCAGCGCGACCAGCGCCACGAACACCAGCAGCATGGAGGCGACTTCCGCGCCAGCCAGCATTTTCATCGATTCATCCATGCGCTGACCGAGGCCGCCGGCGCCGACAAAGCCCATCACCACCGAGCCGCGGATCGCGCACTCCCAGCGGTAGACGGTGTAGGACATCAGTTCCGATGCGGCTTCCGGCAGCACGCCGTACAGCAGCGCCGCCAGCCGCCCGCTGCCGTTGGCCAGCAGCGTGTCGCTGGCATGGGCGTCGGACGATTCAAGGATTTCGGCGTAGACCTTGCCCAGCATGCCGCAATAGGTGAGGGCGATGGCCAGCACGCCGGCGGTGGGGCCGAGGCCGATGATGCGCACGAACAGCAGCGCCCATACCAGTTCCGGCACCGAGCGCAGCACCACCAGCAGCCAGCGCACCACTTGCCGCACCGCGCGCGCCACAGGGCGCATGCGGCCGGTGCCGAGCGCGGAAATCGATAGTTGTTCGTTGATGATCAGCGTGGCCGGGATGGCGCCCAGCAGGGCCAGCGTGAGGCCGGCGGTGGCGATGGCCACGGTGTTCCAGGTTTCGCGCAACAGCATCTGCAGGAATTCCGCGCTGTGCGCGGGCACCAGGAAGTCGGCCAGAAAGCGGCCGGTGGCGCTCAGGCTTTGTTCGTCCAGCAGGATCCACGGTTTGAATTCGCTGACCACCAGTGTCGGCCAGAGCACCAGCAGCGCGAGGACGATGGCGATGACGCGGCCGCGCAAAGCGGGGTCGCGGTAGGAGTCCGGTGCGCCGGCAGCGCCGGAGGGAGAAGACAGCGCGGCCATTACAGGCAGGCGCCCACGCCCAGCTTGACCGCCATGGCGTCGTCATGCTGCGGCTTGCTGGCGGCCGGTTGTTCGCCCTGATACAGGGCGGCGATCATTTGCGGCGTGACCTGTTCGCGCGGCAGGTCGAAGACGATGCGCCCCTCGCGCAGGGCGACGATGCGCGGGAAATGGCTCAGCGCCAGATCCACCTGGTGCAGGCTGCAGATCAGCGTGGCGCTGCGCGCCTGGGCTTCTTCGCGCAATGTGGTCAGGGTCAGTTCGGACAGCGCCGGATCCAGCGCGGACAAAGGCTCGTCCACCAGCAGCGCCTTGGCCGGCGACAGCAGCAGGCGCGCCAGTCCGCAGCGCTGACGCTCACCGCCGGACAGGCGGTCGACGCGGGAATACAGCTTGTCGCCAAGGTTGAAGCGCGACAGCGCCTGCCATGCGGCTTCCGGATCGGCAGGCTTGAACAACGAGGCCAGCGCGCGCCACACGCTCCATTGCGGCAGGCGCGCGGCCAGTACCGCCGTCACCACGCGCTGGCGCGGCGGCAGGGGCGGGGTTTGCGGCGCCAGGAACAACTGCGCGCGCAAGCGGTGGCGCGCCGCTTCGCCCAGCGCCCACGGATCGGTACCGAAGGCGCTGAAGCTGCCTTCGGCCGGCCGGTGCGACAGGGACAGCGTCGCCAGCAAGGTGGTCTTGCCGGCGCCGGAAGGGCCGATCAGGGCCAGTTGCTCGCCCTGTTCCACGGTCAGGTTAATCGCTTGCAGCGCGGACGACGACCGCGCGCCGATGTGGCGCACGGTGAGGTTTTGCAGTTGGTAAGTCGGCATTTACTTCAGGAGACCGGCGTTCTTGGCTGCCGCTTCGATGTTCTTGTAGTTGTCGGCCTTGGTCGGGATGAACTTGACGGTGCGCTGCAGGTCCATGATGGCCTTATCTTCAGGCTTGTTGATGTCCAGCGCGAGGAAGGCGTCGGTCAGCTTTTTCTTCAGGTCCGCGTTCATGTCGGTGCGTACCGACCAGTTGTAGTCATAGTAGCCTGGCGTAGTGTAGAACACGCGCACCACGGCCGGATCGACCTTCTTGGCTTCCACCAGTTTTTCCCACACCGAGATATTCAGCGCGCCGGCATCGACCTTGCCGCCCGCGACAGCGGCCACGGTGGCGTCGTGCGCGCCGGAGAAGGCGATGCGTTTCAGGTCGGTGTCCGGATTGATCTTCGCCTGCAGCAGATAGAAGCGCGGCATCAGGTGGCCCGAGGTCGAAGACTCGGAACCGAAGCTCAGGGTCTTGCCCTTCAGGTCATTCAGGCTGTTGATGCTCTTGTTGGTGGTGACGAACACCGAGCGGAATTTTTCATCCTCGGTACGCTGCACCAGCGGCGTGATCTGGCCTTTGCTGCGGTCATTGGCCTGCACGAAGGTGAAGCCGCCGAACCACACCATGTCGACTTTTTTGTTGATCAGGGCTTCCACCGAAGCGGCATAGTCGGTCACCGGCGTGAACTCGACCTTCATGCCGATCTTCTTCTCCAGGTACTCGCCCAGCGGCTTGAACTTGCGCTGCAACTCGGTTGGCGCCTCGTCCGGAATGGCGGACACGCGGAACACGTGGTCGGCCGACTGGGCGTGGGACCAGGAAGCGGCCAGCATCATGCCGGCGGCGAGAACGGATTTGAGGGAGATTTTCATTGTGTATTTGCCCTTGAGTGTGAAAAGACGCACGGAACTTTTGGTCCTGCGCTGCGAAAATGGATATTCGGCTATCATAGCAAAAATCATCTCCAGTCACTCTGGTCCAAAGTAAAGGCATGGCATCATATGCAAATGTCCCACGGCAGTAAGGCGGTTATCGCCGAAATCAGCGCCGGCCTGCTGTCTCCCGCGGCCCACACGTCTCCCAAGTTCCTTTACGATGGTTTGGGTTCCAAGCTGTTCGAGGCGATTTGCGAGCTGCCCGAGTACTACCCAACCCGCACCGAGGCCAGCATTTTTGCCGCGCACGGCGCCGCCATGGCGCGCGCGATCGGAGACGGCTCTGTGCTGATCGACCTCGGCGCCGGCAATTGCGCCAAGGCCGCCTCGCTGTTCCCCTTGCTGCGGCCGGCGCAGTACGTGCCGGTTGATATTTCGCGCGACTTCCTGGTGGGCGCGGTGGCGCAGCTGCAGCAGCGTTTCCCGCAGATCGAGATGACGGCGCTGGGGCTGGACTTTTCCAACGGCTTTGCATTGCCGGACAGCGTGCGCGCCGGGCGCCGCGTGTTCTTCTATCCCGGCTCGTCGATCGGCAATTTCTCGCCGGCGCAGGCAGTCGATTTCCTGCGCGGCCTGCGCGCAAACGCCGGTGCCGATGGCGGCCTGCTGATCGGCGTGGACCTGATCAAGGACCACACGGTGCTGGACGCTGCCTACGACGATGCGCTGGGCGTCACTGCCGCCTTCAACCTGAATATGCTGCGCCACCTGAACTATCTGATTGGCTCGGACTTCGATGTCGAGCAGTGGAAGCACGTCGCCTTCTTTGAGGCGGAGCATGGCCGCATCGAGATGCATCTGGAAGCGCGCCGCGCGCTCACGGTGCGCTGGCCGGGCGGCGAGCGCCGTTTTGAACGCGGCGAGCGCATACACACGGAGGACAGCTACAAGTACACGCGCCAGTCCTTCGTCAGCCTGCTGGAACGGGCAGGCTTTGCCACCAACCACGTGTGGACCGATGCAGACAACTGGTTCGCCGTAATTCACGCGCGGGTTATCTGAGGATGATGGAGACACTACAAGCGCGCTACGCGACGGTCCGCAAACATACGCTGGCGCTGGCCGAACCCTTGTCCGACGAAGACTGTGGCGCACAATCGATGCCGGACGCCAGTCCGATCAAATGGCATCTGGCGCATACCACCTGGTTCTTCGAGACATTTATCCTGGAACGTATGGAGCGTGGGTTTGCGCCATTCCATCCGGCGTTCCGCATCCTGTTCAACTCCTACTACAACGGCATCGGCGAAAAGCATCCGCGCCCGCAGCGCGGCCTGTTGACGCGGCCTTCGATGGCGGAAGTGCGCGCCTATCGCGCCAACGTCGATGGGCGCATTGCGCGCCTGCTGGCCGGCGAGCTGGATGCGGCGCGGCGCGCCGAGCTGGCGATGCTGATCACGCTGGGCGTCCAGCACGAACAGCAGCATCAGGAATTGATGCTGACCGACGTCAAGCACCTGCTGGCGCAAAGCCTGCTGCGGCCGGCCTACATGGCGATTCCGCTGCCGGCGGCGGCGGTGGCGGCGCCGCTTGCATGGCAATCGTTTGACGGCGGCCTGGCGGAGATCGGCCATCGTGGTGATGGCTTCAGCTTTGATAACGAACTGCCGCGCCACAAACAATACGTGGCGCCATTTGCGCTGGCTTCGCGGTTGGTGACCAATGGCGAGTACCTGGCCTTTATCAACGCCGGCGGCTATTTCAACGCCGCGCTGTGGCTGGCCGAGGGCTGGGACTGGGTACGCACGCAAAACCTGAAAGCGCCGATCTACTGGTTCCAGGACGAGCAGGGCGCATGGCAGGAATTCACGCTGCACGGCCCGCAGCCGCTGGACTTGCAGCGCCCGGTGACGCATGTATCGCTGTTTGAAGCCGATGCTTATGCGCACTGGGCCGGCGCGCGCCTGCCGACCGAGGCGGAATGGGAGTATGCCGCGGCGCATGGACAGGCGCCGATCGAAACCGGCTCGCTGCATCCGGCCGGCGCCGGCGGCGCGGCGGGCTTGCGGCAGATGTTTGGCCATTGCTGGCAGTGGACCAGCAGCAGCTACGCGCCATATCCCGGCTTTGCTGCTGCGGAAGGCGCGCTGGGCGAATACAACGGCAAGTTCATGCTGAACCAGTACGTGTTGCGCGGCTCATCCTGCGCCACACCGGAAGGCCACGCGCGCGCCAGCTACCGCAACTTCTTCCCTGCCGGCGCACGCTGGCAATTCACCGGCATACGCCTGGCGCGCCAGGTTTAAGCGTGCAGGCGGAACTGGCTGACCACCGCGTTCAGCTCACCCGCTTGATCCTGCATGGCCGCCGCAGCAGCGGCGGCTTGCTCCACCAGCGCCGCGTTCTGCTGCGTGACCTGATCCATCTGGCTGATGGCGATGTTGATTTGCTCGATACCGCTGGTCTGTTCGTGATTCGCCTGCGTGATTTCGCTGACGATTTCGGTCACGCGGCGCACGCTCTCCTGTACCTCGTTCATGGTGCTGCCGGCCAGATCCACCAGTTGTGCGCCGGCTGTCACCTTGTCGACCGAATCATCAATCAGGGCCTTGATCTCCCTGGCGGCAGCGGACGAGCGCTGCGCCAGCGTGCGCACCTCGGACGCCACCACCGCAAAGCCGCGTCCCTGTTCACCGGCGCGCGCGGCTTCCACCGCGGCGTTCAGGGCCAGGATATTGGTCTGGAAAGCGATGCCGTCGATGACGGTGATGATCTCGACGATCTTGCGCGATGAATCGTTGATGGCGTTCATCGTGTCCACCACCTGGGCCACCACGGCGCCGCCGCGCTGCGCCACCTCGGTGGCCGATTGCGCCAGCGCGTTGGCCTGGTGCGCATTGGCGGCGTTCTGCTTGACGGTGCTGGTGAGTTCCTCCATCGAGGCGGCGGTCTCCTGCAGCGAGCTGGCTTGCTGCTCGGTGCGCGACGACAGGTCCAGATTGCCGCTGGCGATTTCCGCCGACGCCGTGTTGATCGCGCCGGTGCCGCTGCGCACGCGGCCGACGATGTTGGCCAGGCTGGAATTCATCTGACCCAATGCCTGCAGCAGCTGGCCCATTTCATCACGATGGCTGGCGTCGATGTTATGCGTCAGGTCGCCGGCAGCCACCGCGCGCGCGACTTGCAGCGCGGTGCCGATCGGCGCGGTGATCGAGTGCGTGACACGCCAGGCAAACGCCAGCCCCAGGGCCAGCGCCACCACGCCCAGCCACGCCATGGTGTGGCGCGCCATCGAAATGTCCTGCTTGACCAAATCGCCGTTCTGGTAGACAGCGGCTTTCTGCATCTCGTTCAGATCGCGCACGCTGTCCTGCAGGCGCGTGAGCTTGGGCAGCATGTCGCTGCGCAGATAGGCGAGGGCGGGCTCGCGCTGGCCGTCCGCCAGCATCTTGCCGACCTGCGAAAACGAGGCCACATACGCCTTGCGCTCCTCGCGGATGCGTGCCAGCAGCGCCTTGCCGGCGCCGGTGGTGAGCAGCTTGTCCAGCGTTTCCAGCGCTGTGCTGATGGTATTCTTGTTGACCTCCATTTCGGCGCGGATTTGCTCCGTGCGGGCCGGCGTCTCGCTGGTGAACAGTTCCAGCGTGAGTGCGGAATTGGCACGCGTGGTGGTGCTGACCGTGGCTGCCGCTTCGGCTTTCACCCAGTCTTCATCGATGATAGTGCGATTGAGATGGTCGATGCTGCCGAGCCGTTGCAGGCCGATGGCAATCAACATGGCCATTAACAACAGTACCGCGCCAAAGGCCAGGCCGAGCCGGACGCCGATGTTAAGGTTGGAGAATTGCATGCACTGGTTCCGATAAGAAAAGTTCCAAACCAGTATAACGGTTAATGCTGCGCCGCAAAATGCAACTTCTGGCCAGTGTTGTAATCCGGGGTCAGGTCCGTCATTTCTACACGAGCTCTGCCGTAGCGGTCGCTACGGCAGAGCTCGTGTAGAAATGACGGACCTGACCCCGGAGTTAGACCCAGGAGTTGGCTATCAGGCTGCTACCTTGCCTTCGGTTTGCGCGGCTTCGACGCGCGCCAGCTGACGGTTGACGGCGCTCAGCACCGCTTTGAAGGAGGCGGTCAGGATGTTGCTGTCGGTGGCGGCGCCGAACAGGGTCGGGCCATTGGCCAGGCGCAGTTCAACGTAGCAGGCCGCCTTGGCGTTGGCGCCCGAACCGATCGAGTGCTCATGGTAGTCCATCAGCTTGATGTCCAGGCCCAGCGCATCGACGAAGGCGTCGATCGGGCCATTGCCGCCACCTTGCAGCGCCAGTGGCGCGCCGCGGTGGATCAGGGCGATATCGATCTGCACCGGCTCGTCGCTGCTGGTGTCTTCCACCATTTTGTGCGACTGGTAGGCGTATGGCGAGGACTGCTCGAAGTACTCTTTGCTGAAGATGTTGTAGATGCCTTCGGCCGTGATTTCGAGTCCGGTCTGGTCGGCCACCGCCTGCACCGCACGGCTGAACTCAATCTGCAGACGGCGTGGCAGCACCAGGCCGTAATCCTGTTCCAGCAGGTAGGACATGCCGCCCTTGCCGGACTGGCTGTTGACGCGGATGACGGCGTCGTAGCTGCGGCCCAGGTCTTGCGGGTCGATCGGCAGGTAGGGGATTTCCCAGATCGCGCCGGCTTCCTGTTTGGCGAAGCCTTTTTTGATCGCGTCCTGGTGCGAGCCGGAGAAGGCGGTGAATACCAGGTCGCCCACGTATGGGTGGCGCGGATGCACTGGCAGCTGGTTGCATTCTTCAACCACTTTGCGCACTTCGTCGATGTCGGAGAAGTCCAGGCCCGGGTGCACGCCCTGGGTGTACAGGTTGAGCGCCAGCGTGACCAGGTCGACGTTGCCGGTGCGTTCACCATTGCCGAACAAGCAGCCTTCCACGCGGTCGGCGCCGGCCATCACGGCCAGTTCTGCCGAAGCGACGGCGGTGCCGCGGTCGTTGTGCGGGTGGACCGAGATGATCAGCGAATCGCGGCGGGTCAGTTTGCGCGACATCCATTCGATCTGGTCGGCGTAGACGTTAGGCGTGCTGCATTCCACGGTCGATGGCAGGTTGATGATCATCTTCTTGTTCGGCGTTGGCTCGAAGATGGCGATCACGGCGTCGCAGATATGCTTGGAGAAGTCCAACTCCGTGGTGGAGAAGGATTCCGGCGTGTATTCGTAGCCCCACTCGGTGTCAGGGTGCTGTTTGGTCAGTTCTTTTACCAGCTTGGCGCCGGTGGTGGCGATGTTGGTGATCTCTTCACGCGACATGCCGAACACCACTTTGCGGAATACCGGCGCCACCGAGTTATACAGGTGGACAATGGCGCGCTTGGCGCCCACGCACGATTCCACGGTGCGGCGGATCAGTTCATCGCGCGACTGGGTCAGCACGATGATGGTGACGTCGTCCGGAATGCGTTTTTCTTCCACCAGCTTGCGCACGAAATCGAAGTCGGTCTGCGAGGCGGAAGGGAAGCCCACTTCGATCTCTTTCAGGCCGATCTTGATCAGCAGGTCGAACATGCGCAGTTTTTTCTCGATGCTCATCGGCTCGATCAGCGCCTGGTTACCGTCGCGCAGGTCGGTGCTCATCCAGATTGGCGGTTTGCTGATGACGGCGTTCGGCCAGGTACGGTCGGTCAGTTGGACGGCTGGGAAGGCGCGGTATTTGCTCGCTGGGTTCTGCAACATCATGGTAGTGCTCCTGGATTCTGAATTTTTTTAGATGCCGGCGTGGGTGCGCTGGCGCTACTGGGTGTGGCGGAGGGCTGCCGTGCTGCCACGGGGCGCTAGGCGCGGCAACCGATCGGTAGTTTTAGCAGTAGCGGCGACAGCACACGTGCGCCAGCCGGCAGCGCGAACGAATCGCCGGTGCGGGATGGAGCAAGGGTGGCCGTAGTCATAGAGAGCATCGGTGCAAACTTTCCTGGATTTTGAAGACTGTGCGGCTTATGGCCGGCACGAGGGTACAACAGGGACGCGGATTAAACGCGTGCTAGTAGACGCGCTGCTAGCGATAGGGCGCTGGCAGGCGATAGCAGGAAAGCGGATAGGTGCAGATGCGAGATCATTCCTAGAATGTAAGCGATCCCCGCCGCAGTCGTCAAGCGAAATTGGCGGGGTTGTCGTTTACGCTACATTGACACGTGCCGGACCGGCGGCCATGTGGCCGATGACGGCTGCTTCGCCAAAGCCTTCGCGGCGGAACAGGGCCAGGACTTCGTCCACGCTGGCGGCGTCGCAGGAGACCAGCAGGCCGCCGGAGGTTTGCGGGTCGGTCAGCAGGGAGTGCTGGGCGGGCGTGATCGATTCCGCCAGCGAGACTTCAGCGCCATAGGCGGCCCAGTTGCGGCCGGAGGCGCCGGTGAAGTAGCCGTCGTGCGCCAGTTGCTCGACGCCTGGCAGCAGCGGGATCTTGCGCATGTCCAGATGCGCCTCCAGTTTGGCGCCGCGCGCCAGTTCCAGCAGGTGGCCCAGCAGGCCGAAACCGGTGATGTCGGTCAGCGCGTGCACGCCCGGCAGTTCGGACAGCGCCTTGCCTGGTTTATTCAGCTTGGTGGTGTTGGCGATCATGGCCTGGTAGCCTGCGGCGTCCAGCGCATCCTTTTTCAGCGCGGCCGACAGCACGCCCACGCCCAGCGGTTTGCCGAGGATGAGCACATCGCCGGCTTTGGCGTCGGCATTGCGCTTGACTTTCGATGGATGAATCAGGCCCATGACCACCAGGCCGTAAATCGGCTCGACCGAGTCGATGGTGTGGCCGCCAGCGATCGGAATGCCGGCTTCGGCGCATATCGATTCGCCACCCTTGATAATCTGACCGATGGTTTCGATCGGCAGTTTGTTGATCGGCATGCCCACCAGGGCCAGCGCCATGATCGGCGTGCCGCCCATGGCATATACGTCGGAGATGGCGTTGGTGGCGGCGATGCGGCCAAAGTCGTAAGGATCATCGACGATGGGCATGAAGAAGTCGGTGGTGGCGATCAGCGCCTGCTCGTCATTGAGCTTGTAGACGGCGGCATCGTCGGCAGTCTCGATCCCGACCAGCAGTTCCTTCGGCACCGGGAAGCCGTTGGAATTCTTCAGGATTTCGGACAGCACGCCCGGCGCGATTTTGCAGCCGCAGCCGCCGCCGTGGGAGAAAGAGGTCAGTTTGATTGCGTCATTGCTCATGATTTGCATCCTTGGTTAAGTCTTATGCAGCAGATTATCCACTAACTCCAGCAATGCCGCTTGCTCGGCGGCCGGCGCGAACAACGGCGCGCGGGCATCGCACTGGGCGCGCAGGGCGGCGTGGAAGCCTTGATCTTCGGTGATGCGGTCGATCAGCCGCGCCAGCGCGGCGGCATCGCCGGGCGGGAAGTAGCCTTGATAGTCGTCGCCCAGCATGCCGCGGTTGCCGCTGATATCGCTGGCCAGCACCGGCACGCCGGCGCACACCGCCTCAATGATGACGTTGGCGCCGCCCTCCATGTGGGAGCTCAGCGCCATGGCGCGGCTGCGCTTGAGCCGCTGGCGCGTGGCCGCATGCGCCATGGCGCCCAGCCAGCGGTAGCGCGGCTGTTGCGCGGCGGTGGCCAGCGCCGCCTGTTCCAGTTCCGGCTCCAATGCGCCGCCGATATGGATCAGGCGCGCCGACGGCGCCCGCACCAGCGCAGCGGCGCGCATGAAGGTGAGCGGGTCTTTTTCCGCGCGCAGGTGGCCGATCATGCAAACGTCCGCGTAGCGATGCGGGCCGGGCCGGGGCCGCAGCGTGGCGGCGGACTGGTAGATCACGCGGGTCTTGCTGTGCCACTGGGCCGGCAGTGCCTGCACGCCATGCGATTGCAGGACCACCAGCGCGCTGGCCTGCCGCAGCGAACGTTGCGCGCCGGCGTCGGCCCGGATGTCGCGATACAGGTCGGTCCCGGTCAGCAGCAGCACCGAGGGACGGTCGGGATGGGCGCGGGTCCACGCATCCAGCGAGATGGCCGAGCGGCGCGCGTGCAGTGCGATCAGCAGGTCGGGCGGGGCGGCATCGGCGGCGGCATCCGGAGCAGGCCAGTGCTGCGCGATCGTCACGCGGTAGCGCGTGCGCAGGAATCGCGCCCAGCGGCTGGCGCTCTGCCAGTTGCCATTGTTGTTGCGCGCCGACGCCGGACTGACGATCCAGATATGTGCTTTGCTCACTGGTGTTTTGCCTGAAAGTGGTTACAATCTTCGCATGACTTCTTCATTCAGGAACGCCACCTCGCAGCAGATGGCTGAAGCCCTTCAGCATGCAAGGGATTATACGCTGTCGCTGTTCGATAGTTTTGCCGCGGCCGGCATGGACGTATCGTCGCGCGTGCCGCAACTGCGCATCATCAACCCGCCACTGTGGGAACTGGGCCACACCGCATGGTTTGCCGAGTGGTTCATTCTGCGCGAGGCCGCGTCCAGCCATCCGGCGGACGCCAACGGCAACTGCCTGCTGACCAAGGGCGACGACTGGTTCGACTCCGCGCGCGTGCCGCACCGCAGCCGCTGGACGCTGGACCTGCCCAGCACCGGCGGCGTCAAGACCTACTGCCACGAGGTGCTGGACCGCGTGCTGGATAAACTCTCGCGCGAAGCCAATACCGACGAAGCCTTGTACCCGTACCGCCTGGCGCTGGCGCATGAGGACATGCATGGCGAAGCGTTCCACTACACCCTGCAGACGCTGGGGCTGCCGACGCCGCTGCCGCAGGCCAGTGAAGTGCAGGGTGTGTTTGCGCCTGCCGAAATCAGCTTCCCCGGCGGGACCATCCAGTTGGGCAGCAAGGCCGGCGGCGGCTTCGTGTTCGATAACGAGCGTCAGTCGCACGCCTTCCATGTGGCGCCGTTTCGCATGGATAGCACACTGGTGACCAATGCCCAGTATGCAGATTTCGTCGCCGATGGTGGGTATGACAATCGCCAGTTCTGGAGCCATGCCGGCGCCGATTGGCTGATGCGGCAGGAGCGCTCGGCGCCGCGCTACTGGCAGCGTGATGGCGGGCAGTGGCGCACCATGCGCTTCGGGAAGCTGTGCACCGTGGCCGGCGCGGAGCCGGTACGCCACGTTAATCTATATGAAGCCCAGGCTTATTGCGCCTGGGCCAGGCGCCGCCTGCCGACCGAGGCCGAGTGGGAATACGCTGCGTTGTCCGGCCATCCCGCTTTCCGCTGGGGACAGCTATGGGAGTGGACCGCATCGCCGTTTGAGCCGTACCCGGACTTCAAGGCGGACCGCTATCTTGAATATTCGGAGCCGTGGTTCCACACGCATCAGGTGCTGCGCGGAGCTTCGTTCGTCACACCGTCACGTTTTGGCACGGCCAAATTCCGTAATTTCTACCTGCCGGAACGCGACGATATCTTTGCAGGTTTCCGCACCTGCGCCTGGCCGGGGTAGCTTCGCATTTGGCGGGGGCTCTGCTATGCTTTTTGTTTTCATCCCGACCAAAGGCGCCCTCCATGAAACTGAAGCACTTCCTGATTTCCGCAGCTGTTCTGGGCGCGGCAGCGCAAGCCTGTGCCGCCGAGCAGGTGACCGCGATCCGCGCCGGCAAACTGGTGGACGTCGTCGCCGGCACGGTGCTGAAGGACCAGACCATCATCATCACCGGCGAGCGTATCAGCGCGGTTGGCCCAAGTGCCACCACCAAGGTGCCGGCCGGCGTGCAGGTGATCGATCTGTCGGCGCAGACCGTGCTGCCAGGCCTGATCGACATGCATACCCACCTGACCGCCGACCCGTTCATGAGCGGTTACAACTCGCTGGGCGTATCCGACACCCGCGCCGCCCTGTATGGCGTGCGCGCTGCCCGCAAGACGCTGGAAGCCGGCTTCACCACTGTGCGCAACGTCGGTGCCGGCGGCTTTGGCGATGTGGCCCTGCGCGATGCCATCAACGACGGTGATTTCATCGGTCCGCGCATGCGCACCGCCGGCTACGCCATCGGCATCAAGGGCGGCCACTGCGACGAGAATTTGCTGCCGCCGGACGCGAACTTCACTGGCCGCGGCGTGGCGGACGGCCCGTGGGAGGCGCGCGCCAAGGTGCGCGAGATGGCCAAGTATGGGGCCGACGTGATCAAGATCTGCGCTTCGGGCGGCGTGCTCTCGAAAGGCGATGAGCCGGGCGCGCAGCAGTACACGCTGGAAGAGATGCAGGCCATCGTCAACGAAGCCCATAAGCTGGGCCGCAAGGTGGCCGCGCACGCGCACGGCACCAGCGCCATTCACGATGCCATTATCGCCGGCGTGGATTCGATCGAGCACGCAAGCCTTATCGATGACGTCAACATCAAGCTGGCCAGGGAGAAGGGCACCTATCTGGTGATGGACATCTACAACGATGACTTCATTCTGCAAGAAGGCATCAAGGCCGGCATGCTGCCGGAATCGATCGAGAAAGAGAAAGTGATCGGCCAGCTGCAGCGCGATAACTTCCGCAAGGCCTTCCAGGGTGGCGCCAAAATGGCCTTCGGTTCCGACTCCGGCGTTTATCCGCACGGCGACAACGCCAGGCAGTTCTACTACATGACCAAATACGGCATGACCTCGATGCAGGCCATCCAGGCAGCCACCATCAACGCCGCAGACCTGCTGGGCTGGAAGGACCGCGTGGGTTCGATCAGTGTGGGCAAGTACGCCGATATCATCGCCGTCAGGGGCAATGCCGCCGAGGATGCCACCGAACTGACCAAGGTGTCGTTCGTGATGAAGGGCGGCGCGGTGATCCGCCAGCAGTAAAGGGCTGACAGGTCATCACGCTGGCTCGCCAGGCCATGCGGGCAGTGTAGGGGGAAGTTGTTTTTCTTCTTATACTGGCTGCATGCGTGTTTTTCTTCTCTTTGTCTTTGTGCTGCTGAGCGCTTGCGGTGGCGGTTCCAGCTCCTCCTCTGGAACTGCCACTGGCTCTACGGCCACCGCCGCCATCACTGTCTCCGATCCTGTCCCCGTTGGCTCGCTGGCCGGCATGACCGATGCACTGGTGGTGGGCGACCGCATTGTGGTGCGGTCGCGTTCCGATGCCTTCGTTACCGTCAATGGCCAGCCTGTGTATGCGGGCACGCGACTGAGCGTGCTGGATAAGCAGGGCAAGTTGTTGTCCAGTACCGATTATGGTTTCTCGCTTGCCGCCGGCTATACCGGCGGCTGGCTGATGATGCTGTCGCCCGACGGCTTCATCATGGTGCAAGCCGCCAAGGGTACGGCGCTGCTGCACTTCGATGCGCAGGCCAGGCTGCTGGGCAGCGCCACTGATCTCTATCCGCCTGTGGCGGCGACCTCCACCACCGAGTACGCGGCGGCCGAAAATGGTGGTGCGGTGGAGGGCAATGGCTTCTGGCTGGCCACCACCTTTTCGCTGCTGCCGGTCACCGACAAGACTCAGTATGTGCTCAAGCTGTGCAAGTTTGACTTCAATGGCAGGCAGTTGACGCCACCGTTCATGATTTCCACCTCGGCGCTGCACCCGCGCGTGGCGGCGGCAAACGGCACGGTGCTGGCGGGTTGGATGGAAGGCGGCGGCATGCTGGCCATGTGGGCCAAGGGCGCGGGGGCGCCTGCCATCCGCTCCATCAATACTGGCGGTGCACAACCTTATCCGATAGCGCTCAATGCTGCCGGCAAGATGGGTGTGCTATGGAACGGCAAAGCGACGACCACCAGCAGCGGCGGCATCATGGGCGTGGCGGTCGATAACAGTGGCGCGCCGTTGCTGCCTGCCGGCCGCACCGACCTGACGCAGGAAACCTTGTCCGGCAAATGGGCTGGCAATGTGCGCGCATCGGAAATCGACGCGCATGCGTTCAGCGGTGGCGTCACCATCGCCGGCAGCGTGGTCGGCGCCTTCAATCCTGGTGATGCGATTGGCGACGTGCTGGTGCTGACCGACTACGCGGCCGGTGCGGAGCCGTTGTCGGCACAGGCGCAGACCGTGTTGCGCTTCACCTTGCCCGGCCGCGCGCTGCTTGGACCCACGCCGATATTCCGCCAGATGCTGTTTGCCGACCATGCCCTGCTGCTGGTTGGCGACGACAACCGGCTGCAGGCCATCAGCGTCACGCGCGGCCGTTAAATCGCTTGCAAGCAGTACATTGCTCATCACATAATTGAAAAATAATTATGACGATGGGGGAGTGCTGCATGAAACGTGTATTCAAGTGGCTGGCGATCGCGCTGGTCTCGGTAGTGGTGGTGGTGGCGGCCCTGATCGCCCACACCATTTACTTCAAGCCGTTGAAGCTGGACTGGTTCTACACCAAGGTGTTTGCCGCTTTCGCCATCGATAGTCCCGAGATGCTGTCTTCGATGCGCATTCTGCCCGGCTGGGCGGACTTCTACAGCGCCAGGCTGGATGACGCCTCGCCGGCACATGAGCAGAAGATGATGGACCTGATGAAGAACAGTCTGGCCACCATCAAGCAGTACGATCGTGAGAAGCTGGACCGCGAAGGCCAGCTCTCTTACGATACGCTGACCTATTTCCTGCAGATCCAGGCGGACGGCGAGCCATATGACAAGCATAACTTCCCGGTCAATCAGATGCAGGGCGTGCAAAGCGCGCTGCCGGACTTCATGGTGCAGGTGCACCAGGTAGGCAGCAAGAAGGAGGCGGAAAATTACATCGCCCGTCTGAAACTGTTCCCGGCCAAATTTACCCAGTTGACCGAGAGCCTGCGCCTGCGCGAATCGCGCGGCATCATCCCGCCGCGTTTCACGGTGGAGAAGGTGCTCAAGCAGATGAGTGGCATGATCGCCATGGTGCCGGAGCAGCATCCGCTGTACGTCAGCTTCAAGGCCAAGCTGGACAAGATTCCCGCAGCGGAGATGGATGCCGACACCCGTACCCGCCTGCTGGCCGCTGCCGCCGCGGCGGTCAAGGATCAGGTGTATCCGGCGTATCGCGGCTTGATCAGCTATTTCACCGCGCTGGAACCCAAAGCCAAGGAAAACAATGGCGCCTGGAGTCTGCCGAACGGCGACGCGTTCTATGCCTGGGCGGTGCGCATGCACACCACCACCAACATGACGCCGCAGCAGGTGCATGAACTGGGCCTGGCGGAAGTGGCGCGCGTGAGCGCGGAAATGGACGCCATCCTCAATTCGCAGGGACTGAATGAGGGCACCATCGGCGCCCGCGTGCAGCAGCTGGCGCGCACACCGGAGCAGCAGTATCCAAATACGCCCGAGGGCAAGAAAGCCATGCTGACGCAGTATCAAGCCATTCTGGATGACGTCAACAAGGGGCTCGATGGCGCCTTTGATGTGCGTCCCAAGCTGGGTGTGAAGGTGGAACAGGTGCCGCCGTCGTCGGAGGCCACGGCGCCGGGTGCCTACTACATGCCGGGCGCGTTTGACGGTACCCGTCCGGGCGTTTTCTACGCGAACATGCGCAATCCGGGCGATACGCCGAAATTCGCCATGCGCACGTTGGCCTATCACGAAGGCATACCGGGCCACCACTTCCAGATCACGCTGGCGCAGGAGCTGCAGGGTGTGCCGTTCTTCCGCCGCGTGGTGCCGTTCACCGCGTACCAGGAAGGATGGGCGCTGTACGCGGAGCGGTTGGCGTATGAGCTGGGTTTCGAGAAGGACCCGCTGGATAACCTGGGCCGCTTGCGCGATGAGATGATGCGCGCCACGCGGCTGGTGGTCGATTCCGGCATCCATTACAAGCACTGGACGCGTGAGCAGGCCATCAGCTACATGATGGACAACACCGGCATGGCCGAAGGCGATGTCACGGCGGAGATCGAGCGTTACTTCGTCAATCCGGGGCAGGCCCTGGCGTACAAGGTGGGCATGCTGAAGATCCTGGCCTTGCGCGAGCATGCCAGGCAGGAGCTGGGTGATAAATTCGATTTGAAGCAGTTCCATAACGAAGTGCTGACGCATGGCGCCTTGCCGCTGTCGGTACTGGAGGGCGTGATTAACGATTGGATCGCGAAGCGCAAGCAGGCATGAAGATAGGGCTGCAGACGTGGGGAAGCCACGGTGATATCCGGCCGTTTCTGGCGCTGGCGGAAGGCTTGCAACTGGCCGGGCATGAGGTCACGCTGCTGATTACCTGCGTCGACAGCGATGTCTATGCCGGCGTGACGTCGGCGGCGGGCGTGACGATTCGCATCGTGGCGTCGCCGGTGATTACACCCGGGGAGGGCGCGGATATCGGCTGGGCCATCGTTCGCGCCCGTGATCCCTTGAGGCAGATGTCGCTGATCCTGCAGCGCTGCTTTGGGCCGGTGGAGGATGCGATGTTCGCGGCGGCGCGGGAACTGGCGGCGGAATCGGATCTGCTGATCGGGCACTACTTCATGCATCCAGCGCAGATCGCAGCGGAGCATGCCGGCAAGCCGTATGTGAGCGTGCTGTTGTCGCATGCGGCGATACCGAGTGAGTACAGCCATCCTTTGGGCTGGCCGCGCATGTTCAACAGGTTTTTGTGGTGGCTTACGCGGCGGCTGCTGCATCGTACGCTTAGTCCTTACGTCAACCGCCTGCGCGCGCAGCTGGGCATGGCGCCATCGCGGGATGTGGTGGGCGATGTGTGGCTGTCGCCGTATCTGACGCTGGTGGCGGTCAGTCCGCAGATCTGCGAGCGCCAGCCGGATTGGCCGGACACCGTCCAGGTCTGCGGCTTCCTCGATATGCCGAATATCCAGCTGGAGGGGCGGCTCAGTGAGGACTTGTCCGCTTTTCTGGCTGCCGGCGAAGCACCGGTCTACATGACGTTTGGCAGCTGGATGCCGCCCGACGTGGCCGATCAGAGGGATGCGCTTCGTTTGCTGACTGAAGCTGCGCAGTTGGCAGGCTGCCGTGCGGTGATACAGGCGTCGCGCTGGGAGGAGTGCGGCGTCCGGTCGGATGAGCGCATCATGTACGTGCCGTCCTCACCGCACCACCTGATTTTCCCGCGCTGCGCGGCGGTCGTGCATCACGGCGGCGCTGGGACGACGCAATCGGCCACGCTGGCGGGGAAGCCGTCCATCGTGATCGCCAACATCAGCGAACAGGAACACTGGGCGAATGAGCTGCGGCGCATCGGCATCGCCGGCAAGCTGACGCGGCGCCGCAGCGTCACCGCGCAGCAGCTTGCGGCACGCATACGTCATATACTCGATCATCCGGCGTTGACCACGAAAGCCGCCGCGGTTGCCGCAGCCATGGAGCGCGAGAACGGCGTAGCGGAAGCCGTCAGACTTATTTTGGCCAGGCTTAGTCAGGCACCTATCTTTACCTTACTTCCATGACTGACTTTTTAAGAATTGCCGCGTTGTTTTTTGTGACCGCGCTGGCGGAAATTGTGGGCTGTTATCTGCCCTGGCTGGTGCTCAGGCAGGGAAAGCCGGCATGGTTATTTGTGCCAGCTGCCGTGTCGCTTGCCTTGTTCGCCTGGCTCCTGGCCCTGCATCCTGCTGCGTCCGGCCGTACCTACGCCGCATACGGTGGCGCCTATATTTGCGTTGCGCTACTGTGGCTCAGGTTTGTCGACGGCGTGTCTTTAAGCCGCTTCGATGTCATTGGCGCCGTGCTGGCGCTGGTTGGCATGGCAGTGATCGCGCTTCAACCATCTCAATAAGGTGGTGGACTTCAGATTGCCCGCCGCGCCCCGCGGCAGCTGCTGCATGGGCGTGGCGGCGAAGTATCACCATGCGCACGATCCAGCGGGGATTGGGCACTCTCAAACATCAGGACAGCAGCGCATGCGATAGCGAGAGGATCGCCGTCGCATGCGCCGCTCGATGCAGATTACAGCAGCGATTCCGCCAGATCTTTCAGGTCGTCGGCGTATTCGAGTTCCACCAGCTGCTTGCGGGCGACGCCGCTGCGCCAGGCGGCGGTGGCGATCTTCGGCGTGACGCCGCTCAGCAGGCGTGGATCCAGCAGGCCGGGCACGATGTAGTCTTTGCTGAAGCGTGCGTCGCTGCGCGCCATGTCGGCCAGGGCGACCACGCAGGCGCGTTTCATTTCCTGGTTGATGGTGGTCGCGCCTGAGTCCAGCGCGGCGCGGAACAAATACGGGAAGCACAGGGCATTGTTGATCTGGTTCGGATAGTCCGAACGACCGGTGGCGATGATGGCGTCCGGCGCCACTTCGCGTACCAGTTCCGGACGCAGTTCTGGTTCCGGATTCGCCAGCGTGAACACGATAGGCTGCGCCTTCATGCGCTGGATATCCATCTGCGACAGCACCCCCGGGCCGGACACGCCGAGGAATACGTCCGCGCCTTCCATCACCTCCGACAGCGTGGTGGCCGCGGTATCCTGCGCCCACGCGGCCTTTTCACCGTCCAGATTGCGCGCGGTGGTCAGTACGCCTTTGCTGTCGCACACGTAGATGTTCTTGCGCTGCGCGCCCAGGTCCACCAGCAGTTCCAGGCAGGCCATGGCCGCCGCGCCGGCGCCGGAGCAGACAATTTTAACGGTGGCGATATCGCGTCCGGTCATTTCAATCGCGTTCAGCATGCCCGCGCCCACCACGATGGCGGTGCCGTGCTGGTCGTCGTGGAAGACCGGAATCGACAGGCGCTCGCGCAGCTTGCGCTCGATGTAGAAGCACTCCGGTGCCTTGATGTCTTCCAGGTTGATGCCGCCGAAAGTCGGATGCAGGGCGGCGATGATGTCCACCAGCTTGTCCGGATCACTCTCGTCGATCTCGATGTCGAAGGCGTCGATGCCGGCGAATTTTTTAAACAGCACCACTTTACCTTCCATCACCGGCTTGCCGGCCAGCGCGCCGATGTTGCCCAGCCCGAGCACCGCGCTGCCGTTGGTGATGACGCCAACCAGGTTGCCCTTGGCAGTGTATTCGTAAGCCTTGGCCGGCTCGCGTTTGATCTCCACGCACGGCGCGGCCACGCCTGGCGAGTAAGCCAGCGCCAGGTCTTCCTGCGTGCTCACGCTCTTGGTGATTTCGATGGCGATTTTGCCCGCGCTGCCCGCGCGGTGGTAGGCCAGTGCTTTTTGTTCGATGGTGCTCATATTCTGTTCCTTACAAATGCGAAAAACGCCCGCACGGCGGGAAAGCCGGTGCAGGCGCAAACTGCTGGGGATTCAGTACATCATGGATACAGGCCACGCACTTCGCGGGCTTGCAGCACACGGGTGCAGGCAAGGATGAAGGTCGCGGTGCGCAGCGTGACTTTCTTTTCCTGCGCAACGGTCCATACAGCATTGAATGCATCTTGCATGATGCGGGTTAAGCGGGCATTAATCTCATCTTCAGTCCAGAAGAAGCTGGAGAAATCCTGCACCCATTCGAAGTATGACACGGTTACGCCACCTGCGTTGGCCAGCACGTCAGGAACAATCAGCACATCCTTGTCGGTCAGGATGTCGTCCGCTTCCGGCGTGGTCGGGCCGTTGGCGCCTTCCAGGATGATTTTAGTGCGAATACGCGACGCGTTAGCTGCAGTAATCTGCTGTTCCAGTGCCGCCGGGATCAGGATGTCGGATTCAACGTCCCAGAATGCATCGCGATTCAGCTCCGCTTCGGCGCCAGGGAAGCCGGCTACGCCGCCGGTTTCCGCCACGTGCTTGTGCAGACGGGCGATATCCAGGCCGCCCTGATGCACCACGGTCGCGGTGTGATCCTGCACAGCCACCACTTTCGAACCGGCTTCCGCAAACATGGTCGCAGCCACGCCGCCGACGTTGCCGAAGCCTTGCACCGCAACGCGGGCACCGGCAATCGCCACGCCGCGTTTGGCGGCGGCTTCACGGCCCACCACGAACACGCCGCGGCCGGTCGCTTCGCGGCGGCCCAGCGAGCCGCCCAGCGAGATCGGCTTGCCGGTCACCACGCCGGTCGACAGGTTACCTTCGATCATGGCGTAGGAGTCCATCATCCATGCCATCACTTGCTCGTTGGTGTTGACGTCCGGTGCCGGGATATCTTTGTTCGGGCCGATAATCAGGCTGATTTCGCTGGTGTAGCGGCGCGTCAGGCGCTGCAGTTCACCACGCGACAGGGTTTTTGGATCAACACGGATGCCGCCCTTGGCGCCGCCGTATGGCACGTTGACCGCGGCGTTTTTCACCGTCATCCATGCCGACAGGGCCATCACTTCGGACAGGGTCACATCCTGGTGGAAGCGTACGCCGCCCTTGCCTGGACCGCGCGACATGTTGTGCTGCACGCGATAGCCTTCGTAGTGGGCGATGGTGCCGTCATCGCGCTCGATCGGCACGTCGACGGTCAGAATGCGCTTCGGACGCTTGAGCGTTTCGACCCAGCGCGACAGGCTGCCGAGGTGCGGGGTAACGCGATCGATCTGCTGCAGGTAGACGCCCCATGGGCCGAGGTCTTCGGCGTTGAGGTAGGAAGGCAGTGCGTGTTGTGCTGGTACAGTGGTCATGCTCAAGGCTCCCGTGGATTCGTGAATGAACGCTGCTCGTGGCAGCGCTCAAGTGGCACGAATCATAGGCCTGGAGCCTTCAGAGCGGCCAATGCTGTATGCGCATTCGTCTATGCAAAAAATGCATAGTTATCTCTCGGATACCGGAACGCGGCGTTTTCCGCCGGCGTGCTTCTGCTGCGATTCAAGGAATTCCCACAGCCGTTCAACGATGGGTTTGCCGCGCCGATGCGATGATGGCCGCTCGCGGTACAGGCGGATTTCCATCTCGATTTCCCAGTCCGAGGTATCGCCGTCGGCGCGCGCCAGCTGCTTTTGTTTGAGCTCGCGCGTGACGGCGGATTCCGGCAGGAAGGCGATGCCGCGCCCTTCCAGCGCCATCATCTTCAAGCCTTCCGCCATGTCGGTTTCGTAGTGCGGCTCCAGATGCAGCGGGGTCCTGGCGTCGCTCAGGATCAGCTCCACCATGCGGCCGAGATAGGCGTTGTTGGTGTAGGAGAGGAAGGGCAGCGGCGCGCGCTTGGTGCCGGGCAGGGTGAACTCGGGCACCTTGTTCTTGTCGCAGCGCGCATAGGCCCGCAGCGATTCATGGCCCAGCACCAGCATGTCGTAACGGCCGGGGTCCAGCTGCACCGGCTGGCGTGGATGGTGATAGCACAGCAGCAGATCGCATCCGCCCTCCACCAGTTGCAGCACGGCGTCGTGCACATTGAGCGCCATCAGTCGGCTGCGGATCGGCGCGAAATCTTGCTCCAGTCTGGTCAGCCATTTCGGTACGAACGTCAGCGACAAGGTGTGCGGCACGGCGAGGTCGATGCTGGTCTGCGCGGCAGCACGTTTGGAGCGCAGCATCTCGCGCGCGCCGTTGATCTTCGATAGCATCTCCAGCGCCTGTTCGTAGAACACGATGCCGGCCGGCGTCAGGCGCGTGGGATAGGAAGTGCGGTCGATCAGGTCCGTGCCCAGCCAGTTTTCCAGCGATTGAATGCGGCGTGAGAAGGCGGGCTGCGTCACGTGGCGCAGCGCCGCCGAGCGGCTGAAGTTATTGGTCTCCACCAGTGAGATGAAGTCTTCCAGCCATTTGGTTTCCATGCGATGTCCTTATGATGCGTTGGCAGTGATGCTGCGGATCGGCGTGAACAAATACGCCAGCGTCGCAAACAGCACCAGTATGATGCCACCACCAAGGAACAATTGCGACAGCGAGACCAAGGTCAATATCCATCCCGTCGCCGCCGCCGACAGCGGCGCCAGCCCCATGAAGATGAACATGAAGATGCTCATGGCGCGGCCCATCATCTGCGGCGGTATGCGGCGCTGTATCCAGGTGAAGACGTTGATCTGCATGTAGCCGCCCAACAGGCCCAGTAGCAGCATCAGCGAACCTGCTTGCCACAGCGCGTGCACAAAGCCCAGCGGCGCCACCAGCAGACCGGCGATGGCGTCGATCAGCAGCAGCATGCTGCCGAATTCCGCAAAGCGCAGCCGGCTGCCGAATTTCGCGGCGATGCCCATGCCGATCAGCGTGCCGGCGCCATGTGCGCCCATCAGCAAACCAAGCGTGGTGGCGCCATGCAGATCGTTGGCCAGCACCGGTATCGCCACCTGCATCGCGCCGCCGATCACCAGCGACACCGTGCCCCAATAGATGAAGCACAGGCGCAGCGGCATGTCGTCCCACACCATGCGCAGGCCGGCGCCGACGGCGCGCAGCACGGACTGTGTTGCCGCTGCCGGCGAGGGTGCGCCGAGCGGGCGCACTTTGGCCAGCGTCCATGCGGACAGCAGGAAGCTCAGACAATCCAGGCCAAACGCCAGCGCCAGGCCGCGGGTATCGCTGACGGCGTCGCCGCCGTTGCCGGCAATCGCCAGCAGGCCCGCCGCCATCAGTGGGCCGATCAGCATCGACAACTGGCGCAATCCCATCAGGATGCCGTTGGCTGCCTGCAGCTGTTCCGGCGCGATCGCCAGCGGCATGATCGAGGTGCCGGACGGGATGCCGAACGCCTGCGCCAGGCCGAGGCCCAGGGCCAGCGCGTAGATCAGGTGCAGCGCCAGTTGCGGCGTCAGCACCAGCGTGAGCGATAGCGTCTTGCTCAGCGTGATGGTGGGCGTAGCGTGGAGGTTCAGCACCAGCAGCGTCAGCAGCGCAAGCAGCACCGCATTGGCGTACTTGCTCAGCATGAGCACGCGCTTGGGCGAGTAGCGGTCCACCAGCGCGCCGCCGATCAGGATGAACACCGCGCGCGGAACGCTCATCAGCGCGATCACCAGGCCGAGCGCCAGCGTGTCGCCGGTCAGCTTGAGCACCAGCCAGGGCAGGGCGATCATGGTTAACTGGTCGCCCAACATGGAGATGACGCCGCCGCGCATCAGCCATTGGAAGTTGGGGTCCTGTTTGAGCGCGCTCATGAGTTGGAGGCGTTCATGCCGGCGATGAGCGCCAGCGCCTTGCTGACGTCATCGAATTGCGCCGGCGGGCAGCTGCGCAGCAGGTCTTTGCTGATCTGGTCGGCCACGGTGGTGGCATTGGTCAGCATTTCGCGGCCGGTGGCGGTGATGGCGGCGTAAGCGACGCGGGCGTCGCGCGGGTCCTGCTGGCGTTCGACCAGACCGATTTTCTCCAGCGGCAGCAGGGTGCGGGTGACGCCGGAGGCGGTCAAGCCCTGGCGCTCGGCCAGGTCGACGCGGCGCAGGCGGCCGCCGGGGGCGCGGTTCAGGTAGTGCAGCAGCATGAAATCGCTGAAACTGATGCCGTGGTAGCCGCCCAGCACCTGGTCGAGCCGGCGCACCAGCGTGGCTTGCGCGCGTGCCAGGCGCAGGGTGAATTCGAGACTGGGACTGACGGCGATGGATTCGTCCATGATTGCTCCTTGGTTGAGTAATGCTTGAATAATACTTGAGTAAACAAGTATCGCGCAAGAACTATCGTCTCAAGGTGTGGTGTGGGCTATAATGGCGGCATGAACGATACTACTCAACTCCCACCGCTGCCGGACCGTCTGTCGATCGATCCGCGCAGCAAATTCCACGTCGCTGCCGTGTTTGAACACGACATCGGCATCAACTTCAACGGCAAAGAGCGCAACGATGTGGATGAATACTGCATCAGCGAAGGCTGGATCAAGGTCCCGGCCGGCAAGGCGCTGGACCGCAAAGGCAATCCGATGCTGATCAAGCTGAAAGGCACGGTCGAGCCGTTCTACCGTTAATCGACAGCTTGCTGTTGCAACGAAAAAGCCACCTGAACGGTGGCTTTTTTTATTTGTTGGCTTCGCCGCGCAGCTTGTCCAGCATTTGCAGCGTGGATGGCGACAGGTTCATGATCCCGTGGTAGGCGCAGTATTCGCAAAACGCTTCCTCGGGCGTCATGGCGGCGATACTGGTGTCGGAATGGCCGCGACGGCGCAGGGCGCGCAGACAGGCGGCATCCATATTTCTGGAATTCATGCACTTCTCCCTTTTCAATCAGGTAGTTGGTGGTTGGTTACGACTGACTGAAATTATTATAATTCGAAATAGTGCCGTACGGCAATAAAATTGAGTCTATCTTAAGCCGGGCGCGGCGCCGCTGCGCTTGGGAGGCTGCGCTGCAGCCGCCACAGCAGGGCGGTGGCCACCAGCGAGGTGGCCACCACCACATAGCCGACCGTGTCGAAGTGCTGCAGGCGGCCATCGGCGGCCTGGGTGACGATATGGCCGGACACCACGGACGCCACGCCGCCGGCCAGTTGCTGGATCGAGGCGCTGATGGCGTTGTAGGAGCCGCGCTGGGTCATGCTGGGCACGGTTGAGGAAATGGCCTGGAACGGAATCATGCGCGAGAAGATGCCGACAAACATCACCGAATTGACCAGCACCAGCATCCACAGCGGGATGTGGCCGAGGTGGGTGTAGATCAGCACCATGGCAATCGACAGCGCGGTGCCGAACAGGAATACGCGGAACTTGCCGACCGCGTCGGCCGCGCGGCCGATCAGCGGGCCGATGAAGATGGTGCAGATGCCGGTCACCAGATACACGGTGGGCAGATGATGCAGGTCGATGCCCATGTTGTTGACGATGTAGGCGCTGCTGAACGGCATCAGCATGAAGCCGCCGGTGGTCAGCAGGGCGGTGACGCAGAAGGCCAGCAGATAGCGCTTCTCGGTCACGGTGTGGAACAGGTGCATGAACGGGCTGTGTTCCTGCGGGTGGCCCAGGTGGGCGTTGACCGGCTGCAGCTTCCACGCCACCAGCAAGCCGCCAACCAGGCCGAAGGCAGCCATGGCCATGAAAGGCACGTGCCAGTTCCACTGGTTGGACAGGTAGATGCCGGCCGGAATGCCCAGCACCTGGCTGGCGGCAAACGCGGTCTGGATCAGGCCCATCACGCGGCCGCGCATGACGGGCGGGAACAGGTCGGTGGAAATCGCCAGCACGATCGAGCCGATCACGCCGCCGAACAGGCCGGTGAACACGCGCGCGGCCAGCAGGCTTTCAAAGCTTTGCGCCAGGCCGCACCAGACGGTGCCGAGAATGAAGCCGGTGTAGAAGAACAGCAGCAGTTGCTTGCGGTCGTAGCGGTCGGCAAAGCCGGCGGTCAGCAGGCCGGACAGGCCGGCGCTGAAGGCGTAGGCCGAGACCACCAGGCCGAACTGCGCCGGTGCGATCTTCAGGTCCGGCATGATGACGGCGCCCAGCGGCGACATGATCATGAAGTCGAGGATGACGGCAAACTGCAGGAAGGCCAGCATGGCCACCACTTGTTTCTGATAGCCGCTGAACGGCGGCGCTGGTGTTTTTTGCATGCGTTATTCTTTCGTTTCAGGTGGCGGTGCAGCCCGATCGGGGCGGCAGAAATTGGCCCGGTGCTTGAAGAAGGCCTGACGCTCTTCGGGCGTCATGGCTTGCCAGCGCTGCCAGTGTTCGCGCTTCTCGTGCCAGTCGCGGTGATGACCGCGGAAACCGCCAAACAGGATGCGGCAGAGTAGCAGCAATCCGAGGGCTTGCCAATAATTCACGGCATTGGCGCCGGGGAAGATTTGCGGGATCAGCCAGTTCCACAGGGCCATGACAATCAGGCCCAGCACGCTGGCGGCGGCAAGGATGAAGATCCCCTTCATCAATTTAAATTTCTTGTAGCTCATGTCGTGGTGACGCATTTCCACATACCTCCTTTCATTCGTCATACAGGGCCTGCAGGCGCTCGCGCAGATACAGCACGGCGTAGCGCTTGCGGGCCAATAAAGTGTTGATGGAGACGCCGGTCTGTGCGGCCATCTCCTTGAAGCTGACGCCATCCAGTTCGTGGGCGATGAAGACCTCGCGCTGGTTGGCCGGGAGTTCGTCCAGCGCCTGCTGCAGTTCCTCCAGCAGCATGGCGCGGGCGTAAGCGGCCTCGGGGCCGGCATCGGGCGAGGGCAGCATCAGGTCGAGGCGGCAGTCGTCCTCCTCGTCACAGGGCGCGAGATCCTCCAGCGCCACTTCCTTCTTCTTGCGGAAGCGGTCGATGATGCGGTTGCGGGCGACGCGGAACAGCCAGGCGCTGGCCTGCTCGATGGGATCGGGCAGGCGGTAAGCCTGGGTGAACTCGTAGAACACGTCCTGAAGGATATCGTCGGCGTCGGTCTGATCGGCAACGCGGCGGCGGATGAAGTTCCACAACCGCGACCGCTCCCGCAACACGGTCGCGGTGATGTCCTGATCTTGCTCGGATGTTGTTATTGGTGCAGTCATGGACTGGAGGACGTTCGGCACTACGCAATATTGTATGTCGAACTGCCAAGTCCGCAGTTTTTGCATTCTGGGGCGTGGAATTGGCATTCCGTCTAAAACCGGCTGCCGTCGGGCGTTGACTTTCTTACACTGACCGTACTTTCAATCGGAGGAGGTGCGATGCGTAATTGGGGACTGGTGTTGGGGTTGGTATTGCCGCTGGCAGCGCTGGCGCAGGGCGATTTGTCGGCGCTGGATCGGGATATGGCGGGGGCGCGCTCGCAGGTGCTGGTGCTGGGCACGGTGCACCTGGGCGAGTTGCCGAAGACCTTCAATCCTGCGGCGCTGGACGGCGTGCTGAAGCGGCTGGAGACGTTCAAGCCGGATATCGTCACCATCGAGTCGCTGCCGGGCGAGGAATGCGATCTCGCGGCGCGCCAGCCTGCCAGGTATGGCGCCGATTATTGCGCGCCGACCGAGGATGCCCAGGCCGCTACCGGGCTGGATCTGACTGCCGCCATCGCGGAAGTGCACAAGACGCTCAAGGCCTGGCCGGCGCAGCCTGCGGCGGCGCAGCGCCGCCATCTGGCCGCGCTGTTCCTGGCCGCGAACGAGCGCGCTTCGGCCTATGTGCAGTGGCTGCAATTGCCGCAGGCCGAGCGTCGCGCCGGCGATGGCCTGGATGCCGCACTGGTGAACAAGCTCAACAAACTCGCCGGCAATCACAACGAGGATTATCAGATCGCCGCCCGCCTGGCTGCGCGGCTCGGCCTGCAACGTGTGCACGCGGTCGATAACCACACTGGCGACAATATCGAGGTGGCCGACGGCAAGGCCTTCGGCAGCTCGGTCGAGGCCGCATGGAAAGCCGGCGGCGCCGCGCTGCAAGCGCAGGACCAGCGCGCCGATGCCCTGGCGTTGCAGCCCGACCTGCTGCCGCTGTATCGCCTGATCAACCAGCCGGCCGCGCTGCGGGTGCGGGCCGACGGCAATGTGCGCGCCGCGCTGCGCGGCCAATCGGCTGAAGCTTATCCGCAGATGTGGGTGGCCGGCTGGGAAATCCGCAACCTGCGCATGGTGGCCAACATCCGTGAAACCTTCCGCGAACGCCCGGGCGCCCGCGTGCTGTCCATCGTCGGCGTCACCCACAAGCCGTGGTTCGACGCCTGGCTGGGGCAGCTGCAGGGCGTGGACATCGTCGACGTCGAAGCGGTGCTGAAATAAGCTAGCTGCTTAACAGAGGGAAGGCGCGATAGCCCGTAAAGTGCAGTCATCCATACCGCTCACCGGAGATAACGATGACCGCTCGCAGCTTGCTTCCTTCCGTTCTGATCGGCGCCGTGGCAAGCGCGCGCTCGATGACACCCATGGCCACGCTGGCGGCCGCGCGCATGGCCAAGCGCGAGACCAGCGGCAAACTGGTTCTGCTGGACAAGCCGCTGTTCAAACTCGGTGCCATGGCCATGGGGGCGGGCGAACTGGTGGGCGACAAGATGAAGACCGCGCCTGACCGCACGGTCTTCCTCGGCCTGCTGGCACGCGTGATGAGTGCGGGCATCGCCGGCGCTGCGTTGGCGCCGCAAGGCAAGGAATCGTCTGGCGCCGCCGTGGCCGTGGCAACCGCCGTGCCACTGGCCTACCTCACGCTGGCCGGCCGCAAGCGCGCCATGGCCAGCATGGGCCAGACCCGCAGCGGCCTGATCGAAGATGCGCTGATCGTCGCCGCCGGCGCCGCCATCGTGGCGCTGTCCACGCGCTCCGGCCAGCATTAATCAGCGCTGGGCCGCTGTCAGTCTGCCGGCGCGGCGGGAGTTTCGGCCTGGCCGCCAGGCCGCCGCTTGTGCGAACATAAAAAAAGCCGCCAGATTGCTCGGGCGGCCGTGCTTGACTACTTGACCGGATTAACGGTCGCCGTAGCTGCGGCGTGGGCGGTCGTTGTTATACGGGTTGTTGGCTTTGAAGCCTGGACCCTTGTAGCCTTCGTTCGAGCCGGTGACGCCGTCGCGGCGCGGGGCGCCGCCTGGTTTGCTGAACGAGCGCTGGCCTGGCTTGGCGCCGCCGCGGTTGTCGCCCGGCTTCCAGCCGCCCGGACGCGACGAGCGCGGCGGGAAGCTGGTTTTCTTCGGCTCGAAACCTTCGATCACGTTCACCGGAATCATTTGCTTGGTGAAGCGCTCGATGCGTTTCACGTGCATGCCTTCGGCGTGGTTCACCAGCGAGATCGCCAGGCCGTTGCGGCCGGCGCGGCCGGTACGACCGATGCGGTGCACGTAGTCCTCAGGGAACTTCGGCAGGTCGTAGTTGAACACGTGGGTGATGGTCGGGATGTCGATGCCGCGCGCCGCGACGTCGGTTGCCACCAGCACTTTGACGTGGCCGCGGCGCAGGCTTTCCAGCGTGCGGTTGCGGGCGCCCTGGTGCATGTCGCCGTGCAGCGCGGCAGCCGAGAAGCCGGCGATGTTCAGGCGGTCGGCGATGGTGTCGGCGTCCCGCTTGGTGGCGGTGAACACCACGGCCTGGGCCATGGTTTCGTCGCGCAGCAGGTGGTCCAGCAGGCGGTTCTTGTGCGACAGGTCATCCACGAAGTGCACGCGCTGGGTGATGTTTTCGTGCTTGGCGGTGGCCGAGACGATCTGGATCACTTGCGGGTCCTTGGTGATGCGACGCGCCATATTGCCCACCACGCCGTCCAGCGTGGCCGAGAACAGCATGGTCTGGCGGCCTTCCGGCGTCGCGGCAACGATTTTTTCGATGTCGTCGATGAAGCCCATGTCCAGCATGCGGTCGGCTTCGTCCAGCACCAGGATTTCCAGCTGCGAGAAGTCGATCTTGCCCGATTCCATGTGGTCGATCAGACGGCCCGGGGTGGCCACCAGGATTTCAGGATTCTTGGCCAGCAGCTGCATCTGCTTTGGATATGGCATGCCGCCCAGGATCGACACCGCCTTGATGCGGCGCAGGTTGACGCTGTATTTGTCGGTATTGGTGGTGACCTGCAATGCCAGTTCGCGGGTCGGGGTCAGCACCAGCATCTTCGGCTGGGCAGGGCGGAAGCGTGGACGCTCGCCGCGTGCGCGGGCGGCTTGCATTTCCTGATTGGCGGTCTTGCCGGCGGCGGTCGGCTCGATCGCGGCCAGACGGTGCAGCGACGGCAGCATGAAGGCTGCCGTTTTGCCGGAACCGGTTTGCGAGGATACCAACAAGTCCTTGCCGGCGATCGCGGCCGGCACTGCCTGCTCCTGCACCGGGGTAGGCTTGGTGTAGCCGGCATCGGTCAGGGCTTTGAGGATGGACGTGTTGAGACCTAGTGCTTCAAATGTCATGCTTTTCTTTCGTAAAAATGCAGCGCCCACGCCGGAGCGGAACGCGAAATAGCAACGCCTACCAAAACGAAATGATTCAATCAGAATCGAAAGAAATTTCGGCACAAAAGCTTTGCGCCGGGACGGTGTCAGATCAACGACACCAGAGGCGGGAGGGCTTTATAAGGGCATCCGAACGATGCGCTGTGAGGCTTGCGTAGCTGCTTAACTATCACTGGCTGAATCTT
>NZ_JBCNLB010000029.1:0-32868 GCF_039595735.1 Duganella sp.
CACCTATCTGACCCACGGGCTCAATGGCCCAGACTCTGATCGGCATCTCCCTGCCTGACCACTTCTGCACCTTGATTATCCAAGGGTGACGCGGCATGTTCAATATACGAGCTCTGACATTCGGACAAGCGCACCAAACGCTTGATCTGGCTCAATACGCAAATTCAGGCATTTTTGCGTATTGAGCCAGATCAAAGATGAGTGCTCGCTGTCCGAATGACAGAGCTGACCCCGAATGCTGGGTCTGGCATTGCGGCGTGTAAAATGGTTGCTTACGTGACTAGACTGCGGATTAATCATGACCACGATCCAACTGGCAATCGAAGATCCTGGCGCGGCCGATTCGGTCGCTTTGATGGATGAGCTGTCCACCGCGCTGGAGGCAATCACCGGCGATGGCGGCAGGTCGTCGTTTGATGTCGAGGATGTCCGCGGCCCCATGGCGTGCTTCGTGGTGGCGCGCGATGATCTTGGCGCCGCCCTCGGCTGCGGCGCCTTGCGCCCGCTGGAACCCGGCGTGGCCGAAATCAAACGCATGTATGCGCGCCACGGCACCAGCGGCGTCGGCAGCGCCGTGCTCCGCTATCTCGAAGAGGAGGCGGCAGCGCTCGGCTATCAGGCGATTTGGCTGGAAACCCGGCTGGTCAACCGCCGCGCCGTGGATTTCTACGAGGCCCGCGGCTATCAGCGGATTGCCAACTACGGCAAGTACATCGGCAACCCGCTCGCTGTTTGCTTTGAGAAACAATTGACGGTGTAAGTATGATCTTACAAGTCGTTGCGACAAGCGCTGCTTTCGTGCGCGCCTGGTCAGGCGCACACTATGCGCCATGAAAATCATTGACCAACGTTATCTGGAAAGCGGCAACCGCTATTCCACCCAACCGTGCCTGCTGAGTATCCTGGAAGTGGATGACGCGGTCACGCCCGAAACCACTGAGAAGCTGCAGAAACGGCTGTACCACGTGCTGCCCGGCCTGCGCCGCCTGCGCGGCGTGGTCGGCAAGCGCGCCGACGCGGTCCCGCCCGTTGTCGAGCTGGTGCAGCAGACCGCGATCGAGCTGCGCCGCCTGGCATTGAATGATGTGGCCATCGGCTTCGTCGGCGTGGTGCCGCGCATGCAGGGGCGTTACCGCCTGGTGCTGCCCGCCACCGCCGGCGCGCCGGCACTGGCCATGGCCACGCAGCTGGTGAGCGCCATGCTGGCCGGCCGTTCCTACAATCTGAAAGCCGGCCTGGCCCACCTGCGCGCACTGGCAGACCGCCGCCGCAAACCGCGCGGCTATTTGATGCACACCGCCCGCACCATCTTGATGTCGGTGATCCCGAGGAGGACTTTTTCGATGCCGTCCATTTTCAGGGTCAGCATGCCGTCTTCCAGTGCGGCCGCCAGCAGTTGAGCCACGCGCGCGTGCTCCTGGAGCAGTTGTTTGACTTTGTCGGTGCCGATCATCAGTTCGTGCAGGCCGACGCGGCCTTTGTAGCCTTTGTTGCAGTCGTCGCAGCCGAGCGCGCGGTATAGCGTGAACTTGCCATCCTTCGCATATTGCTGGCGCCAGCGCGCCAGCACGGCGGCTTTGTCGAGCAGGTTTTCGCAGTATTCCTCCAGCAGCGCGTCCAGTTCCGCCGCTGATGGCGCGTAGGCCTGCTTGCATTTGCCGCACAGCCGCCTGGCCAGCCGTTGCGCCAGAATGCCCAGCAGCGCGTCGGAGAAGTTGAACGGGTCCATGCCCATGTCCAGCAGCCGCACGATGGATTCCGGCGCGCTGTTGGTGTGCAGCGTGGAGAATACCAGGTGGCCGGTCAGCGAGGCTTCGATGCCCATGCTGACGGTTTCCTTGTCGCGCATTTCGCCGACCATGATGATGTCCGGATCGGCGCGCAGGAAGGCGCGCATGACGGTGGCGAAGTCCAGCCCGGCCTTGCGGTTGACCTGGACCTGGCGCAAGCCTTTCTGCGTGATTTCCACCGGGTCTTCGGCGGTCCAGATTTTGGTGTCCGGCGTGTTCAGGTAGCTGAGCACGGAGTGCAGGGTGGTGGTTTTGCCGGAACCGGTCGGGCCGCACACGAAGAACAGGCCATACGGCTTGCTGACCGTTGCGCGCAGGCGGTCCAGGTTAAACGGCAGTACGCCCAGTTTGTCGAGCGGGATCGGTTCGCCGGCCGCCAGGATGCGCATGACGATGTCTTCGACGCCGCCCGCCGACGGGATGGTCGCCACCCGCAGTTCGATATCCAGCGGGCCGTATTTCTTGAATTTGATTTTGCCGTCCTGCGGCTTGCGGCGCTCGGAGATGTCGAGGTCGCACATGATTTTCACCCGCGCCACCAGCGCCGCGCGGTAGCTGGCCGGGATTTCTATGTAGGGCACCAGGATGCCATCCTTGCGGAAGCGGATGCCGGTCTTGCCTTTGCCCGGCAGCGGCTCGATGTGGATGTCCGACACGCCCTGCCGGTACGCGTCCATGATGATTTTGTTGAGCAGCTTGACCAGCTCATTCTCCACCGCTTCCGATACGTCGCCGCTGCCTTCGCCGTCTTCGTCGTAGCTGTCGTCCATGCCGGACAGCAGATCGCCGACGCTGGCATTGTCGCCGTGGCCGAAGAACAGTTCCACCATCTGGCGGAATTCGCGCTGCGAGGTGACGCGGTACAGCGGCCGGGCACGCGGGAAGATCTGTTCGACGATGTGGGTATGCGCCACCCGCTCCGGATCGAGCGCCGCCACCAGCAAGCCATCCTTGCTGTCTTCCAGCGGTATCCAGCCGGCTTCCTCCACATACTGGCGCTTGAGATTTTTCAGCAGTTCCACCGGTTTCAGGCGATCGGCGCGGAAGTGTTCATACGGCACGCCGAAATGCTTTTCCAGCGAGACCCCAATCGCGGCCGGCCTGATCTCGTAATCGTCAATCAGCACATCCTCGATGTCGAGCGCCCTGGCGCGCGCGCTGCGCGTGGCCTGTTCCAGTTCCTGGGCCGAGATCACGGCTTCTGTCACCAGCCCGTCATACTTGGTGCGTACCATCTGCGGTGGCTTCAGGCGCTGCGAGAAGGCCACCGACAAGGTTGCGCACAATTCCTGCACGCCGTCTTCGGCAATGCTGGAGAAGGGCACGCGGTCGCGGTTGTTGATGAACTGGACCACGCCCAGCAGCTCGCGCGACTGCACGGCGATCAGCGGCGCCACCAGCATCTGCCTGGTGCGGTAGCCGGTGCGCTGGTCGACGCCCTGCTGGAAGCGCAGTTCGGGCGAGTAGCGCGCCAGCTCGGCCGGGTCGTAGACGTCGGCAATGTTGACGGTCTTGCGCGTCAGCGCCACGTAGCCGGCAATGCTGGCCGGCGTGATCGCCAGCTTCAGGTCGCGGAAGGAGGTCAGGCCGGTCTTGACCTTGGAGACGATGCAGTCCTTCTGCGCATCCATGGCGTACAGCGTGAAGCGGTCGCAGTTGAACAGGTCGCAGAATTCCATGCCCAGGTCGAGCATGATTTCATCGAGGTTGCTGGTGGCGTGGATCTTGGTGGTGACCGCTTGCAGCTTCTGAAAAAACGCCAGCCGCAGATCGACATCGTCAGGTCGTACACTGTGGCTGGCGTCATGCATGATCGCTCCGCTAGGTGAGGTGGATTTCCATGCCTTCGTACGCGAGGAAAACCTGCAGATTGCCCAGCAAGGGGGCGTGGCGCGCCATGACTTCGGCAAATACGGCTTCAAGCTCGTCGTCGCTGCGCGTCGGTTCGTGATGGGTGCAGTATAGCGCTTTGGCGCCGGTGCGCAGCGCCAAGGCAAAGGCTGAGTCAAAGGTGCCGTGGCCCCAGCCCTGCTTGGCCGGATATTCTTCGCGCGTGTAGGAGCAGTCGACGATCAGGGCGTCGACCCCGCGCACGGTGGCGTCGATGGCGGCGTTGCGCTCGGCCATCCACTGCTCGTAGGCGGCGTGCTCGGGGTGGCCGGCCGGATGGATGTTGTAGTGCGGCTCATGGTCCCCGGTGAAGAACAGCGAGCGGCCATTGCATTCGATGCGGTAGCCAAGGTCGGTCACCGGGTGGTTCATCACCACGTTGCTGACGGTGGCGTCGCCCACGGCGATCGGCTGGGCCACTTCCAGCGTCTGGTATTCGATGGTGGCGTCCATCTGGGTTTCGCTGACGGGGAAGTAGCTGTTTTGCAGCTGCACGCCCATCACGTGCTCGATGCCGTTGCCGGTGACCGGGTCGGTCACGCCGTGCAGGCGCACCCGGCTGTCGGCAATGAACAGCGGGGTAAAGAAGGGCAGGCCGTGGATGTGGTCCCAGTGGCTGTGGGTGATGAAGATGTTGGCGTGGATGGGCTTGGTTTTCTGCTGGATCAGCGATTGCGCCAGCGCGAACAGGCCGGTGCCGCCATCGATGATGATCAGGGTGTCGTTGTCGGTGCGTACTTCGATGCAGGTGGTGTTGCCGCCGTAACGCGCCGTGCGCGGACCCGGGGAGGGAATGGAACCCCGGACTCCCCAAAATTTAAATTTCATACGCCATCCCTGATAAACGCCCTTATTGTTGTTAATTTGTTGCTTCGATACCTACGCCGATAATAACTTTTTTTTGCAACAAGGGGGAAAAGCCGATGCAAATTCGTCGCATCGCCGTTTTCCTGATGTACAACAGCTTGTGCTAGAGCTACACTTCTACACTGCGCTTACAAATTGTGCATTGCCGCGCCTGTCCAAAACGCTGTCTAAAACAACAACCATGCAAGAGTTGAATCAAATTAAAATCGCGGAGCGCCTGGACCAGCTGACGGAACTCAGCGTCCAGCTGGGCAGCAATCACGACACCGATTCGCTGCTGGAACGCATACTCATGGTTGCCAAGAGCATGACCAATGCGGATGGCGGCACCCTGTACCGCCCCAGCGACGACAGGCAGCACCTGAATTTTCACATCCTGTTGAATGACACCCTCAATATCCACCAGGGCGGCGCCAGCGGCGTGCCGGTGAGCGGCGGCGTGCCGCTGTACGATGACCAGGGCGAGAAAAACCTGTCGGCGGTGGCGGCCTATGCGGCGCATTTCCACCTGTCGGTGAATATCGAGGATGTGTACAAGGCCGATGTGTTCAACTTTTCCGGCATGGTCAAGTTCGACCAGCTGCGCGGCTACCATTCGCAATCCATCCTGACGGTGCCGATGAGCGACCACGAGGGCGAACTGGTGGGCGTGCTGCAGCTGATTAACGCCAAGGACCCGGAGACCGGCGCAATCCATTCTTTCAGCCAGACCGACCAGCGCTTCATCGAGGCGCTGGCGGCGCAGGCGGCGGTGGCGCTGACCCACCAGCGCCTGATCTTCCAGTTGGAAGAGCTGCTGGAATCCCTGGTCAACCTGATCAACATCGGCATCGACGACAAGTCGCCATACACCGGGCGCCACTGCCAGTTCGTACCCGAGCTGACCATGATGCTGGCCGAGGCCGTGCACAACACCGAGACCGGCCCGCTGGCCGAGTTCCGCATGACCGACGCCGACCGCAAGGAATTGTGGCTGGCCGGCCTGCTGCATGACTGCGGCAAGATCACCACCCCGGTGCACGTGGTGGACAAGGCCACCAAGCTGGAAACCATTTACGACCGCATCGGCATGATCGACACCCGCTTCGAGGTGCTGCTGCGCGATGCCGAGATCGCCGCCCTCCAGCGCAAGCTGGCGGCGGGCGCCGACGTTGCCGCCATCGATGCCGAGCTGGCGCAGCAGCAGGCCGTGCTGCGCGCCGAGCGCGACTTTATCCGCACCGCCAACATCGGCGGCGAGGGCATGCGGCCGGAAGACCAGGAGCGCGTGCGCGCGATCGGCAAGCGCCGCTGGACTGGCCCGGACGGCGTCGAGCGCGACTTTTTCAACGACGACGAGCTGCTGAACCTGACCATCAAGTTCGGCACCCTGACCGACGCTGAGCGCAAGGAAATCAACAACCACATCGTGATGACCATCAAGATGCTGGAAGCCCTGCCGTGGCCCAAGCACCTGAAGAACGTGCCGGAATACGCCGGCGGCCACCACGAGCGCATGGACGGCAAGGGCTATCCGCGCGGCCTGACCAAGGACCAGATGTCGGTGCAGGCGCGGGTGATGGCGATTGCCGACATCTTCGAGGCGCTGACCGCCAAGGACCGGCCGTACAAGAAGGGCAAGATGCTGTCCGAGTCGCTGCGCATCCTGGGCAACTTCTCGCTCAACGGCCACATTGATCCAGACCTGTTTGACATCTTCATCCGCAACAAGATCTACCTCGAATTCGCCCGCAAGAATATGGACGAGAAGCAGATCGACGCCATCGACGAAGCCAAAATCCCCGGATATACCCCCTGATGCGCCTGTTTCCCGCAAAACTCGGCAAGATCATTGCCAAGTATGGCTGGCGCTGGCTGCTGGGCATCCTGATCACCGCGCTGGGCGTGGCGTACGCGCTGGCGCTGTTCAGCAACGATACGGTGGCGCGGCTGGACAATCTGTGGGCCGGCGAGCGCATGAAGCTGGAGCCACCGACGCTGGACAAGCGCATCGTCATCGTCGACATTGACGGCAAGTCGCTGACCGAGTTCGGCCGCTTCCCCTGGAGCCGCAACGTGCAGGCCAGCCTGATCTCGCAGCTGGTCGATCATTACAAGGTGGCGGCGGTCGGCTACGATATCTCGTTTCCCGAGCCGGACACCTCGTCCGGCTACAACGTGCTGGAGCAGCTGTCCAGGACTGAGCTGAAGGACGTGCCGGTGCTGCGCCAGCGGCTGGAAGCGCTCAAGCCGATGATGGATTACGACGGCGTGTTTGCCAGCGCGCTGGCAGGCAAGCCGGTGATCCTTGGTTTCAACCTGTCGCCGGACCAGGTCAAGGGCGCGCTGCCCAAGCCGCTGTTTTCCGAAGCCGACCTGAATGGCCGCGAGCTGCTGGCTTACAACGCCGCCGGTTTTGAAGCCAATGTGCCGGTGCTGACCCAGGCCGCGGCCGGCGCCGGCAGTTTCTCGGTGGTGACCGATCCGGACGGCATCGTCCGCAGTGCGTACCTGATCCAGCAGGTGGGCGACGATTATTACCCGTCGCTGTCGCTGGCCACCGCCTCGTTGTACCTGAAGGCGCTGGCGGTCAAGCCGCTGATGACGGAAACCGCCGATCAGCTGTCGCAGAGCCAGCTCGATAGCGGCGGTTACGACGCCCTCACCATCCTGCTGCCTGGGCGCAAACAGCGCGTGATCCCGGTGGGCGAGGCGATGAGCACGGTGGTCCAGTACCGTGGCCGCGGCGGCCCGCATGGCGGCTCGTTCCGCTACGTGTCGGCGGCCGATGTGCTGACCGGGCGCGCGCCGGCCGCGCTGCTGAACGGCACGGTGGTGCTGATCGGCACCACGGCGCCGGGGCTGGTCGACTTGCGGGCGACCCCGGTCAATCCGGAATATCCGGGGGTGGAAATCCACGCCAACCTGATCAAGTCGATTCTCGACAACCGCTTCAAATCGCGGCCGTACTGGGCGTTCGTGGCCGAGGCCGGCGAGATCCTGGTGGTGGGGCTGGTGCTGAGCTTTGCGCTGGCGGCGCTGTCGCCGTTGCGCGCCATTCTGCTGGGCGCGACCGTGCTGGGCGCGGTGGTCGGCCTGAATTATTACCAGTACAGCGAGCAGGATCTGATTTTCAATCTGGCCATGATGGTGCTGGTGGTGATCAGCCTGTTCGTGGTCAACGTGGCGTGGGGCTACTTCTTCGAGGTGCGCAAAGGGGCGGCGCTGGTGTCGCGCTTTGGCGAATACGTGGCGCCGGAACTGGTGGCCGAGATGGCGGAAGACCCCGAGAAGTACAATATGGACGGCGAAAGCCGCGAGCTGACCGTGATGTTCGTCGACGTGCGCGGCTTCACCACCATTTCGGAAGGCCTGACGCCCAAGCAGCTGCGTGAATACATCAACCTCTACCTGACGGCCATGTCGGAAGACATCCGCAGCGCCCATCAGGGCACGCTGGACAAGTACATCGGGGATGCCGTGATGGCGTTCTGGGGCGCGCCGGTGGCGTTTGACGACCATGCCAGCCGCGGTGTCGCCACCTCGCTGCTGATGCAGGCCAGCGCCCAGCGCCTCAACCAGGAGTTCCTCGCGCGCGGCTGGCCTGAGCTGAAGATCGGCATCGGCCTCAACTCCGGCCTGATGCACGTGGGCGACATGGGCTCCAACATCCGCCGCGCCTACACGGTGATGGGCGACGCGGTCAACCTCGGCTCGCGCCTGGAAGGCATCACCAAGGTGTACGGGGTCGGCATCGCGGTCGGCGCATCCACCCGCGCGGCGGCGCCGGAATTCACCTACCGCGAGCTGGACCTGGTGCGGGTCAAGGGCAAGCACGAGCCGGTCGCCATTTTCGAGCCGATCGCCCTGGCCCAGGACACCGACGCCGCCACGCTGCGCGAAGTGCAGCGCTGGCACGCGGCGCTGGCGGCCGTGCGCGCCCAGCGCTGGGACGAGGCCTCGGCCATCCTGGCCGAACTGCAGGCGCTGTCGCCGCAGCGCGGCCTGTATCAGCTGTATGTCGAGCGTATTGCCTACTACCGCGCCCATCCGCCGGGCGAGCACTGGGACGGCGTCACCACCTTTGAAACCAAGTGACGGTGTCGCCCAGATCATATTGCAACTATTTACACGCAGAAATCCAACACTTGCGGCAGCGGCAGGCAAGAACCCGTCTCAGCGGGGTATTGCTATGCTAGCATCGGGGAAAGATTGTTATTGTAAAATAACAAAAATACTAAGATTGACAGTGCCTGCTGCCAGATAAAACAAGAGTCCACAACATGAGATATCGCTTAACGCGCCTGCTTGCAGGTTCGCTACTCGCTGCCGCCGTTGCTTCCGCATGGGGTGCGGAAGCGACGGATGACAGCGTCATCCGTTTTGAAATTTCCCGCTTCGAAGTCAAGGGCAATTCGCTGCTGACCCAGCAGCAGATTGACGCCGTGCTGGCCGGGTACAGCGGCAAGCAGCGCGACTTTGGCGACGTCCAGCGCGCCCTCGAAGCATTGGAGAAAGCTTACCACGATCGCGGCTACAACGTCGTCACGATAGAACTGCCGGAACAGGAATTGAACGGCGGTGTGGTGGTGCTGCGCGTGGTGGAAACCAAAATCGGGCGCGTGTCGGTCAAGAACAACCAGTATTTTGACGAAGCCAATATCCGCCGCAGCCTGCCGGCGCTGCAGGAAGGCCAGTCGCCCAATCTGAAGGCGGTGTCGGCCAACCTCAAGCAGGCCAATGACAATCCGGCCAAGCAAGTCACCATGAAGCTGCAAGGCGGCGAGAAAGACAATGAGGTCGACGCGGTGCTGGATGTCAAGGATGAGTCGCCGTGGAAGCTGATGGCCAATGCCGACAACACCGGCACCGAGTCCACCGGCAAGACCCACGTGGGCGTGATCCTGCAAAACGCCAACCTGTTCGGCCGTGACCATCTGGCTTCGCTGCAATACACCACCTCGGCCGAGGAGCCGGGCCGCGTGAAAGTGTATGGTGCCGGTTACCACATCCCGCTATATGCCAGTGGCGACTCGCTGGACTTCTATGCCAGCTATTCCAACGTCGATTCCGGCAACATCACGGCCGGCGCGTTCGACCTGGCCGTCAGCGGCAAGGGGGCGGTGTACGGCGCGCGCTATAACCAGGCACTGGACAAGCGCGGCGAAGTCAGTTCGCAGCTGTCCTACGGCGTGGACGTGAAAGCCTTCAAGAACAGTGTGCAGTTGCTGGGCACCGAGCTTGGCAATGACGTGACGGTGCACCCGGTCAGCATCAGCTACCAGGCCAGCACGCCGATCAAGCTGGGCGAGGCCGGCGCGCAGATCACCTTGCTGCGCAATATCTCGGGCGGTTCCAACGGCAGCCAGGCTGCCTTCACGGCCGCGCGCTCCGGCGCCAAGGCCGACTACACCATCGTGCGCGTGGCCGGCAGCATCACCCGCGCCTTCAGCAATGAGTGGCAGGTGCGCGCCATCCTGAATGGCCAGTACTCGCCGGATGCGCTGATTCCCGGCGAGCAGTTCGGCGCCGGCGGCGCCACGTCGGTGCGCGGCTTCCTTGAGCGGGAAATCTCCAATGATTCCGGCCTCAGCGTCAACCTGGAAGCATACACGCCGAACCTGTGCTCGCGGGCGGGCTGGAACTGCCGCCTGCTGGGCTTCTACGACAACGCCTACATCCGTCGCAACAAGGCGCTGCCGGGCGAACTGAACAGCACCTCGATTGCCAGCGCCGGCATCGGCGCCCGCCTGGTGCTGTCGACCTATGTGAACCTGCAACTGGATTATGGCCATGTCACCAAGGCTGGCGCCACCACCCGCGATGGCGCCAACCGCCTGCACGTGCGCGTGGGCCTGGCCTATTGATTGAAGAAGATCCCTATGAAACCGCAAATTTCCAGCAAGATGCGCCGCAAGGTCCTGGCCGTGGTGGTGGCCGCCGCCTTCAGCTCGGCGCAAGCGAACCCGGTCGCTCCGACTGTGGTCCACGGCATGGCTACCTTCAATCAACAAGGCAGCCTGTACTCGATTACCAATACCCCCAACACCATCATCGACTGGCGCAGCTTCTCGATCGGCGCCGGCGAGATTACCCGCTTCATCCAGCAGAGCAGCGACAGCAAGGTGCTGAACCGGATTACCGGCCAGGACCCGAGCCAGATCCTCGGCTCGCTGCAATCAAACGGCAAGGTGTTTCTGATTAACCCGAACGGCGTGCTGTTCGGCGCCGGCGCGCGCGTGGACGTCAACGGCCTGGTGGCCTCCAGCCTGAACATCTCCAACGCCGATTTCCTGGCCGGCAAAAACAACTTTGACGGCAGCAGCGGCGCCGGCAAGGTCAGCAATCAGGGCACGATCACCACGCCGTCCGGCGGCCAGATCTTCCTGATCGCGCCGGCGGTGGAAAACAGCGGCGTCATCTCGTCGCCGAATGGCGACGTGGTGCTGGCGGCAGGCAAGAGCGTGCAGCTGTTCGACTCGGCCGATCCGAATGTGCAGGTGGTGGTGTCGGCCCCAGGCGACCAGGCCGTCAACCTGGGCAGCATTGTGGCGGCCGGCGGCCGCGTCGGCGTGTTCGGCGCGCTGGTCAACCAGCGCGGCAGCATCAATGCCAACAGCGCCGTGCGCGGCGCCAACGGCAAAATCGTGCTCAAGGCCAGCGGCACCACGCTGGTGGAGGCGGGCAGCAGCACCACCGCCACCGGCAGCAACCTCAACACCGGCGGCGACATCGTGCTGCTCGGCGCGCAAGTGGGCGTGACCGGCAACGCGGTGGTGGATGCCAGCGGCGAGAGCGGCGGCGGCAAGGTGCTGATCGGCGGCGACTACCAGGGCAAGAACGCGGCGGTCATGAACGCCCAGTCCACTTATGTGGGCAAGGACGCGGTGATCCGCGCCGACGCCACCGGCAACGGCAATGGCGGCACGGTGGTGGCCTGGTCGCAGGAAGCGACCCGCGCCCACGGTACCTTCTCCGCGCGCGGCGCCGGCAACGGCAACGGCGGCCTGGTGGAAACTTCGGGCGACTACCTGGACGTGGCCGGGGCGCGCGTCAGCACCACGGCGGCCAAGGGCAAGACCGGCACCTGGCTGCTGGACCCGTACGACCTGGAAATCGTGAGCGGCCGTGGCGGCGACCTGACGGACGCGACCACCTTTGGCAGCGCCTCCGGCGGCACCACTTCGCTGGGCGCCGACCTGATCTCCGAAGCCAGCAGCAACGTGGTACTGCAGGCCAAGCATGACCTGACTTTCAGTGCCGCGATTTACAACACCAGCAACGTCAGCCTGACGGCGCAGGCGGGCAACGATATCAAGGTCAATGCGCCGATCCACATGACCGGCGACATCAACCTGATCGCCAACGATCCGGCCTTCGCCAGCGGCGTGGGCGGCGTGACGGTGGCCAACCTGGGCGATGAGTATGTGATCAGCACCGGCGGCGGCACCCTGAACATGAAGGGTTCCTACCTGACTGTCAACGGCTGGATCGATGTCAGCGGCGGCAATGCCGACCTGCGCGCCAATGTGGCCAACGGTTATATCACCATGGGCGCCAACAGCCGCATTGAGGTGGCGGGCGGCGACGAGGCGGTGATCTCGCTGATGGCCGACAATATGAACCTCAACGGCGCCGAGCGCAGCATCGGCAGCGGCGCGGCCGACGGCTACGACACGATTTCGCTGGCCGGCTACAGCAGCGGCCGCGATATCGTGCTGGGCGGTACCTCCAGCGGCAAGCTGGGCCTGAGCGCGACCGGCCTGGCCAGCATTTCCGGCGGCAGCCTGGCGATCGGCCACAGTGGCGCCGGCAACATCACCACCGCCGGCGATATCAGCCTGAGCGGGGTTAATTTCCTGACGCTGGAAAGCGGCAAGGACATCACGCTGAACAAGTCGATCGGCGGCGCCAACCGCGTACGCATCAGCGTCGACGGCAGCGGCACCCTGAGCACCGCCAGCGGCTCGGAATTTTCCGGCACCACCACCGTGGCGCTGGTCGGCAACAAGATGAATCTGGCCGGTGCGGTGAACGCCGAAGGCGTCACCATCGATACCTATGGCAGCAGCGTCGGCATCAGCCTGGGGGCGGAAGTCAGCGGCAAACTCAGTCTGACGCAGGCCGAGCTGAAAAACATCAGCGCCGGCTTCATCGACATCGGCTCGGCGGAGACCTACAACGGTGCCATCACCGTGGGCGGCGCGGTCGACCTGAGCAGCGGCAGCACGGCCGGCGGCCAGCTCAACCTGAAAGGCAGTGCGATTACCGTCTCCAGCGCGCTCAAAGTGCAGGGCGAGCTGAAGCTCGAAACCGTGAGTGGCGGCGCCATCAGCGGGGCCGGCGCCATCACCGCCGGCAAGCTGATCGCCCGCGGCGGCACGGTCGCGCTGAGCGGCGCCAACAGTGTCGGCGGTCTCAGCGGTTACGCCAGCGGCGGCGCTTTCAGCTTCAACCAGGCCGGCAATCTGGAGGTCAGCGATGACATCAGCGCCAGCAGTACGGTCAGCCTGACCGCCACTGGCAACCTGGACATCAACAGCAATGTCAGCGGCGCCAGCGGCATGACGTTCAAGTCCGGCGGCAACATCACGCAGGATCTCAGCGTTACGCTGGACACGCCGTCGCTGACGGTGACCGCCACCAAGGCGGTCAGCCTGCCAGGCATCACCAACCACATCGACGCGCTGAGCGCCACCAGTGTTGGTTCGCTGTCGGTGCACAATACCGACGGCCTGACGCTGAACGCGATCACCCTCACCGGTACCACTGTCAACGACCAGCTCAGCGTGGAAGCAGGCGGCAATCTGGTGGTGGCCGGCGCCGTCAACCTCAACAAGCAGAACGCCAGCCTGCAGGGCACCGGCGTATCCGGCAGCGGCGTGATTACCGCCGGCAGCCTGAATGCCGTGGCCACCGGCGCAGATGTCAGCCTGACCGGCGCCAACAAGGCCAGCGCGGTCGGCGGCTCGGCCAACCAGGGCAACTTCAGCTACAACTCGGGCGTCGCGGTCGGCCTGAACTCGATCAGCACGGCCGGCACCCTGACGTTGAGCGGCACTGGCAATATCACCCAGTCCGTCGGTTCCAGCGTGCTGGACGCCAGCTCGCTGATCGTCTCCACCCCCGGCGCGGTCAACCTGAGCGGCGCCACCAACCAGATCGATGCCCTGAGCGCCACCAGCGTCGGCTCGCTGACCGTGAAGAACATGGGCGCGCTGCAGGTGGATGCGGTCACGCTGACCGGTGCGTTGTCGACCGGCGTGGTCGACCTGACCGCCGACACGCTGACGGTGGCGCATGCCATCAACGGCAAGATGCTGCCGGTGCGCCTGACCGGCAACACGGTGGCGATCGAGGCGGCCAGCAGCGCCGGCCTGTTCGACATCGGCGCCAACACGCTGACGCTGAACGCCGATCTGACTTCCAGCATCGCCAGCATTCATCCGCGCAGCGCCGGCTACAGCATGTCGATCGGCGGCGTGGCGTCGGCCTGCAGCAGCAACTGCCTGGTGGTGGAGAACCTGTGGCATGTGGTGGCGCCAACGCTGGGCCTGGGTTCGACCGATACCTCGCTCAACGTCGGCAACATCATGGTGGAGAGCATCATTGGCGGCGGCGGCACCACGGTGGCCAGCCGCAACGCCGATACCACCCGCATCGGCTTGCTGAGCAACAGCGGCAGCATCACCCAGGGCGCCATCATCAATGTACGCGATCTGGGCTTGCAGACTTCGGGCAATATCACCCTGAACAACGCCGGTAATCAGGTGACCAACCTGGCCGCCAGCCAGGGCGGCAGCGGCAGCCTGAGCTTCTCCAATACCGGTGACCTGAAGATCGCCACCCTGCAGGGCGGTACTGGCAGCACGCAGCTGTACAATATTTCCGGCGTGACCAGCGCCGGTGACGTGGTGCTGGATGTGGTGAGCGGCGCGATCCTGAAGGGCAGCGGCACCGTGCCAGGCGGCGTGCTGACGGCCAACACCCTGACCATGAATGCCTCGGGCGGCATCGGCAGCTCTTCCGTACCGCTGGCCACCAAGGTGTCCGAGCTGACCGCCACCAATACGGCCGGCGCCGGCAGCACGGCGGTCATCAATATCGCCAACGTCAACAACCCGGCCCATCCGACCATGATGACGGTGCACGATGTGCGCCAGGTCGACGCGGGCGGCGGCAACAATGGCTCCATTACCATCGACAATACCGGCGGCATGACCATTGCGGGCACGGTGGATACCTCCACCGGCTTCATCAAGCTGCAAACGCACAGCCCATTGGTGATTGACGGTTCGGTGACCAGCAGTTCTGGCTCGATCACGCTGGCGGCCGGCACCGGTTACGGCACCGACAACAAGATCACGATTGGCAGCTCGGCAGTCGTCAGTTCGGCCACCGGAACGGTGACCATGACCGCCAGCGATTACGACAACCAGGGCGGCACTGTGACCGACGTTGACGGCCCGGTGTCGCCAACGTTGATCTCGGCGCCGACGCCAACGCCAACGCCGACGCCAACGCCAACGCCAACGCCAACGCCGACGCCAACGCCAACGCCAACGCCAACGCCAACGCCAACGCCAACGCCAACGCCAACGCCCACTCCAGTTGAGCCGACGCCGACGCCAACGCCAACGCCAACTCCGGTTGAGCCGACGCCAACGCCAACGCCAACGCCAACGCCAACACCGACGCCAACGCCAACGCCAACGCCAACGCCAACGCCAACGCCAACGCCAACGCCAACGCCAACGCCGGTCCCGCCATCGGCCGACATCTGTACCATCGCGCCGAATTCGGCGCTGTGCCAGGTGCTGTCGCCGCCAACCGCGTCGGAGCCGGTCAAGCCGGTCCAGGGCGCGGCCAACGAGGTGATTAAAACGCTGGCGGCAACGGAAGTAGGCAACAGCAGCAGCGGCAGCTCCGGCGGCGGTTCAAGCTCGGGCGGCTCGGCCATGTCCACCACGCCGGACGATAAGAAGTCTGCTGACAAAGTCGACGCATCCAATGATAAGACCGGAACCAAAAATGAAACTGTTAAAAAAATGTACTGCAATTAAGGCGTTGATGCTGCTGGCGCTGTGCTGCATGGCCGGCGCCAGCTGGGCCGCCCAGGTCGCAGGCACGGTGGTGCAACTGAGCGGTCCCTTGCTGGCCAGGAAGGCAGATGGCGCGGTGCGCATTTTGTCGATGAAGTCCGAGGTCGAGAGCGGCGACACGCTGGTGACCGAGAAAAACACCTACGCCATGGTGAAATTCATCGACAACAGCGAGATCACGCTCAAGCCGTCCACCACCTTCAAGGTGGAGAATTTTTCTTACGACGCCAGCAAGCCGGAGGCCGACAACGCCTCCTTTAACCTGGTCAAGGGCGGCCTGCGCTCGGTGACCGGGCTGCTGGGCAAGCGCAACAAGGAAAAGTTTGCAATGAAGACGCCGACCGCCACCATCGGCATACGCGGCACCACCTTCATTGCCGAGTGGGTTGAGCCGAGCGCCCAAGCTGTGGCGCAGGCCGCTGCCGCGCGTCAGGCATGGATGATGGCCAGCACCGCCGCCGTGGGCGACAGCTATCCGGTGCAACCGCTGATGCTGGCGCAGGGACCGGCTCCGGTCTCGCCGCTGTCCGCTCCAGGCCCGTCATCAGGGCCGGTGGCGCCTGGCTTGTACGTGCACGTGATCGAGGGCTTGATCTTTGTTAGCAATCCTTCTGGCAGCGTGAGTTTCAATGCCGGCCAGTTTGGTTTTGTGCCGTCCTTCAGCCAGCCGCCGATCATCTTGCCGCGCAATCCAGGCCTGTCGTTCGCGCCGCCGCCGGTGTTTAACAGCTCGACCAGCTCGCAGCCGAATTCGGCCCCGCCCAAGTCCAATGCGGTGGATTGCGAAGTTCGCTAAAAACCCTTGACCTTCCTATCGTGGGATACTTGATGCTGTAGGTGTAGAAACAGCATCGGGTGTCCCATGAATCAGCAAGCAATCAAAATCGAAGGCATGAGCTGCGCCTCCTGCGTGGGCAGGGTGGAGCGGGCGCTGGCGGCCGTGCCGGGCGTTGACAAGGTCAGCGTCAACCTCGCCACCGAAATGGCACGGGTGGAATCTGCTGAGCCGGTCGACTTTGCGGTGCTGGCGCAGGCGGTCGACAAGGCTGGCTATCAAGCCTTGCCGTCCGAACCCGGCGTCGCCCCTGCTGCTGCCGTCGCCACGGCCACAAGCGGCGAAGCCAACACCGCTCCCGCTGCCGCCACCGTCACCAATGCTGCCGCTGCTGGTTCGGGCGCCGTCAGCCCGCCAGGCCGCCGCGTCTTGCCTGGGCCGTCCGGCGGCCTGGCCGTGTTGCTGGCCGCGCTGTTCTCGCTTCCTCTGCTGTTGCCGATGCTGCTGGAGCTGTTCGGCATCCACTGGATGCTGGACGGCCGCTTGCAATGGTTGCTGGCGACGCCGGTCCAATTCTGGCTGGGCGCGCGCTTCTATCGCGCCGGCTGGCTGGCCGCCCGCGCACGCAGCGGCAATATGGATCTGCTGGTGGCCATCGGCACCAGCGCCGCGTATGGCTTGAGCGTCTATCAGCTGCTGTCGGCCGCCGCCATGCCGCACCTGTACTTTGAAGCGTCCTCCGTCGTCATCACCCTGGTCCTGCTTGGCAAATGGCTGGAAGCGCGTGCCAAGCGCCAGACCACCGCCGCCATCCGCGCGCTGCAAACCTTGCGCCCTGAATCGGCGCGCGTGCGGCGCGATGGGCAGGACGTGGATGTTGCCATCAGCGATGTGCTGGTGGGAGACATCATCGTCATCCGCCCCGGCGAGCGCATCGCCGCCGATGGCGTCATCACTGAAGGCGCCAGTCATGTCGATGAAGCCTTGATCACCGGGGAAAGCCTGCCGGTGGCGCGTCATGCCGGCGAGCGTGTGACGGGCGGCGCCATCAACGGAGAAGGCCTGCTGCTGGTGCGCGTGACCGCCGTTGGCGCCGAAAGCACGCTGGCGCGCATCATCCGGCTGGTGGAAGACGCGCAGGCGGCCAAGGCGCCGGTGCAGCATCTGGTGGACCGGGTGAGTGCGGTATTCGTGCCGGTAGTGCTGGTGCTGGCGCTGCTGACCTTTGCCGGCTGGTGGCTGGCGGGGGGCGGTGCGGAGCAGGCCATCATCAACGCGGTGGCGGTGCTGGTGATTGCGTGTCCGTGTGCACTGGGATTGGCGACACCGGCCGCCATCATGGCCGGCACCGGCGTCGCCGCGCGTCACGGGATTCTGATCAAGGATGCGGAAGCGCTGGAACTGGCGCACCGCATCACTGCTGTGGCGTTTGACAAGACCGGCACGCTGACCGAAGGGCAGCCATCACTGGCCGTCCTCGCGCCTGCGCCTGGCGTCGATGAAGTGCGTCTGCTGGCGCTGGCCGCCGCCGTCCAACGCGGCAGCGAACATCCGCTGGCCCGCGCCGTCCAGCAAGCCGCCGCCACCCCGCTGAAAGCTGCCGATGTCAGCGCGCTGCCAGGGCGTGGTGTGGCGGCGACGGTGGATGGCGTCCGCCTGGTGCTGGGCAGCTCGCGGTTGATGCAGGAGCAGGGCATCGCGCTGTCCGCGCTGGCCGCACGCGCCGGCGAACTGGAACGCGCCGGCCACACCATCTCGTGGCTGGCCGACGCCGATGCGCACCAGCTGCTTGGCCTACTGGCCTTTGGTGACCGCATCAAGCCGCAGGCCCGCGCCGCCATCGATGTCCTGCACGCCATGCACATCGAAACCATCCTGCTCACCGGCGACAACCAGGGCAGTGCAAACACCGTCGGCAAACAACTCGGCATCCAGCGCGTCAACGCCAACATGCTACCGGCTGACAAAGCCAGCACGGTCGCGGCCCTGAAAGGCGCGGGCAGCACCATTGCCATGGTCGGTGACGGCATCAACGACGCGCCGGCGCTGGCTGCGGCGGACGTTGGCATCGCCATGTCCAGCGGCACCGACGTCGCCATGCACGCCGCCGGCATCACCCTGATGCGCGGCGATCCCGCACTGGTGGCCGCCGCCATCCAGATCTCGCGTCGCAGCTACAACAAAATCCGCCAGAACCTGTTCTGGGCCTTCATCTACAACCTGATCGGCATCCCGCTGGCCGCCTTCGGCCTGCTCAACCCCATGGTTGCCGGTGGCGCCATGGCACTGAGCTCGGTCAGCGTCATCAGCAACGCGCTCCTGCTGCGTCGCTGGAAACCGGAGAACCAACAATGAACATTGGCCAAGCCGCCAACGCCACCGGCGTTTCCGCCAAAATGATCCGCTACTACGAGAGCATCGCCCTGATCCCGCCCGGCAAGCGCACCGACGCCGGCTACCGCATCTACGGCGAGAACGACCTGCACACCCTGCGCTTCGTCAAACGCGCACGCCAGCTGGGCTTCTCGCTGGATCAGATCCGTGACCTGCTGTCGCTGTGGCAGAACAAAGAGCGCGCCAGCGCTGACGTCAAAACCATCGCCATGGGTCACGTAGCGCAACTCAACCAGCGCATTGCCGAACTGACCGAAATGCGCGACACCCTGCAGACACTGGCCAGCTGCTGCCACGGCGACCATCGTCCCGACTGTCCAATTCTCCAAAGCCTCGCCAGCTAACTCCGGGGTCAGGTCCGCCATTTCTACACGAGCTGGTCTGTAGCGGTCGCTACAGACCAGCTCGTGTAGAAATGGCGGACCTGACCCCGGATTTTCAGTATAATCTCGCCACGTTTTGGTGCCCGCGCGCCTGTCCAGGTGCGCAGTTAAACGGGAAACAGGAGCCTTCACCGGCCAGCCTGTGCTGCCCCCGCAACGGTCAACAAGCGTCGTCACATGACGACAACCCGCTTCGCTAAACCACTGTGCTTCATGCATGGGAAGGTCAGGCGGGGACGCTTGCCAGCCCGGATACCGGCCAAACAGGTGGAAATGCTCTATGCGTCACGAGCATTTCTGTTCATTCCGCTCACGGGGAGGTGAGTGGTTTGCGCCCTGATTTTCACAATCCGTCTATGCAAAATCTGCCTGCCGAGGCAGCGATTCATTCTATTGAAGCGCTGCTGTATTCCATTTCCAATGTGCTTTACCTACCGGTATTGCTGGGCATCGCCGCACTGGTGCTGCATATGCTGGTGTGCTTCGGCATCTTCGGCGCCGAGTGGCTGGAGCGCCGCCGCGGTGTACGCATGCTGGTCGCCACCGCCAGACAGGAAATGGCCGCCGTCGTCGCCGCCAAGGAGCACCAGCCAGCGCTGGACGCGCGCCTCGAACGCGTGGTGCAGCGCGCCGATGCCAGCGGCGTGCGCCGCCTCGATGGCGTGCGCTTCGTGGTGCGCGTCGGCCCTGCACTGGGCCTGATGGGCACCCTGATCCCGATGGGCATTTCGCTGGCCGGCCTCGCACAAGGCAATCTGCCGAAGATGGCCGAGTCCATGACCACCGCCTTCACCGCCACCGTGGTCGGCCTGGCGTGCAGCGTCAGCGCCTATGTGTTGACGCTGGTGCGCGAGCACTGGCTGCGCAGCGACCTGACCGAGATCGCCTTCGCCGCCGAAACCCTGCTGGCAGCGGAGGGCTGAGATGCGCTACCTGAACAAGCATCGCTATAGCCGCCACGGCGAGCATGGCGAAGATCCGCTATCGGGCGTGGCCAATCTGTTCGACGCCAGCATCGTGTTCATTGTGGCGATGATGCTGGCGCTGTTCTCGGCCTGGAATATGATGGACCTGCTGGACCCGAACTCGGAAGTCACCATCGCCAAGAAAACCGCCGACGGCCGGGTCGAAGTGCTGACCAAGAAGGGCGCGGAGATCAAGGTCAGCAAGGTAAGCGACAAACCGCTGTCCGGATCAGGCAAGCGCCTGGGCACGGCGTACCAGCTGCCGGATGGGAAGGTGATCTATGTTCCGGAATAAGCTGTGGGCCTTGCTTGTCTTGTTGCTGTGCGTAGCCGGCGACGTGCGGTCCGCGCAGGCGCCGCGTACCCTGGCATTGATGCTGGGCGACGTGGAGTCGCGACCCACCGTGCTGGCGGTGCGCGGTCTTCAGGATGAATTGAAGGCGCTGAATCTCAGCATCCGCATTGTGCCGGTAAACGGTCTGACGCCGGCCGACCGTAGCGCGTTGGCCTCCGCCGACGTGGCGGTCATCAACGTCAAGGGCCGCCAGGCCATGGCCGGCCTGACCGCCGAATTGCAGGCGCTGCAAAAGGCGCGCAAGCCGGTGTTTGCGGTGGGCGCCATCGACGACAGCTTGCGCGAGCTGGGTGTGCGCGATGATAAAACCATCCAGGCCTATCACGCCGAGGGCGGCGTGGAAAACATCGGTAATATGCTGCGCTATATCCTGCGCAGCAGCTTCGGCTCTACGGTCAGCGTGGCGCCGGTGCACGCGATGCCGGAGGCTGGCCTGTATGACGTGCAGGCCAATCGCACCGTCGGCAGCTACGACGACTATGTGCGCGGTTACGCGCACCACAAACCGGGCGCGCCGTGGATCGCCGTGCCGTTCTACCGCGCCAGTCTGGTGGCAGGACAAACGCTGCCGCTGGCCGCTATGGTTGCGCGCCTGGAGGCCAGCGGCTACAACGTGGCGCCGGTTTTTGGCTATCCGTATGAAGTCCCTCTGAAGCTGCTGCTGGACGAAAACGGCAAGAGCCGCGTCGACCTGATCGTCGCGCTGGGCATGAAGGTGGGCGGCACCGCCAGCGTGAGCGCGCTGCTCGACCAGCTTGGCGTGCCGGCGATTAACGCCATCACGCTGAGTCAGCAGACCTATGCGCAGTGGCAGGATTCCAAAGTGGGCCTGGACATCATCGAGCGCACCTGGCAACTGGCCGGCGCCGAGGCGGCGGGCCTGATCCAGCCAACCGTGGTCGCCAGCCGCGAACGCATCAGCGATGCGCAGACCGGCCTGGCCTACGTGGAGGAGACGCCGATTGCGGAGCGCATCGAGCGTCTCAACGAACGCGTGGCCGCCTGGCTGGCGCTACGCCAGCAGGCCAATCGCGACAAGCGTGTGGCCATGATTTACTTTAACTATCCGCATGGTTCCGAGACCATCGGCGCGGCTTACCTTAACGTGCTGCCGGAAAGCCTGTGGCAGATCGCCCAGCGTCTCAAGCACGACGGCTACCGCACCGGCGACGCACTGCCGGCCAGCGAAGGCGAGCTGCAAGGCGAGATCCAGAAGTGGGGCAATTACCCCGGCAAGTCCAAGGGCGATTACATGGCGGGTCTGAAGCATCTGGCCGAAAGCGGCCAGGCCTTGCTGGTGCCGCTGTCCGACTACCAGCAGTGGTTCGCCAGACTGCCGCAACCGCTGCGCGCATCGATCGAACGGTCGTGGGGCAAGCCGGAGCAGGCGCCGGTCCTGTGGCGCAACGTCCAGGGCGAGGCCTTCTTCGTCTATCCTGCACGCCGCTTCGGCAATGTGCTGATGGCGCCGCAGCCAGGCCGCGCATGGGAGCAGAATCTGGAGAAGCTGCACAATGAGGTCAGCATGCCGCCATCGCACGAGTACATCGCGTTTTATCTGTGGCTGCAGAAGGACTTCAAGGCGCACGCCGTCATGCATATCGGCACCCACGGCACGCAGGAATGGCTGACCGGTAAAGAGGCAGGCCTGTCCGACAGCGATCCGTCCGAGGCGTTGATCGGCGCCATGCCCAACATCTATCCTTATGTGATGGACGACGTGGGCGAAGGCATCCAGGCCAAGCGCCGCGGCATGGCAACCATCATCGATCATATGACGCCGCCGTTCGATGTCGCCGGTTTGAATCCCGATTTGCGCGAACTGGGTGCACTGCTGAACGACTACCGCGTGGCCGAACAAAAAAGCCCGCTGCTGGCCGCCAGCCATCTGAAAGCCATCAACCGGCTTGCTGCCAAGAGCGGCGTGTTGAAGGACATGAAGAAGTCGGAACTGAAATCGGAAGCCGATATGGAAGGGCTGGAAGAATACCTCGATGATACCGGCAACAAGCTGACGCCATTCGGCCTGCATACCTTCGGCGTAGCGCCCGCACCCGAACAGCGCAATGCCACCGCGCGTGCGGTGGTGAGCCTCGATAACGCCTCCACGCCAGAGCAGAAGCTGAAACGCATCTCACAGCTGGAAGCGGATATCGAACAAAGCGCGCAACTGGAGCTGGACCGCCTGATGCAGGCGCTGTCGGGCCGCTACATTCCGACCGGCGCCAGCGCAGACCTGGTGCGTAATCCGAACGCGCTGCCGACCGGCCGTAATTTCTTCGGCCTCGATCCCTCGCGCATTCCGAGCAAGACTACTTATGAAGCCGGCGCCAAACTGGGGCAGCAACTGGTGGAAGACTACCGCAAGCGCCACGGCGCCTATCCGGAAAAGCTCAGCATGAACTTGTGGGGCGTCGAGACCTCGCGCCATGAAGGCGTGATGGAAGCGCAGGCCATGTCGCTGATGGGTATCCGGCCGACATGGGACGAACGTGGCCGCGTCACCGGCGTGGAAGCGCTGAGCCGCAAGCAGATGGGCCGTCCGCGTGTGGATGTGACGCTGGTGTCCTCCGGCCTGTTCCGCGACCTGTTCCCCAACTTGCTGACGTTGATGGATCAAGCCGCGCAACTGGCACAGAAGCAGGACGATGAAGGCGGCAACGTCATGGCAGCGCACAGCCGCAAGACCGCCGCCGCGCTGAGCGCGAGCGGCGTTTCAGCGGAGGAGGCGCAGCGCATGGCATCGGTGCGCATCTTCGGCGTGCCAAGCGGCGCATACGGCACGCAGATCGAAAAACTGATCCCGCTGACCAACGCCTGGCAGAACGAGAAGGAAGTGGCGGACGTCTTCATCAACCGCATGAGTCATCCGTTCGGCGCCGGCTACTGGGGCGACGACAAGGCCAATCCGGATCAGCGGCGTGCCCTGTTCAAACAGGCGCTGTCCGGCAGTCAGATTGCGCTGCACAGCCGCTCCAGCAATCTGTTTGCGACGCTGGATAACGATGACTTCTTCCAGTATCTCGGCGGCACCGCGATGGCGATCCGCAGCGTGGACGGCAAGACGCCGGAAGTGATGGTCAGCGACCTGGCCAACCCGCGCCGGGCGACGCACAAGACGCTGGAACAGTACATGGGGCAGGAGATGCAGTCGCGCTACCTGAATCCCCGCTGGGCCGACAGCATGCTGAAGGAAGGCTATTCCGGCGCGCGCTACATCAACCGCGTGGTGGACTATCTGTGGGCGTGGCAGGTGACAGTGCCGGAAGTGGTCGATGACGGCAAGTGGCAGCGCATGTACGATACCTACGTGGCCGACCGCCATGGTCTGAAGGTGCGCGAGCGCTTTGCCGCCGCCGGCAACCTGCGCGCCTTCCAGGCCGTGACCGATCGCATGCTGAGCGCCATCGAGCGTGGCTACTGGAAGCCGAGTGACGCAGTGTTCAGAAAACTGGAGCAAATGAATGCTATCGCCATCAAGGATGCCGGCGTCTCGTGCAGTGCCGACTCCTGCAGCAAGGCGACCTTAAAAATAGCCCCGCAATTCAACGCGGACTTCGTTCCAAACGTTGGCACCAATGCTACTATCATCCGAGGAGCTGTAAACGCCGCACGACCTGGCGGCGCGGCACCTTCACCGCAGGTGGCGATGCAAAACGCCGCCGCCGAGTTGAAGGCCTTGCAGGCCAAGGCCGAAACGCAGCAACCGCCCGCGCCGCGACCAGCGGCCAAGAACAAACCTGAAGCAGCAGACGCCAGCGTCAGCGGCTTTGAAATGCAAACCCTGTCCAACCTGACGCCGGTGCAAAAGACCGTCGGCACGCTTTTGCTGCTGGCGGTTGCCGCTGCGCTGGTGGGCGTGGGGTATGTCAGCCGCCGTAACAAACTTCGTCAATTGAAAGGCTTTGTATGATCAGTAAATCCCTCGTTGCGCTGGCTGCTGCCATGCCGCTGGCCGCATTCGCGGAAACCGTCGATACCACCATCGAAGTGCGCGGTCACTACGATAACGGCGTCGGCACTTCCGGCGCGGCCAGTCAGGGCGCGGTGACGGCGGACCTGATCGCCAATCGCCCGGCATTGCGACCGGGCGAGCTGCTGGAATTTGTGCCGGGCGTGATCGTTACGCAGCACAGCGGCGACGGCAAGGCCAATCAATACTTCCTGCGCGGCTTCAATCTTGATCACGGCACTGACTTTGCGACGTTTGTCGATGGCATGCCGATCAATATGCGCACGCACGCGCATGGCCAGGGCTACACGGATCTGAATTTCCTGATTCCGGAACTGGTGGACCGCATCAATTACAAGAAAGGGCCGTACTACGCCGACGAAGGCGACTTCGCTTCCGCCGGCGCGGCGCATATGACGCTGGCGAACAAGCTGAAAGAAAACACCGCCAGCGTGACGGTGGGCGAGAACCAGTACTACCGTTCGGTCGTCACCGGCTCCACGCCGCTCGGTGCGGGCAATCTGGTGTACGGCGCTGAGCTGGGGCATAACAACGGTCCGTGGTTGACGCCGGAAGCCTTCCACAAAAGCCTGGGCGTGCTGCGTTATGCGCAGGGCGCGAGTGATGATCAGTTCAGCGTGACCGGCATGTTCTACAAGGGCGGGTGGCATGCGAGCACGCAGATCCCGCAGCGTGCGGTGGATAGCGGTGAGCTGGATCCTTACGGCGCCGTCGATCCCAGTGATGGCGGCCGCACATCGCGTTACAGCTTGTCCGCCACGCTGCGCAAGCGCACCAACGACAGTCTGTTGCAGGCCAACGCCTATCTGGTGCAATCGAGCCTGACGCTGTTTAACAACTTCACTTATTTTCTGGAGGATCCGGTCAACGGCGATCAGGGCCGCCAGAACGAGAAGCGGCGCATGGGCGGCTTTGATGTGGCGCAGACGTGGTTCAGTCACTGGGCCGGGCTGGATGTCAGCAACAAGGTTGGCGTGCAGGGACGTTACGATTACTTGTCGCCGTTGTCGCTGTACGCCACGCACAATCAGCAGCCATTGCGCGCCATCTCCGAATCGACGGTGAAGGAGGGGAGCATCGGCGCGTATCTGGAGAACACGGTGCAGTGGCGCGATTGGCTGCGCACGACAGCCGGCTTGCGCTACGACCGCTATCGCTTCGACGTGGACAGCAATATCGCGGAGAACTCGGGCAAGGTCAGCGCCGGCACCACGTCGCCGAAATTCTCGGTGGTGCTGGGGCCATGGGCCAGGACTGAATTCTTCGTCAATTACGGTGAAGGCTTCCACAGCAACGACGCGCGCGGCACCACCGTGCATCTTACGCCCAAAGAGCGCGAGCCTATCGATCCGGTCACGCCGCTGGTGAAGACGCGCGGCGCGGAGATCGGCGCGCGCACGGAGTTCCTGCCTGGCTTGCAAAGCTCGCTGGCCGTATGGAAGCTGCGTTCGGATTCGGAGCTGGTGTTCTCCGGCGATGCCGGCGATACCTCACCAAGCCGAGGCAGCTACCGCTCCGGCATCGAATGGAACAACCATTACATCGCCAATGCATGGCTGTTGTTCGATCTGGACCTGGCCTATTCGCGCGGTCACTACACCGAGCATGACGAGGTGGGCGACTACATCCCGGGCGCGATCGGAAAAGTCGCTTCGTTTGGCGCGACCATTACCGATCTGGGGCCGTGGAGCGCTGCGTTCCAGATGCGTTACTTCGGTCCGCGACCGCTCATCGAGGATAACAGCAAGCGCTCGGCCACCACGGCGATTGCTTATGCGCGCGTGGGTTACAAGTTCAACCGCCGCTGGTCGGCGCAGCTGGATGCCTTCAATCTGTTTGACCGCAAGGTGAGCGACATCGATTACTACTACGCTTCGCGTCTGCCGGGCGAGCCGGCGGAGGGCGTGGACGATATCCACTACCATCCGGCCGAACGCCGCACCTTGCGCCTGACGCTGAAGGCTACGTTCTAACTGAATTAGGGAATTCCTGAGTTAACGATAGGGATGTGCCGATAGAAGGGCATCCGGCGCCGTCATAGAATAAGTCGACTGACTTATGAGGCTACTGGATGAATATACGCGACTGGAAAATTGGCCATCGGCTGGGGGCGGCGTTCGCGCTGCTGCTGGTGTTGATGGTGGGCTGTATCTCGCTCAGCATTCAGAGTCTGGGGCTGCTTAACGAGCGCACGGCAAAAATCGTCGAGGACAAATATCCCAAGACGGTGCTGGCTTATGAGGTGCTGGATCTGGTCAACCGCAATACCCGTGCGCTACGCAATGTCCTGCTGCTGGATAATCCTGACGAGGCCGACAGGGAACGCCAGCTGCTGCTCGATAATCGGAAAGAGCTCGCCGGCGATTTCGATAAACTGGCGGCGCTGGTCAAGTCCGGTACCGGCGTGGCGTTGCTTGATGCCATGCGGAACGCCGATGCGGCCTATCGCAATTCGCAGCAGACTTTGCTGGAGCTGGCCGCAGCGGGCAGGAAGCAGGAGGCGACGGTCCTGTTATTTACCAGCATACGCAGGGACCAGGCCAGCTACGCCGACGCCGTGCGCGCGCTGATACAGCACCAGAATGACAGTCTGGCTGAAAGCGGCGCGCAAGCCGCTCAGCTGTATCACTCGACAAGAAAAGTCCTGATCGTGCTGGCCGCGTTGGCATTGGTGCTGGGCGCGGCGCTGGCAGTGTGGATCACGCGCTCCATTACCGCGCCGCTAAGGCAAGCGGTGGATATTGCCCGCGCCGTGGCAAATGGCGACCTGGGCGGGGTGATCCGCGACGGCGCGAAAGATGAAACCGGACTGTTGCTGCTCGCCATGCGCGACATGAAGGAAGGCCTGGTGCGCATCGTCGCCACGGTGCGCAGCGGTGCGGAGACTGTCGCCGCCGCCTCCACAGAGATTGCCGCCGGCAATCAGGACTTATCGTCCCGCACCGAGGCGCAAGCCGGTTCGCTTGAAGAGACCGCATCGTCGATGGAACAGCTGACGGCCGCGGTGCAGCACAATGCGGACTATGCCTCCCAGGTGAATCAGCTCGCCATCTCCGCGACCGAGGTGGCCGCTCAGGGCGGCCTGGTGGTGTCGCGCATGGCCTTCAACATGGACGCCATCAGTGCGGCAGCCCAAAACATCGCTGAAATTACCCAGGTGATTGATGGCATTGCGTTCCAGACCAATATCCTGGCGTTGAATGCGGCAGTCGAGGCTGCGCATGCCGGCGAGCAGGGGCGGGGTTTTGCCGTGGTCGCGACCGAAGTGCGGAGCCTGGCGCAGCGCTCGGCGGCCGCCGCCAGGGAGATCCGTGTGCTGATCGGCGATTCGGTGGCCAAAGTGGCGGAAGGCAGCATGCTGGCGGACCAGGCCGGAGCGACCATGCAGCAGGTTGTGGCCAGCATCAAAGGCGTGACCGACATGATGGCGGAAATTTCTGCAGCCAGCCAGGAGCAGTCAGAAGGCATCGTGCAGATCAACCGTGCCATCGCGCAGATGGACTCCGCGATACGGCAGAATGCCGCGCTGGTGGAGGAAGCCGCCGCTGCCTCGCAATCCTTGCAGGATCAGGCCGGCAATCTGACGCGCTGCGTCAGCGTTTTTAAACTGCATGCCAGCAGGGGCGCGCAGGCGGACGCCGCCGTTCAAAGGATCGGTGCTACCATGCTCGCATGACGACACCCTACCAACTCCTGTACTGGCCCGGCCTGCAAGGGCGCGGCGAATTTGTCCGGCTGGCGCTGGAAGAGGCGGGCGTGCCGTATGTGGACGTGGCGCGGCAAAAAGGCGGCATGCCGAAGACCACGGCCAGCCTGGATTTCGATCAGGTCGACCATCCCTCGTTTGCGCCGCCGGTGCTGCAGGTGGGCGATCTGCTGATCGGGCAGACCGCCAACATCCTGATGTATCTGGGCGCGAAGCACAAGCTGGCGCCGCGTGCGGAGGCCGGACGCTTGTGGGCCAACCAGCTGCAGCTGACGATCGCCGACATCGTCGCCGAGGCGCATGACACCCACCACCCGATTTCCACCAACCTGTATTACGAAGACCAGAAAAAGGAAGCGAAAGCGCGTGCGAAAGATTTCCGCGAGCAGCGCATTCCCAAGTTCCTGAATTATTTTGAAGGCGTGGTGCAGGGCGGCTACGCGGTGGGGGCGCGCCTGTCGTATGTGGACTTGTCGCTCTTCCAGCTGATCGAAGGCCTGCGCTACGCCTTCCCGAAAGCGATGGCGCGGCTGGAGCCGGCGTATCCCAAACTGATCGCCCTGCATGACAAGGTGGCGGCGCGACCCAACATCGCCGCCTACCTGCAATCCAAACGCCGCATCCCGTTCAACGAGACCGGCATCTTCCGCCGCTATCCGGAGCTCGACAAATAATCAGGCCGCGCTGGTGACCGGGTAACCGGCATCGGCGATGGCGGATTTCAACGGCGCCAGCGGCGTCGCACTGTCGATTTTGACCGACTTGCTGGCCAGATCGACTTCCACCCTGGCTGCCGCATCCACCGCCTGCACCGCCTTGCTCACCGCACCCACGCAATGACCGCAGCTCATGTTTTCGACTTGAAGCTGATACATCGTGCACTCCTCAAACAGTTTCGATGAGTACACTTTAATCCTTCCAGCGATGGGAAGGTCAAGCCATGTAATTAAGTGTCGTTGCGTTGATGCCGCGCAGTGACACTAACGATGGTCGAGCCAGGCTTTTTAGATGACTAGCGAGGAACTCATCAAATTGTTGAAATCAAATGGATGGCGCCACGTTTCCACCCGGGGCAGTCACCATAAGTTCGTTAACTCTGACACCGGTGCAAGTGTTGTCGTGCCACATCCGAAAAAGGGACAATGATGCTCTATCCGCTTTATGTCTGGAAGGAAGAGGGGAGTGCCTACGGCGGAAGTTTTCCCGATCTGCCTGGAGTGTTCACGGCTGCCGACGAGCTCACGGATTTGCCAGCGATGGCTCAAGAGGCAGTGTTGGCAATGTACAGCGACGGCAATGAGGAACTTCCGAAGGCCGCTACAATCGATCGTTGGCGTGATGCTCCTCAGTTTCAGGATGGTTTCTGGATGATGGTTGAAATTAATCTTCCGGCGGATCGTCCAGTCTGGCGAGGTCGAGGCTGACGAGGGCCCAGATGCCGCCGGCGTAGTCAGGCTCCTGGGACAAGGTTTCGACTTCGGAAGGGCGGATTTCGAAGGGTTTGCCTTGCTCGACCAGCTGCCCCACATGGCCATAGATGGCCTTGGTGGCGTTGCTCATGGCTTTGTCCACTGTCTCGGCGGTGGTGACGCAGCCGGGAATGTCCGGCACCGTCACGTCATACTTCTTTTTGGCGTCCACCGTCTTCTGGATCAGGATAGGAATGTCCATGATGTCTCAACCTCAGCTAGGGCGCGAAAGACGGGCAAAATCAATGACTTGGGAGTTTAGTGTTATACAGGTCGCCGCCGGTTTCAAGCATTTTCTTGGGTGCCGTTAACGTCAATTTGCGTAATTGATATTGAGTATTGCCAGGCGGATTGCCTTCGTACTATGAACGGCGATCCGCCAGCTGAAACAGGCCGCTGTTGCCTTCGCCCGACAGCCACAAAACAATCAGCCCCGCCGGCATGACTGCGGGCGGGGCTGAGAAACGAGCTAAACAGTTTAGATCATTACAGGACGTCGCTGGCGTGGTCAGCCAGACGCGAGCGTTCGCCGCGCGCCAGGGTGACGTGGCCGCTGTGCGACCAGCCCTTGAAGCGGTCCACCACATAGGTCAGGCCGCTCGAACCTTCGGTCAGGTACGGCGTGTCGATCTGTGCGATGTTGCCGAGGCAGATAATTTTCGTGCCCGGACCGGCGCGCGTCACCAGGGTTTTGACCTGCTTCGGCGTCAGATTCTGCGCCTCGTCGATGATCAGGAACTTGTTGACGAAGGTACGGCCGCGCATGAAGTTGAGCGACTTGATCTTGATGCGCGAACGGATCAGGTCCTGGGTGGCCGCACGGCCCCACTCGCCGCCATCCGAATCGGACTTGTTGAGCACTTCCAGATTGTCGTCAAACGCGCCCATCCACGGCGACATTTTCTCTTCCTCGGTGCCCGGCAGGAAACCGATGTCTTCACCGACCGGCACCGTCACGCGGGTGACGATGATTTCGTTGTAGAGCTTGGTTTCCAGCACTTGCGCCAGGCCGGCCGCCAGGGCCAGCAGGGTTTTACCCGTGCCAGCCTGGCCGAGCAGGGTGACAAAGTCGCATTCCGGATTCATCAGCAGGTTGAGGGCGAAGTTCTGCTCACGGTTGCGCGCGGTGACGCCCCAGACATTGTTCTTGTTGTGGCTGAAGTCGCGCAGGGTTTGCAGCACGGCGGTCTTGCCGTTGATCTGCTTGACCTGGCCATAGAACGGCGCCTCGCCATTCTTCGGTTCCAGGAACACGAACTGGTTGACCAGCATCGACGGCACGAACGGGCCGGTGACGCGGTAGAAGGTGGCGCTCTGGCCGTTCTTGTTTTCCTGCCAGGACTCCAGATCCTTGCCGTGCTTGTTCCAGAAGTCATCCGGCAGCTGGACGATGCCCGAGTACAGCAGGTCGGTGTCTTCCAGCACATGGTCGTTGAAGTAGTCTTCGGCCGGCAGGCCCAGCGCGCGCGCCTTGATGCGCATGTTGATGTCTTTCGACACCAGCACGATGGCGCGGCCTTCCTGCTCCGCTTCCAGCGAGCGCACCACCGACAGGATCTGGTTGTCCGCCTTGCCCGACGGCAGGCCGACCGGCAGCTCCGCCGTTTGCAAACGGGTCTGGAAGTACAGGCGGCCCTTGGCGTCCTTGTTGCCCAGCTTGGACAATGGGATGCCGTTCTCGATGGCGTCGTCGTCGGTGTTGGAGACCAGCGCGTCCAGCGTGCGCGAGACCTGGCGTGCATTGCGCGCCACCTCGGTCATGCCTTTCTTGTGGTTGTCCAGCTCTTCCAGCGTCATCATCGGCAGGTAGACATCGTGTTCCTCGAAGCGGAACAGCGACGATGGATCGTGCATCAGCACGTTGGTGTCCAGCACGAACATCTTGGTGGCGCCGGTCTGGTCGGCGTGACGGCTGGTGGACGACTTGATGGTGACTTCGTTCGGCTTGTGCTTGGCCGGATGCGGCGCCTCGGCGGTGATCGGCGTGACCTTGCCGCGCGGCGAGGACTTGCCCTTGGCTTCCACGGTGTCGGCGGCAGCTTTCAGCACGGCCGGCGCGGCCTTCAGTACGGCGGCCACGGCTTTGCCTTTGGCCGGCGGTTTGGCCACGGCGGGTTTTTTTGCTGCAGGTACGGCTTTGACGGTCGCCGCTTTCTTCGGCGCTGGGGCAGGCTCCGGCGCGATATCGGCCACTGCCGCGAGGGCAGGCGTTACGCGGCCGCTGGCCTTGGGATAATCTTTTGCCAGCAGTATAGTCGCTGGCTTACTTGGGATTTTTGGCAGTGGCATCAGGATCTCAATTGGAAAAATAAAGGAGGAATCCGCCATGGGGCGCGCGGCCGCATGGGGTGGATGCTTTAAGGGAAAACAGGTGAAAGACTGCCGATGGGCATGGTTCCAGCCCGGTGAGTACCGCAAGGTGGCCGGCTGGCCACCGAGGAGGGTAAGAGGTACAGTGATGACTCAAAATGTGCTTAAGTTCCTGCTGGTTGAGCAAACCGGAACTGCAACGCACCACTCAAGCCTGACGCGCTACAAATTCCAGCACTTCGTCGACGTGACCCGCCACCTTCACGCCTCTCCATTCTTTCACCAATTGGCCATGAGCGTCAATCACAAACGTACTGCGCTCGACGCCGCGTACAGTCTTACCATACATTTGCTTCATTTTCATGACGCCAAACTGCTGGCAGACCGCTTCGTCCGGGTCGGAAATCAGTTCAAACGGCAGTCCCAGCTTGGTCTTGAAGCTTTCGTGCGAACGCAGCGAATCGCGGCTGATGCCGTAGATTTCAGCACCGGCGGCGGCAAACTGCGGGTGCAGGTCACGGAAGGCGATGTTTTCCGTGGTGCAGCCGGGGGTATTGTCCTTGGGGTAGAAGAACAGTACGGTGTAACGCGCCGGACGGCCGGACAGCTGGAAGGTCTGGCCGCTGGTCATCGGCGCGGAAAAGTCGGTTACTACATCAGCCACAGGCGTCTCCTGAAGGGTATGTTAAGTGCTGGCCGCGCCTTGTACGATCAGCGTGCCAGAACGTCCCGGCAGTTCGCCCCAGGTGATGGGGCAAACCGGCATTGGCAGATGCTGGATCTTCTGGTGGTAGTCGGCCATGGACGCCAGTTGGTATCCCTGCGCTTGCCATCCTGCCAATAGCTGCTCGAATATGGGGGCAAGTTTCTGTCCTTCAAGCTCTGCATGCAAAGTATAAACGTGGTCGCG
>NZ_JBCNLB010000030.1:0-31264 GCF_039595735.1 Duganella sp.
GCCGGTCGCGCCCTAGTCCGCCCCTCCACATACGTCAGGGGCGGCTTGCTTTTTTGGAGACATGCATGAAATTTCGTTTCCCCATCGTCATCATTGACGAGGATTTCCGTTCCGAGAACACGTCCGGCCTGGGTATTCGCGCCCTGGCCGATGCGATGGAAAAAGAAGGCATGGAAGTAGTGGGCGTGACCAGCTACGGCGATCTGGCCCAGTTCGCCCAGCAGCAATCGCGCGCTTCGGCCTTCGTGCTGTCGATCGACGATGAGGAATTCGGCTCCGGCTCGGTGGAAGACACCGACACCGCGCTGAAATCGCTGCGCGCCTTTGTCGAGGAAATCCGCTACAAGAACGCCGACATCCCGATCTACCTGTACGGCGAAACCCGCACCTCGCGCCACATTCCGAACGATATTCTGCGCGAGCTGCACGGCTTCATCCACATGTTCGAGGACACGCCGGAATTCGTGGCGCGCCACATCATCCGCGAAGCCAAGTCCTATCTGGACGGCCTGGCGCCGCCGTTCTTCCGCGCACTGGTGGAATACGCCAACGATGGTTCCTACTCGTGGCACTGCCCCGGCCACTCGGGCGGCGTGGCCTTCCTGAAGTCGCCGATCGGCCAGATGTTCCACCAGTTCTTTGGCGAGAATATGCTGCGCGCCGACGTCTGCAACGCGGTGGAAGAGCTGGGCCAGTTGCTGGACCACACCGGCCCGGTCGCCAAGTCCGAGCGCAACGCCGCGCGCATCTTCAATGCCGACCACTGCTACTTCGTCACCAACGGCACCTCGACCTCGAACAAGATGGTGTGGCACTCGACTGTGGCGCCGGGCGACATTGTGGTGGTGGACCGCAACTGCCACAAATCCATCCTGCACTCGATCATCATGTGCGGCGCGATTCCGGTATTCCTGATGCCGACCCGTAACCACCTGGGCATCATCGGCCCGATCCCGCTGGAAGAGTTCTCGATGGAGAGCATCATGCGCAAGATCGAAGCAAATCCGTTCGCGCGCAGCGCCGTGAACAAGAAGCCGCGCATCCTGACCATCACCCAGTCGACCTACGACGGCGTGGTGTACAACGTGGAAACCCTGCGCGAGCTGCTGGACGGCCAGATCGACACCCTGCACTTCGACGAAGCCTGGCTGCCGCACGCCACCTTCCACGATTTCTACAAAAATATGCACGCGATCGGCAAGGACCGTCCGCGCGCCAAGGAATCGATGATTTTCTCGACCCAGTCGACCCACAAGCTGCTGGCCGGCCTGTCGCAGGCCTCGCAGGTGCTGGTGCGCGAATCGGAAACCGTCAAGCTGGACCAGGACGCCTTCAATGAGGCTTACCTGATGCACACCTCGACCTCGCCGCAATACTCGATCATCGCCTCGTGCGACGTGGCCGCGGCCATGATGGAGGCGCCGGGCGGCACCGCGCTGGTGGAAGAATCCATCCTGGAAGCACTGGACTTCCGCCGCGCCATGAAGAAAATCGACCAGGAATGGGGCAAAGACTGGTGGTTCAAGGTGTGGGGGCCGGACGAGTTTGCCGAAGAAGGCATCGGCTCGCGCGAAGACTGGATCATCAAGGCGGAAGACGACTGGCACGGCTTCGGCAAGCTGGCGCCAGGCTTCAACATGCTGGACCCGATCAAGGCCACCATCGTCAATCCTGGCCTGTCGCTGGACGGCAAGTTTGACGAGACCGGCATCCCGGCGTCCATCGTCACCAAGTACCTGGCTGAGCACGGCGTGATCATTGAAAAGTGCGGTCTGTACTCGTTCTTCATCATGTTCACCATCGGCATCACCAAGGGCCGCTGGAATACCCTGCTGACCGCACTGCAGCAATTCAAGGACGATTACGACAAGAACCAGCCGATGTGGCGCATCCTGCCGGAATTCGCGGCGGCCAATCCGACCTACGAAAAAATGGGCCTGCGCGACCTGTGCCAGCAGATCCACGATTTCTACAAGGCATACGACGTGGCACGTCTGACCACCGAAATGTACCTGTCGGACATGGTACCGGCCATGAAACCGTCGGACGCGTTCGCCAAGATGGCGCACCGCGAAATCGAGCGCGTCGCCATCGACGAGCTGGAAGGCCGCATCACCTCGATACTGCTGACGCCATACCCGCCGGGCATTCCGCTGCTGATCCCGGGCGAGCGCTTCAACAAGACCATCGTCGATTACCTGCGCTTCGCGCGCGACTTCAACGAACGCTTCCCAGGTTTCGAGACCGATGTGCACGGTCTGGTCAAGCGTGAAGTGGATGGCAAGCGTGGTTACTTCGTGGATTGTGTCAAACAGTAAACCGCAACGCAGCAAAAAAATGGGGCAGCCAATTGGCTGCCTTTTTTTTCGTGCGCACGCTATTAAAATTTACATTTTCAGTATAAAACGTCGCGTGGAATATACATTTCCGGAAAAAAATTGTTGTTATCTTTCACAAAACTATGCAATAACATCGCTCTTTTTGCGCTAATTTCGCCTATTTATTTTCTAAAAAGCCTAATGTTGTCACTACTAAAATGAAACAATTGAGAAGTTGAAGGCAAACTCTTCTACAATCGGTCCCGTTAGTTTTTTTAGGAAATCAAATGGCATTGAGCAACTCCAAACGGGTCCTGGCCATCGCCGCGTTGTCTATTTTGTCCGCGTGCGGCGGCTCTTCTTTCAACGACGAACAACAGCAGGCCAAGCAACAACCGAACCTGCTCTTATCCGAAACCGTCTCCAGCACCAGCACCGCCACCAGCGCGCCGGCGCGCACCGCCAATGTGATGGGCAGCACCACCGCGACGGGCACTGCTACCGCTACCATGACGTCGCAGGCGGCTGCGCACTTCCTGTCGCAAGCCACTTTCGGTCCGACCATCGCCAGCATTATCGAACTGAAGAACATGGGCACCTCGGCCTGGCTGGACGCGCAATTCGGCATGCCGCAGACCATGCATCGCAACTACATGACCTACTACACCAACACGGCCGGACGCGGCGCCGCCACCACGGACGAATTCCAGGGTTCGTTCTGGCAGCAGGTGTTGTCGGGCAAGGACCAGCTGCGCCAGCGGGTGGCGTTCGCCCTGTCGCAAATCTTCGTCATCTCCACCAAGCAAGACCACGTGTGGGAAGAGCCGCTCGGCGTGGCGCATTTTTACGATATTCTCGGCAACCGCGGCTTCGGCAACTTCCGCAATCTGCTGGAAGGTGTGGCGCTCGATCCGATGATGGGCATTTACCTGAGCCATCTCCATAACAGCAAGGAAACCGACACCCGCACGCCGGACGAGAACTTCGCCCGCGAAATCATGCAGCTCATGTCGATCGGCCTGTATCAGCTGAACCAGGACGGCACCGTCAAGATGGAAGATGGCAAGCCGATCCCGACGTACACGCACGATGATGTGATGGGCCTGGCCAAGGTATTCACCGGCTGGAGCTGGGCCGGTCCCGACCAGAGCGAATCGCGCTACCTGGGCTTCGCCCGCTACGCCGACCGCGCCTGGCTGCCGATGCAGAACTACACCGCGTATCACTCGACCTCGGCCAAGAGCTTCCTCGGCGTGACCATACCAGGCGGCACCCCGGCCGCAACCGAGCTCAAGATTGCGCTCGATACCCTGTTCAACCACCCGAACGTGGGGCCATTCATGGGCCGCCAGCTGATTCAGCGCCTGGTCACCAGCAACCCGAGCCCGGCCTATATCAGCCGCGTGGCGGCCGCCTTCAACAATAATGGCAGTGGCGTGCGCGGCGACATGAAGGCCGTGATTCGCGCCATCCTGCTTGATCCGGAAGCGGCCGAGGCCGCCAAGCCGAAAAAGCTGCGCGAACCGGTGCTGCGCATGGCCAACTTCCTGCGCGCGTTTAACGCCACCTCGAAGAACGGCTGGTATTTCGCCTGGGGCACCAGCGACGTCAACAACGGCCTCGGCATGACTGTGCTGCAGTCGCCGTCGGTGTTCAATTTCTACCGCCCTGGCTATGCGCCGCCGGGCTCGGCGCTCGCTGGCGCCGGCATGGTTGGCCCAGAGCTGCAGATCACCAGCGGCCCGTCCACCGCCGGCTACCTGAACTATCTGCAGCGCGTCATGCAGTACGGTTTCGGCAAGGACGACAACATCCAGGCCGACTACAGCAAGGAGTGGGAACTGGCGCCCTCGTCGGAAGAATTGCTGGACCGCGTCAACCTGCTGCTGATGGCTGGCGCCATGTCGAGCGACCTGCGCAGCCAGATCCTGTCCGCCATGAATTCCATTGCGTTCGATCCCAAGCCATGGAACGGCGCTGAAATTGCGGCTGCCAGGAAAAATCGCACTTACCTGGCCATTTACCTGACCATGGCATCGCCCGAATACCTCGTACAGAAATAAGGAAAGAAGATGAGCAACCCGACCCAATCGCGACGCCGCTTCCTTGGCAACCTGCTGGCCATGGCCGGCAGCACCACCGTGCCCTTCACGCTGAACCTGGCTGCCATGGGCACCGCGGCAGCGGCCGACGCCACCGACTACAAGGCGCTGGTATGCGTCTTCCTGACCGGCGGCAACGACTCGTTCAACACGCTGCTGACCACCGATCCGGAATCGTGGAAAGAGTACTCGCGCCTGCGCGCCACCGGCGGCTCGACGTCCATCGCGCTGGCCCAGAGCAGCGCTTCGGCCAGCCTGCTGCCGATCACGCCCAACACCGCCCAGGCCGGCCGCAGCTTTGCCTTCAATCCCAGCATGACGCATATGCGCGACCTGTTCAACACCGGCGCGCTGGCGGTGGTTGCCAACGTCGGCACGCTGATCCAGCCGACCACCAAGGCCCAGTATCAAAACCGTTCGGTATCGCTGCCGGCCAAGCTGTTCTCGCACAACGACCAGCAAACCGTGTGGCAGACCAACAAACCTGAAGGCAGCAATGGCAGCGGCTGGGGCGCGCGCATGGTGGAGCTGATGGCCTCGGCCAACTCCAGCTCGTCGTTTGCCGCGGTTTCCACCTACGGCAACTCGACCCTGTTGGGTGGCAAGACCATCCGCCAGATTCAGATTGCCGGCACCAGCATTCCGGCCATCAACGGCATCAGCGGCACGCTGTTCGGCTCCACCACGGCCTCCGGCACCCTGCGCAACATCATTACCAGCGACCGCAGCGATCTGCTGGAGAAAGAGCATGCGGCCATCGCGCGCACCGGCATCAGCACCCAGAGCACGGCCACGTCGGCCATGCTGCCCAAGGGCGCCGGCGGCGTGGCGGACCCGAGCTGGTACGTCAATCCCACCACCGGCGTGGCTGGCGTCAACCCGCTGGCGGTGCAGCTGCAAACCGTGGCGCGCATGATCGGCGGCCGCAATGCCCTGGGTGTGAAGCGTCAGGTGTTCTATGTCGGCATCAGCGGTTTTGACACCCACGACAACCAGCGTGCGGACCAGGCCAACCTGTTGGCGCAACTGAGCCACGCCCTGAATTATTTCTACGTCATGCTGTACAGCCTGAATGGCGCCAACATGCAGAAACAGGTGACGCTGTTTACCGCCTCCGATTTCGGCCGCACCTTCACCAGCAATGGCGACGGCACCGACCACGGCTGGGGAGCCCACCACTTCGTCATGGGCGGCGCGGTCAAGGGCAAGAACATCTACGGCACCGTCCCGGCCGCCGGCCTGGGCCACAACCTGGACGTGGGTTCGGGCGCCCTGCTGCCGACCATCTCGGTCGATCAGTACGCCGCCACGCTGGGAACCTGGTTTGGCCTGTCGGCCACGCAGATTGCGGATGTGTTCCCGAATATCGGCAACTTCAGCACCCGCAACCTCGGCTTCATGAACGCGGCTTAAGCCGACACGGCCACCGTCAGCGTCGCCACGTAACCGTCGGTGGCGTTGCCGGTGATGGTGGCCATCTGCAGCGAGTAGCCGTCGCTGAAGATGTTGTCGGTGGCGAAGCTGATCGCCGCCAGGTTTTTTACGCTGTTGCTGTAACCGGTGGTGGCGTAGGCTTCCTGGCTGGTGGCCACCGGGAACGTGAACTGCGAAGTCTTGATGCGGTTCGACGCGCTGGTCGCCTTGGCCAGCGATGGATACACCTCAAAGTGCACATGCGGCACCCGGCCCGAGTAGCAGCCCGGGTAGATGGTGGTGAAGCTCAGGTTGCCGCTACTGTCGGTCTCCTGCACGCCGCGCAAATAATTCTGGTCGGTCACGCCGCTTGAGTACAGCGAATAATTGCCGTCGCGGTCGCAGTGCCAGAGATACACGGCGGCATTGGCCAGCGCGGCGCAATTGTTGTTGGCGTTGACGATCTGCAGCTTGATGGTCAGCGGCACGCCGGCCGCCGTGCCGCTGGCGCTGCCAAAGCTGCTGCGGATGTCGCTGCGCACCACGCCGGACTGGGTCAGGACGTTGACCACGCCGCTGCTGTTGCTGTTGGTGCCGTCGGCCGGATACGGGCCGCCGGTCTCCTCCGGGATGACGGAGCACGAGCCGTTGCTGGTGGTGGTCGTAGTGCCGGTCGTGCCTGTGGTGGTGCCGGTGGTCGGCGTGGTGGTGGTCGCGGTGGACGTGGTGCTGGTGCTGGTGGTATCGCTGGCGCTACCGGAACCGCCGCCGCAACCGAGCACCGGCAGCGCCGAGGCCCCGGCCAGCAGCCAGCGCAACGTCTGGCGACGGTCGCTGTTCAGTTTGAGCATGGCGGTCAGGTCGGCCGCGAGGCTGTGTTGGTGCATATCATCATGGGATTCCATACCTACTCCTACTTGGGTGAGAAAGCCGCCGCTGCGCACTTGCGCGCAGCGACGGGTATTGCGGGGATGTCGCGTTAAACCGCGGTGTTGACCAGGTTGCCGCTGGTGCCGTTGCCGCCAACCTTGCTCGACAGCGCTTGCAGGAAGGCCGTCAGCCTGGTGTCGGTGCTGGTACTGCCATCCGTGCTGTCGGTGCTGACGCCCAGCTTGTCCAGCAGATTGGCAAAGGTGCTTTCCAGCTGATCCACGGCGTCGCTGCTGCCGGTACCGGCCGCGCTGTCGGCGGCAGTCGTCCCCGAGGCCAGCTCGGCAATCAGACTTTGCAAGTCCGTCTCCAGCTTGCCCGGACCACCCTGCTGCTCGCCGTACGGCGGCGGTGCTTCGGCACTGTCGCTGTGCTGCGCATGCAGCGCGCCCATCAGGCTTTGCAGGAAACTGCCCAGTGCGGCGGCCACGCCGGTGGTGTCAGTGGTGGTGTCAGCGGTGGCGCTGTCGCTGGTGTCGGTGCTGGCCGCCGCGGCCGCGCTGTCGCTGCTGGTGTCGGTAATGCCGATCGATTTCAGCGCTTCGGCAATGGCGTCCGCGAAACCACCGCCGTCTTCCGGTGGCGGCGGCGGCGGACGCACACCTTCGGTGCTGTTGCTGCTGATGCTGTTGGTGCTGCTCAAACGGCTCAGGAAACTGAGCGCGCTGGCGGCGCTGCTGGAACTCAAGGCGCTGAGGGACATACGATTCTCCGCTGATCAGGGTTAAGGGCTGCTACAAACAAGGTCACGGGCGCTGCGGATGGCGCGGCTTGTCGTCCGCTTGTTTCTTGCGCTGTTCCGGCGTCAGCACGGCCAGCAATTTCTGCTGCGTGCGTACGTGCTGGAGCGCGATATTGGCCTCCGCGGTGGCGGCTTCCCGGGCCAGCGACGCGGCCTTGGCATCGTCGTACTTGTCGGCGGCGGCCAGCGCGCGCAGCGCCTCACGCGCCTTGCCGGCAGCCTTGAATTGTTCGCGCAGGTACGGCGCTTCGGCGTGCAGAATGGCGAACACCTGGTCTTCCTGCGCCTCGCTCAGTTCCACGCCGCGCAGGAATGGCGGACGGCCGGGACCGAAACCGGGGCCGGCCCCGTGCGCAAAACCGGGACCGCGATCCGGCCCGCCGTGCTCGCCATGCGGTGCGGGCGGTTGATCGGTCTCCATATCGGCAGCCAATGCCAGCAGTGGCAGCGCCAGCACGGCGGCCAGCAGAACATTGCGTACGCCAGATTTTTTTGATGTTTTCATTGCAAACAATCCTTGATTGGTAGTGAGACATCATTCTCGGCGGCACCTGTGTTAAGTGGCGTTAGGGCAAGGTAAATCGGCGTAAAGATGTTGGTCTGACATCTAATTCCCATCCGGCAACGCGTTGTAAAACCGGGTAAAAGGCGGTCGCCGCGCGGGTGCGGGCTGTTATGATGGGCGATCTGTATCTAAAGAAAAATCGCAGCAATGAAGAGCAAAGTACTGTTGATCGACGACGACATCGAACTGGTGGGCATGTTCAAGGAATACCTGGAACAGGAAGGCTTTGAAGTCAAAACCGTGCACGACGGCGAAGCCGGCACTGCCGAGGCGTTCACCGGCCTGTATGCCATTGCCATCCTGGATGTGATGATGCCGCGCATGAATGGGCTGGAAACCTTGCGCCGTATCCGCACCAACAGCCAGCTGCCGATCCTGATGCTGACCGGGCGCGGCGACGATACCGACCGCATCGTCGGCCTGGAGCTGGGCGCCGACGATTACGTGGCCAAGCCCTGCACCCCGCGCGAGCTCACCGCGCGCATCCGCGCCATCCTGCGCCGCGCGCAGAGCGTACCGGCCGACAACAGCCAGCAAACCGCCATCACCGTCGGCCAGCTGACCATGTGGCCGGAGCAGCGCCGCGCCACCTGGGCCGGCAACAAGCTGGAATTGACCAGCACCGAATTCAATTTGCTGGAAGTGCTGGCGCGCAACGCCGGCCGGCCGGTCAGCAAGAACGCCCTGTCCGAGCAGGGCCTGGGCCGCCCGCTGGCGCGCTTCGACCGCAACATCGACGTCCACCTGAGCTCGCTGCGCCACAAGCTGGGCACCATTGCCGACGGCCGCTCCTGCCTGCAAACCGTGTACCGCCTGGGCTATCAGCTGATCAAGGAGTAAGCCTTGGGTCGTTTGTTCTGGAAGTTTTTCCTGTCCATTCTACTGGCGCAGCTGGCCGCGACGGTGGGCATCGGCGGCGCCATCTGGCTCAAGAGCCGCAACCAGCAGGCCGGTTCCGTGGTCAACCTGGACACCAGCCCGCCAGCCGAAATGGCCATCAACGCCGCGGCCGCCACGCTGGAGTTTGGCGGCGTCAAGGCCTTGCACCGCATGCTGGAAAGCATGGAACGGCACCGTGTGTATGCGGTGGACGAACAGGGGCAGGAGCTGCTGGGCCGCAGCGTCAACGACCGCACGCTGCAGGAGTCGCGCGCGCGGGTGAAGGAAAACGGCAAGCGCCGCGCGGTGCGCCAGGTGACGGCCGACGACGGCAAGCGCTACCTGCTGTTCCTGCCCTCGGGCGAACGCCCGCGTGGCCTGGAAGGCGATACGCGGCCGCTGCTGGCCGGCCTTGGCGGTGGCGCGCAGATCGCCATGAAAGCCGCCTCTGTGCTGCAAGACGCGGACCAGCGCCATGGCGGCCCGCGCCGCGACGACCAGCGTCCGCCCGGTCCGCCACCAGGTGCGGCGGCCGACAGCGGCGCCCAGCCCGCCCCGGACAGCGCCGACGCCCGCGCGGCCGGCGGCCAGCAGTTCGGGCCGCCGCCAGGCCCGGGCGGCCCTGGCTTGGACGAGCGGCGCGACATGGGGGGCGACCGTCCGTGGGGGCCACGCTTCCAGCCGCTCGGCCCGTGGGTGCCGATTGCCGCGGCCACGCTGGCCAGCCTGCTGTTTGCGGTGCTGCTGGCCTGGTACTTCTCGCGCCCGATCCGCGCCCTGCGCCAGGCCTTTGACGCCGCCGCCAACGGCGACCTGTCCCCGCGCTTTACCAAGGACAGCGGCAAGGTCGGCAACGAACTCAACGATCTCGGCCGCGACTTCGACCGCATGACCGCGCGCCTGCGCAGCCTGATCGACGGCCAGACCCGTCTGCTGCACGATGTTTCGCACGAACTGCGCTCGCCGTTGGCGCGGCTGCAGGCGGCCATCGGCCTGGCGCATCAGCAGCCGGAAAAATGGAGCACCTCGATGGAGCGCATCGAACGCGAAAGCGTGCGCATGGACAAACTGGTGGGAGAACTGCTGACGCTGGCGCGGCTGGAAGCCGGCGCCATCAAGGCCAGCCAGGAAGAAATCAGCATGGCCGACCTGCTCGACCAGATTGCCGACGACGCCCGCTACGAAGCGGCCAGCCAGCACCGCAGCGTGCTGCAGGAAGGCGAAGCGGACATGCAGGTGATCGGCCAGCCGGACCTGCTGGGCCGGGCGATTGAAAACGTGGTGCGCAACGCCATCAAGCACAGCCCGGAAGGCGGCGAAGTACAATTGCAGACGCGCACGCTGGCAGAATCGAATCAGTTGATTATTCGCGTGCTGGACCGTGGACCGGGCGTGTCGCCGGCCGACCTGGACACCATCTTCCAGCCCTTCTTCCGCTCCAGCAACGCCAGCACCGAAGGTCACGGCCTCGGCCTGGCGATCGCCCAGCACGTCATCGAAGCGCATGGCGGCAGCATCAAGGCCAGCAACCGTGCCGGCGGCGGCCTGTGCGTGGAAATGATCTTGCCGGTCAAGCGCTGACCGGCAGCGTTTCTCAGGCTTTGGGCAGGGTCACGCCGTGCTGGCCCTGGTATTTGCCGTTGCGGTCCTTGTACGAGACGTCGCACACTTCATCGCTCTCGAAGAACAGCACTTGCGCGCAGCCTTCACCGGCGTAAATCTTGGCCGGCAGCGGCGTGGTGTTGGAGAACTCCAGCGTCACATAGCCTTCCCATTCCGGTTCAAACGGCGTCACGTTGACGATGATGCCGCAGCGCGCGTAGGTCGACTTGCCAAGGCAGACGGTCAGGATGTTGCGCGGAATGCGGAAATATTCCACCGTGCGGGCCAGCGCGAACGAATTCGGCGGGATGATGCAGACGTCGCTTTTCACGTCCACAAAGGAATTCGAATCGAAATTCTTCGGATCGACGATGGTGCTGTTGATGTTGGTGAACACCTTGAATTCATCAGCGCAGCGGATGTCGTAGCCGTACGACGAAGTACCGTAGGAAATCACCTTGCGGCCGTCTTCCTGGCGCACCTGGTCCGGGAAGAAAGGCTCGATCATCCCGTGTTGTTCCGCCATACGGCGTATCCATTTATCGCTCTTAATCGTCATCGCAAGGCATCCTGAAGTTTCACAATGCCCGAGATTTTACGCTACCGCCGCGTTTTTAAGAACTTTTTTACCAGATTGCTCTCCCAGCAGGCCGGCAATCATTTCCTTGGTGGCCGCAGCAGCAGCGGCCGGGTTCTCCATCGGGAACAGATGGCCGCCCGGCACGATGCGGAAGTGGCGTCCGACCAGCGCCTGCGTGTGCTGGTGGCCGGACTGGCTGGTCTCCCACGAATTGTCGCCGCCGATGAAACCAATCGGCACCGGGTAGCCCTTGCGCAGCAGTTTCGGCAGGTGATGCGGCAGGCTGGCGTAGACCGCTGTTTCGTTTTCGCGCGTGAAGCGCAGCTGCACCCCTTCCGGATGCGGTTTCAGGCCGCTTTCCATGTAATCGGCCAGCACCCCAGGCGCCCAGGCGGCGAACAGATCTTTGGCGGCGAAGTGGTCGTGTGCGGATTGCGCGTCCGGCCAGACGTTGCGCCGGCGGATGGAGAACTTGGCCGGCGGCACGCTATAGGCGCGGCCCAGCAGCTTGATCATGCGCCAGGCGAAGGCGCGCCAGCCGCCGACCACCGGCGCGTCCAGCATCACCACGCAGCGCACCAGGTCGGGCCGCTTGTGCCCCACCATCAGGCTCAGCATGCCGCCCAGCGAGTGGCCGACCAGGATCACCGGTTCACTGTAGCGGGTAGTCAGCTCGTTGATGTATTCGTCGACCAGGTGCGGCCAGCAGTCGGTGACCGGGTAGCTGGGATTATGGGCGTGCATGTCGAGCGACTGGATGTCGAAATCCTCGGACAGCGCCGCAAAGAACTGGCGATAGACGCCCGCCGGATAACTGTTGGCATGGGCGAAATGCAGCTTGGGCTTGCTCACAAGCGGTCTCCGTATGGTGATTTTTGCCTCATTGTAATGGGAGTCCGCGCGGGGGACTGGTGAAAACGCTCTAATAGTGCGCTTGCCAGTAGCGTGCGTGGGTGCTGCGATAGCTGGAAATTCGTATAGTTTCATCGAATTCCAGGGTGATGGCGCCGGCCTGGTCAGTGCGGTAGCGGGCGATGCCGGCGGCGCCGTAGCGTTCATAGACTTCCGCCTTGGGATGGCGGTAGCGGTTGCGGTGGCCGACCTGGAAGATAGCGGCTTGCGGCCGTACCGCCAGCAGGAACGCCGGGGTGGAACTGGTGCCGCTGCCGTGGTGCGGCGCCAGCAGGACGTCCGCGCGCAGGTCGGCGCGCTGCACGAGTTGGGCCTCCTGCTCGGCTTCGATATCGCCGGCCAGCAGGATGGACTTGCCGCCAGCCGTGATCTTCAGCGTGCAGCCGCGCGCGTTCGGCTTGAGGGTAGTGTTGGCGTAGCTGACCGGCAGCGGATGCAGGATCTCAAAGCGCACGCCGTCCCAGGTCCAGCCTTGGCCCGCCGCGCAATGCAGGTGATGGCGTGCTGCGCGCGCAATGGCATGCTGGGGCGGCAGCGAAGACAGCACCCAGCCGGAGCGCACGCCATCGAGCAGCGACAGCGCGCCGCCGGAATGATCGGCATCGCTGTGCGAAACCACCAGGCCGTCCAGCGCGTCGATGCCGCGCGCGCGCAGGTATGGCAGGATGATGCGGTTGCCGGCATTGGATTCAGGCGTGTAAGCCGGCCCGGTGTCATACAACAGCCGGTGGCCGCTGGTTTCAATCAGCAGCGCCATGCCCTGCCCCACATCGAACGCGGTGACGGTCATGCGGCCAGGCGCGGGATGCGAGGGCTCGGCGGCCAACAGCGGTATCCACGTCGCCAGACCAAGCCAGCGCACCGGCCATCCGCGCGGCGCCAGCAGCCAGAGCGTGCCGAACATCGCCCAGCAAAATAACCAGAACGGCGGCACCGGGGCACTCCACACCGCAAAGCGCATGGCGCTGAACCATTGCAGGCAAAGCGCCAGGACCTCCACCAATCCATGCGCCACACCCAGCATAGACGCGGCAAGCAACTGTGGCAGCATGCTGCCCATCAGTGCGAGCGGCGTCACCACCAGGCTAATCAAGGGAATCGCCACCGCATTGGCCAGCGGGCTGACCACCGACACCTGGCCGAACAACAGCATCGTTATCGGCACCAATCCAAACGTCACGACATACTGCGTATGCGCGCCGACCCGCAACGCCGCAAGCAATTGCGCACGACGCGACAGCGGCACCGGCATGCGAGAAGCGCCTGGCGCAGCGGTCTGCCGCAAAGGCCGCGTGGTGCGGCCGACCGTCGCGTACAAAATGATGGCCACTGCACCGAACGACAACCAGAAACCAGGCCACAGCACCGCCCAGGGGTCGATCAACACCACCACGCCCAAGGCGGTGCACAGCACATGCGAGATGCTGGTCAGGCGGTTGAGCCAAAGCGCCGCGGCCACCACCGTCAGCATATACAAGGTGCGTTGCGCCGGCACGCCAAAGCCGGCCAGCAATACGTACAACAAGGCGACGCTGGCGCCGACCAGCGCCGCGACCTTCTGCGCCGGCAGCAGCAAAGGCAATTGCATGCGCGTGAAGAACGACCAGCGCCACAAGGTGAACGCCATCCACGCAAACAGGCCGGCCACCATCGTGATGTGCAGCCCGGAGATGGAAATCAGATGCCCGATGCCGGTGCGGTTAAACACCTGCCAGTCCGATTGATCGATGCCGCGCTGATCGCCCACCACCAGCGCCACGATCACACCTGCGTAAGGCTTGTCTGGCAAGGCGGCAAGAATCCGGTCGCGCAGCACCGAACGGCAATGTTCGACCACATTACCGGGGCTGAAAACAAAGCCATCGAGACGACGGTTGTCACGCGCCACGCGCACATAGCCAGTGGCGCGCAAGCCCTGCTCCAGCAGCCACGCTTCGTAATCGAAACCATAGGGATTGGCATTGCCATGCGGCCGCTGCAAGCGCACTGTCAACTGCCAGCGCTCGCCCGGCTGCAGCTCCGGCAGCTGGGTAAGCTGATCGCGATACCCTGCGTACCACGACAACGCAATCTTCGGCGGCACCTTGCCCTCCGCCTGCTCCACCGCAAAATTGAATCGCACGCCTTGGGCAAACCGGTAAGGCAAATTATCGACCGTCCCGACAATTCGCAGATCGCGTCCCTCATCCGCCAGCGCCAACTCAGGCGCCAGCGCCCGCAGCGCCAGCCATGCCGCCCAGACAAAGCCCAGCACAGCGCCCGTCAACAGACCGGTGACGGCACGGACCAACGGCGGAACGCGCGGCAGAAGCTGCAGATAAACTGCCAGTCCGCAGGCCAGGGCACCGAGCGCGCCGCCCATCACCAGCGGCGAAGGCAGTACTGCCTGCGCCTGCAGGCAAGCCGCGCCCGCCGCCAAACCAATCAACACCGTCCGCATAGCACGCCTCCCATCCAGCGATACTACGCAAACAACAAGCGGCCGGCGCACTCCCTCTGCTTGACGCGCCTCAACCCCAGCGACAACCATTCGGGGTCAGCTCTGTCATTCGGACACGCACGAATAACATTTGAGCTATATCAAGACGCGCCCTCCCATTCTAGTGCTTCATTCTTGGCATGAATCCAGCACAAGCGTTGAGAAGCGTATTGATATTGCTCAAACATCGCTCGTGCGTGTCCGAATGTCAGAGCTGACCCCGAATTTTACATTTTCCAGCGCAAGCCAACCGCGATCGAACGTCCGATCTGCAGCGTACCGAAGTTGGTCAGTTGCGCGTTGCCTGCGCTGCCGAAATGGTAGTACTGCTGCTGCATTTCGTTGGTCAGGTTGACGCCGCTGATATCGACCGACATGTTGTCGCTGATTTTGTACGACACTTGCATGTCCACGCTCTTCTCCGGATGACGCCAGATGCCTATCGGATTGGCAAACAAGGCGGCTTCGTTGGAGGCCAGGAAGCCAGAGCGCCAGACATAGGACAAGCGCGCGCTCACCGGGCCTTTTTCATACGCCAGGGTGGCATTATAGGAGCTGTCGGATACGCCGAAGAACGGCGTCTTGAGCTGGGCAACCACCACGCCGGCATCATTGGCGTCAGGCACGTTCTGCGATGAAGTCAGGCGCGTGTAGCTGCCCTGGAAGCCCAGACCGTCCAGCAGGCCCGGCAATCCTTTCGGGAAGTAGATCAAGCCCAGCTCGGCACCGCTGATCGTGCCGTTGGAGGCGTTGACCGGCGAGTTGATGACGTAGTCGTAGCCGTTCGTATGGTCGCCGCCCGAGGTCGAGTTGCGGAACGGATCGTTCGCCGGATCAACGTGCACCCGGTGGCGCAAGCCCACGACCAGGCCGTCGATCTTGCGCTTGAACGCCGTGCCGTACAGCGCGCTGTCCTTCTGGAAGTACCACTCGGCCGTCAGATCGAGGTTCTTGGAGCGCGTCGGTTTCAGGTCCGGATTGCCGCCGCTGCCCGAGCCATAGCCGACTTTGGACACGTCGTCACCAAGTTGCAGGACCGGATTCAGGTCACCGAAGTTCGGACGGCGCAGGGTTTCGCCATAATTCAGGCGCAGCACCACGTCCTTGGCTGGATCGTAAATCAGGGTCGCGCTAGGCAGGAGCTTGCTGGTTGATTTGCTGGCACTGGACGCGGTGACCGCCTTGGTGGTGGCGTCCACTTTGTAGAAGGTCATGTCGGTGTTGACCTTGACGTAACGCACGCCGAAATTGCCGCGCAGGCGATGACCGAACAGCTCGTTCTGGGTATTCCCCATCAGGAACAGGTTGCTGGTCTTTTCTTCCACTTCAAAGGTCTTCTGCAGGCGCAGTTTGTCGGTGGTCAGGAAGTTGGCATCGACCGAGTTATACAGCTTGCGCCATTCGTCGATATGGTCGCGGATGTAGTAGGCATTGGGCTCGATCCACGAACGCGGAACGTCCGAAATGTCGGTGCCGAAGTTCGCATTGGTGGAGGAATATTCCGGCCCCAGCGAGGCGAGGTTGCGGTTCAAGGTGCCCGATTGGGTCCGGTTCGCCTCCGACGCCTTGCGGTCGTCGAAGCGCGCGCCGAAGTGGATCGTCTCCAGCGCGCCCCAGTCGGCGTCGTAGACGCCCGACAATGTGGCGGTCGCGGCGCTGCCCTTGTTGCGGTTGGCGTTGTCGTAGAACTGTGCCACGTTCCACTTGGCCGCGTTGGTCAGGTCGGCATCGTTATTGAAGTGGAACGCCGTGTTGCCGCCGCCGGCATTGAAGTCGACGTTGATGGAAGGCGCCACGCGATCAATGCGGGTGGCGGTGAATTCCGAGTGATAGGTGCTGGTCTGGTACGACAGATCACCTTCCAGGCGCAGGCGGTCGCCGACATTCCACTTGCCGTTCAGGGCATACACGTAGGAATCGGTTGCCGACGTGGTGTAATCGCCGCTGTTGAAGCCGTAGACGTTATTGACGGTGCGGCTCTTGATGACGTTGGTTCCGGGATAGGTCGTAATCGTCCCTGCCGGGTTGCTGCCGAGATCGCCCCACCAGTCAACAAAGCTGAACAGCAGCTGGTTGAAGGACTTGTCGCGATAACCGTTGTACATCGATTCGAAGGTGTAGACCGCATCGCTGTCTGGTTTCCACTGCAAGGCGATATTGGCGGCAGGACGCTCACGCTTCCCTTGCACGTCGCTCTGGAAAACGGCGTCGCGCGCCAGGTAATACGGATACGCCTTGCCGCCGAAATTCAGCGTGGAACCCGCTGCCATCGGCAGGCCGGTGTGGGTCCCTGGCGTCCAGATGTTGTTGTCGAAGATGCGCTGCAAAGGCGTGTAACCTGGCGGCACTTCGCCGGCATTGGGGCTGACAAACGGCACCATCGCGCCTGGGGTCACGCTTTCGTTGCGGTACTTGGTCTCGGTCGCCGACAGATTGACCAGGGCGCCGACTTCACCGATGCCGGTTTGCCAGCGGTTGCTGAACAGCGCGCTGATCTGCGGGTTGGCTTTTTTCGCGGGTTCCAGATAGGTTTCACGCGCCGACAGCGACACCTTCGGTCCCTTGAAATCGAACGGCCGCAGCGACTTGACGTCTACCTGGCCGGCAATGCCGGTGTCCAGCTGGCTGGCATCGCGGGTCTTGTAGACGTCAATCTGGCGCACCAGGGTCGAGGGGATGTCCTGCAGCGCGACCTGCGTCCCGGATGCGGTGAAAATATTGCGGCCGTTCCAGGTGGTTTGAACGTCGGGCAGACCGCGGATGGACAAGGTGCCGACTTCGCCACCGGCGCGGTTGGTGACCTGGATCCCCGTCACGCGCTGCAGCGCTTCGACGACATTGTTATCGGGCAGCTTGCCGATGTCTTCCGCCACCACCGATTCCACCACCTGGTCGCTGGTGCGCTTGATCGCCAGGCTCTTGATCATCGATGCCTTGACGCCGGTGACGACCACGGTGTTGTCAGCCGGCTCCGTTTTTTCGGCGGCCGCTTGCGCCCACACCGAGGCGCTGCTCAGCAGGCCTGCGCCCATCAGCGCGGCAACGGACAGTTTCAAATGGAGGGGGCGTGCGCGGACAGCCGCCACGCGGATAGATTGGTCGTGCATGTAGTCTCCCTTGTATGATTTTTCTGATGCAGTTTTGCAACCGCTCGAAATTCATCTTATGGAGATCGCAACAACCGATCCAATCAATTTTAATTGCTGTTCGATATTGTTTTAAGTATCGGCACGCCGCCAGCGCCCAGCAACCAACGCCGCCGGCCTGCACCTCGCGGTGTCAGGCCTGCGGCGTATTTGCAACGTTAATCGATTACTTTATTTCGGGCTGACGTCAGTCGCTTTCACTGCCACGTGCTCGGTGACGTTCCTGGCGGCGATGGTGGTGGTCAGGAACGCGGTTGATTTCACCAGCAGGTCGCGCGCCACTTCTTCCAGCGGCGAGCCGCTGATGCTGGCGTGGTTGCCGCCCAGCGCGGTGCCGCCGCCCCAGCCCAATGCGGAGACGCCGAAGCCGGTTTTCTCATTGTTCGCCTGGAAGGTCTTGGAGGCGATGATCTTGGCGCGCTTGACGTCCACTACGCGGATGTCCATGTTCATGTGAACCTTGGATTTTTTGTAGTCGACCGAGCCGGCCAGCAGACCCAATGGGCCTTTCAGGAAGCTCAGGCCGCCCAGGCCGGTCGAGCTTTGCTCAAAGCCCAGCGAGGTGATGGAGCCGGTGATCATGTAATCGGCCGCCTCGGCTTCCACTTTCTTGCCGACCAGTGCCAGTTCCTTGTTGATCTCGTCCAGTTCGGCGCGCTCCTGTACGTCGAAGCAGCCGGTCTGGGTCAGTGCGGTGGCCAGCATTTCGGTCATGCCGGTGCCGACGCCGGTGTAGGTCGGCTGAGCGACATTGCCCTGACGCTCCCACCAGCGGTACTGGCGCGGATCCTGCTGACCGGAGCCGGACGAGCAATCGGCCGACTTGCATTTGAATTCGGTGAACACGACCTTGGCGGCCGGCGCGGCGCATTTCGGCACGTCGATGGCACGCTCAGACACCTCGCTCGGTTCGGCCATACCGATCACCGGGACCAGCAACAGCGCTGCCAGAGTGTGATTGAGTACGTGTGGTTTCATGCGGCGCTCCATTGGTTGGCAGTTAAAATTGCCAATTATGCACCACAATGTGATTGTTAATTCTATCCAAATCTCACGCTACATCCGTGGCATACGCGGCAGCGCCGCGCGGGCGTTGGCACTGGTGGCTGCGGCCACCTGTTCCGCCGTCAAGCCACGCAGTTCGGCCAGCACGGCGCCGATGCGGGGGATCTGGTCCGGGCTGTTGCGGCCGGGATGAACCCACGATGGCGAAATATCCGGGGCATCGGTTTCCAGCACGATGGCCTCCAGCGGCAGTTCGGCGGCCAGCCGGCGGATCTGCAAGGCGCGCGTAAATGTCATCGCTCCGCCAAAACCAAGTTTGAAACCGAGATCGATATAGCCCTTGGCCTGCTGCCCGCTGCCATTGAAGGCGTGGGCGATGCCGCCGTTGGGCCGGATCTGGCGCACGTGCTTGAGCACCACGTCCTGCGACCGGCGAACGTGCATCAGCACCGGCAGCGCGAAGTCGCGGGCGATTTTTAACTGCTCGCGGAAGAAGAATTCCTGCTTCTCGCGCATGGCCGGCTCGGTCAGCATGGGAATGAAGAAGTCGAGGCCGATCTCCCCCAGCGCCACGAAACGGGGATCGCTGATGGCGGCCGCCACCTGCTCGCGCAGCAAGCGCAGATGGTCTTCCTCGGCCTGCGGCACGTAGATCGGGTGGATGCCCAGCGCGTAGCAGGCGTTATCCACGCTGGCCGCCAGCTGGGCGACGATGGAGAAGTTGGCCGTCTCCACCGCTGGAATCACGATCATCCCTACCCCTTGCGCGCGCGCCAGCGCCGCCTGCGCCACGGATTCGTTGCCGAATTCGTGGGCGTCCAGGTGGCAATGGGTGTCGATCCACATGGCTTACGCCTCGTCCGGCTGCAATCCCTGGTCGGTCATGCGCAGCACGCGGTCGCAACGGCGCGCCAGTTCGATGTCGTGGGTGACGATGACAAAGGCCGTGCCCAGCGTGCGCGACAGTTCCAGCATCAGGTCGAAGATTTGCTGCGCGGTGGCGTGGTCGAGGTTACCGGTCGGTTCGTCGGCCAGCACGCAGGCCGGCTGGGTGACCAGCGCCCGCGCCAGCGCCACGCGTTGACGCTCGCCGCCGGACAACTCGCCCGGCACGTGCGAAATGCGCTTGCCAAGGTTGACGCGCTTGAGGATCTCCTGTGCCTTGGCCACTGCATCGGCGCGTTTCTCGCGGCGTATCAGCAGCGGCATGGCGACGTTGTCGAGCGCGCTGAATTCCGGCAGCAGGTGGTGGAACTGGTAGACAAAGCCCAGCGACTGGTTGCGCAAATCGCCGCGCGCGGCTTCGCTCAGGCTGGCGAAATCCTTGCCCTGCAAGCTGACGCTGCCGCTGGTCGGCGTATCGAGCCCGCCCAGCAGATGCAGCAGGGTCGACTTGCCGGAGCCGGACGCGCCAACAATCGCCACGCGCTCGCCGCGCCGTACATCGATATCGATCCCGGCCAGTACTTTGACCGAGTATGCGCCCTGGGTGAAGGTTTTGCCGAGGTTGCGGCAGGAGAGGACCACTGGTTCACTCATAGCGCAGCGCCTCCGCAGGTTTCACGCGGGCGGCCCACCAGCTCGGATACAGCGTGGCGACAAAGGCCAGGATCACGGCCACGCCGCCAATCTTGAAGACGTCCGGCCAGCGCAGGTCCGAAGGCACGGTGCTGATGTAGTAAATATCCTTGGACAAGAACTGCACTCCCAATAAATGTTCGATAAACGGCACGATGACGTCGATGTTGAGCGCCACCAGCACGCCCAGGCCAACGCCGATGGCGGTGCCGAGGATACCCACCAGCGCGCCCTGGATCATGAAGATTTTCATGATGGAGCGCGGCGCGGCCCCCAGCGTGCGCAGGATGGCGATGTCGGCCTGCTTGTCGGTCACGGTCATCACCAGCGTCGACACCAGGTTGAAGGCTGCCACGGCGATGATCAGGGTCAGGATGATGAACATCATGCGCTTTTCGGTCTGCACGGCGGCGAACCAGTTGGCGTTCAGCTTGGACCAGTCGCGCACGAACAGGTCGCCCGACATGGCATTCTTCAAGTCCAGCGCCACCTGCGGCGCGCGGTGCATGTCCTGCAGGCGCAGGCGCAGTCCGGCCGGGGCGTCGATGCGCAGCAGTTTTTCGGCGTCGGTCAGGTGGACGAAGGCCAGCGCCGAGTCGAACTCGTTGTGCCCTGCTTCAAAGATGCCGACCACGGTGAACGAGCGCAGGCGCGGCAGCACGCCGGCCGGCGTCGGCTGGCCTTGCGCCAGCGCCAGCGTCACCTTCTCGCCCAGGTTGACGCGCAGCGCGCGCGCCAGCTCGATGCCCAGCACGATGTTGTAGGCGCCCGGCTGCAGCGCGTTGAAGCTGCCGCGTTTGGTCTGCCTGGCCACATCTGAAACTTTGGGTTCTTCCTCCGGCAGCACGCCGCGGATGACGGCTGGACGCAGCACGTCGTCGCGCACCAGCATGCCCTGGGTTTCCGCGAACGGCGCGGTGCCGATCACTTCCGGATTCTTGCGCGCTTCGGCGGCTTCCTGCTGCCAGTTCGGCATGGTGCCGCGGGCGTCAAAGATTTCGACGTGGGCCAACACCGACAGCATGCGGTCGGTCACTTCTTTCTGGAAGCCGTTCATCACCGACAGCACGACGATCAGCGCCGCCACGCCCAGGCCGATGCCGGCCATGGAAATCAGCGAGATAAAGGAGATAAAGCTGTTCCGTCCGCTGCGCTTGCCGGCCCGCGTGTAGCGCAGGCCAACCAGCCATTCGAACGGCAAATTCTTGAAAATACTCATGGGCTCCCGGGGGATCAAACTCGACAAGCCCGCAGTGTGCCATAAAAAAGCCGCGCCGGGCAGCTTGCCTGCCGGGCGCGGTGCGCTGCTTAACCGCCGATTAAGCGGCGAATTTCTCACTCTGACGCGATTTGCGGCGGCCGGCAAAGCCAACCAGCGCCAGCCCGGCCGCCATCATGGCCCAGGCATCGGCTTCCGGCACCGCCGATACGCTCAACAGCGCTTGCGAGTTATCGACCGCGCTGCCGTCGGCACGGCCGGTGAACAGGGTGAATTTGTAGCTGTTGTTCAGACCGGTACCGTCGGCGTGGGTCAGCATGTTTTGCGCCACGCTCAGGTCCATCGGCACGAAATCGCCGTTCACCACGCCAAAGGCGGCGGCATCGCCGGTGAAGGCTTGCAGGCCGGTGCCCAGGTTGCCGTCGTCGGCCACCAGGTCCCACAGCGCCAGCTGGAAGGCCAGGCGGTTCAAGGTGTCGGTCTCGGCATGACCGGTGGTCAGGCCGGCGTACTGCTGCTCGAACAGCGACTGGATGCGGCCGGCGCGGTTTTGCAAGCCGTTGTCAGCGAACAGGCTGGACAGGCTGGCATTGCCGTGCGCGGTGTAGCTGGTGCCGACCAGTTGCGCCACCGTCGGCTGGACGCAGAACGCCAGGATGGCGTCGGCCAGCAAGGTGCCTGCCAGTTCATATACTTCCACGCCCTGCTGGCCCGGACCGGCCGGGTTCAGCATGCTGCCACCGTCAAATACCACGCCCAGCGCGGTCGGGCTATAGGTGATTTCCGCGTGGCTGGCGGTCGAGAAGATCAGGGTGGCGGCAACAGCGGCGGCTTTCAGTGCGGTTTTGAGTTTCATGATGTGTTTTCTCTTCTTTAAATGGGTTGATATCAGAGGATGACTGGCGTCTGGCCCACCAGCTCGGCCAGGGTCGGCGTGATGATGCCGGCCGCGGCGGCGTCGGCGGCATCGACGTTGAAGTAGACGTCGGTCATGCTGGCCGCCTGGCCATTGGCTAGGGTCACGCTGCTGCGTTCCAGGTGCAGGTTGTTGTTTTCGTCGATGAACGGCAGCTCGGTGTAGGCCACGTTCAGGCTGACCACGCCAGCCTGGCTGAGGCTGAGCAACTCGCCGGCATCGGTCTTGCCGTTGCTGTTGGCGTCCTGCCAGATGCTCAGGTGGCTGAACAGCGCGTCGTTGGCGTTGACCACGCCGTCGCCGTTGCTGTCGTAGCTGGCCAGCTTGGCAAAGCCGGAACCCTTGCTGACGCCGCCAAACAGTTCGCTGATGTCGTCGATCTGGCCGTTGCCGTTGCTGTCGATGGCCAGGAAGCCGTCGCCCTTGGACAGCCAGCCGGACTGGATGGCCTTGCCGGTGCCCAGCAGGTCGAAGCGGCCGGTCATGTCGTCGCGGGCGATGGTGTGGATGCCGTCACCATTCAGGTCAATCGCGATCGGCGTGATGGTGGCGTCCCACGTCATGTCGTTCTTGCCCGAGGTCAGCGTGATGGTGTCGGTCTTGGTGACGTTGACCAGCGACTTGGCATCGCCGTTGACGTCGGAGTCGATGGCATCGTTGGTGCCGGTGTTCTTGACGCCCCACTTCCAGTTGCTCATGTTGTAGGTCACCTTGTCCGAGGCGAAGTACACCTTGACATCGGTCTTGTCGAACTGGAGATAGTAGGTGCCTGGGTTCAGGTCAACGAACTTGTAGTTACCGTTGGCGTCGGTCTTGATGGTGCTGCCCACCTGCTTGCCGGTCACCGAGTCGAACAGCGCCACGCTGATGCCGCCGATGCCCTCTTCGCCGGTATCCTGCACGCCGTTGTGGTTGGCGTCGCGCCACACCTTGTCGCCGATGCTGGCCTTGCGGTAAATGCCGGCGTCTTCGGTGGTGATGTTCTGGCCCAGGCCCAGCGTGATGCTGCCGGTCTTGCCGCTGTTGCCCGAAATGGTGGTGATGTCGGAATCCGTGGCATCGCTGCCCTGGCCGGACTTGGTGAAGTACCAGCCGCTGTTGTTCACCACTTCGACCTTGTAATTGCCGGCCAACAGGTCGTCAAACAGGTACTTGCCGCCGTCGTGGGTGACGGTGGTGCCCTTCAGCGCGCCGGTGACAGCGTCGTACAGCTTGACGGTAACGCCGTCCACGCCTTTCTCGCCGCTGTCCTGGATGCCGTTGTAGTTGCTGTCTTCCCAGACCTTGTCGCCGATGCTGCCGGTCTTGACCAGGCCGGCGTCGCGCGTCTTGTCGACCTGGCCGGAGGTGACCGTGAACTGCGCGGTCAGGCCGTTGACGTCGGCGTCCGAGTCAGCGCTGTCGCTGCTGCCGGCATCCTGTTTGGTGAACTGGTAGCCATCCAGCGCGGTGAACTTGACCGAGTATTTGCCTGGCGCCAGGTTCTCGAACGCATATTGGCCGTTGGCGTCGGTGACGTCGCTGGCGATCGCCACGCCCTTCTCGTTCAGCAGCGTGACCTTGACGCCGCTGGCGGCGCCTTCACCGCTCTGCTGGATGCCGTCCGCGTTCAGGTCGAACCAGACTTTGTCGCCGATCGCGGCTTTCTGGTACAAGCCGGCGTCCATATTGGTGACATTCTGGCCGGCGGTGACGGTGACCTGGCCGAGGCTGCCGCTGCTGTCAGCATCGCTGTCGGCGGCGTCATTGGCGCCAACATCCCTGGTGGTGGTGTACCAGCCGCTTGGCGCCTTGACGTTGACGGCATAGGTGCCCGCCTCTACCGAGAACTTGTAGTTGCCGTTGACATCAGTGGTGGTGGTCTTGACGACCTTGCCCGTGCTGTCCTTCAGTTCCACGGTGACGCCGGACTTACCGGTTTCGCCGTCGTCCTGCAAGCCGTTGCCGTTCTTGTCGACCCACACGCGGTCGCCAATGGTGGCGGCGGCCAGCACGCCGGCGTCCACGCTCTTGTCGATCTGGCCGGACGCCAGGGTAAAGCTGTGCGACAGGCCGGCGGTGTTCACGTCGGAATCCACGGCGTCGTTGCTGCCCTGGTTGGCGGTGGTGAAGGCCATGCCTTCCGGCAGAGAGGTCTTGTCGAATTGCACGCTGTACGTGCCCGGCTTCAGGTTGTTGAAGCTGTAGTTGCCGTTGGCGTCAGTGGTGGCGGTGGCGCCGACCTGCTTGCCGTCGGCGTCCAGCAGCATGACTTTCACGCCTGCCAGGCCGGCTTCGCCGCTGTCCTGCACGCCGTTCTTGTTGGCGTCCACCCACACGCGGTCGCCAACCGAGGCGAATTTGTACAGGCCGGCGTCGATGCTGGTGTTGTTGTCGCCCGAATTCAGAACCACGGTGTCGCTCTGACCGTTGACGCCAAAGTCGCTGTCCTTGGCATCGTCGGCGCCGGCGTCCTTGGCGCTGAAGTTGTAGCCGGATGGCGCGGTGACCGACACGGTGTAGCTGCCCGGATCAGCGGTAAAGCTGTACTTGCCGTCCGCTGCGGTGGTGGTGGTCTGCACCACCTGGCCGGCAGCGTTTTTCAACTGCACCGTCACGCCCGCGATGCCGGCTTCGCCGCTGTCCTGCACGCCATTGCCGTTCTTGTCTTCCCACACGGTGTCGCCCAGCTTGGCCTGTACCACCACGATGCCGGCGTCCAGGTCGTTGTTGACGGCGCCCGAAGCCAGGGTGACTTGCGCGGTCTTGCCAGTGTTGGCGTCGGCGTCCGAATCCTTGGCATCATTGCTACCTTGGCCGGCATTGGTGAACACATAATTGGCCGGCAGCGAGCTCTTGTCGAATTGCACGCTGTAAGTGCCTGGCTTCAGGTTGGTGAAGCTGTAGTTGCCGTTGGCATCGGTGGTGGCGCTGTCGCCGGTGGCGTTGCCGCTGGCGTCCAGCAGCAATACTTTGACGCCGGCCACGCCGGTTTCGCTACTATCCTGCACGCCGTTGCGATTGGCGTCCAGCCATACGCGGTCGCCCAGGGTGGCGCCCTTGTAGAAGCCGGCGTCCACATTGTTGTTGGTCTGGCCCGGGCTCAGGGTGATCAGGCCGCTCTGGCCATTGGCGTCGATATCGCTGTCCACGCCGTCGGTGCCGCCGTGCTGGGTGGTGGCGCTCATGCCGTCAGGCGCGGTAACAGAGATTGAATACTTGCCTGGATCGACGGTGAAGCTGTACTTGCCGTCGGCACCGGTGGTGGTGGTCTTGACGATGTTGCCGTTCTCATCCTTCAGATCCACCTTGACGCCGACGATGCCGGCCTCGCCGGCATCCTGCACGCCGTTGCCATTGCCGTCTTCCCACACGCGGTCGCCGACAGTGGCTTGCTGGATCACCAGGCCGGCGCGCAGGGTCAGGTCGTCGCCGGAAGCCAGCGTGACTTGCGAGGTCTTGCCAGTGCCGGTGTCGGCGTCCGAACCGGCGCCGCCCGGGCCGCCCTGGGCCGCGGTGGTGAAGTCATAGCCGGCCGGCAGGCTGCTCTTGTCGAATTGCACGCTGTAGCTGCCGGGCGCCAGGTTGGTGAACTGGTAGTGGCCGTTGGCATCGGTGACGGCAACCGCGCCGTCCACCGGATTGCCGCTGGCGTCCAGCAGGATGACCTTGACGCCGGCGGCGCCGGTTTCGCCGTTGTTCAGGCGGCCGTCACGGTCGGCATCAAACCATACGACCTGGCTCAGCGCGGCTGGGCGGTACATGCCGGCGTCGACGTTCGGGTTGTTTTCGCCGGCGGCCAGCGTCACCGTCGCTTCGCCGGCGGCGTTGACATCGCTATCGAGCGCGCCATTGCCGCCCTTGCCTGCGCCGGTGAAGCTGTAGCCGGCAGGCGGCGCCACCGACACGGTGTAAGTGCCCGGATCGACGGTAAAGCTGTACTGTCCGCCGTCGTGGGTGACCACGGTGCCGACCACGTTGCCGTTGCTGTCCTTGAGCGACACGGTAGCGCCATCCACGCCCTGCTCGCCGCTGTCCTGCACGCCGTTGCCGTTCTTGTCTTCCCACACGCGGTCGCCCACGGTGGCTTGCTGGATGACGATGCCGGCGTCCAGGGTCTGGTTGCTGCCGCCCGAGACCAGCGTTACCTGGCCGGTCTTGCCGGTGTTGACGTCGGCATCCGAATCCTTGGCCGCGTCACCGCCCTGGGCGGCGTTGGTGAAGTAATAGTTGGCCGGCAGCGTGGCCTTGTCGAACTGCACGCTATACGTGCCTGGTTTCAGGTTGCTGAACTGGTAATGGCCATTGGCATCGGTGGTGACGCTAGCATCAGCCACAGCGTTGCCATTGGCGTCCAGCAGCGTCACTTTCACGCCGGCCACGCCGGCTTCGCCGCCATCCTGCACGCCGTTGCGGTTGGTGTCATACCAGACGGTGTCGCCCAGCGACACTGGACGGTACAGACCGGCGTCGATGGTGTTATTGGTGTCGCCCGGGGTCAGTGCGATGGCGCCGGAGTTGCCGCTGGCGTCGATGTCGCTGTCGGCAGCGCTGTTGCCGCCCTGGCCCTGCGGCGCGGCGGCATAGCCGGCCGGCGCCTGCACGTGCACGGTGTAGGTGCCGGCGTTGACGTCAAAGTGGTAGGCGCCGCTGGCGTCGCTGGTGGTGGTGGCGACCACATGGCCGTCGGCGTCTTTCAGCTCCACGGTCACGCCGGCCAGGCCGGTTTCGCCGGCGTCCTGCACGCCGTTGCCGTTGCTGTCTTCCCAGACGAAATCGCCCAGGTGCGCCTGCGGCACTTTGAAAGTCAGGTAGTTCGGGGTGGCGCTGGTGTCGGCGGCGTTGCAGCCGACCAGGCCGCCCGCGTCGCGCACCTTGAAGCCGACGTCAAACGTGCCCGAGGTGGACTGGCTGGGCTCGAAGGCCAGCTTGCCAGCGGCAATGTCGGCCGCCGAAATTTCCGCGCCCACGGCCACGGCTGCGCCGTTCAGGGTCAGCTTGCCGGCGGTCGGCAGCGAGGTGATGATCACGGACTGGAAGGCGTCGTGCTCCACGGCGTCGACGAAACCGAAGTCATTCTGGGCCAGCACCACCGAGGTGCCGCTGCTCAGGTCGAAGCTCTTGTTGGCGCCGGTCGGGGCGTCGTTTACCGGGTCCACCACCACTTGCAGGCTCAGCGAGATGGTGTTGGAACTGCCGCCGCCCGATTCCAGCACAAATTCAAAGGTGGCGAACTGGCCGTTGTAGTGCTGTGCCCAGGCGCCTGGATTGACGTAAATGGTGTCGGCATCGACTTTGCCGAACAGCGGCGTGTCCTTGGTTGCGATCACGCCGTTCGGCTGCACGATCGACATCGCGCTGATCTTGAGAGTAGTGGTGCTGGCGTTGTGACCTGCAGCGGCAAGGATGTCGCGAATGTCAAAAGTACCGTAAGTGTCTTCGCAAATGTGAATGCTGGTAGCGATGTTAATAGCGCTCATGGAGGCCTTCAAAAGTCGTTTTGTGGAGTTTTAAATCGGGCCGGCACGGCTGCTACGGGATTGGGTAGGCAGCGGCAGGTACAACGAGTGGCGTCACGGGGATTCGAGTGATGCTGTTGGAACATTTTTGTTGTCGGTATTATAGCGAAGATTTACAGAAATTAATTAAAAATTTTTCCACCAACGTGGTTTTTTGGTAATTTTTGTTTGCTGAAAGAATTCTCTCGTCGGACGACGCTATGTTTTACAATCTCGGCATGACCGAAATCACCCTCGCAATCCCGTTTGCCCTGCCGCCACCAGAGCTGGGCCAAGACCTGATCCGCGCTTTAAAAACGCCCGCCCTGGCCGCCATGCTGGCGCGCCACAGCCTGCTGCGACACCACATTTTCGACAATGACAGCCGCGTCCTGCCGCATGAAGCCTGGCTAGCCCATGCGCTCGGCCTGGCCAGCGCGCCGGACCAGCCGGACACCGGTGCGCCACTCGCCACCGCCGTCATGCGCGGCTGCGACTTGCAGGCCGCAGCCGCCGAGGGTCACTGGTTCCTGTTGCAACCGGCCCATGTGCAGATCTCGCGTACGCACATGCTGCTCTCGGACTTGCGCGGATTGCAACTGAACCAAGCGGATTCGCGCGGCCTGTACGAACTGGCGCGTCCGTTTTGCGAGGAAATCGGCAAGCCGCTGCTGCATGGCGCCCCCGGCCTGTGGTTCCTGCGCGCCGACGACTGGGCGGGCCTGAACACGGCGTCGCCGGACGCCACCAGCACCCAGAGCATGAGCGACTGGCTGCCGGAAGGCCCGCACGCGCGCGATTTCCGCAAGCTGCAGAATGAAATCCAGATGCTGTGGCACGAACACCCCATCAACGAGGCACGTCAGGCGCGCGGCCTGCAGCCGATCAATTCCTGCTGGTTGTGGGGCGGCGCCGGCCCGTCCGCCCCGACCGGCCAGGTAGCCATCAGCGGCGGTACCGCGTGGCTGGATACCCTCTCGTCGACACAGCCCTCCGTGGAACAGTTGATCGCCCAACCCGGCCCCGCGCTGCTGGGCGACCTGATCTCGCCGGCCCAGGTGGGCGACTGGGCTGACTGGCTGGCGCGCATGCAGCGCATCGAACAAGAATGGCTGGCGCCCTTGCTGGCGGCGCTGAAAGCCGGCCGCGTATCGCGTCTGACCCTGATCCTCAGTCACCGCAACGGCTGGACCACGGTCAGCAGCACCGCCATGGCACAGCGCAAATTCTGGCGCGCGCCGACCCTGAATCCCCTGCTGAAGCAATCATGACCCGCATCGCCACCCGTCCCTTCCCGTTCCGCGAATCTGAAATGCTGCGCCAGAACGGCGTCCACCCTGTGCTGGCGCGCCTGTACGCCGCGCGCGGCCTGACCGATCCGAAAGAGCTGTCGAGCGAACTGGCGGCCATGATTCCGCCATCGGGCCTGCTGCACATCGACGCCGCCGCCGTGTTCCTGGCCGACTCCATCGCCGCCGACAAGCGCATGGTGATCGTGGCCGACTACGACTGCGACGGCGCCACCGCCTGCGCCGTGGCCCTGCGCGGCCTGCGTGCGATGGGCGCGAATATCGACTTCATCGTGCCGAACCGCTTCGAGTACGGTTACGGCCTGACGCCGGAAATCGTCGCGCTGACCGCGCGCGAAAAACAGCCGGACATCATCATCACCGTGGACAACGGCATTGCCAGCATTGACGGCGTGGCCGAAGCCAACCGCCGCGGCATCGAAGTGGTAGTCACCGACCACCACCTGCCCTCCGATACCCTGCCGGCCGCGCGCGTGATCGTCAACCCGAACCAGCCGGAGTGCGGCTTCCCGAGCAAGCACATTGCCGGCGTCGGGGTGATGTTCTACGTGCTGCTGGCCCTGCGCGCCGAGCTGCGCAAGCGCGGCGCATATGAAACGCAGCCGCAGCCCAAGCTGGACAACCTGCTGGACCTGGTGGCGCTGGGCACCGTGGCCGACGTGGTCAAGCTGGACGCCAACAACCGCATCCTGGTGGCCCAGGGCCTGAAGCGCATGCGCGCCGGCCGCATGCATGCCGGCGTGGCGGCGCTGTTCCGCGTCGCCGGCCGCGAGCCGCGCAATGCCAATCCCTTCGACCTGGGCTTCGCGCTCGGCCCGCGTCTGAACGCGGCCGGCCGTCTGGAAGACATGTCGCTGGGGATCGAATGTCTGATTACCGATGACGAAGGCCGCGCCTGGCAACTGGCGCAGCAGCTCAACGACATCAACCTGAAACGGCGCGAGATCGAAGCCGACATGCAGGACACGGCCATGCTGCACCTGGATGCCTTCGAGCCGGCCGAACGCAGCACCATCTGCGTGTTCGACGACTCCTGGCACCAAGGTGTGATCGGCATCGTCGCCTCGCGGTTGAAAGAAAAGTTCTACCGTCCGACCATCACCTTCGCGCCGGGCGCGGAGGGCTGGATCAAGGGTTCCGGGCGCTCGATTCCCGGCTTCCACTTGCGCGACGCGCTGGACCTGGTCTACAAAAAAGCGCCATCGCTGATCGACAAATTCGGCGGCCACGCCATGGCGGCCGGCCTGACGCTGCGCGCCGAAGCCTTCGATGCCTTTGCCGAAGCGTTTGAGGAAGTCGGCCGTTCATGGCTCAGCAAGCAACAGCTAGAACGCGTGATCGAAACCGACGGCCCGCTGGAAGACGCCTACTACACCACCGCGTTCATTGAGCTGATGGACGGCCAGGTGTGGGGTCAGGGTTTTGCGCCGCCGGTGTTCTGCGACGAATTCCGCGTGGTCAGCCAGCGCATTTTGAAAGAGCGCCACCTCAAGCTGCTGCTGGAAAAAAACGGCGCCCGCTACGACGCCATCTGGTTCGGCCATATCGACGCACTGGGCGACCGCGCACGCGTGGCCTTCCGCCTCGACGCCAACGAATACAACGGCGTTACCAAGGTGCAGCTGCTGGTGGAACACGCCGAGCCGGCATAAAAATTGACGATGTCATTGCCGAGATTGACGCTGATCCGTAAGTATACTTCCGGGGCTGACAAGACGCCACCTCGGTGTTTGCCGACCCAACCGAATTCGGCCAGCACTCTTCGTACTAGTCGCAATGACTTCACGCGAAAGCGGAAATCCATACCTCGCATGCACGCTGCTGAACTGGCCTGAGGACCAGCATTCAGGGTCAGCTCTGTCATTTGGACATTAAGTGCATATCTTTGATCTTTATCAACACGTAAAAATACCAGAATTGGCGTATTGAGATATATCAAACAATTGGGTCGGATGTCCAAATGCCAGAGCTCGTATATTGAACATGCCGCGTCACCCTTGGATAATCAAGGTGCAGAAGTGGTCAGGCAGGGAGATGCCGATCAGAGTCTGGGCCATTGAGCCCGTGGGTCAGATAGGTGCCCCTGCCTGT
>NZ_JBCNLB010000031.1:0-31025 GCF_039595735.1 Duganella sp.
ACAGGCAGGGGCACCTATCTGACCCACGGGCTCAATGGCCCAGACTCTGATCGGCATCTCCCTGCCTGACCACTTCTGCACCTTGATTATCCAAGGGTGACGCGGCATGTTCAATATACGAGCTCTGTCATTTGGACATCCGAACCAATTGTTTGATATATCTCAATACGCCAATTTCGGCATTTTCACGTATTGATAAAGATCAAAGATTTGCACTGAGTGTCCAAATGACAGAGCTGACCCTGAATTTTGATTCGTGTTTCGTGGGTTGGTGCAGCCTCGCTCAGGCGCGGCGGGCTTGGGGTTGTGGTTCGGCGTACGCGGCTGGCACGCTGCGGGTCTGGCTCGGGACCAGGCTGGCGCTGGCTTTGCGGGCGCCGCCTTGGGGTGGGAGCTTGAATACTTCCAGCGCTTTGGCGACCGCTTGCGTCTGCAGGTCCAGCACGCCGGTGGCGGTGGACGCTTCTTCCACCATTTGCGCGTTCTGGCGCGTGACTTCGTCCAGGTGCATGATGGCGTCCTGTACCTGGTGCACGCCGTTGCTTTGCTCGCGCGTGGAACCGCTGATGTCGCCCATGATGGCCGCCACGCGGCCAATCGCGGCGATCACCGCTTCCATGTCCTGACCGGCCGCGCTGGCCATGCCGGCGCCGATGTCGATTTTGTCGGTCGAGGTGTCGATCAGGGCCTTGATTTCTTTGGCCGCCGCGGCGCTGCGCTGCGCCAGGCTGCGCACTTCGTTGGCAACCACGGCGAATCCGCGTCCGCTTTCGCCAGCGCGCGCGGCTTCCACTGCCGCATTCAGCGACAGGATGTTGGTCTGGAAGGCGATGCCGTCAATCAGGCCGATGATGTCGACGATTTTGCGCGAGGAGGCGCTGATGTCGTTCATCGCCGATACCACCTGCGCCACCGCCACGCCGGTGCGCTCAGCCAGCGCGGTCGCTTCGCTGGCGACGCCGCTGGCCGTGGTGACGTTGTCGGCGGTCTGGGTGACCATGCCGGTGATCTGGCCCATGTTGGCCGAGGTCTGCTCCAGGCTCGACGCCTGCGCCTCGGTGCGCGCCGACAGGTCGGTGTTGGCCGCGCGCACTTGGGTGGTGGTGCTGCGCGTCAGGCTGAAGTTGCCGCGGATGTCGACCAGGATCGAGGCCAGGTTGAGGTTCAGCTGGCGCACGAACGCCTGCAGCTGCCCCAGCTCGTCATGACGATCGACCGCCATGCGGGTGGTCAGGTCGCCGCCGGCCAGGATGCGGGTGGCCTTGATGCTGGCCTGGATCGGGCCGACGATGGCCACGTGCAGGTTGCGCCAGCAGTACAGGGCCAGCGCCACCATCAGCAGCGCTTGCGTAATCAGGGTGGCGTCAGAATAGTCCAGCAAGCCATGGCATGCCATGGACAAACCCAGCAGGATGATGCTGCCAAAGCACAGGCTCAGGCGCTGCGCCAGGGTGATGTCGCGCAGGGCGTGGGCCAGCTTGCGCCAGCCACGCGCGGCGGCTGTACCGCGCACGATGCGGATGCCGTCCGGGTTGCCGCTTTTGAGGCTGCGGTACAGCTGCTCGGCCTCGTCAATTTGCTGGCGCTTGGGCTTGGTGCAGACCGACATGAAGCCGGTGGTGCTGCCGCCTTCCATCACTGGCGTGACGTTGGCGATGCACCAGAAATAGCCGCCATGCTTGCCGGCGTACTTGACCAGCCCGCGCCACGGCTCGCCGGACAGCACGGTGCGCCACATGTCGGCGTCGACTTCCGGCGGCATGTCGGGGTGATACAGGGAGTTTTGCAGCCGCCCGGCCAGTTCTTCGTCGGCATACCCGCTGGCTTCGGTGAACGTGGAGTTGACGTAGGTGAGGCGGCCCTTGAGGTCACTGGTGGTGACGATGGGCTTGCCGTCTTCAAGAACGGTTTCTTGGCCGTGCATGGGTTGTCCTGTGCAAAGTTGACAAAATGTGGTCTGTATCCTAACAGATTTAACTGTCAACTAATTCCACAAAGTATCATTTTTGCACAAGAACAACAAAATGGCGCAACTACCAGTCGCGGCGCAGACGCAGCATGGCGTACGGTTGGGTGCGGTTGATGTTGTGCTCAACGAAGTCGACATTGCTGGCAAACCGGTCATTGCCGGTGTAGTGCACGCGGTCGTAGGTGGTGGTGCGGCTGGCCAGGTTGTTCAGTTCCAGCGTCAGCATGGTGTTTGAGCTGGGACGGTAATTGATGAAGGCGCGCGCCCAGCCGCTGCCGCTGCTGCTGTCGCGCTCACCCACTTGCCAGCTGTCGTTGCTCCAGCCGTTGTCGACCGAGACGCCCCAGGCAGTGCGCTGGGCCGGCAAGTCTTGCGAGAATTCGACCCGCCACGCCAGTGGCTGCTCGCCGGACAGGCGGCGCGCGGTCAGCGTGGTGGGATCGGTCACCGATGACGAGCGCCAGGTGGTGGACAGCTTGAGCAGCCCTTGCGGCAGCGCCCAGCTGTCGGTCGGCAGGTTGAGCATGCCGGTGACGCTGTCGGTGCTGGCGTCGCCGATGTTGCCGGCAGCATCCACGGTGGCGGTGGCGGTGCGGATCGGCATGCGGTCGATCACATCGCTGATGTGCGCCTGCGTGTAGCTGAGCACGGCCGCGCCGCGTTCCCAGAAGCGGTACTCCAGCGCGCCTTCGCACAGCCAGGTTTTGGCCGGCACCAGGTCCGGGTAATCGGCGCGCAGCGATTTGTCGCCCATGCCAAAGTAGCCGGCGGCATCGTAGAAATTGATCTGGCTGACTTCGCGCTCCATGCGCAGCCGCAGTTGCAGCGCCGACGAGGGCGACAGCGACAACCGCAGGCGCGGCTTGGGATACACGTAGGAGCGGCCTTCCTGCTGGTTTGCGCTGGTGTTCAGGCTGGAGTGTTCGATTTTCAGGCCGGCCTCGGCGCTGAGCGTATGGTCGACCTGCCACGCCGAAGACAGCTGGCCTTCGACACGCGATTCCTGCACCCAGGCACCCACGCCCGGCACGGCGGCGGCCTGGTCGTTGGCCTGGTAGCGGTTGGTGTTGTCGTTGCTGTTGACGGCGCGCTCGATGCCGCCGCGGATCACCACATGGTCCGATGCCGGCCAGGTCAGTTGGCCGGCGACGATTTGCTCGCTGGCGCTGGTGGTGGTCAGCGCATGCGAGGTGCTGCTGCCGGAGGTGTAGGTCGAGTTGGCCGTGACTTCGGCGCTGCGATATTGCAGCTTGAGGTCGAGGCTGGCGCCATGGGCCAGGTCGCGCGTGTAGGCCAGGCCTTGTTCACGCGTGCGGCCGGCGTTGTCGTTGCTGGCCTGCGCATAGCTGCCGCTGTCGGTGTGGACCTGGGCCTGCTGCGACTGGTAGGTCCAGGGATTGTAAGCACCGTTCCAGGTCAATTGGCCGTCCAGCAGGTCCTGACCGTAGTTGAGCTTGACCGTCTTGTTTTCGTTGATGCCGGCGCCGTCCAGGGTCAGTTCGGCATCGGGACCGCCATCGGCATAGCTGGTGGTGCGGGTGCCGTGGCCCTGGCCGGTATCCGGTGAGCGCCGCCATGCCAGCGACACGTTGATGCTTTTGTCGCCGCGTTTCAGGCTGTAATTGCCATCGACCGAAGGTTCCAGACTGCCGTCCGGCATGACGGTGCTGGAGGCGGTGGTACTGGCCGACACCAGATCCATCGGCTTGAGCAGGACGTTGGCGACGGTGGCGTAGCCTTGCATGTCGATGCCGCCCGCGCCGCTGTTGATGACTTCGATGCGATCCACGGCGGCGGTGGGAATGCGGCCCAGCACGTCGTTCAGCGGTTCGGTCTTGGACGTAGGGCGTTTGCCGTTGATCAGCACATTGCCGGCGATACCGCGCCCGACGTTGCCGCCTTCGAACACAAAGCCGGGCAGCTTGTTCACCATCTCCATCGCGCTCACCGCCTGGAATTGGGCGAAGTAGTCAGGCGCGTAAGACGGCGGCGCGGCGCCATCGGCCGCACCGGCGTGCCCGGCGGCAGCCAGCGTGCAGGCGAGAACTGCGCGGCGGATGGGAGTGGTATGTCTCATGGCAATATTGTGCAATGGGCATTATGATACCTCAATAATCCGCCGGCGCCGTTTTAGTCGAGCTTGAGTGCTTTGGCGACATCTTCCCAGGCCACATACTTGAAATTCTGCGGGCCGTCCGGCAGCCGTTTGTAGCCGTCCTGAATCACCAGCATACCTTTGCCGTACGGGCCGCCGAAGTTGGCGGAGCTGACTTCCAGGCCGTCGGTTTCCGAGGTGCCGTCGATGCCGGCCGCGATGTTGAAGCCGACGCGGAAGCTGCCGCGTACTTTATATGGCGCCTGGGCGTCCAGCACGAGGTAGCTGTTGTCGCCCTGGCTGGAGACGATCAGGTAGTCGTGGCTGGCGCCGTGGTACAGACCCATGCCCTCGACGTCGGCCGCCAGTTGCGGGCCGACCGCGATCACCATGCTCAGCTTTGCCGGGGCGTCGCCGCGCGCCGAGACGGTCCAGACGCCGCGTTTTTCCTCGCCCAGGAACAGGCGGTGGTTGCGGTCGTCGACCACACAGCCTTCCGGCTGGCTGCCGACCTTGAAGCGGCGCAGCAGTTTGCCGGACAGGGCGGCGCCGTCGCTGTCGATGCGGTACTGCAGGAAGCTGCCATCTTTGTCATTGATGAAGGCTTCCAGACCGCCGTCCTGAGGGCGGTAGAGGCACATGCCGTAGATGTCGTCCAGGCCGGTGGCGAAAGCGCCGGCGGTGGCCACCGTGCCGTTGGCGTCGATGGTGAACAGCATGACGCTGTTGTCGTCGCGCTGGGTGGCGACGGCAACGTCGAGCTTGCGTCCGCCAAGCATGACGTCCTGGCGCACATCGACGTTGTTCAGGCGGCCGACTTCCAGCAGTTGCAGTTGTTTGCCGTTCAGGTCGTAGACCAGCAGGCCTTGCTTTTTGTTGGTGCCGAGGATGCGGGCGCCGGCCGGATCGGCCGGGTTGCGCCAGATGGCGGGATCGTCCGCCGCATCGCCGGTGCGCGCGACCGGCTCCGTTTGCCCGCGCGGCATCACGATGGCCTTGCCGCCGGCCGCAGTGGCTCCGGCGCGGGCCGCCGTGCCGCTGGCCGTGGCCGCGCCGGCGGCCGATGCTGCCGCCGCCGTCGCACCCGCGGGGATGGCCGCTGTGCCGCTGGCCGGGACGGGCCACGGCCGCACCACGGCTTCACCCTTGCGCTCGCTTTCGGCGCTGCGTTTCAGCAGTTTGCGCTCGGGCACGCCTTCGGCCTCGGCGTTGTAGGCCCACACGCCGATCTTGCTTTCGTTGACCAGCAACTGGTGGGCGGCATCATCCGCGCGGCAGTGTTTGGTGTGTGGCGGCAGGGCCAGCTTGCGCACCAGCAGACGCTGCTCACCCTGCATCAGCCACTGCTCGGCCTGACCGTCCTTGCCGACCACGAACAGGTGGTCGATCTGCTGCGCATCACGATACAGGCAGGCCGCCTCGATGCCGAACGGCGGCGCCGGGAACGGCTTCTGCGCCGTCAACGCACCAGTCCGCCAGTCCACCAGCACCGGCACCACCTGCTCGGCATTGGCGTCCATGACTACCGCGATCGCGCCATTGCCTTGCGGGCGCAGGTCCAGATGCTTGGCGCGCACTTTCAGCAGCGCGCGCTCCTTGCCGGCCGCATCCAGCAGATGCAGACCGTGTTTGTCGATGCTGAGCCGGCCGCCATCCGGCAGCGCCGCCAGTTCGCTGGCTTTGGCCGCCAGGCCGGGCAGGGGCGCGGCGGCGTGGGCCAGCGCGCTGCAGCTCAGCAGGGCGCCAGATAAAATCGTATAAATCTTTTTCATCAGAACAGGCTTACTTTCAGGCTGAGTTTGTAGGTGCGGCCGTATTGTTCGTACTGCGCGTTATAGGCTTTGCCGCCAAGGTAGACATAGTACTTCTCGTTGTTCAGGTTGGCCGCTTCAAAGTTCAGCTGGATCTGCTTGCTTAACTGGTAGGATGCCGAGAAGTCCACCTGCTTCTGCGCATCGACGATGCGGTCCTGTTGGGCGTCGAGAATATCGTCGCCCATTTCCAGCAGGTAGTCCGACTTGTAGTTGACCGCCAGGCGCGCGCTCAGCGGGCCTTGTTCGTAGCCCAGCATCAGGTTCAGCACGCGGTCCGACTGGCCCGGCAGGCTGATGCTGCGCGAACGCATGCGCTTGGCATCGGTATCGTAGCGGGCCACGTTGGCGTCCGAACGCGTCAGGCTGCCGTTGGCGCCGATGATGAAGCGGTTGAACGGCGATGGCAGCATGCGCAGCGGCTGGTTGTAGGACAGTTCCATGCCTTTCACGCTGGCCTTGTCGCCATTGGCATAGGTGATGGCCGAGCTGTAGCTGGCCCACGGGCCGCTGCCCGCCAGGTTGGTGGTGTAGGTAAAGTTCTTGATGTCCTTGTGGAACACATAGGCCGAGATGGCGCCGTCGTCGCCCAGGATGCGCTCGATGCCGAGGTCGAGGTTGGTCGATTTGAGCGGCGCCAGGTCCGGATTACCGATGGTGGCTTCGGTGTCGCTGGCCTGGCTGATGCCGGGCGCCAGCTGGTCAAAGTTGGCGCGCACCACCGAGTGGGTCCAGGCGGCGCGCACGCTGGTCTTGGCGTCGACGTCGTAACGCGTTTGCAAGGCCGGCAGCCAGTTGGTGTACGAACGGTCGCGATGGACGGCGCCGATGGTGCCGGCTTCCTCGTCCACCCGGGCACCGGTGGCGTCGAAGCGGGTGCGCTCGGCGCGCACGCCGGTCAGCACGTGCCAGGTGTCGAGGTCGACGCTGTTTTGCAGGTAGGCGGCATCGATATCTTCCTTCAGGCGGTAGTCATCGATGGTGGAGTCGGCCAGGACGCGGGCGTTGGTGCGGCTCAGGCCGGCGACCAGGCTGCGGATGGCCGCCGGGTTGATGGCGTTGCCGATGCGGCCCAGTTTGTAGTCCAGCTGGCCGGTGGTGACGTAGTCGGCCATGGCGGTGCTGGCGCTGCCGATTTGCTTGCTGCTGTAGGACCAGGCTTCGGTGTCGTTGGTTTTTTCGCGGCGGCTGCTCTTGGCGCCGAATTTCAGCGTCGAGCTGCCTTCGCTCAGTTCAAACTTGCGCGCCAGGTCGAATTGCAGATGGTGTTCCTTGTCCTTGGCGTAGCTTTGCTTGAGCGCGATGGAGTTGAGCTTGTAGCTGGCGGCATTGTACAGGCTGTCCGGGCCGGTCAGGCGCGGGATCTCGGTGCCGGAAAAGCCAACGCCGGCGAAGTCCTTGCTGCCGCGGAAGCGGGCGTCGTTGATCGATTCCGGCGCGTCGTCGGAGGAGCGGCTGAAACCACCGTTCAGGTCCAGCTTCCACTGGTTCCATTTCTGCTCGGTGCCGAGTTGGACCGATTTGATGGTCTGGGTGTACTTACGCTGGCGCAGGCGGCGTTCGCCGCGGGCAGCGGCGGTCTGGCCCTCGGCCAGCGAGCCGCCGGCGATGTTGCTGATGGTCAGGCGGTCGCGCACTTCGTCGTCGCTGAAGTCGCTGATGAAGCTGCGCAGGAAGTATTTGCTGGCGTTGTCCGGGTGGTAGTCCAGATTCAGGGCCGCGGCGCGGCGTTCGCGGGTGGGCAGGTAATCGCGCAATTCGACGCCGGCCAGTTTGCCGTCTTCCCAGGCGCCGCCGGTTTCGACGTTGTCGGAGCCGAATTCACGCTTTTCGTAGCTCAGGCCGCCGGCGACGCCCAGTTTGCCGTTCAGGAAGCGGTCGGCAAACAGTATGCTGCCGCTCGGGCTGGTTTTGCCGATGTTCTGGTCGCGGCTGGCGCCGACGGTGGCCGACAGCAGCTTGCCCGGCAGGTCGAAGCCGGTCAGGGTTTTGACTTCGACGGTGCCGCCCAGCGAGTTGGCGTCGTGGTCGGGCGTGAGGGTTTTGCTGACTTCCAGTGAGCGGATCAGGCCGGCCGGGAGCACATCCAGCGCCACCGCGCGGCGGCCGGATTCCGGCGACGGCACCAGCGCGCCGTTGATGGTGACGGCGTTCAGGTCGGGGCCGAGGCCGCGCACGCTGACATAGCGGCCTTCGCCCTGGTCGCGCTGCACGGCCACGCCTGGCAGGCGGGCCAGGGCTTCGGCGGCATTCTTGTCCGGCAGGCCGCCGATGTCGTCGCTGCTGACGACACTGACGATGTTGTCGGCTTTTTCCTGGGCGGCGATGGCGTTGCGCAGGCTGGCGCGCTGGCCGCTGACCACCACGCTGTTGGCGGCGGCGGCCAGATCGGCGGAGTCAGCGGCCTGGGCGGTGGCAGCCAGCATGGCCAGCACGCCGATGGTCAAAGCCGACAGGCGCGGCGCGGTGTGTTTGTGTGTGGTTTTCATTGGTTACCGTCTGTGGATGGGAGAACGGGGCGGATGATAGGTAGCCAATGTTTCAGTTGCGTGACAGGGGAGGGCGCGGCTGGCTGGAAGTGGCCGCTGCGGAAGGGAAATGAGCTTGAATGACCTGCGGCCCCGCCCCGTCATTCCAGCGAAAGCGGAGCGTCCGCTTTCGCTGGAATGACGGGGGTGAGCTGATTTGACCTGTCGTTGCGGCGCCGTCACATGGCCGCGAATGCCGTCATTTGTCACATCCACGTCACAAACAGCCGCTAAGCTGCCGCTGCACACATCACGTCCATTGCCCATTCATGCTGCAACTACACCGTTACACCCTGATCGCCTCCGGCCTCGCACTCCTGCTATGCGTGGGCCTGTACGCCACGCTTGGCATCGCCAAGCCCTTCACCGTCTGGAAATGGACCGACATCATCAGCGAGGGCGGCACCGCCGTCATGGCCGGCATCTGGGTGCTGTTCACCCTGAGCAGCCGACCCGGCGGCCTGGTCACGCGGCTGCTGGCTGGCGGCCTGGCCATGATCATGATCGGCTCCTTTGCCGACTGCCTCGACGAATTCTTCGCCATCAGCAAAACCGCGCGCTGGGATCACTGGCTGGAAGCGCTGGTCCCGCTGGGCATGCTGTGCGTCACCTGCGGCATGTACTACTGGCGCCACGAGCAATTCCGCCTCAACGAGCATCTGCAAAAGCGTGAACGCCTGTTCCGCGAACACCGCGCCTTCGACCGCATCACCCAGCTGGCCAACGCCGATTACCTGCGGCGCCAGATCCGCCACGAACAAACGCACCGCCCCGGCCAGCCGTGCGCGCTGGTGCTGCTCGACATCGACGGCTTCCACTTGATTAACCGCGAATTCGGCCAGCGCGAAGGCGACCGCGTGCTGCAGGCCGTCGGCCACATGCTGCTGCTCAATCTGCGCAACGACGACCTGCTGTGCCGCTACGCCGGCGACCGCTTTGCGCTGCTGATGCCCGATGCCACCGCCGCCCAGGCCGACGCCCTGGCCTGGCATCTGGTGGCCATGGTCGGTCAGATGCGCCACCACGCCAAGGACGGCCGCGTCCCCATCAGCCTGCGTCACGCCTGCGCCGACGCCAGCGCGCCTCCCGATGCATTACTGGCCCATCTGAGCCGTGAACTTGCGCTGCAAGCGCAGGCGAAGGCGGCCGGGACGGCAGCGGCGTGATCGCATACCGTCAGAACGGCGACCGCTACATCCCGGCCCGGCATCAGCCGGCGCTGGTGCTGGACTACGCGTGCAGCCGCGAGCTGGACCGCGAAGGCACGCAGCTGCTGCGCGGCACCGGCCTGAAGGATTGGGACTTGCCCGCGGCCGACTGCATGCTGACGCCGTCTGAATATCTGCAACTGCTGGCCAACACCCTGCGTGCGCTCGATAGCCCGGACAGCAGCTTCATGCTGGGCCAGCAAATGCTGCCGGGCCACTACGGCGCCCTCAGTCATGCACTGTTGCAGGCGCAAAACCTGCGGCAGGCGCTGGAAATCCTGTGCAAAGGCCACGGCCGCCTGTGTCCATTATTGACGCCGCGCCTGATTGAAGAGGGCGGCCTGGCCGTGCTGTACTGGAGCGACAGCTTTGGCGCGCCGAGCCAGCTGCCGGCGCTGGTGGAAATGCACCTGACCGCTGTCACCGCCATGTGCCGCTGGCTGAGCGGCGAGCGCTTGCCCTGGCGTTACTGTATCAACCGCAGCGCGCCGGCGCATGTGGAGCAGCACGAAGTGCATCTCGGCAGCGACCTGCGCTTCAACTGCCATCTGGATGCGATGCTGATCGATCCCGCGTGGCTGGACCGCGCCTGGCCGCGCGGCAATGCCATGGCGGCCTCGGTCGCACTGCAGGATGCGGACGCCCATGCGGCGGCATTGACGCCCAGCCTGCTCACGGCCATGTATGACTACCTGCTGGAAAATATTCGCCTCAGCCCGACGCTGGAAGGCAGCGCCGCCGCCTTCGGCATCAGCCCGGCGACGCTGAAACGCCATCTGGCGCGCCACGGCAGCCACTTCCAGGCCGAACTGGACCAGGTGCGCGCCCATGTCGCCATGCACTTGTTCCAGATGCGCGGCTACGACAACGAAGCGGTGGCGCATTACCTCGGCTTCCACGACGCCACCAACTTCCGCCGCTCCTTCAAGCGCTGGACCGGGCTGGTGCCCAGTCTCCTGCGCGACGCCTTGCTGCAGCCCTGATGCTTACTGCGCGTTGGCCGCGCGCAGCAGTTGACCTTTGAGCTTGCCGTTTTCGACCGTTGCCACCAGCGCGTTGACGATGGCGCCGCCGTTGTGGTCCAGACCCTCGACGCTGGTCGGGTTGTATTGCGCCGGCAGGGTGCGGAACGCCTGATCCATCCTGGCGCGGATCGCCGCGGCGTCGCTGACCGTGCCGGCCAGTTTCATGGCGGCGATGGTGGCGTGCACCGCAGAATAGTTCAAGGCCACTTCGCTGCTCGGGTCTTTGCCCTCGTTGGCCTTGCGGAAGCGGGCGGTGAAGGCGCTGGCTTCGGGGCGGTCGTCGCCGCTCATCGGCATCACGCCCACCGCGCCTTCCAGCGCGGCGTAGCCACCGGTGACCTTGGCCATCTCATCCAGCTTGGCCTGATCCAGCACGATGAACGCGCCCTTGAAGCCCAGTTCGCGCGCCTGCTTGGCCACCAGCGCGGTCGGCTCGGAAGCGCCGCCGATGAACAGCACGTCGGGCCTGGCCTGGATCACGCGCGAGACGCCGCTGTAAAAGTCGGCCGCCTTGTTGTAGGACATGGGATTGTCCGCCACCACCTTGCCGCCGGCCGCTTCCCATGCGGGCTTGAACGCCGCCGACCACGCTTTGGCGTAATCATGGTCGGCCTGCGCCAGCGCCACGTTTTTGCCGTACTTGCTCATCGAGGCCTTGATGAAGGGCGCGATGTAGGCGGTGAAGTCCGGCGGAATGCGCACGGTCAGCTTGTTGCCGCGCTCGGTCGCAGCGGGCAGGCTGGTATAGGCCAGCAGCAGGACTTTCAATTTCTCGTTGGCGGCCTGCGCCGCGAACACGCCGCCCGAATGGGGCACCAGCACGGCGGCGCTCTTGTGCTGTTGCACCAGCCGCTGCAGGTTGATGCCGGTCTCCGCCGGGTTGTACTTGTCGTCCAGCGCGACGATTTCCACCTTGTAGCGCTTGCCGGCGATATCGACCGGCTTGGCGTTGATTTCATCGGCGGCCATCTGCATGCCGCTTAACACGTTCTTGCCGTACAGCGCAGCACCGCCGCTCAGCGGGCCGGAAAAGCCGATTTTGATGGTGTCCTGCGCGTAGGCGCCGGTGACGGCCAGGCTCAGCGCGAGCGCGGCCAGCTTGAAGCGGTTGACATGCTGCATGGTGGTCTCCTTGTTTGTAGATCTAAGCGCCGATATAGGCCTTGCGCACTTGCTCATTGCCGAGCAAGTCTTCACGACTCCCTTCCAGTACGATTTTTCCCTGTTCGATGACGTAGGCGCGGCTGGCGATGTTGAGCGCCGCGTAGGCATTCTGTTCGGCCAGCAGCACGGTGGTGCCGGCCTGGTTGATGCGCCGGATGATTTCGAACATCTGCCGCACCACCAGCGGCGCCAGCCCGAGCGATGGTTCGTCCAGCAGCAATGCCCTGGGCCGGCCCATCAGCGCGCGTCCGATCGCCACCATTTGCTGCTGGCCGCCGGACAGCGAACCGGCCGGGCTGTCCTTTTTCTCATGCAGGATGGGGAACAGCTCGAACACCTCGTCGAGGATGCGCTGGCTGCCTTTGCTGTCGCGGCGGTGGACGTAGCCGCCCAGCGTCAGGTTTTTCAGCACCGACATACCGGGAAACAGCTTGCGTCCCTCAGGACAATGCACCAGACCGTCGGCAACGACTTGCGATGGCTTGCGTCCGACCAGCTCACGTCCCTGGAAGCGGATGCTGCCGGCGCCGGCGCGCCGCAAGCCGCTGATGGCATTGAAGATGGAACTCTTGCCGGCGCCATTGGCACCGAGCAGCACCACCAGTTCGCCTTCCGCCGCATGCAGATCGATCGCGTGCAGGGCCTGGAAGCTGCTGTAGGACAGCGATACCTTGTCAAGCCTGAGCATGTTCGCTCCCCAGATAGGCTTCGATCACCAGCGGATTGGCGCGTACTTCGGCCGGCGTGCCTTCGGCGATTTTTTCGCCGTGGTTCAGCACCAGAATGCGATCGGCCAGGCGCATGATCATGTCCATTTTGTGCTCCACCAGACAGATGGTCAGGCCGGCGGCTTTCATCTTGCGGATCAAATCGGCCAGTCCTGCGGTTTCCTCGGGATTGACGCCGCCGGCCGGTTCGTCCAGCAGCAACAGTGCCGGATCGGTGGTCAGCGCCAGCGCAAACGCCACGCGCTTGCGCTCTTCCTGCGAGATGTCGCCGGCCAGCCGCGCTTCCAGATGCGACAGGCCGACAAAGTCGAGCGCCTCGCGCGCCTTGCGGCGGCAGGCGGCTTCCTCCTCGCGCAAGCGGCGCGTGCCCAGTACCACGTCCAGCAGCGTGGAGCGGGTGCGCAGGCGGTGGCCGACGATCAGGTTATCCAGCACGCTGGCGTTGTCGAACAGCGTGGTGCTCTGGAAGGTGCGGGCCACGCCCAGCCGTGCCATCTGATCGGCGCGCAGGCCGGTGACGTCGCGTCCGTCCAGCAGGATGCGTCCGGCGCTGGGCCGCAATGCGCCGCTGACCAGGTTGAAGAACGTGGTCTTGCCGGCGCCGTTGGGGCCGATGATGGCGTTGATGGTGCCGCGCGCGAACTGTGCGCTGACGTCGTGCACAGCGGTGAGGCCGCCGAAGCGGCGCGTCAGGGAAGTCAATTCAAGCACGGCTGACCTCCTTGACGCCGGCGACGCGCGCCGCCGGTGCGGCCTTGCTGAGCGGCGCCTTGCGCCGGCGCCACGCCATCCATGTCCCGACGACGCCACGCGGCAGGAAGATCACCAGCACCACCAGCAGCGGACCGAACACCACAAAGCGGTAGTCCTGCAGGAATTGCAGCTGCTGCGTCAGCCAGGGCATGCCGATCGCGCCCAGCAGCGGGCCGAGCATGGTGCCGATGCCGCCGACCAGCATGTACATGGTCATGTCGAAGGTCTGCTCGATGCGCGCGATGTCGGGGCCGAGAAAGCGCACATAACCGGCGTACAGCCCGCCGGCCAGCCCGGCGAAGAAGACCGACAGCATGAAGGCCAGCAGCTTGTTGCGCATCAGGTTGATGCCCAGCGCCTGCGCCAGCTCGTCGCCGTTGCGGATCGCCATGAAGGTGCGGCCCAGCAGCGAGGCGATGATACGATGCATCAGCCACATGCTGGCCGCCAGAAACACCAGCACCAGATAGTATTGCGTGCGCGGCTCCGAGAAATCCAGGCCTGCAAACGATTCGGGGGCAGGGATGCCGACGATGCCGCCGGCGCCGTGGGTCAGGCTTTCCCATTTCTCGATCAGCAGATACATGATGTAACCGACGCACATGGTGAAGATGGAAAAATAGTGGGTCTTCAGCCGCAGCGACACCAGCCCGACAAAGAAGCCCAGGCCCGCCGCCGCCAGCCCTGACAAGGCAAACGCCAACCAGAACGACACCTGATAATCGACGGTCAGGATGCCTACGGTGTACGCGCCCACCGCCATGAAACCGCTGTGCGCGAGGTTGAACTGGCCGGTGTAGCCGGTGATCAGGTTCAGGCCCACGGTGGCGATGGCATAAATGTAGGCGGTCGACATCACGGTCAACTGGTAGTCGTCGGCGGCGACGAAGGGGAAGGCCAGCCCCAGCAACAGCAGGGCGCTCCAGCCCAGTTTGGCGCGATGACGCATTAATGCACCCCTTTCTGGAACAGGCCTTGCGGCTTGAGCGACAGGATCAGCACCAGCAGCACGAAGGCGATGATGTCCTTGTAATCGGTGGAGATGTAGAAGGCGCCGAAGGCTTCGGCAAAGCCGATGATCAGCCCGCCCGCAATCGCGCCGGGCACGCTGCCCATGCCACCCAGCACGATAATCACGAACGCCTTGGTGATCACCAGATGGCCCATGGAGGAATACACCAGGTTGATCGGCGCGTACAGCACCGCCGCCATGGCGGCCAGCGCACCGGCAATGGCAAAGGTCAGCATCGCCACGCGGTTGGCGTCGATGCCGACCAGCGCCGCGCCTTCGCGGTTCTGGGCCATCGCCACGATGGTGGCGCCGGTGATGGTGTATTTGAGGAACCATTGCAGCATCGCCACCAGCACGAAGGCCGCCACAATGATCAGCAGGCGCTGCGCCGGCAGGGTCAGGTCCGCAATGCTGAGGATTTGCGCGTAGGGCGTGGACATGCGGTGAAAGTCCGCGCCCCACAGCGCTTGCGTGCCGGCTTCAAGAAACAGCAGGATGCCGATCGAGGCGATCATGTGGTGCAGGTAGGGCGCATTGCGCAGTGGATGAAACACCAGCCGCTCGGACAGCACGGAGATCAGCGCCACCGCCGTGGCCGCGCCGGCCATCGCCAGCCAGTAGTGGAATCCCATGCGCTCGATCAGGAAGAAGGCGACGTAGGCACCGGCCATGTAGAAGGCGCCGTGCGCAAAGTTGGGCACTTGCAGGATGCCGTAGACCAGTGTCAGCCCCAGCGCGACCAGGCAATAGACGCCGCCCAGCGTGAGTCCGTTCAGGACTTGTTGCAGGAATAGTTCCAAGGTGTCTCCATTATTATTGAGTAGTTTTGCTCTGCGAAACTCTGTTGTGTAAAATGGAATAGCACGAGCGTACGGCATTTTCAAACGCGCGGCAAATGGTTTTTTTACAACAGGGAGCAGGCATGGACAGCCAACTGGAAGAGCGTTATTTCATCACTGCGCTGGCGCGCGGGTTGGAGGTACTGGCCTGTTTTCGCGTGACCGATCATGGCCTGAGCAACCAGCAGATTGCCGAGCGCTGCAAGCTGCCGAAATCGACCGTCACGCGCTTTACCTACACGCTGACCCGGCTGGGTTACCTGACCCAGGACGGCAACGGCAAGTATGCGCTGGGCACGGCAACGCTGCGGCTTGGCAGCACCATGCTGCAAGGTCTGGACATCCGCGAGATGGCGCGGCCGATGATGCAGGAACTGGCTGACGCCACCGGCACCACGGTCGCCATCGCGGTGCGCGACCGGCTGTCCATGATTTACGTCGATGTGTGCCGCGGTTCCGCGGCGTTGGTGCTGTCGTTGCAGGTGGGCACGCGGCTGCAATTGGCGGCATCGGCGATCGGACGCGCTTATCTGGCGGGTGCTGCGGAGCAGGAGCGGCTGGAGATCCTCCAGCGCAGCCGCGAGCTGGATGATCTGGTCTATCAGAGCATGCAGCAGGGTGTTGAGCGCGCCCTGCGCGATCAGCAGCAGTATGGCTGCGCCACCTCGTTTGGTGAATGGCAGCAGGACATCAATGGCATCGCGGTCAGTTTTATGCCGGTCGGAAGCGATCAGCGCATGTCGATCAACTGCGGCGGCCCTGCGTCCAGCGTAACCCCGGCCTTCCTGCTGGATGAGGTCCGGCCACGGCTGATTGCTATCGCCCGGCGGCTGTCGTCCTGAAACCGCCACGCATTGGCGCCATCTGCAGCAGCACGTATACTTCGGCTATCATTTGAGGAGAAAAGATGGAACAGCCCAAGATTTTCCCCGGCCGCATCCGGTTGGGTATGGTGGGCGGCGGCGAGGGCGCTTTTATCGGCGCCGTGCATCGCCATGCCGCACGCCTGGATGACCGCTACGAACTGTTGGCCGGTGCATTGTCGTCCAGCGCCGAAGCGGCGCGGCGCTCCGGTCTGGCGCTGGGAATGGACTCGTCGCGTATCTATGACGACTACCGCCAAATGGCGCCGGCCGAAGCCTCGCGCGCGGATGGCATCGAGGCCGTGGTCATTGTCACGCCCAACCATATGCATGCCCCAGTGGCGCGCGCCTTTCTGGAGGCAGGCATCAACGTCATCTGTGACAAGCCGGTGACGACCTCCAGCGACGATGCGCGCATGCTGCAGGTGCTGGCCGAAGAACGCGGCTTGCTGTTCGCGGTCACGCACAACTACTCCGCCTATCCGCTGGTGCGTCACGCGCAGCAGATGGTGCGCGAAGGAGCGCTCGGCAAGATCCGCGTGGTGCAGGTGCAGTACGCACAGGACTGGCTGGCCGCGCCCTTGGAGCAGGATGGGCATAAACAGGCAGCATGGCGTACCGATCCTGCTAAATCGGGCGGCGGTGCGATTGGCGATATCGGCTCGCATGCCTGGCACTTGGCCGACTTCATCACCGGCTTGAGGCTTGAATCGGTGGCGGCGCAACTGAGCTCCTTTGTACCGGGGCGCGCCATCGATGACGATGTTCAAGTCATGCTGCGCTATGAAGGCGGTGCGCGCGGCCTGCTGTGGGCCAGCCAGGTGGCGGTGGGCTGCACCAACGAATTGCGCATTCGTATAGTTGGTAGTGCAGGCGGCATCGAGTGGGCGCAGGAACAACCCAATGAATTGAAATGGACAGCGCTGGGTGAGCCGACGCGCATTATCACACGCGGCAGCGCCGCCATGAATGCGGCCGGTGCTCGCACCAGCCGCGTACCGGCCGGCCATCCTGAGGGATACATCGATGCGTTCGGTGCACTGTACAGCGAAATCGCTTGCCACCTGTTGGCGCGGCGTGACGGTAGTGACCCGGGCGCGGCACAGTTTCCTACCATTGCCGATGGCGTGCGCGGCGTGGAGTTCATCGAAGCCGTACAGGCTTCCTCCCTGGCCGGCGGCGCGTGGATCAAAATCCCTTGATGACTAACGCCGGAAGTCCTTGGGCGTCCTGCCCATGCGCTTTTTGAACAGGCGGCTGAAGTAGGCCGGGTCCTGGAAGCCCAGTTCATAGGCGATGCTCGCAATGCTGGCCGGCAGATAGGTCAGCTTGCGGCAGGCTTCCAGCATCAGCCTGTCCTGGGTCAGGTCGAAGGCGGATTTGCCGGAGAGTTTGAGGCACAGGCGATTCAGCCGCGTTGGCGTCACGCGCAGTACTTCGGCGTACTGGCCGACTTGCCATTGTTCCTTGTAGTGCTGTTCCACTTCGGCGCGAAAGCGGCTGAATAATTCAAAATCGCTGCGGCCCGATTGGTCCGCCAGTTTCGTTTCGGCCTGCGCGCGCACCAGCAGCAGCAGGGCGCTGCGCGCCAGCCATTCCAGCATCAGCGTGTGGCCGTATTCCGGCCATGCCGCTTCCATGCTCAGATTCTCCAATAGTGCGACCAGACGCTGGTGGATGCCACTCAAGTCGAGCGCCAGCGGCTGAACAAATAACGACGAATACAGATCCCCCTGGCCGTGAGCCGCCGAGAAAATCACATTCTGGTCCACCGTCAGCACATAGCCGTGCGCTTCTGGCGCAAAATCAAAGCCATGCACCACCGACGGATGGATGGTGATGGCCACAGGCCCGCTGCGCTGCCACACGGCGTCGCCTATGCTGGCCCGCACTTCACCGCCGAGTAGAAAAAGTACCTGAAACAGTCCAGGATGGGTGTGGTTGCCGATGTGCCAGTCGTACAGCCGGCTGCGGGTCTCGATCAGCTCTATGTGCACGAACTCCGCGCCGGCATTGCGGGTCTGCTCGCCGTAGAGTGCGAATTGGGGAATTTCTTGCGTCGCCATGACAGATAACAGGAGTATAGTCTGTCAAAATAGTACAAGTTTTAGCGTTTTTCATCCATGTTTTTTGCAGCTTAACGCCGCTACGATGACGTCATACCTAAACCACATCGGAGATAAAACATGCGTACCCAGGTCGCTATTATCGGCGCCGGTCCTGCCGGCCTTTTGCTGTCCCATTTGCTGCATTTGCAGGGGATTTCCTCCATCGTTTTAGAAACCCGTTCGCGCGCCGATATCGAAGCCACCATCCGTGCCGGCGTGCTGGAACAGGGCACCATGGACGTGCTGACTGCAGCCGGCGTCGGTGAACGCATGCGCAAGGAGGGCGCGCTGCACCACGGCTTTGAGCTGGCGTTCGGCGGCAAGCGTCATCGCATCGATCTGCATGGCCTGACCGGCAAATCAATTACCGTCTACCCTCAGCACGAGGTGTTGAAAGACCTGGTGGCCGCACGCCTTGCCGCACAGGGCACCATCCTGTTCGAGGTGAGCGAGGTGGCGCTGCATGACGTGGCGACCAGCAAGCCGTTCGTCACCTTCCGCCACAACGGCGAAGCGCAGCGCATCGATGCCGATTTCATCGCTGGTTGCGATGGCTACCACGGCGTGTCCCGTCCTGCGATGCCGGATCAGGCCACGCGTCAGGACTATCAGAAGATCTATCCATTCGGCTGGTTCGGTATTCTGGTGGAATCCGCGCCATCGTCGGAAGAATTGATCTACGCCCAGCATGATCGGGGCTTTGCGCTGGTCAGCACCCGTTCGCCGACCGTGCAGCGCCTGTACTTCCAGTGCGATCCAGCCGACAAAGTCGATAACTGGTCGGATGACCGCATCTGGGCCGAACTGCACGCGCGGCTGGAAAACCACGACGGCTGGCGGCTCAAGGAAGGCAAGATTTTCCAGAAGGGGATCATTGGCATGCGCAGCTTTGTGTCGACGCCGATGCAGGCCGGCCGCCTGTTCCTCGCTGGCGACGCCGCGCACATTGTGCCGCCGACCGGCGCCAAGGGGTTGAACCTGGCGGTGTCGGATGTGAAGGTGCTGACGGCCGGGCTGGTGGAGTTTTACCGCAACGGCAGTGAAGCGCTGCTGCAGACCTACAGCGAAACGGCATTGAAGCGCATCTGGCGCGCGGAATGCTTCTCATGGACCATGACGCGCCTGCTGCACACCTTTGCCGACGCCACGCCGTTCGAGCGCGAGATGCAGCGCGCTGAATTGGAAAACATCGTCAGCTCGCCAGCGCTGGCGACAGCGCTGGCTGAGAACTACGTCGGCGCGTTTTAAACCGACGCCAGGAACTCCTGCACCAGTGCCGCGAACGCCGCCGGCTGTTCGATGGCACTGATGTGGGACGCCTGCGGAATCACACGCAGTTCCGCGCGCGGCAGGTGCCTGGCCAGTTCCTCTGCCATGGATGGCGGTGTGCCGGCATCCAGTTCACCGGTAATCACCAGGGCCGGCACGTTGATCCCCGGCAGACGCGCAGTGGTGTTGACGCCAGCGACCGCGGCGCAGCAGGCCACATAGCCTTCCGGCCCGGTGGTCAGCAAACGGCGGCGGAAGCGCTCCACGGCCGCCACGCGCTCGGCGCGGAAGCCATCATGGAAGTAGCGGCCCATGACGGCATCCGCAATCGCGGCCAGGCCACCTTCGCGCACTGTGGCGATGCGCTGCTCCCACATGGCCTGCGCAGCCGCCGGATACGACGACGTGGTATTCGCCAGTACCAGCGCCGCGACCAGTGATGGATGGCGCAATGCCAGCTCCTGGCCGACCATGCCGCCCATCGACAAGCCTATCCAGGTGACCGGACCCGAATCCAGCTCGCGCAGCAGACGTGCGGCATCATCGGCCAGATCGGTCATGCTGTAAGGACCTTCCGGCGCGTCCGAGCTGCCATGGCCGCGATGGTCGTAGGCGATTACCCGGCTGTCTTCCGACAGCAGATTGGCCAGTTGGTCCCACATGGTCAGGTCGCAGCCCAGCGCGTGGCTCAGCACCACGGTGCGGCGGGGCGTTTTACCGTTGCGTGGTTCGCGCACGCTGTAGTGCAGGGCAGGGAGACTGCTGGTGCGGCCTTCGCGCCCAATGCCGGGATGGGCGGTGACGGCCGGCGCCAGCGCCTCCAGCGCATAGCCGATTTGCGGCCCGACTTCGCGCAGGATGGCCAGCGCGTGCGTGAAGGCGGTGTTTGCGGCCGGTACGCCGGCGTAGATGGCCGACTGGATCAGCACTTCTTTCAGTTCGTCCGGCGTCAAGCGGTTGCCTTCCTCGCCCAGCAGCGCGGCGCGCACGTGCAGGTCGAATTCTTCCCAGCGGCCAAGGGCGATGGTGATGGCAAGGACGATGGCGCGGCGGGTCTTTTGCTCCAGGCCCGGACGGCCCCAGATCTCGTTCCACGCAAAGCGCGTGATCAGGTTCTGGAAATCGGCATTGAAGTTGTTGGCGTTGTTGAGGGAGCGCTCTACCCAGGCGTCGCCCAGGATGGCGCGGCGGTTGTGCAGGCCGCGTTCGAAATCGTGGTCGATAGGATCGTAGCTCATGATGATGTCGAAAGTTGGGTGATGTCCGCGCGCAGTTGGCGCAGTTGTTGTTCAGCGAGGCGTTGCGCTGGGCGTGCGATTTCGACCGCATCCCTGGCCGAGCCCGGATACATCAGCTCCTTGAACTCGCCAATGTTGCGCAGCATGCGGCCGCTGTCAATCTGCAGGCCGGCGATGGCTTCGTTCAGCGCCTGCAAGGCGCCGTGCGCGCTCAGGAATAGCGACGGCCATTCGGCCAATTCCGCTTGCCAGTTGCCGAGGCCACGTTCGTGCTGCTGCCCCATGGCGGCCAGCAGTGCGGCGCCGTGCTGCGGCGTGCGCGCAGCAGCGGCCAGCGCGATCATGGCCGATACAGGATTGCGCTTGTGCGCCATGGCAGAAGAACCCCCGCGGCCTTCGCCGGACGGTTCCGAGAGTTCTGCAATTTCACCCTGCGCCATCAGGCTTAGATCGGTGGCGATCTTGCCCAGCGCGCCGCTTAACAGCGCCACCTCCAGGCCCAATCGTACCCATTCGTCGCGCTGCGTGTGCCACGCGGCGTCCGGCGCCCGCAGGCCAAGGATGGCGGCCATGCGCTCGACCACGGCGGGACCCTGTTCCCCCATTACGTCCAGTGTGCCGACGGCGCCACCCAGCTGCAGCTGCAAGGCGCGCCGGCCGGCCTCGCGCAGATGCGTACGCGCGCGCACCAGCGGCGCCAGCCAGCCGGCAAACTTGAAGCCCAGCGTGGTGATCTGCGCCGGCTGCATCAGGGTGCGCGCCAGCACCGGCGTGCCGGTATGCTGTTCCGCCAGCTGCAGCAGTTGGCCGGTCAGGTCATGCAGGCCATCGTCCAGCAGCTGCAAGGCTTCGCGCGTGGCCAGCACCATGGCGGTGTCGATCACATCCTGGCTGGTGCCGCCAAAATGCACTTTGCCGCCGGCTTGCGCATCGGCGGCAGTGACGATTTTCTTCAGTTCCTTGACCAGCGGGATCGCCAGGCTGCCCGCGCGCCGGCCGGCGACAATCAAGGCCGGCACGTCAAAGCGCTGCACGTCGCAAGCCTCGGCAATGGTTTGCGCGGTGGCTTGCTGCAGCAGACCGACATCGGCCTGGGCCTGTGCCAGCGCCTGTTCGAAGCGCAGCATGGCCTGCACGATCGCGGCGTCGTCAAACACCGCGATCATGTCGCTGCTGGTGAGGAAGCTATCGAATATTGATACGCTCATGGATCCCAGTTATTTATAGTCGAAGAACACGGTCTCGCGTTCGCCCTGCATGTGGATGTCCCAGCGGTACGAGCCGTCGGCATTGCGTTCGGCCAGCAGCGTGGCGCGGCGCGCAGCCGGCACCTGGTCCAGTATAGCGGACTGCGGCAGGCTTGCGTCGTCGGCCAGGAACACGGCCGTGAACTGGTGCTTGACCAGGCCGCGCGCGAATACGGTGATGTAAGCCAGCGGCTCGCCCGGCGCCTGATCGACCTTGGTGAGCTGAAAGCGGAAGCCGCCATCCTCGCCGCTTGGGACGCGGCGGAAGCCCGGAATCGCGGCTGCCGCTTCGGCATCGGCGGCGGCAGGCTGCCAGGATTCGATCTGCGCGTCGTTGATCGGCACGCCGGCGCCGTCGTAGATGATGCCGCTGACGGTGATGCTGCCGGCGGCCGGCGTCATTTCGGTCGCCCATTTCCACGCCTCGTGCGAGAACGGGCCGATGGTTTGCGAAGTAGTGATATTGCTCATGGCCTGTTCTCCTCAGATGCCGAATGGGGTGGCGTCGCGTCCGCGCAGGACAATGTCGAATTCATAGCCCAGCATCTGGTCGCTCACGGTTTCTTCGATGCTGAAGCGCGAGATCAGGCGCTGGCGCGCGGCTTGGTCCGGAATGCTCTGGAAGATCGGATCGTAGGCGAACAGCGGATCATTGGGGAAGTACATCTGCGTCACCAGGCGCTGTGCGTACACATTGCCAAACAGCGAGAAGTGGATGTGCGCCGGGCGCCATGCCTTGTCGTGGTTGCCCCATGGGTAAGGGCCTGGCTTGATGGTGATGAGGCGATAGCGGCCGTCATCGTCGGTCATCATCTTGCCCCAGCCGTTGAAGTTCGGGTCCAGCGGCGCGTCATGCTGGTCCTTTTTGTGGCGATAGCGGCCGGCGGCGTTGCACTGCCAGACTTCCAGCAGCGAGTTGCGTACCGGTTTGCCGTCTTCATCGACGATGCGGCCGGTGACCACGATTTTCTCGCCCAGCGGCGCGGCTTCGCCGTGCGCGGTCAGGTCGGCGTCGTTTGGCAGCAGGATGCGCGATGTCGGCGCAATGTTCCGCGATACCGGCACCGGGGCGTCAACACGCAGCAACGGCTGGGTGGGGCCGCGGTGGACGGTCGATTTGTAGGGGGGATAAACCAGTTCCGGATAAATGCCGGGGGCGATGGCGTCGAATTTCACAGCTAGTCTCCTCTAGTGAATGCTGTGATGATGGTACGAATCAGCGCCGTGCCGGACAAGATGGTGGATGCGTGCTATATTCGCTATTCGCACAAAATGTGCGCATATCGCACAAATTGCCAATTATTTGCCATGGAAACTGAAGACGACCTCATCCAGCCAGCGCAGCGCGATCTGGTGGCAGGTCTGGAAAAGGGCCTGCAAGTGATCGCCACCTTTGACCAGGAGCGCAGCCGCCTCAGCATTGCCGAAGTGGCCGAGCGCACCGGGCTGACACGGGCGGCGGCGCGGCGCTATCTGATCACCTTAACCCACCTCGGCTACATGCGCCATGAAAACAAGCTGTTTTCGCTGACGCCGATGGTATTACGGCTGGGACAGTCCTACCTGCATTCGGCGCGGCTGCCGCGGCTGGCGCAGCCGTTGCTGTACCGGCTGGCGTACGCGAACGGCGAGGCGGCTTCGGTCGGCGTGCTCGATCACGACCAGCTGGTGTGCGTGGCGGCGGTGAGTGCGGGGCAGCTGGTGTCGGTGACGCTGCAGCCGGGCACGCGCGTGCCGGCCTGGTGCACGGCCAACGGGCGCATGCTGCTGGCCAGCCTGCCGCCGGCGCAGCTGGAGAGTTATCTGGAGCGGGTGCAGCTGGAACCGATTACCGAGTACAGCATCATCGACAAACAGCGTCTGGCCGAGGCCATCAGCCGCGCACGCAGCCAGGGCTACGTGCTGGTGGATCAGGAACTGGAGCTGGGCCTGCGCACCATGGCGGTGCCGCTGAAGAACTTCCGCGGCGAGGTGGTGGCCGCCATGAACATCAGCGTCCACGCCGGCCGCATGACGCTGGACCAGATGACCGAGCGCTGCCTGCCGGCGCTGCTCAAAATCCAGGTGGAGCTGAATGCCATGTTGTAGGAATGGAAACCTTGCCATTCGCCGGCATCAATTCTTGACCTTTAACATTTTCCTGGCGTTTTCCTGTAGGATACCGACTTCTTCCGTTTGGAGGATGTACGATTATTCAGGGCAAGAGGATCACGGTGACGGCGTCCTTCAGTCCCGCTCTCTTGGAGACGGAATGGGAGTTTTGCGCCCACCGCTGCAACGGCCAGGCAAGCTGGCCGTCGTTGCATGTATTTTGGCAGTTGCTACTGTGTTGGCGTCGGAAGGCTGGCGTTGGTCGCGCGCGCGTCAACACCACGCCAAACCGGCGACCGTGAGCACGGCCGCACCATCGCCGGTCACCCTGACCGAAGTCTCCCGCGCCATCATCCCGATGCCGAAAGGCGTGCCGTCCGCGCACGCCAGCGCGCTGGCGCAGCTGCCGCAGGGCGATCTGATCGCATTCTGGTGGGCCGGCAGCCGCGAGAGCGGCCCGGACGTCCAGGTGTATGCCTCGCGCTGGTCCAACGGCCAGTGGAGTGATAACTGGGTGGTGGCCAGCCGCGACTCGCTGGGCCAGGCGCTTGGCCACGGTGTGCGCCGCATCGGCAATCCGGTCGCCTGGACTGCGGCCGACGGCACCGTCCACTTGTATGTGGTGGCCACCGGTCTTGGCGGCTGGGCCGCCTCGCGCGTGGTGCAGCTGGAATCACAGAACGAAGGACATAGCTTCAAGGTGCGTCGCGTGCTGCCGATGTCGCCGGTATTTAATACCAGTGTGCTGGTGCGCTCCACGCCGGTCGGCCTGGCCGATGGCGGCTGGTGGCTGCCGGTGTACTTCGAGATTGGCCACAAATATCCGATGCTGGTGTCGTTCGACGCCAATGGCGATCCGCAGCGCCTGACGCGCATCGGCGCGCGTACCCGTTCGCTGCAACCGACGCTGGTGCCGGTGTCGCCAACCGAGGTGCGGGCATGGATGCGCGACGCGCACAAGGATAATTCCGTGGTTCAGCAGGCGGTCAGCCACGACAGCGGCGCCACCTGGGAGGATCTGGGCCCAACCAGTATCCGCAACCTCGGCACCTCGCTGGCGGTGCTGCGCCTGCACAGCGGCAGCCTGCTGATGCTGGCCAACCAGGGCACCAATCGCAAGACCGCACGCAGCACGCTGACGCTGTCGCAGTCGATCGACGGCATCACCTGGCAGCCGCTGACTGACATCATCAGCGGCAAGCCGGGAGATGAATTCTCCTATCCGTCCATGTTCCAGGTGGGCGACGAACTGCACATCACTTACACCCACCAGCGGCAAGCCATCGCGCACCACCGCTTGAAAATCAACGACGGGAAGGACCTGTTATGAGCTTGCCCGATCTCGATCTGCAGATCATCTACGCGCGTATCGCATGGGGCTTGATTGCGGCGTCAATGCTGCTGTCCGTGCTGCCAACGCTGTTGCCGAAGCTGTTCCCGCAACTGGCGTGGCGCCATAAAGCCATTGTCACCACCACGGTGGCGGCAATGATGCTGCTGCCGGGCGAAGCGTCGCCGGCCTACTGGCTGACGCTGGTGTTCCAGTATCCGAGCGGGCTGCTGACCGGCTACAGCCTGGTGGCGCTGCTGGCGCGCTGGCGCGAACGGCCGGTGGTGTTCCCGCTGCATCCGGTGTTTGCGCTGCTGCTGACGGTGACCGGGGTGGTGTTGTACCTGGATGCTTTCGGCGTGCTGGCGCTGGGGCTTTATTATCGCGGCTTCGATTCCACCGCGGCCACTGTGCTGACTTGCGTCGCCGCGTTGGCCGGCGCCGCCGCCATCCTGTTCCGCTATGCCGGCACGGCTGGCATGGCACTGCTGACCAGCGTGTTGCTGTTCTCGTTGTTGCGCCTGCCGAGCGGCAACCTGTGGGACGCGCTGCTTGACCCGCTGCTGTGGGCGTGGGCGCTGGGCTCCGTCATCCTGGAAGCCATGCGCCGTCGCGCGGCGCGCAAAGCAGCGCAACTGCAAGCCGTGGACGACGCCGAACCGGAGCTGGTGCACGCCGCCGCGAGCATCGAACGAGTTCAGTATAAATAATATAAACAAGGGAGTTATACATGGTATCGACGAAATGGTACGTTCATCCGGTGATCGCCACCGGTGTGATCCTGAATGTCTTCATTCTCGGTCTGGCGATTGCCTGGTCGCACGATTCGGCAGCGTTGTGGCGCCTGCTGGTGGAAGACGGTATCGTCGAATGGATGCAGTTCCTGTGCTTTTCGCTGCTGGCTGGTTTGCTGGGCTTCCTCACGGTGGAGCAGTGGCAGCGTGAGCCGAAAGTCAATCTGCAATTGCTGGCGTTTGCCGGCCTGACCGCGCTGGTGGGTTTGGCCGCACTGGAAGAGATCAGCTGGTTCCAGCGCGTGCTGCACATTGTGCCGCCGGAATTCTTCGCGCAGAACAACCGCCAGGGCGAGACCAATCTGCACAATCTGGCCATGGGCAAGAGCAGTCTGCACAAAGCCGTGCTGCTGAAGGTGATCGCGATTGTCGGCCTGACCCACAACATCATCCTGCCGCTGCTGGCGCGCAAGCGTCCTGCCGTGCGCACCTTTGTTGAGAAGTTCGGTCTGTACCTGCCGCCGCTGTCGGCATCGGTGATTTACATCGTGCTGGTGATCCTGTCGCACGTGCTGGTGGATCATCCGCGCAAGGGGGAACTGGGTGAGTTGTTCGGCGCCATGCACTACCTGGTGACCACCGTGGCAGCCTACTTCTTCGGCGTGAACTACGGTAAAAAGCCAGTATTTGGCGAGTCGCGCGACAGCCGCAATATCGCCACCTTGTTCTGCATGATTCTGGTGTTCATCCTGCTGTGCGGCTGGATGCTGAGCGCCGGCGCTGGCGCCGGCGCCTACATCGCCAGCCACCCTGGCTTTGGTGCTGAATAATGCTGCAGCGTTTCGCATCGCGGCTGGAAAAACTGACGCTGTGGGCTGGCCCGTTCGCGGGCGTGCTGCAGTTGCTGCTGCTTGGACTGGTGATTTTCTCGCTGTCGCGCGCCGGCCTGATGGCGTGGCAATCGGATCGCGTGTCGGCCACCGGCATCGTCGGGCAGATCCTCGTGCAGGGTGTGCGGGCCGACTTGATCATGCTGGGTTACCTGATCGCCTTGCCGGTGGTGCTGGCGCCGCTGCTGGCACATAACAGGACGCTGGGCTTGTGGAAGAACTTCACGGTGGTGTGGGGCACGTTTTCCCTGATCCTGATCGTATTCATGGAGCTGTCGACGCCGCAGTTCCTGATGCAGTACGACGTGCGTCCGAATCGTTTGTTCGTTGAGTATCTGTCGTATCCGGCGGAAGTAATGTCCACCTTGTGGCACGGCTTCCGCATCGCGCTGATTTTGGGTGTGGGTTTCACCATCCTGCTGGGCACCGCCATCTTCAAGCTGCTGAAGGCCGCGTCGGCCAACATCACCGTGTGGCGCCCACTGAAGCTGCTGGCCCTGTGGCCGCTGCTGGTGTTGCTGGTGGCGTTCCAGATCCGCTCGACCACCGCGCACCGGCCGGCCAATCCGGCGCTGTTCGCGCTCACTGGCGACGCCATGGTCAACTCCCTGATCATCAACTCGCCATGGTCGGTGCTGGACGCGATCAACGCCATGAGCCACGAAGCCAATTCGTCCGAGATCTACGGCAAGTACCCGCGCGAGAAAGTGTTCGAGGTAGTAAAGAGCGCACCGTGGCTGCGCGATCAGCAGTTCACTTCCGCCGATCTGCCGACGCTGCACAAGCAGGTGGCGGCGGTGCAGCGCGAGCGGCCTCTGAATCTGGTGATCGTGCTGGAAGAAAGCCTGGGCGCGACCTTTGTCGAATCGCTGGGCGGCCTGCCGGTCACGCCGGAGCTGGAAAAGCTGAAGAAAGAAGGCTGGTGGTTTGAGCAGCTGTACGCCACCGGCACCCGTTCGGTGCGCGGCATCGAGGCGGTGGTGGCTGGTTATCCGCCGACGCCCGCGCGCAGCGTGGTCAAGCTGTCGCTGGCGCAGCAGAACTTCTACACCTTGGCAGCAGGCCTGGGCAAGCAGGGCTATCACACGGAATTTGTGTATGGCGGCGAAGCGCACTTCGACAATATGCGCAGCTTCTTCACCGGTAACGGCTTCCAGAAAGTGGTGGACCGCCGCGATATGAATCCGGTATTCGAGGGCAGCTGGGGCGCGTCGGATGAGGACTTGTTCGACAAGTCGCTGGAGCGCCTGAAAACCCTGCACGCCAGCGGCAAGCCGTTCTTCAGCCTGATCTTCTCGTCGTCCAACCATGAACCGTTCCAGTTCCCGGACGGCCGCATCCAGCTGCACGATGCGGAAAAACAGACCGTAAACAACGCTGTCAAATACGCCGACTACGCGCTGGGCCGCTTCATTGCGGAAGCGAAGAAGCAGGACTACTGGAAGGACACCGTGTTCCTGATCGTGGCCGACCACGATAACCGCGTGTATGGCGACAGCCTGGTGCCGATCAAGAAGTTCCACATCCCGGGCCTGATCCTGGGCGCGGATGTGCAGCCGAAGCGCGTCACCACCATCGCCAGCCAGGTCGATCTCGCACCGACGCTGCTGTCGCTGATCGGCCTGTCGACGGAACATCCGATGATCGGCCGTGACCTGGCGCGCGACAGCGAAACGCCGGGTCGTGCGCTGATCCAGTTCGATAACTACTTCGCGTGGCTGGAGGGTTCCTCGGCCACCATCCTGCGTCCGGGACAGGCCCCGCTGGCCGGCCAGTACGATGCCGCCACCGGCGTGCTGACCACCGGCGGCGTGCCGGAACCGCAGCTGGTGGATAAGGCCATGTCGCATGTGGTGCTGCCGTCCATCCTGTATCGCGAGCAGCGTTACAAGCTGCCGCCGGGCGGCAAGTAAAGGGAGGCCAGGGTGCGGCTGCTGCTGGTCGAAGACGATCCCATGATCGGCGAGAGCATCGAGGAAGGCCTGCGTGGCGAGAGCTACGCGGTCGACTGGGTGCGCAATGGCCGCGAAGTGGAACTGGCCCTGGCCGGCGTCGCCTATGATCTGATGCTGCTGGACCTCGGCCTGCCGGGCAAGCAGGGCATGGACGTGCTGCGCGCCACACGCGCACGCGGCGACGATTTACCGGTGCTGATCATCACGGCCCGCGACGGCACGCCGGCGCGCGTGGAAGGTCTCGACGCCGGCGCCGACGACTACCTGGTGAAGCCTTTCGACCTGGATGAGCTGCTGGCGCGCATCCGGGCGTTGCTGCGCCGGCGCGTCAGCCGCACCCGTTCCGTCATCGAACATGGCAGCCTTCGGCTCGACCTGGCCAGTCATGAAGCCACGCTGGACGGCCAGCCGGTCAAGCTGTCGGCGCGCGAGTTCTCGGTGCTGCGCGCGCTGCTGGATAACCCGGGCAGCGTGGTCTCCAAGGCCCAGCTGGAGGAGAAGCTGTATGGCTGGAACTCCGAAGTGGAAAGTAATACGGTGGACGTCTACGTTCATCACCTGCGCAAGAAGTTTGGCTCGGATTTCATCAAGAACGTGCGCGGCGTCGGCTACAAGATTGCGGCGGCGCCGTGAAAACCATCCGCCGCCAACTGCTGGTTGGCCTGCTGGGCGCCACCGTGGCGTGCGTTCTGGGCGCCGGCGCCTTGCTTTACCGCTCGCTGCGAATGGAAACCTACGAACTGGCGGACTTGCAACTGCGCCAGCTGGCGGTGGCGCTGCCTAACGAATTCGCTCCCGACACCGGCTTGCCGGCGGCGGAAGATCCGGAAGAGGAGTTCGTCCTGCAAGCGTGGGACGAGCAGGGCATGGAGGTGCATATCACCCACGGCCTGCCGGCATTGCCGCGCTACGCGGTAAACGGCTTCACGACGGTCAAGGTCTTCGGCCACCACTGGCGCGTCTATGGTGAACAGCGGCGCGGGCGCTACGTTCAGGTGGCCCAGCCGGTGGCGGTTCGCAACAAGCTGGCGGCGGAAATGGCCTTGCGTTCCGGCGCGCCGCTGATCTTGTTCGCGCTGGTACTCGGGCTGCTGGTGGTTGTGGTGGTGGGACGCGCATTGCGTCCGCTGGACCGGATGGCGCAAGCGGTGCAAGGCCGTTCGCCGTCCGCACTGGAGCCGCTGCCGACCGACGATCTTTCGCCCGAGCTGAAACCGGTGGCGTTGGCGCTCAACGCCTTGATGCAGCAGTTTGAAGAAGCCATGGCGGCGCAACGCAGCTTTGTGGCCGATGCCGCGCATGAACTGCGCTCCCCGCTCACAGCGCTGAAACTGCAGCTGCAACTGGTCGAGCGCGCACCCAACGACGAAGCGCGCGCGCTGGCGCTGGCCAAGCTGGATGAACGGCTGGACCGCAGCACCCATCTGGTGCGGCAATTGCTCAGCCTTGCGCGTCACGAAACCGCAATGACGGCTGCGCAGCACGAGCCGGTCGATCTGGGAAGGCTGCTGGCCGATGCGGTGGCCGACCATTCCACGCTGGCCGAGAGCCGCGACATTGACCTGGGTATCGAAGCGCCGCGGCAGGTGGTGATCGACGGCGACGGGGATGGCCTGCGCGTTCTGCTGAATAATCTGGTCGACAATGCGCTGCGCTACACGCAGCGCGGCGGCAGGGTGGACCTGCAGGCTGCTTACGATGGTGATCGTCCGCTGCTGCGGGTGCGCGACAACGGGCCTGGCGTGCCGGCCGAACACCGGGGCAGGCTGTTTGACCGTTTCTTCCGGCCGGATGGCCAGCAGGTCTGGGGCGCGGGCCTGGGCTTGTCCATCGTGCGCAATATCGCCGATCACCATCATGCGCAGATCGTCCTGTCCGAGGGCGGCGCGGGGCATGGGTTAAGCGTCACGGTACTGTTTCCCGCTACTTCCCAAAATTTAATGCTACCTTAATACTCCCTCAGGCAAACTGCCGGCTTCTGAAAATTGAGCGGCAGTGTTAAATGAAAAAAGTTCTCATTCTCGGCGTGAACGGCTTTATTGGCCATCACCTGTCCAAGCGTATTCTGGAAACCACCGATTGGCATGTCTACGGCATGGACATGAGCACCGATCGCATCAGCGAGCTGCTGGCGCATCCGCGCATGCACTTCTTCGAAGGCGACATCA
>NZ_JBCNLB010000032.1:0-29759 GCF_039595735.1 Duganella sp.
GTGATGATGATCTTCAGGTCCGGACGGCGCGGCAGCAGCTGTTTCAGGTAGCCGAGCAGGAAGTCGATGTTCAGGCTGCGCTCGTGGGCCTCGTCGATGATGATGGTGTCATAGGCCTTGAGCAGCGGGTCGCTTTGCGTTTCCGTCAGCAGGATACCATCGGTCATCAGCTTGACCGAGGCGCCTTTTTGCAGGGTGTCGGCAAAGCGGACCTTGAAGCCCACGTGTTCGCCCAGCGGCGAGCCCAGTTCCACGGCGATGCGCTTGGCGGTCGACGACGCGGCGATACGGCGCGGCTGCGTGTGGCCGATCAGGCCTTGCTGGCCGCGCCCCAGCGCCAGGCAGATCTTCGGCAGCTGGGTGGTCTTGCCGGAACCGGTTTCACCGGAGACGATGATGACCTGGTGGTGTTGCAGCGCCTCCGCGATTTCGTGGCGGCGGCCGGACACCGGCAGGTCTTCCGGGAAGGTAATCGGCGGCAGCGGATTGCGGAACGCCCGCTCGGCCGCGCGCGCGGCCTGCTGTTCCGGCGTCAGGCGCGGCCCGGGCGCGCGGCCACGTCCGCCGGCCTCCATGCCGCGCCGGCCGTCGCGCGCGCCCTGGTTGGCGGCCGGCGCCGGCGTGGCGGCGGGGGATGGCGCGCTGCGGGAGCCGGCCTGTTGCGGCCGCGGAATCGGTTTTTGTTGCTTGTTGCTGGCTTCTGACATGGTTTTTTACAAAGGTATTTGGCGCGGACGTCGCGCCCCGAATTATAATGCGGCTAATGGAAAACCCTACCCAATTCGTCCAATGGCTGCGCTCCGTCGCGCCCTACATCCACGCCTTCCGTGGCAAGACCTTCGTGGTCGCCTTCCCTGGTGAACTGGTGGCCGCCGGCGCCTTGCCGGTGCTGGCCCACGACCTCTCGCTGCTGCATGCGCTCGATATCAACGTCACCGTGGTCTACGGCTCGCGGCCGCAGGTGGCCGAGCAACTGGCCCTGCGCAACGTCGAAGGCCGCTTCCACAACGGCGTGCGGATTACCGACCCCGCCGCCATGGAGTGCGCCAAGGAAGCCGCCGGCGAACTGCGGCTCGATATCGAGGCCGCGTTCAGCCAGGGCTTGCCGAACACGCCGATGTCCAACGCGGCGATCCGTATCATTTCCGGCAACTTCATCACCGCCAAGCCGCTTGGCGTGATCAATGGCGTGGACCTGGAACTGACCGGCGTCACCCGCAAGGTGGATGCCGAGACCATCCACTCCATCCTCGGCTCCGACGGCCTGGTGCTGCTGTCGCCGCTGGGCTTCTCGCCCACCGGCGAAGCCTTCAACCTGACCATGGAAGACGTGGCCTGCAGCGCCGCCATCGCCCTGCACGCCGACAAACTGATCTTCATCACCGAAACGCCGCTGATGACCGACGCCGCCGGCGCCGAGATCCGTGAACTGTCCTCGCACCAGGCCGAGGCCGTGCTGCAGGCCGGCTTCCTGCCGGACGCCACCGCGTTCTACCTGAAGCACTGCATCAAGGCCTGCGACAACGGCGTCGAGCGCTCGCACATCGTCTCGTTCGACATGGACGGCTCGGCCCTGCTGGAACTGTTCACCCACGATGGCGTGGGCACCATGATCTCGCACGAGAACCTGGAATCGCTGCGCCCCGCCACCATCGAGGACGTCGGCGGGATTATCAAGCTGATCGAACCGCTGGAGGCCGACGGCACCCTGGTCAAGCGCGGCCGCGAGCTGATCGAGCGCGAAATCGAGATGTTCTCGGTCATCGAGCACGATGGCGTGATCTTCGGCTGCGCCGCCCTGTACCCGTTCCCGGAACAGAAAATGGCCGAAATGGCCTGCCTGACCGTCAACCCGGACGTGCAAGGCCAGGGCGACGGCGACCGCATCCTCAAACACATGGAGAACCGCGCGCGCGCCATGGGCGTGCACAAGCTGTTCGTGCTGACCACCCGCACCGCGCACTGGTTCATCAAGCGCGGCTTCCATCCGGCCACGGTGGACGCCCTGCCGAAGGACCGCCAGCGCATGTACAACTGGCAGCGCAAATCCCAGGTTCTGATTAAGACCTTATAATGGCGTTTTTCGTTTAGTTTTAGGAGCAACCCGATGGCCCGCACCGTGCAATGCATTAAACTCAACAAGGAAGCCGAGGGCTTGGACTTCCCGCCGTATCCGGGCGAACTGGGCAAGAAGATTTACGAGCAGGTGTCGAAGGAAGCCTGGGCCGCCTGGCTCAAGCACCAGACCATGCTGGTCAATGAAAACCGCCTGAACCTGGCCGACCAGCGTGCCCGCAAGTACCTGGCCACGCAGATGGAAAAACACTTCTTCGGCGACGGCGCCGATGCGGCACAGGGCTACGTGCCGCCAGCGGAATAAACCCCGCATCCAAGGGGCTGACCCGGCGGGGTCAGACCCTACCCCGCAGTGCGGGTCAGAACGCCAGCGTCTTCACCCCTTCCGCCGTCCCCAGCAGGCAGACATTGGCGCCGCGCGCGGCAAACAGGCCGACCGCAATCACACCGACGATCTGGTTGATCTGCGCTTCCAGCGCCTTCGGCTCGGTAATCGACAGTCCCGCCACATCCAGCAGATAACCGCCGTTGTCGGTCACGAACGCTTCATCCGTGCCTGGCTGCAGGCGCAGCTTGGGCGCGCCGCCCAGCTTGACCAGCGCGCGCGCCACCGAGGCGCGCGCCATCGGGATCACTTCCACCGGCAGCGGGAACTTGCCCATCACCTCCACCAGCTTGGAGCCGTCGGCGATGCAGACGAACTGCCGGGCCACCGAGGCCACGATCTTCTCGCGCGTCAGCGCGGCGCCGCCGCCCTTGATCATGGCGCCGCTGTGGTCGATTTCGTCGGCGCCGTCGATGTAGACCGCCATCTCCGCCACGTCGTTCAGGTCGAACACCTCGATGCCATGGCCGCGCAGGCGGGCGGCAGTGGCTTCGGACGAGGCCACCGTGCCCTTGATCTTGTGCTTGATCTTGGCCAGCTCATCGATGAAGAAGTTGGCGGTGGAGCCGGTGCCGACGCCAATGATCTGGTTTTCCACCACATAGGCAATGGCGGCACGGGCTACGGCTTGTTTCAGTTCGTCTTGGGTCATGATAAATAGATAAGGGAAGCAGATAAGAGAGGGGAAAGCGAATGGCGCTATTTTACCACCCCGCTTTTTGCTGAAAAATTGCGCTGAGACAACACCCGCAGGCAGCGGCCGCGCCAGACTTGTAGAACTGTACAAAAGCGTACAAAGGAAGCAACACCGGCCATCGCCAAGCGCGCCGGATATGCGAGAATGAATCCATAACAAGGTCCGAACAGATCGCCGGGGATGAGACCATGACTACCAGCAAAACCGTCCTGATTGTCGACGACAGCCGCGTCTCGCGCATGATGGCGCGCCAATATATCGCCGGCCTGCATGCCGACTGGCGGGTCGAGGAAGCCGGCACCGGCGAGGAGTCGCTGCTCAAGGCGCGCGACGTCAGCCCCGACCTGATCCTGATGGACGTCAACATGCCCGGCATGGGCGGCATAGCCGCCGCCGAGCAGCTGCGCCAGGAATTCCCCTCGGTGCCGATCTCGCTGCTGACCGCCAACGTGCAGACGGCCACGCGCGAACGCGCCACTGCCATGGGCATCGGCTTTGTCGAGAAGCCGATCACCGAGGCGCGCATTGCCCAGCTGGTGGCCACGCTGGAAGCGTAACCATGTTTAACCTGTCCGCCCTGGAAAACGATGCCCTGATCGAGATCTTCAACATCGGCGTCGGCCAGGCCGCGGCCTCGATGAGCACCATCGTCAACGAGGTGGTGCGCATGTCGGTGCCGTCGATCAGCTTCATCGCGCGCGCCGAGGCGGCGCGCCTGCTGGGCAAGACCGACAGCCTGCCGGAGCGCATCTGCGGCGTCAGCCAGCATTTCGGCGGCGCCTTCGAGACCGAAGCCATCCTCATGTTCCCGGAAGATAAAAGCCTGGAGATCGTGCGGCTGATGGTGGGGGAAGCGGTGCCGCTCAAGGAACTGACCGAGATGGAGCAGGAAGCCATGTGCGAGATCGGCAACATCATGCTGAACTCCTGCGTCGGCACGCTGGCCAATATCTTCCAGCGCGAGCTGCAAGGCTCGCTGCCGCAGTACCATATCGGCACCAGCGACGAGATCCTGACCGCCACCGGCAGCCAGGCCGATGGCGTGGTGCTGATGCTGCATATCGACTTCCTGCTGGAGAAGCACCAGATCCACGGCTATGTCGCGTTCGTGCTGGATCTCTCGGCGCTGCACGACCTGCAGGAGCAGATCAATCTCTACATCGCCCGCGCGATGGGCCAGGGGTGAGGCGATCATGAACCCGCTCCGCCTGCCCCTGCTGGAAAGCGTGTTCTGCGCGGTGAACCTGGGCGCCATCGTGCTCGATCACGAGCGCCGCATCGTGCTGTGGAACGCGTGGATGATCCGGCATTCGGGGCTCCGGCATGAGCAGGTGCTGGGGCGGGACTTCTTTGCGGTCTGCCCCGACCTGCGCGGCGGGCGCGTGGACACCGCCATCCAGCATGCGCTGTACAACAACTTCCCTTCCCTGCTGTCGCAGACCCTGAACAAGGCGCCGTTTGCGCTGTACCTGCGCGATGAGCGCATCCAGCAGGCGGTGGAAGTGACGCCGATCGCGGTGGAAGGGGCGCCGCGCCACTGCCTGATCCAGGTGACCGATGTCAGCATCGCCGTGGGCCGCGAAAAGCTGCTGCGCGAGCAGGCCATGGTGCTGCGCTCGCAGACCTTTGCCGACGGCCTGACCGGCATCGCCAACCGCCGCCATTTCGATGTGGCGATGGAAAAGGAGCACCGGCGCGCCAAGCGCGGCGGCACGCCGCTGTCGCTGCTGATGATCGACATCGATCACTTCAAGGCCTACAACGACCACTACGGCCACCAGAAAGGCGACCAGTGCCTGATCCAGGTGGCGGCCGCGCTGGCCGGCATGCTGAAGCGCCCGTGCGACCTGATGGCGCGCTACGGCGGCGAGGAGTTCGCCATGATCCTGCCCGACACCGAGCCGGAGCAGGCCTGGCGGATGGCGGAGGCGATCCGCGCGCGGACACAGGAATTGGCGATCCCGCATGAGCGCAACAGCGATCCGTCGCAGCGGGTGACGGTCAGCATCGGCATCGCCACGCAGCAGGCCGATGCGCCGCTGGAGACCGAGGCGCTGATCGGCGCCGCCGACCGCGCGCTGTACCAGGCCAAGCGCACTGGCCGCAACCGCGTGGCGGCGCTGTCGCCGGCCTAGTTCCAGATGCGGTAAATCCAGTAACGCTCATCGCTGGAAGCCAGCACCCGCGCCAGTTCGCCCGGGGTGTGGCCGGTGATGGCGCGCGCCTCCCGGCACAGGTGGGCCTGATCGGCATAACCGCCGCGCGCGGCGATGTCGGACCATACCGGTTTGCCGCGCATGAATTCCGCGCGCGCTTCAAAGAAGGACAGTTCGGCGCGCTGCAGGCGCACCAGCTTGCGCAAAGGCTGGCCGGCGCTGGCCTTGATGCGGCGCTCGATGCTGCGCACGCCGCGTCCCAGCGCGGTGTCCGCGGCTTGCGCGGCCAGATGGCGCACCCAGTCGCCGGCCATGGCGCCGGCGCCGCCGGGGCGGGCCGCCTGCCAGCGCGGTGCCAGGAAATCCTCCAGCAGCCGCACGCCGTCGTCCGGCGCGTTCAGCACCGCAGCCGACAGCGCTTGCCATTCCGCGCCCAGCACCTGCTCCACCGGCGCCCAGCGGTCCACCCAGTGCGACACGTCGACGCCGAACATGACGTGCAGCACCTGCGGGTAAAACATCACCATCAGCATCCGCACCGGGCCGGGATTGTAGGTCATCAGCGGCCGCGTTTGCGGGCCGCAGAACACCACGCGGATGCGCTCCTGCGGCGCGCCGGGCGGCGCCACCACTTCAGCCTCACCTTCGATATAGAAGGTGACCGAGCAATGCGGCGTGGCAGGAAAATGGTTGTAGCGGTCCTGCGCATGGTCGAGCGGCGCTTCGACCGTGCTGCGCACAATATAGGCGCGCACGCAGGACGCCAGCGGCTGGCGCGGGAACATCAGGCGGGTAGTGGGCGCGGCGGCATTCATGGCAACTAGTGTATACCATGTCGGAATCGTTCAATACTTGCACCGTTGACCGGCGCACACTCAGGCATCGTCATCCGAGGAAGCTGATATGCAGAACGCCATTGCCGCCGCCCCCCGCCCTATGCACGAGCTGCCCGGCCCGCGTCCGTGGCCGCTGGCCGGCAACCTGCCGCAGATGCGGCCGTTGCGCATCCATCAGGATGTGGAAGCGTGGAGCCGGCAATACGGCCCGCTGTTCAAAATCAGCTTCGGCCGCACGCCGGTCCTGGTAGTGGCCAGCCACGAACTGGTGCACGCCGTGCTGCGCGACCGGCCGGACGGTTTCCGCCGCCCGTCGATTACCGCCCACGTCTCGGACGAAATGGGCGGGCTGCCGGGCGTATTCCTGGCCGAAGGCGCGGCATGGCGCGACCAGCGGCGCATGGTGATGGCCGCGCTGGCGCCGCATGCGGTCAAGGCCTACTTCCCATCGCTGGCGGCAGTGGCGCAGCGCCTGCAACGGCGCTGGCAGCAGGCGACGCGCGCCGGCAGCACCATCGATCTGGCCGAGGAGCTGAAGCGCTACAGTGTCGACATCATCGCCGGGCTGGCGTTCGGCACCGAGGTCAATACCATCGACGGCGGCGAGGACGTGATTCAGCGCCACATGGACGTGGTGCTGCCGGCGGTGGCGCGGCGCTCGATCGCGCTGTTCCCCTACTGGCGCTACGTCAAACTGCCGCAGGACCGCCATCTCGACAGCTGCCTGCTGGCGCTGCGCCAGGCGGTCGATGAGCTGATCGCGGCCGCCCGCGCGCGGCTGGCGGCGCAGCCGGCGCGGCGCCTGCGCCCGGCCAATCTGCTGGAAGCGATGATCTGCGCGGCCGACGAAGGCGGCAGCGGCGTCGACGACCAGGCGGTGGCGGGCAATGTCACCACCATGCTGCTGGCCGGCGAAGACACCACCAGCAACACCCTGGCGTGGATGCTGTATCTGCTGCAGCAGAACCCCGCCGCCATGCAGAAAGCGCGTGAAGAAGTAGTGCGGGTGGCGCCCGACCCCACGGCCTTCAGCATCGAGCAGATGGACGGCCTGGATTACCTGGACGCCTGCGCGCAGGAAGCCATGCGCCTCAAGCCGGTGGCCCCGTTCATCCCGCTGGAAGCCCTGCGCGACACGGTGGTGGGCGACGTCCAGGTGCCGAAAGGAGGCCTGATCTGGTGCGTGATGCGCCACGACAGCGTGTCCGAGGCGCACGTGCCGGCGGCAGCGGACTTCCGGCCCGAGCGCTGGCTGGCGGGCAGCCCGCAGGCGATCAACAAGCACGTCTCCATGCCGTTCGGCGCCGGCGTGCGCACCTGCCCGGGGCGCTATCTGGCGCTGTTGGAAATCAAGCTGGCCAGCGCCATGCTGCTGTCCAGCTTTGAGATCGAGTCGATCGCCACGGCCAGCCGCCAGCCGCCGGAAGAGCTGATGGGCTTCACCATGTCACCGATCGGCCTGCAAATGCGCCTGAAAGCCCACCACGCCGGGCGCCCGGTCTGACTTCAGGGTCATGGCCGGAATCTCGTAATCGCCGTGGTTCTGGCGGCGGTACGGGATCGGCGGCGTGCTCTCCAGCGTATCCAGCCGGCGGCCCAGCTCCTCGCGGATGGCCGCGAAGCGCGCCGCATCCACGCTGCGGGTGCGATACAGCAGGAAGGGCGGCAGCACCTCCATGCCCGGATAGAACAGCATGCCGTGCTGGATCGGGAACAGCAGATCGTCGATCGCGCCGTTGATGCCGCGCGGGCCGTAGTGCGACTCCCAGCCGCCGGTGGTCACCATCAACATGGCGCGCTTGCCGGCCAGCGAGCCTTCGCCATAGCGGTCGCCCCAGCGGCGGTCGGAATGTTCACCGACGCCGTAGCCGAAACCGAGGGTGTAGACGCGATCGAACCAGCCTTTCATGATGGCCGGCATGGAGAACCACCACAGCGGGAACTGGAAGATCACCGTATCGGCCCAGCGCAGTTTTTCCTGCTCGCGCAGGACGTCGGCGCGGTGATGCTCGCGTTCGGGGATTTCGCTGGCGGACAGCGTGGCATGCCATTCCATCGCATACAGGTCGGACACCTGCGCCGCGTGGCCGGCGGTCTGCAGATGCTGGACGGCGTAGTTCTTCAGCGAGGCGTTCAGCGAGTTGGGATCAGGATGGGCATAAACAATCAGGACGTTCATTGGAGGCTCCTTAAAAACCTCAGAATACGGCGCCATCAGGTATAGTAGAAATGAATTCCCAATATTCCAGCTATTAAAATGGTTAATCTCAGAAGCCTGGACCTGAACCTGCTGGTGACGCTGGACGTGCTGCTGGCCGAGCATAACGTCACGCGCGCGGCCGAGCGGCTGCATTTTTCGCAGCCATCGATCAGCGTGCACCTGGCCAAGCTGCGCGACATCTTTGGCGATCCATTGCTGCTGCCGGGGCCGCGTGGCATGCGTCCGACGGCGCGCGCCGAAGCCCTGCGCGAGCCGCTGCGGCAAGCGCTGGAAGCACTGAGCCTTGCCGTTTCCCCCGCCGCCGCCTTCGATCCGGCGCAGGCAACCAACACCTGGCGCGTGGCCGCCACCGACTACGGCGAATCGACCATCCTGCTGCCGGCCATGGCCGGCCTGCGGCGCGCGGCGCCGGGCACGCGGCTGGCGGTGCTGGAAATGGCGCCGCCGCACATCGCGCGGCAGGCGGAGCAAGGCATCATCGACCTCGCTTTCCACACCACCGACGGCGCGCCGCCAGGCATGCGCCACCGCCTGCTGTTCAAGGAACGCTACGTGCTGGCAGGCCGCGCCGGCCACCCGCGCCTGCAGCGCAAGCCGACACTCAAACAATTCTGCGAACTGGAACACGTGATCGTGTCGCCGGACGGCGGCGGCTTCAGCGGCGTCACCGACAAGGTGCTGGCGGATGCCGGCATGGCGCGGCGGGTGGCGCTGTCCGTGCCGCACTTCCTGTTTGTGATCTCGGCGCTGACCAGCACCGACCTGGTGGCGATGGCGCCGGAACGGCTGGTGCGCCACAACCCGGCCTTGCGCGTGGTGGCGCCGCCGGTCGCCGTTCCCGGCTACGAAATGACCATGCTGTGGCACGAACGCTCCCAGCGCGACCCGGCCCACCAATGGCTGCGCGAGCACATCGCCGCCAGCATCAATCCATAAAAAAACGACGCCGCAGCGTCGTTTCGGGTTCAGGCGCGCAGGGCGCTGGCCGCCTTGGCCAGTTCGGTGATCTTGTCCCATTCGCCGTTGGCCATCAGGTCTTTCGGCGTCAGCCACGAGCCGCCGACACAAGCCACGTTCTTCAGTTTCAGGAACTGCGGCGCGGTCTCGATCGAGATGCCGCCGGTCGGGCAGAAGGTGATGTCCGGCAGCGGGCCGCCGATGCCGTTCAACATGCCGATGCCGCCCGCCGGCACCGCCGGGAACAGTTTCAGCTGCTTGAAGCCCTGCTCGCGCGCCACCATCACTTCCGATGGCGTCATCACGCCCGGCAGCAGCGGCAGGCCGCTGCTCTTGGCGGCGGCAATCAGCGCCGGGGTCAGGCCCGGCGACACGCCAAACACCGCGCCGGCGTCGCGTGCGGCGGCAAATTCTTCCGGCTGGGTCAGGGTGCCGACGCCGACGATGGCGCCTTCCACCGCGGTCATGGCCTTGATCGCGCCCAGGCCGTGCTGGGTGCGCAGGGTCACTTCCAGCACCCGGATGCCGCCTGCCACCAGCGCTTTCGCCAGCGGCACTGCATGGTCAGGATCATCAATCGCGATCACCGGGATCACGGCCGAAGTACGCATAATGTCGAGCAGAGACAGGGTCATATCAGGCATCTTTCTTGGTCGAGAAATCTTCATCGGAACCCGGCACGGTGTTACCGACCGGTTCTTTGTCATGCAGGTTCACCGTGGTGGCGATCGGCGACGGCAGCGGGAAGGTGGTAGCGCCCTTCTCCGCCTCGCACACGCTGTTGCGGAACATGGAGAACAGTTCGCGGCCCATGCCCACCTGGTTGACCGACATGTCGGCATGCGCCATCGAGCGCGCGTGCCATGCGGCCGAATCCACCAGCGCTTCCAGCGTGCCGGTTTCGGCGCAGACCTTGATGATGTCGCCATCGCGCACCAGACCGAGCGGACCGCCCGCCAGAATCTCCGGCGACACGTGGATGGCGGCCGGCACCTTGCCCGAGGCGCCGGACATGCGGCCGTCGGTCACCAGCGCCACCTTGCGGCCGGCGTCCTGCAGATTGGCCAGCGCCGGGGTCAGCGCGTGCAGTTCCGGCATGCCGTTGGCGCGCGGCCCCTGGAAGCGGATCACAGCCACGAAGTCGCGGTCCAGCTGACCGGCCTTGTACGCGTCCATGAAGTCTTCCTGCGAATTGAACACCAGCGCCGGCGCTTCCACCGTGCGGTGCTGCGGCTTCACCGCCGACACCTTCATCACCGCGCGGCCCAGATTACCCTGCACCAGCACCATGCCGCCGTCCGGCGAGAACGGGTTGCCGTGCTTGCGCAACACTTTTTCGTCGCCCGATTCGGCCGGCGACTCCTTGAACACAACACCTTTGCCGCCTTCGCCCAGGAATGGCTCGGCGCAGTGCTGGCGCAGGCCCTTGCCCAGGATGGTGGTGACGTCGTCGTGCAGCAGGCCGGCATCCAGCAGCTCGCGGATCACGAAACCGGTGCTGCCGGCGGCGTGGAAGTGATTCACGTCCGCCTCGCCGTTCGGGTAGATGCGGCACAGCAGCGGCACCACTTTCGACAGCTCGTCGAAGTCGTCCCAGTCGATCACGATGCCGGCCGCCTTGGCGATCGCCGGCAGGTGCAGCGTGTGGTTGGTGGAACCGCCGGTGGCCAGCAGCGCCACGATGGCGTTGACGATGGCCTTCTCGTCGACCACATGGCCGACCGGGAGGTATTCATCGCCCTGGTCCGAAATCACGGCGGCGCGTCGAGCAGCCGCCTTGGTCAGCTCATCGCGCAGCGGCGTGTTCGGGGTGATGAAGGCGGCGCCCGGCAGGTGCAGGCCCATGACTTCCATCAGCATCTGGTTGGAGTTGGCGGTGCCGTAGAAGGTGCAGGTGCCGGCGCCGTGGTAGGACTGCGACTCGCCTTCCAGCAGCTCGGCGCGGCCAACCTTGCCCTGCGCGTACAACTGGCGGATCTTGGCTTTCTCGGAATTCGACAGGCCGGTGGTCATCGGGCCGGCCGGCACAAACACCGCCGGCAGGTGGCCGAAGTGCAGCGCGCCGATCAGCAGGCCCGGCACGATCTTGTCGCACACGCCCAGGTACAGGGCCGAGTCGAACATATTGTGCGACAGCGCCACCGCGGCCGCCATGGCAATCGCGTCGCGCGAGAACAGCGACAGCTCCATGCCGGCCTGGCCCTGGGTGACGCCATCGCACATGGCGGGCGTGCCGCCGGCGAATTGCGCCACCGCGCCGACTTCGCGCACGGCTTGTTTGATAATTTCAGGGAAGCGCTCGAACGGCTGGTGCGCCGACAGCATGTCGTTGTAGGCCGAGACAATCGCCACCGATGGCTTCTTCACTTCCTTCAGCACCAGCTTGTCGTTGGCCGGGAAAGCGGCAAAGCCGTGCGCCAGGTTGGTACAGGCCAGGGTGCCGCGCTGCGGTCCCTTGACGCGGGCCGCTTCGAGATGGGCCAGGTACGCGCCGCGCGATGGTTTGCTGCGCTGGATGATGCGATTGGTGACTTTTTCCAGGACTGGATGCAACGCCATGATCGTTCCTTATGTATGGTTTCCGTGAAATTTTACTACAAAATCGCAAAACCCACTGTATTTTCTTGGACCGGGCGGCGGGCGGCGGCCTCCCCGGCAGGTGGAAATATTGTCGTGCACGCCACCAAACCGTAGTGAATTTACCTGATTTTCCTGTATCATTCGGCCATCCCCTTCCTACCTACAAGATTATGCGCCAGCCTGCCCTGACCACCACCGCCAGTTTCCAAGCCCTCGCATCCCATGCCGCCGACGCCAAACACTGGCAATTGCGCCAGCTGTTCGCCGCCGATGCCCAGCGTTTCCCCAAGCTGACCGTCGACGCGGCCGGCCTGTTCCTCGACTATTCCAAGAACCGGCTGGACGCCACCACCATCGGCCTGCTGCTGGATCTGGCCCGTGAGCGCGGCGTGGAGCGCCAGCGCGACGCCATGCTCAGCGGCGAGAAGATCAATCTTACCGAACAACGCGCCGTGCTGCACACCGCGCTGCGTATGCCGCGCGGCAAAGCGCTGCTGGTGGACGGCCAGGACGTCAACGCCGAGGTGCACGCGGTGCTGGACCACGTCAAGGAATTCACCGACCGCGTGCGCAACGGCCAGTGGCTGGGCTACAGCGGCAAGCCGATCACCGACGTCGTCAACATCGGCATCGGCGGCTCGGATCTGGGCCCGAAAATGGCGGTGCTGGCGCTGCGTTCGTACGCGCATCCGCGCCTGAAGATGCACTTCGTCTCCAACGTCGACGGCCATGACATGGATGCCGCGCTGGCGCAGGTCCATCCTGAAACCACCTTGTTCATCATCGCCTCCAAGACCTTCACCACCGCCGAAACCATGCTGAACGCCGGCACCGCGCGCCACTGGTTCCTGCAAAACGGCGGCAAGAGCGACGACCTGGCCAAGCACTTCGTGGCGGTATCGACCAACACCAAGGCGGTGGCGGAATTCGGCATCGACACCGCCAACATGTTCCCGTTCTGGGACTGGGTCGGCGGCCGTTACTCGGTATGGTCGGCAATCGGCCTGTCGGTGGCGCTGGCGGTGGGCTTCGGCTACTTCAGCGACTTCCTGGCCGGCGCGCACGCCATGGATGAACACTTCCGGGTAGCGCCGCTGGAGCAGAACATGCCGGTGCTGCTGGCCATGGTCGGCTTCTGGAACCGCCAGTTCCTGGACGCCGGCTCGCTGTCGATCGCGCCATACCACCAGGACCTGAACCGCTTCCCGGCCTACCTGCAACAGCTGGACATGGAATCGAACGGCAAGCGCATCACCCGCAGCGGCGGCGCAGTCGATACCGCCACCTGCCCGGTGGTGTGGGGCGAATGCGGCACCAACGCGCAACACGCTTACTTCCAGCTGCTGCACCAGGGCACCGACGTCACGCCGATCGATTTCATCGCCGCGCTGCGCGCGACCCACGATCTGGCCGGCCACCACGATGCGCTGCTGGCCAACTGCTTCGCGCAGTCGGAAGCCTTCATGACCGGCAAAACCGCCGATGAAGTGCGTGCCGACCTGGCCGGCTCCGGGCTGAACGCAGAGGAAATCGAAGCGCTGGTGCCGCACAAGACCTTCCCCGGCAACCGCCCATCCAACACCATCCTGATGGACCAGCTGACGCCGGGCGCGCTGGGCGCCCTGATCGCGCTGTACGAGCACAAGACTTTCGTGCAGGGCGTGATCTGGGACGTCAACAGTTTCGACCAGTGGGGCGTGGAGCTGGGCAAAGTACTGGCCAAGAACATCCAGTCCGAGCTGACCGGCGAAGTCAAGCCGGAGCGTCACGACAGCTCGACCAATGGCCTGATCTTCATGGCGAAAGCGGCACAACACATCTAACCACCACCGCGTCGCCCCGGCGCAGGCCGGGGCCCATGCTGAGCGTGCAGTACTGCACAGGGGTTATGGATTCCGGCCTGCGCCGGAATGACGGCTTGAGGCCCACACATATGAACATCAAAGTAGCTTACGACGCAGTGATGCAAACCGGCGAGTGCCCGCTGTGGCACCCGCAAGAGCAGGCGCTGTACTGGGTGGACATCCCCGCCTTCACCGTGCACCGCCTCGATCCCGCCAGCGGCGCGCACCGCGCATGGAAGCTGGCCAGCGAGCCGGCCACGCTGGGCATCAGCGACCGGGGCGGCCTGATCGTCGCCATGCGCAGCGGCTTCGCGCACCTGGACACCGGCAGCGACGACGTCAGACTGACCGAGATCGTGGCCGCGCCTTACGACCAGTCGATCACCCGCTTCAACGACGGCCACGTCGATCCTGCGGGCCGCTTCTGGGTCGGCACCATCTACGAACCGCGCGACAAGCCGGCGGCCGAGATGTACGTGCTGGAACAGGGCAAGCTGCGCAAGGCCTGGTCGGGCGGCATGACCAACTCCAACGGCTCCGGCTTCAGCCCGGACCAGAAGACCATGTACCACGCCGACACCGCCGCCCACCGCGTCACCCGGCTCGATTACGACGTCGCCAGCGGCACCGTGGACAACCAGCGCCTGCTGCACCAGTTCTCGATGGACAAGGAAAACAACTACGGCGGCCGGCCGGACGGCGCCGCCGTGGACAGCGAAGGCAACTACTGGGTGGCGATGTTTGAAGGCGCGCGCATCGTCAAGCTGTCGCCGCAGGGCGCGCTGCTGGGCGACATCAAGCTGCCGGTGCGCTGCCCGACCATGCCGGCGTTTGGCGGCCCGGATCTGAAAACCCTGTACGTCACCAGCGCCGGCGCGCGGCCGGCGCCGGAACTGGCGCAGTATCCGCTGAGCGGCAAACTGCTGGCGATCGAGATGGACGTGGCCGGCCGCGCCGAGCCCAGCTACCGCTCCGCCTGAGCGGCAAACCGGGCCGCGCGACGGCCCGGTTTATAATGGAGTGAGACCGCAACAACACGCGTTCCGCCCAGCAGAATGTAGTAAATTTTCTTGCAAACCACCCATATAAGTAGTAAATTTACAGTAGCGGCCGTGCTGCGCGCGGCAATTCCTTCGGCACTTTTTTTGCGACGATTCTCATACTATGGCTCTTTCCGATTTTGATCTGGTTCTGTTTGGCGGCAGCGGCGATCTGGCGATGCGCAAATTGCTGCCCGCGATGTATGCCCGCGATGTAGCCAATGACCTGCCCCCGACCGCCCGCATCATTTGCGTCGGCCGCGCAGAAGCCAGCCAGGAAGAATTCCTGCAGACCGTGGAAACCACGTCCAAGCCGCTGATCAAATCGCCGGCCGTGACGGCGGCCGCGTGGTCGCGCTTTACCGCCCGCATCGTCTACGTGTCGCTGAACGCCACCGACGCCGGCAGCTACCAGCCGCTGGTGGAAGCGCTGCGCAAGGACGAGGCGATCACCAAGGTCTACTACCTGGCGACGCCGCCGGCCATCTTCGCCAAGATTTGCGAAAGCCTGAAAGAGAATGGCCTGGTCACGCCGAATTCGCGCGTGGTGCTGGAAAAGCCGCTGGGCCGCGACCTGGCCTCGGCCAAGCAGATCAACGCCGAAGTGGGCAAGGTATTCGAGGAATCGCAGATCTACCGCATCGACCACTACCTGGGCAAGGAGACCGTGCAGAATCTGCTGGCCCTGCGCTTCGGCAACATCCTGTTTGAACCGCTGTGGCGCCGCGAGTGGATCTCCGACGTGCAGATCACTATTGCCGAGAAGCTGGGCGTCGGCAACCGCCTCGGTTACTACGACACCTCGGGCGCGCTGCGCGACATGCTGCAGAACCACCTGCTGCAACTGCTGTGCATCGTCGCCATGGAGCCGCCCACCTCGATCGCGCCCGATGCGGTGCGCGACGCCAAGCTGCAGGTGCTGCGTTCGCTCAAGCGCTTCACCCCGACCACGCTGGCGCAGAACATCGTGCGCGGCCAGTACCGCGCCGGCCATGTGGACGGCAAGGCCGTGCCGAGCTACCGCGACGAACCGGATGCGCCAGCGCACTCGCGCACCGAAACCTTTGTGGCCATGAAAGCCGAAATCGACACCTGGCGCTGGGCCGGCGTGCCGTTCTATCTGCGCACCGGCAAGCGCATGGCCGACGGCCTGGCCGAAATCGTGGTGCGCTTCAAGCAGATCCCGCACTCGATCTTCAACCAGCCGACCAACAGCTTCCAGCCGAATTCGCTGGTGATCCGCCTGCAGCCGGACGAAGGCCTGCGCATGAACCTGATGGCCAAAACGCCGGGCGACGGCATGCGCCTGAAACAGGCCGAGCTGGAACTGGACTTCCGCGAGCAATTCAAATCGCCGCGCATGGAAGCCTACGAGCGCCTGCTGCTGGACGTGCTGCGCGGCCAACTGACCCTGTTCATGCGCGGCGACGAACTGGAAGCGGCGTGGGAATGGGTCGAGCCTATCCTCAACAGCTGGGAATCGGAAGACAGCTACCCGCTGCCATATGCCTCCGGCACCTGGGGCCCGGCCGCCGCCTCGGCGCTGATCGGCCGCGATGGCCTGCAGTGGCGTGAAGAAGTTCTGCCGGAAGACTAATGCTGCTCGATTCCATCCGTACCCAACTCGACTCGCTCTCCAAATCGGAGCGCAAGGTGGCGCTGGCCGTGCTCGAACATCCGACGCAGACGGTCAACCAGAACATCACTGCGCTGGCCAAAAGCGCGCAAGTGTCCGAACCGACCGTGGTACGTTTCTGCCGCACGCTGGGCTATGACGGCTGGCATGAGTTCAAGCTCAAGCTGGCCCAGGGCCTGGCGCTGGCCCTGCCCGGCCTGAACGAACAGCCGACCCAGGACGACCTGGCGGCGGACCTGGTCAACAAGATCTGCAGCCGCTCGATCAACACCCTGCTGGACCTGCGCAACAACCTCGATCCGGAAGCGATCCAGAAGGCGCTGGACATCCTGTCCAAGGCCAACAAGATCGAGTTCTACGGCCAGGGCACCTCCGGCATCGTGGCGGCCGACGCCCAGCACAAATTCTTCCGCTCGGGCGTGCCGACCGTGGCCTATGCCGACCCGCACATCCACAGCATCGCGGCGGCCCTGCTGCGCACCGGCGACGCGCTGGTGGCGATCTCGCAGCGCGGCAATAGCCCGTCCCTGGTGCGCTCGGTGAAACTGGCGCGCCGCGGCGGCGCCGACGTCATCGTGCTGGCGCCATCCGGCACGCCGCTGGCCGACCTGGCCACGGTGCTGATCCCGATCGACCTGATTTTCAACATCGACCCGTACACCCCGATCTCGGCGCGCCTGGCCTACCTGGTGGTGATCGACGTGCTGGCGGTCGGCCTGGCCCTGCAGCGCGGCCCCGAGTTCCGCAAGAAAATGCAGAACGCCCAGAAAGCCCTGCAGGAATTCGATCTGCAATTCGATTCCTTCATCGGCTGATATAAAAACGGCGAAATCTTCAAGTCCGGTATCATTTGCGCACCATACCGCGCAAATGAGGAGCCACCATGGATGCAGCCGTCGGATATTCGGGCACGCCGCTGTTCAAGAAGCTGGGAATCGCGCCCGGCAGCCGCGTGTTCGCGAGGCGCGCGCCGGAACAGTACCGCGACTGGCTGACGCCGCTGCCGGATGGTGTGCAGTTCCAGTCGCGTCTCTCGTCATCCACCGATATCGTCCACCTGTTCTGCGACCGCAAGGCCGATCTGGTCAGGCAGCTGGACGCCGCCCGCGCCACGCTCAAGCCCGATGGCGCGGTGTGGGTCTCCTGGCCGAAGAAGGGCGCCAAAGTCCCCACCGATATCACGGAGGACACCATCCGCGAACTGTGCCTGCCGATCGGCTTTGTCGACGTGAAAGTATGCGCCGTCAGCGAGGTCTGGTCCGGCCTGAAACTGGTGATCCGCAAGGAGCTGCGCTAACTGATGGAAGGTTCGGTCGTCACTATCGTACTGCTTGCCGCGCTGCTGCACGCCAGCTGGAATGCGCTGGTCAAGGCCGGTCCCGATAAATACCTGACTACCCTGCTGGTGGCCTGCGGCGCCGGCCTGGTGTCGCTGCCGCTGCTGCCGTTCGCCGCCGTGCCGCACGCGGACAGCCTGCCCTGGCTGATCGCCTCCGCCTGCTGCCAGGTGATCTATTACCGTCTGCTGGCCGCCGCCTACAAGCACGGTGACATGAGCCAGGCCTACCCGCTGATGCGCGGCGCCGCGCCGCTGCTGGTGGCGCTGGCCAGCGTGCCGCTGCTGGGCGAGCGCCTGCACTGGCGCCAGGACGTCGCGGTGGTGCTGATCTGCGGCGGCGTGCTGACCCTGACCATCCTGCGCGGCGCCAGCGTCGGCGCCGACACCAACGCCAACCGCGACGCCCGCCGCCGCGCCACCTGCTACGCCCTGCTCAACGCCGCCGTCATCGCCGCCTACACCATGATCGACGGCGTCGGCGTGCGCAAGTCCGGGGCGCCGGCCGCCTACACCATGTGGCTGTTCGTGCTGACCGCCGCCATGCTGCTGCTGTGCTCCACCCACCGCTGGCGCGAGCTCCCCGGCTACGCCCGCGCGCAGGCGCGCGTGATGCTGCTGGGCGGCGTCGGCACGCTGGCTTCCTACGGACTGGCGCTGTGGGCCATGACGCACGCGCCGGTGGCGGCCGTCGCCGCGCTGCGCGAAACCTCGATCCTGTTTGCCGCCGCCATTGCCGCCCTGTTCCTGCGCGAGCGGCTGGCGCCGGGCCGCATCCTGGCGGTCAGCCTGATCGCCTGTGGCGCAATTGTCATGCGTCTGGGCTGAACGCGCCGGGTTCGGAGTAAAATAAGCGCGACCACAACTTTTCTTATCAGATTGGCAGCGTTCATGAACCAACTCGAACAACTCAAGCAGCACACCATCGTGGTTGCCGATACCGGCGACTTCCAGGCCATCCAGCAGTACACGCCGCGCGATGCCACCACCAACCCGTCGCTGATCCTGAAAGCGGTCCAAAAAGAAGAGTACAAGCCGCTGCTGGAAAAAGCCGTGCGCGATAACCTGGACGCCAGCACCGGCGAAGTGATCGACCATCTGCTGGTCGCCTTCGGCAAGCAAATCCTGCGCGTGATCCCGGGCCGCGTGTCGACCGAAATCGATGCCGCCCTGTCGTTCAACACCGCCGCCTCGGTGGCCAAGGGCCGTGAGCTGATCAAGCTGTACGAAAAGAACGGCATCGACCGCGAGCGCGTCCTGATCAAGATGGCCTCCACCTGGGAAGGCATCCGCGCCGCCGAGCTCCTGGAGAAAGAAGGCATCCACACCAATATGACGCTGCTGTTCTCGCTGCCGCAGGCGATCGCCTGCGCCGAAGCGGGCGCCAAGCTGATTTCGCCGTTCGTCGGCCGCATCTATGACTGGTACAAAAAGTCCACCGGCATCGACTACCAGGGCGCCGAAGATCCGGGCGTGCAGTCGGTCAAGCGCATCTACAACTATTACCGCAAATTCGGCTACAACACCGAAGTGATGGGCGCCAGCTTCCGCAACACCGGCCAGATCCTGGAACTGGCCGGCTGCGACCTGCTGACCATCAGCCCGGACCTGCTGCAAAAACTGGCCGACAGCGATGCACCGGTCGAACGCAAACTGAGCCCGGACGCCAGCAGCAGCGCCCCAATCGGCAAAATCGCCATCGACGAGCCGACTTTCCGCTTCATGTTCAACGAAGACGCGATGGCCACCGAGAAGACCGCCGAAGGCATCCGCGCCTTCGTGGCCGATACCGCCAAGCTGAAACAAATCATCTCCGGCATGCGTTAATTTCAACGCCGGGTTGATGGCAAAGGCAGAAGCGCGGCACGGTCCGCCCTTCTGCCTTTTTTGCATTACAATCTTGCGTTAACTACAAACATCGTGAGACATCCATGAGATTCGTCCCTCGTTGCACCGCCGTCGCCATCGCCATCACCACCCTGCTGAGCGCCTGCGGCGACAAGGAAGCGCCGAAAAGCGCACCGCCGCCCGCCACCGTTTCCGTCATCACCGTCGCTCCCGCCACCGTCACCCTGAACAGCGAACTGCCTGGCCGCACCGAGGCCTCGCGCATTGCGCAGGTGCGCGCGCGCACCGCCGGCATCGTGCTGCAGCGGGTGTACAAGGAAGGCGGCGACGTCAAGGCCGGCGAAGTCCTGTTCCGCATCGACCCGGCGCAGTTCCAGGCCTCGTACGACAGCGCGCAGGCGGCGGTGGCCAAGGCCGAGGCCAACCTGGCGCAGGCGGAACTCAAGGTAAAACGCTACAAGCCATTGCTGGCGGCGCAGGCGGTCAGCCAGCAGGAATACGACGACGCCGTCACCGCGCAGAAGCAGGCGGCGGCCGATCTGGCCACCAGCAAGGCGGCACGCACCAACGCCGGCCTGACGCTGGGCTATGCCACCGTCACCGCGCCGATCTCCGGCCGCGTGAGCCGCGCGCTGGTGACCGAGGGCGCGCTGGTCGGCCAGGGCGAGGCGACGCCGATGGCCACCGTGCAGCAGCTCGATCCGATCTACGTCACCATCACCCAATCGTCGACCGAGGTGCTGAAGCTGCAGCGCGCGCTGGCCGACGGCAAGCTGCAACGCGCCGGCAAAGACCAGGCGCGCGTCACGCTGGTGACGGAGGACGGCCAGCCCTACCCGCACGCGGGCAAGCTGCTGTTCTCGGACGTCTCGGTGGATGAAAGCACCGGCACCGTCGCCATGCGCGCCGAGTTCCCGAATCCGAACCGCGTTCTGCTGCCAGGCATGTACGTGCGCGCGCGCCTCGAACAGGGCGTAAGCGAAGCCGCCATCACCGTGCCGCAGCAGGCCATCGTGCGCACCAACGAAGGCGCGACAGTGCTGATCGTCGGCGCCGACAACAAGGTGCAATCGCAACCGGTGACCGCCAACGCCAACGACGGCAACAACTGGGTGGTGAGCGCCGGCCTGAAAGGCGGCGAACGCATTGTGGTGGAAGGCTTCCAGAAAGCCAAGCCTGGCGCCACGGTGAATCCGCAGCCGTGGAAAGGCCCGGTCGGCGCCACGCCGGCAGCCGCGCCGGCCGCGGCCAAGTAAGCGGGAGCGCACATGGCCAAGTTCTTCATCGACCGCCCGGTGTTTGCATGGGTGATCGCCCTCTTCATCCTGCTGGGCGGGATGCTGGCGATCACCGTGCTGCCGGTATCGCAATACCCGACCATCGCGCCGCCCGCCATCGTGGTGTCGGCCAACTACCCGGGCGCCACCGCGCAAGTGCTGGACGATGCCGTCACCAGCGTCATTGAACAGGAAATGAACGGCGCCGACGGCCTGCAATACGTGGAATCGCAAAGCGAAGCCAGTGGCGCCGTCAGCATCACCGTCACCTTCGTCCCCGGCACCAATCCGGACCTGGCGGCGGTGGATGTGCAGAACCGCATCAAGCGGATTGAATCGCGCCTGCCCGCTGCGGTGACGCAGCAAGGCGTGCAGGTGAACAAGGCGCGCACCAACATCCTGATGTTCGTCGGCCTGACCTCCACCGACGGGCGCCTCGATCCGACCGGCCTGGGCGACTACATGGCGCGCAACGTGGTCAACGAAATCAAGCGCATTCCGGGCGTCGGCCAGGCGCAGTTGTTCGGCACCGAGCGCGCCATGCGCATCTGGGTCGATCCGCAAAAGCTGATCGGCTTGAAACTCAACATGGCCGACGTGACGGCGGCGATCCGTGCGCAGAATGCGCAGGTCACCTCCGGCACGCTGGGCGACCTGCCGAGTCCCGCGCAGCAAACCTTCTCGGCGCCGATCGTGGTGACCGGCCAGCTGACCTCCACCACCGAATTCGCCAACATCGTGCTGCGCGCGAATCCGAATGGCTCGCTGGTGCGGCTCAAGGATGTGGCGCGCATCGAAATGGGCGGCGCCAACTTCAACACCAGCGCGCGCCTGAACGGCCAGCCGTTTGCGGCGATTGCGGTGCAGCTGTCCCTGACCGGCAACGCGCTGCAAACCGCCACCGCCGTGCATGAAAAAATGGACCAGCTGGCGAAATACTTCCCGCCCGGCGTGAAATACACCATCCCTTACGATACCTCCCTGTTCGTCAAGATCTCGATCGAAGAAGTGGTCAAGACCCTGCTGGAAGCCGTGGTGCTGGTGTTCCTGGTGATGTACCTGTTCCTGCAAAACATCCGCTACACACTGATCCCGACCATCGTGGTGCCGGTGGCGCTGATGGGCACTTTCGCGGCGATGCAGCTGTTCGGCTTCTCCATCAACGTGCTGACCATGTTCGGCATGGTGCTGGCGATCGGTATTCTGGTCGATGACGCCATCGTGGTGGTGGAAAACGTCGAGCGCATCATGAGCGAGGAAGGCTTGTCGCCGCGCGACGCCACCCGCAAGGCCATGGGCCAGATCACCGGCGCCATCATCGGCATCACGCTGGTGCTGGTGGCGGTGTTCATTCCAATGGCCTTCTTTGGCGGCGCGGTGGGCGCGATCTACCGCCAGTTCTCGCTGGCGATGGTATCGGCCATGCTGTTCTCGGCGCTGATGGCGCTGACCCTGACGCCGGCCCTGTGCGCCACCATGCTCAAGCCGGTGCAGGCTGGCCACCACCATGAGAAAAAAGGCTTCTTCGGCTGGTTCAACCGCACATTCGCGGTGACGGCAAGCGGCTATCAGGGCGTAATCGCTAAAATCCTCAAGCGCACCGGCCGCTACCTGGTGATCTTCGCACTGCTGTGCGGCGTGGTGGGCTGGCTGTATGCCAAGCTGCCATCGTCGTTCCTGCCGAACGAGGACCAGGGCTACCTGATCGCCAACGTGCAGCTGCCGCCGGGCGCATCACAATCACGCACGCAGGCGGTGCTGGCGCAGGCGGACGCCTACTTCCGCAAGCAACCGGCCGTGGCGCGCACCATTGCCGTGGCGGGCTTCTCGTTCTCGGGCAATGGCCAGAACGCGGGCCTGATCTTCGTGCCGCTGAAAGACTGGAAAGAGCGCGGGCCGGAAGACTCGGCGCAGGCGATTGCGCAGCGCGCGTTTGGCGCATTGTCAGGCATCCCGGATGCGATCATCTTCCCGCTCAGCCCTCCACCGATCCGTGAACTGGGCAACGCCACCGGCATCACCGCGCGCTTGCAGGACCGCAGCGCGCAGGGTCACGATGCGCTGGTCGCGGCGCGCAACCAACTGCTGGAACTGGCGGGCAAAAGCCCCATCCTGAAAGGCGTGCGTCCGGAAGGCCTGGAAGATGCGCCGCAGCTGCGTGTGGAAATCGACCGCGAGAAAGCCAATGCGCTGGGCGTGGCTTTCGCTGACATCAATTCGATGATGTCCACCGCGCTGGGTTCCTCCTACGTCAACGACTTCACCAGCAGCGGACGTCAGCAGCGCGTGATCGTGCAGGCCGACGCGCCGCGCCGCCTGCAGCCGCAAGACATCATGCAGCTCAACGTGCGCAGCGCCAGCGGGACCATGGTGCCGTTCTCCTCATTCGCCACCTCGCGCTGGATACAAGGGCCGGTGCAGCTGGTGCGCTACAACGGCTACCCGGCCATCAAACTGACCGGCGATGCGGCGCCCGGCCGGTCCACCGGCGAGGCCATGGCGGAGCTGGAGCGGTTGGCGGAACAGCTGCCGCCGGGCTTCGGCATCGAATGGACCGGACAATCGCTGGAAGAAAAAACCTCCGGCTCGCAGGCGCCGATGCTGTTCGCGCTGTCGCTGCTGGCGGCTTTCCTGGTGCTGGCGGCGCTGTACGAAAGCGAATCGATCCCGATCGCCGTACTGCTGGTGGTGCCGCTGGGCGTGCTGGGCGCGCTGCTGGGCGCACATCTGCGCGACCTGCCGAATGACGTCTACTTCAAGGTCGGCCTGATTGCGATTATCGGCCTGTCGGCCAAGAACGCGATCCTGATCATCGAGTTTGCGAAAGACCTGCAGGCGCAAGGCAAAGGCCTGATCGAGGCAACGCTGGAAGCGGTGCACCTGCGCTTCCGCCCCATCATCATGACCTCACTGGCGTTTATCCTCGGCGTGCTGCCGCTGGTGATTGCCACCGGCGCGGGATCGGCCAGCCAGCGCGCCATCGGCACTGGCGTGATGGGCGGGATGATCACGGCGACCGTGCTGGCGGTGTTCCTGGTGCCGGTCTTCTTTGTGGTGATACGCCGCATCTTCAAGGGCAGCGAACGTCAGCGCAAGCTGGCTGCACATGAACTGAATGATAAAAACCATGAAACCTACGATTAAGCCTGCCGCCCTGGCCGGCGCCCTGCTGCTGTCGGCCTGCTCGCTGGCGCCGACGTACGAGCGCCCTGCCGCGCCGGTGGCGGCGGCCTTCCCGTCCGACAGCGCCGGCGCCGCGTCGCGCACCAGCGTTGCGGTGCCGCTGCGTGCCGACGCCCGCAGCGCAGTCGATACCGGCTGGCGCGACTACTTCACCGATCCGCGCCTGCAGGCCCTGATCGGCGCCGCACTGGAAAACAACCGCGACCTGCGCGCGGCGGTGCTGCGCATCGAAGAAGCGCGCGCGCAGTACAGCATCCAGTCGGCCGACCGCCTGCCGAACGTGAACGCCAGCCTTGCCGACACCCGTGCCAAAACGCCGGCCTTCCTGTCATCGACCGGGCGCTCCACCATTGGTGAGCGCTACGACGTTGGCGTATCGGTATCCTCATTTGAACTGGACTTCTTCGGCCGCGTAAAAAGCCTGAACGACGCCGCGCTCGCAAGCTACCTCGCCACCGAGGAAGCGCGACTGGCGGCGCAGATCGCACTGGTGGCCCAAGTGGCGCAGGCCTACTACACCGAGCGCGCTTACGCCGAACAGTACGCGCTGGCGCAGCAAACGTATGAAGCGCGCGCCCGCACCTACAAGCTCACGCAGCAGCGCGCCGAAGTCGGCGCATCCTCGCGCCTCGATCTGCGCTCCAACGAAACACTGATGGAAACCGCGCGCGCCGCGGCGCTCACGCTGGCGCGCCAGCGGGCGCAGGCTGAGAATGCACTGACGCTGCTGGTCGGCCAGGCGCCATCGGCAGCCGCCTCGGGCGCCATGCCTGGCGACGCCCAGATCGACACCCTGAGCGCCCTGCCGGAGGGCCTGCCCTCCGACCTGCTGGCGCGCCGTCCCGACATCCGCGCCGCAGAGCAGCGCCTGAAAGCGGCCAACGCCAGCATCGGCGCGGCGCGCGCAGCGTTCTTCCCGCGTATCAGCCTGACGGCGGCGGTGGGCAGCAGCAGTCCATCGCTGCATGGGCTGTTCGACAGCGGCTCCGGCAGCTGGTCGTTCGCGCCGCAACTGACGCTGCCGATCTTCGACGCTGGCCGCAACAGCGCCAACCTGACGCTGGCCGAAGTCCGCAAAAACCTCGCCGTCGCCGACTACGAAAAAACCATCCAGACCGCCTTCCGTGAAGTGGCGGACGCCCTGGCCGCGCGCGACTACCTGGGCGAACAAGTGAACGCCCAGCGCGCCGTGCAGGAAGCGCAGGCGGACCGCCTCAAGCTGCTGCAGCTGCGCTTCGACAACGGCGTCGCCAGCTCGCTGGACGTGCTGGACGCCCAGCGCGAACTATTCAGCGCCCAGCAAACACTGGTGCAAGCGCGCCTGCTGCGCACCACCAGCGCGATAGACCTGTACCGCGCCCTCGGCGGCGGCCTCAAGTAAAATTCGGGGTCAGCTCTGACATTCGGACACGCGAACCGATTGTTTGATCTATCTCAATACGCGAATTTGCGCGTTTTCGCGTATTGAGATAGATCAAAAGATAGCGCTAGCTGTCCAAATGACAGAGCTGACCCCGAACTTTGGATGACTTATGACTTCTCCGATTACTATTCGTCTCGGCCAGCGGGCGCGCCAGCGGATTGCCGCCGAGGGTGTGCAGGCGGCTGATGTGGCCATCGTGCCCGCCGCTGCCGGCGGGCCCAAGGGCCTGATCCTGCATGGCCTGGATTGCTGGATGTTTGGCGAGTTTTTCAAGCGCGCGCCGCGCCAGCGCAAGCTGATCGGCGCGTCCATCGGCGCCTGGCGCATGGCAGCTTCCGCGTTTCTCGATCCGGTCGCGGCCCACAAGCGGCTGGCGCGCCTGTACGCAAGCCAGCGCTATCCCGACAAGGTGACGCCCGCCTATGTCTCGCAGACCTGCCGCGCCCTGCTCGACGAGCTGCTCGATGGCCGCGGCCATGAGGTGGTCAGTCATTCCGAACACCACGTTTCGATCATCACTATCCGCGGCATCGGCGCGCTGGCCGGCACCAACGGCGCGCGCTGGCGCGAGATGGCCGGCTTTCTGCTGGCCGCCGCCGGCAACGCCATGTCCCGCAAGCGCCTGGCAACATCCATGGAGCGCGTGATTTTCCACCATCAGGGCGACGACGCCCGCTGGCTGCGCGATGATTTCGACGCCTTCGCCGCCCACTTCGTCGCCCTCTCGCCAGACAATCTGCGCGATGCGCTGCTGGCCTCCGGCTCGATCCCGCTGGTGCTGGAGGCGGTCACCAATATCGCCGGCGCGCCCGCTGGCGCTTACTGGGACGGCGGCTTGATCGACTATCACCTGCATCTGCCCTATCAGCGCGATCCCGGCCTGGTGCTGTATCCGCACTTCAGCGATTACATCGTGCCCGGCTGGCTCGATAAGTCGATGCCGTGGCGGCGCGCGCGCGATCAGGCGCTGGAAAATATGATCCTGGTGTCGCCCTCCGCCGATTTCGTCCGCCAGCTGCCCAACGCCAAACTCCCGGACCGCAAGGACTTCAAGGTCTACGGCCAGAACCACGAGCACCGCACGCGCGATTGGTTGCATGCCATCGGTGAGGGTGAACGCATGGCCGAGGCCTTCGCCCGCTGGTGCGAAAAGCCGGACTTGAAGCAGACTGCCAGTTTTTGACTGTTCCCAAAAAGCAACAGAACCCACGCAAGTCCGCGCGGCAGGCGCATACTGGACTCCCGCACGCTTGAGGGAGTCTTGATCATGAATGTTCTGTCGCAGATGCGCATCGGTACCCGTCTTGCGCTCGGCTTTGCCGTGGTGCTCCTGCTGGCCATCATTGCCACTTCGGTGGCGCTGGTGAATGCCCGCGCCAACGCGCAGGCCACGCGCACCATGATGGAGAAGCCGCTGGCCAAGGAACGCCTGGTGTCCGACTGGTATGTGCTGCTGTATTCCGCCGTGGCGCGCACGGAGCTGATCGCCCGCAGCAAGGATGAAACCCTGCCCACCGTGTTTGCCGACGTGATTGCGGCCAGCAGCAAGCGCGGCGCCGAGCTGATGGCGCAGGTGAAGGAGCTGATTGCCAGCGATGAGGAACGCGCGCTGTTCGATAGCGTCACCACGCTGCGCAATGTGTATCAGAAGGCCAAGAGCGATGTCGGCAACATCCGCAAGACTGGCGACGACGCTGCGGTCGACGCCATGTTCAAGGGGACTTTCGTCCCCGCCGCCAAGGCTTATCAGGGCAAGGTGAATGAGCTGCTGGCGTTCCAGCGCAAGGCGATCGACGATACCGCGCACGCCATCGACGCCGCCAACGACCGCGCCAATACGCTGCTGCTGATCCTGGCCGTGCTGATGGTGGCGATAGGCTCGGTGGCCGCGTGGATCATTTCGCGCTCGATTACGGTGCCGCTGCAGTCGGCGGTGGATATCGCGGCCACGGTGGCCAACGGCGATCTGACCACGCAGTTTTCGTCGCAACATAACAAGGATGAAATCGGGGAGTTGATGAAGGCCCTGCGCGGCATGAACGATGCGCTGCGCACGGTGGTGAGCCAGGTCCAGATCGGCACCAACACCATCGCCACCGCATCCAACGAGATCGCGTCCGGCAATATGGATCTGTCGCAGCGCACCGAGGAGCAAGCCAGTTCGCTGGAGGAGACCGCGTCGTCGATGGAGGAGCTGACTTCCACCGTGCGCCAGAATGCGGAGAACGCGCGGCAGGCCAACCAGCTGGCGCAGGCGGCGTCCGAGGTGGCCGAGAAAGGCGGCGCCATTGTCGGCCAGGTGGTCGATACCATGGGCTCGATCAATGATTCGTCGCGCAAGATTTTCGATATTATCAGCGTGATCGATGGCATCGCTTTCCAGACCAATATCCTGGCCCTGAATGCCGCCGTGGAGGCGGCGCGCGCCGGTGAACAGGGCCGTGGCTTTGCGGTGGTGGCGTCCGAGGTGCGCAATCTGGCCCAGCGCTCGGCCGCTGCGGCCAAGGAAATCAAGCAGTTGATCAGCAATTCGGTCGAGCAGGTGGATGCCGGCTCCAGGCTGGTGCAGCAGGCCGGCAGCACCATGGGCGATGTGGTGTCCAGCGTGCGCCGCGTTACCGATATCATGGGCGAGATTACCTCGGCCAGCAGTGAGCAGAGTATCGGCATCGATCAGGTCAACACCGCCATCGGCCAGATGGATAGCGTGACGCAGCAGAACGCGGCGCTGGTGGAGCAGGCTGCGGCGGCGGCGGCCAGCATGCAGGAGCAGGCGGTGCGCCTGGCCGAGGTGGCGTCCTCCTTCAAGCTGGGACACGATGGTTTGCACGGCGCGCTGCCGCAGCCGGCCAGGCGCGCCACGCCACGGCTGGGCACTAACCTTTCAAAAACATCTCTTGCAAGTCATTGAGGAAGCGCTGGCCTAATTCGGTCGGCTTGATGATCTTGTAGTCGCGGTAGAGCAGCCCTTTGGCCTCTGCCGCGTTGAGCTGCTGTTCGATGGCGTTGATGCTCAAGCCGGTGCGCTCGCTGAACAGGTTGGGGTCGAAGCCGCCGTGCAGGCGCAGGGTGTTGAGCATGAATTCAAACCCCATGTCTTCGCGCTGGATTTCGTATTCTTCCTGCACCGGCGCGCCCAGTTTGACCTGCTCCATGTAAGCCTTGGGCTGCTTGTAGCGCGCCTGCCGCAGGATGCGGTGCGGGAACGACAGCTTGGAATGCGCACCCGCGCCGATGCCGAGGTAGTCGCCAAACTCCCAGTAGTTCAGATTGTGCCGCGCGCGATGGCCTTCTTGCGCGTAGGCCGAAATTTCGTACTGGCGGTAGCCGTTGGCGGCGGTCAGCTCCGCGATCATGTCCTGCATGTCGGCGCTGGTGTCGTCATCCGGCAGCGTCGGCGGATATTTGGCGAACAGCGTGTTCGGCTCCATCGTCAGGTGATACAGCGACAGGTGCGGCGGCTTGAAGGCCATCGCCGTTTCCACGTCCTGGCGCGCCTCTGCCAGCGTTTGCGACGGCAGCGCGTACATCAGGTCGAGGTTGAAGTTGTCGAAGTTGGCCAGGGCGATTTCCACGGCGCGTTGCGCTTCGTTGTGGTCGTGGATGCGGCCCAGTGCTTTCAGGTGGCGTTCATTGAAGCTCTGAATGCCGATCGACAGGCGATTCACGCCGCTGGCGCGATAGGACTTGAACTTCTCCGCCTCGAAGGTGCCGGGATTGGCTTCCATCGTGATTTCACAGTCGCTGTCCAGCGGCAGCAAGGTGCGCACGTCGGACAGCAGGCGGTCCAGCCCCGCCGCCGACATCAGGCTGGGCGTGCCGCCGCCGATGAAGATGGTGTAGATCTTGCGGCCCCAGATCAGCGGCAGCGCCATTTCCAGGTCGGTGCGCACCGCGTCCAGGTATTCCTGCTCAGGGAAGGCGCCGCCGTCCCTGGCTTCGTGCGAGTTGAAGTCGCAGTATGGGCATTTGCGAACGCACCATGGGAAGTGGATGTACAGCGACAGCGGCGGCAGCGCGGTCAGATTCAGCGCCCCGCCCTGCAGGTACCTGGCAGCGACGCCGGCAGCCTCGCTGATGTCGGCCGCTGGCTTGCTGGCTTGCGTATTGGCGCCGACGATTTTAATCGGGATCATTTCAGCTTCTCTACCAATGCACGCAGGGCCTGGCCGCGGTGCGACAAGGCGTTTTTCTCTTCCGGCGCCAGCTCGGCCGCGCATTTGCCCAGCGATGGAATGAAGAAGTAAGGATCGTAGCCAAAGCC
>NZ_JBCNLB010000033.1:0-29313 GCF_039595735.1 Duganella sp.
TTATAGGTTCGATCATTCTTTGCCATTCTGTGCACCGCCAAATTATTAAAAATGAAACAACTCATCATTTTTTTGCGGGGGCGTCAGTATAGCAGGAGCCTACTTTTTCACGACCTTTTCCAGTGTCTGGTCGACGAAGTCGCCGTCGGTGTCGTTAAAGCGCACGCGCACCGGATACCAGTCCAGCGACGGCGCCAGCCACAGATCGACCTGCTGGCCCTTGGCGTCCGGCGGCGGCGCCTTGCTCAGGTGGACCGCGCTGATTTCACCGGAGCCGATTTCCACGGTCTCGGTCTTCAGCACCTTGAAGCTCCACTGCTCGGCGTCGCGCCGGCCGGCCACGAACAGATGCCATTCGCTGCCGGGCTTGAACTTGTCCGGCGCGGCGCGCGCGATGGCCGCCAGCTGCCACTGGGCGCTGCTGCGATCCTGCTCGCCCCCCAAGATCGGATAAGTGAGGTCGCTTTCAGTAAACGCAATGGTTTTGGCGTCGCGTTTGAAGCTGGTGGTGTACGGGTCCTTGCGGATGCGCTTTTCGTAGAACGTCACCGGCGCCAGGCCGTAATCGTCAAGCAGGCCTTCGCTGCGGTTCTCCACCACTTTGCCGAAGATGGCCGCGCGGCTTTCGGTGGCGATCGCGTATTTGCCATCGCCGGCGCGCCACTGCACAGTGGCCACACCGCTCAGCGACAGGCCGTTTTGCCTGATCTTCAGGTTGTAGCTCAGGTCTGCCGATGGCGGCGGATTGGTCGGGCGCTTGACGCTCGGATGCTCGTCGGCGGCATGGGCGGCAGCGGCCAGCAGCAGTGCTGCACAAAGAATGCGGATGTTTTTCATTTGTCTGTCATCTTAATAGTGGAGACGGTTTGCGTGGTCAACGCGCCGTTTGCCTCCGTGTTACGTATCTGGACCGGATACCAGTTCAGCCCCGGCGCCAGCCAGATATCCAGTTTCGACGAATAGCTGCCCGGCTTGGGCGGGCGGCTCAAATGCCAGGTCACCACCTTGCCGTTTTTGGTGTCGATTTCCTCCTCGCCCACCAGCTGGAAGCGGAAGATGGTGGCTTCCTTTTCCTCGCCCACCTGAATGTCGATGTCGCCGCCGAACTGATTCACATCGGCGCGGCCGATGCCGCCCAGCTGGAACGGCACCGTGGCCTTGTCCTGCGCCCCCACCAGCAGCGGGTAGCTGCGCTCCGAGGCGGAGAAAGTGATGGTGCCGGCATCGCGATTGAAATGGGTCGCGGTTTCGGCGCGGCGCGCGCGCTTTTCGGTGACGGTGACCGGGGCGATGCCGTAGTCGTCGATCTCGCCCTCGCTGCGCAGCACCAGCAAATTCAGGCGCGTGATCAGCAGGCTCACGCCCGCCTCCACCGACGCCTGATAACGGCTGCCGTCAGTATGCCACGTCATGGTCGCGGCCCCCGTCCATTTGGTGCCGTCGGCATCGACCCGGTCGACCGTCATGTCGAAGCTGGCCGATGGCGGCAGATTGACCTTGTAGCGCCGCCCGGCCGGGCGCGGCGCCGCGTCCGGCACCGCGGCGGCCGGCGTTTCGCCGTGCGCCACCGCCGGTGGCGGCGTACCGGTCTGCGCCTGCGCGGCACCGGCCTGTTCGGCGCCGGCGGCGCCGCCTCCCGCCGCCGTATCGGCCGCGCCAGGTGCGGCCTGCACCGCCAGATCCCCCAGTTGCGCCGCCTCGGCTACCGTCTGCGCCACGCTCGGCCCGGCGTCGGCTACCGGTTGCACCACGGGCTTGCTGCGTGTTGCCGGTTTGCGCGGCGCCGCCAGCGGCGCAATCTCTTCCACCGGCTTGCTCTCGACCCGCTTGGGCAAGGCCAGGCGCAGCTGCGCCGTCATCAGCGATGGCGGCAGCTCCGACGGCCGGTGCGTCTGCCCGCTCAGGCGCGCGCCCACCCAGTCAATGGCGGCATAGTGCAGCGCCACGGTGGCGGCACACAAAATCAGTACGCGCCGGTGCCGGGCCAGGAAGGATGGATGGGTCATGGCCGCTAGTTTAAACGGGATCGCCAGGATCAGCTGAAGCGCGCAGAAATGTTGTCAAAACCTTTTGAATGACAAACAAATATCTGCTACGCTAAACGCTCATCCCACAGGAGAACCCCATGGCGCACAACCCGATGAACGACACACTGGATTTCGTAAAAAACCTGTGGGGCAGCATGAGCGTGCCGGGCCTGACCGCGCCGACCCTGTCGGTGGAAGAGCTGGACAAGAAGATCAACGACCTGAAGGCCGTCGAGACCTGGCTCAATCTGAATATGAGCATGCTGCGCGGGAGCATACAGGCGCTGGAAGTCCAGCGCGGCACCATCGCCACGCTCAAGTCGGTCGGCGCCAGCCTGGCCTCGGCCGTCAACACCGGGGTGAACGACAAGTCGATCTTCGACGCCAATCCTTACGCCTCGGCCTTCTTCCACCACGCGCGCGAAGCCGACAAGGCGCAAGCCGAGCCGGAAGCCAAGGCGCCGCCGGAGCCGGAGGTGAAAGCGGAAGAACCCAAGGCGCCTCCAGCGGGCGCCAGCAGCGGCCAGCCGAACGCCTGGTGGAACCTGCTGCAGGAACAGTTCAAGCAGGCCGTATCGACTGCCATGGCGTCCGAATCGATGATGACCGACGCCGCCGTCAAATTCGCCGCCGCGGCGGCAGGCGCCAGCGCGCAACCGGCGGCCAGGCCGGAGGCTTCCGCCGCGCAGGCGGCACCGGTCAAGCCGGCGGCAGTGAAAAAACCGCCCGCAAAAAAACCGGCGGCGAAAAAGCCCGCCGCCAGGCCGGCGCCGGATAAACCTTAAGATGGATTACGCCAGCCGCTGGATGCGGATGGCATCGATCAAGCCGTCGGCCTGACGCTGCACTTTCTCGATATCGATCAGGCCCTCTTCTTCCAGCAGCCTGGCGCTGTCGTGGGCAGCCTGAAAACTGTCCAGGGTATCTCCTTTGGCGGCCACCGGGCGAATCCAGGCCACACTCCCCACTTTCATTTTTTTATACACTTCCCTGGCGATATCGCGCATAGAGTTTTCCCTTTATTTGCCGTCACCTCAACCCAGTGTAATCATTTGATGAGACCGAAACAAGCACGCTGTTGCGTGGCGCGGACGGTCAGTGGCTGACCCAGTTGCTGCTCAGTTGCTGCTATAGCGGGTCGACTCCGGCACCGGGCCGTTGGCCGCTTCGTACTCGCTGGCGGCGGCTGCGGCCACCACCCCCGACATCGGCGCCAGCAGCGCCAGTTGCTCCATCAGCTGGGCAAAGCGCTGCTGCCCGGGCGCGATGGCGTCGACATGCATCAGCACCGCAATGGCTTCATCGGCCAGCACCCGGTCGTAGCCGTTTTCCTGCAGATGGGAGATCAAAATCTGCGCCGAATTGAACAGGATGCGCATATTGTGCGGCAGCTGCTTGCGGGCGTCGCGCATCCACTCGACCGCTTCGGTCAGTTTGCCGGTCTTCCACAGCAGCACGCCCTTGTTCATCAGGTCCGCCGCTTCCTGGCGCGCGGACTTGATCAGCTCCTGCCCTTCCTGGGCCATGCGCGCTTTTTCAAAAATCTTTTGCACGTCATCCAGCAGCGGCGCGTTATCGTGATTGTTGCGGGTGACGTAGCACAGCAGGTTGACCGGCGCCTCCTTGACGCCCACCGCAAACAGCAGGGTCGCCATATCGAGGCAGGATTCGGTGTCGGGACGCTGGCGGTTCTCGTCGGCCAGCATGGCTTCCAGCTCGTCGCCGGACTTGCGGGCGCGGCGGAAGTCGCCGCTTTCGTGATACACCAGGCCTTCGGTGATCTTGGCGCGCAGCGTCACCTGGTCGCCGCCGAATTGATGGACCGCCGCGTTCAGCAGGCGGATGGCTTCCTTGGTGTCGTTCTTCTGGCCGCACACGCGCGCCAGGCCGAGATAGGCGTCCACCGTTTTACGGACCGAGAATTCACCGATCTCTATGCATTTGCGGAAGGCTTTCTCCGCCACCGGGATATTCCCCAGCTTGAGCGCCGTGGTGCCCAGCGCGCGCTGGCGCGGCACGGAATTGGGCGACAGCTTGGCGGCTTTCTGCAGCACGTCGAAGGCTTCCTCGGTTTTGCCTTGCAGCTGGAACGACTCGGCCAGCTGGTCGAAGGCGTCGATGTAGAAGCGGTTGTCCGCAATGACGGCCTGGAACATCATGCGCGCCGAATCGAGATCGCCATTGGCCATGCGGATTTTTCCGAGGCCGCAACGCGCCCAGTTGTATTCGCGCTCCTGCAGCACATCCTCGTACACCAGGCCTGCGCGATCCGGGTCGCCGCTCTTGAGCAGCAGCGTGGCCTTCATGCGCTGCAGGTCGATGGCGTGCAGCGGGTGGTGGGCAATCTGTTCTTCACACAGCTTGGCGGCGCGCAGGTAATCCTTGTCGGCAAAGGCCTGGTCGATTTCGCGGAAGATCTGCTTGCGCAGCCACACGCGGTTCAGGCGCGTGAGCAGCACGCCTTCGGTGATCGGCTTGATGATGTAGGCGTCCGGCTGATGCTCGGCTGCGCCCATCACCGACTCCACGCTCTTTTCGGCGGACACCATCAGCCACACGCTGGACGGCAGCATCAGGTTGCGGATGCGCGCTTCTTCCAGCACCTGCTGGCCGTTCTTGCCGTCGCCAAGGTTGTAATCGCACAGCACCACGTCGTAGCGGGTTTTCGACAGCAGTACCATGGCCTCGCCGCCGCTGGAGGCCTGGTCGATATGCTTGGCGCCGAGGTTGCGCAGCGATTCGCGCAGCAGCTGGCGGATGCCGACGAAGTCGTCGATGATGAGGTAGCGCTTTTCCGCCCAGTCGATGCCGCTTTCGGCAGGATTCGAGGTGGTCATGATGTCACTCATCGTCAAGGCAGGCGCAGGACGAAGCAGCCGCCGCCCAGCGTGCCGCCGTTTTCCAGCGCGATGCTGCCGCTGCGCTGGCGGTGCTTGTGCATCTTGGCCACCTCGCTGGAGAAGTACAGACCGAGGCCGCTGCTGTTGTTGAGGAAGTCGATGCGGGCGCGTTGCGGGTCCATGGCGGTGACGCCTGCTTCCAGCAGCGAGGCGGGAAAGCCGCTGCCATTGTCTTCCACGCGCAGTTCAAGGTAATCGCCGTCAATGCTGATGGCGAGGCGCACGCGGTCGCGCGTGTAGCGGATGGCGTTGTTGATGGCGTGGACCAGCACACCGATCACCAGGTCTTCATCCAGCGTCCAGATGGCGTGTTGCGGGTATTCGGCATCCAGCGTGATGCCGCGCGATTGCAGCAACATGTGGGCCTGAGCGGAAAGCTGTTCGACCAGTTCGCGCACGCTGCGCGGAGCGGGGTCGAAGGGGTAGCCGGGTTTGCCGACGTCCTTGTACAGGGCGAGCAACTGAATCAGGTTATCGTTGAGACGCTTGGTCTGGTACAGCATGTGCGCCATCTGGCCGTATTCAGGTGCGCTGTTGGATGGATGGGCGGCGAGCAGATTCTCCAGCGTGCCACTGAGGACGCTGATCGAGTTTTTCATGTCATGCACGGTGGAGGCCAGAAACATGAACAGCTCTGGAGAGCCTTCGTGCGGCGCTTCTTGTTCATCCATTGCTGTGATTCTCGCGGATGGTTGTTCTGTGGCCGATTATAGCCGTTATTGGCTGCGGCGGCGTTGTTTGAGGAGGAAGCGGCCGGGGTCGAGGGCGTCTATCAGCTGGGTTTCCAGTGGCGGCGGCGTGTGTTCAAGTTGCGACACCAGCAGTTCGGCCATCAGGGGCGCCCAGATCAGGCCTCGGGAGGCGTAGCCCAGCAGGCAGTGCAGGCCTTCGTGGCGCGGCACGTCGGACAGGAATTCAAGGCGGCCGGCGTTGGGATAATCGGGCAACGCGCCGGCCAGTGGCAGACGGTCGGGCGCCGCGCAGCGGAAGCCTACGCGGCCGGCCAGCGGCGCGGTCTGCGCGAGCGCCGCCACGTCGGCGCCGGGAATGATCTCGGCCAGGCGGGTGAGGTTTTCCAGCTGGCTACTGGCGCGCAGGGCTGGGTCGTCGTCGTTGTCGTAGGTGGCGCCGGCGCAGACGATGCCGTTCGACGGCGGCGTGACGTAGGCCTCGCGGCACACCACCAGCGGCAGCACGGGTGGGCGTGGCGCGGCGGTCATCGCGTCAGCGGGCGAGGTGGCGGGCCGCAGGGCTGCGCCGGGCTGCGCGTCCATGGCGGCCGAGGGGGCGAGCGCAAGGTGCGTGACCTGGCCGCGCAGTTTGAACAGCGGCAGTTCGGCGGCTTGTTCTATCTGGCCTGCCTGCGCGCCGCTGGCGAGGATGGCGGTTGGCGCTTGCGCGATCAGCGTGCCGTCTACGCCGCGTACTTGCCACTCGCCGTCAACGCGCTGCAGGGACAGCGCAGCGGTGCTGAACACGCGTTGCAGACGGTCGCCGCAGGCGTTCAGCATCGCCTCGCACAAGGATGAGGGGCGCGCCCAGCCGCCCTGCTCGAACAGCCAGCCGCCATGCGGCGTGGCCGCGCCAATCAACGCGCTGGCTTCCTGCGCATCGGCCCAGCGGGCATATTCCTGCGGATAGTTCCATGTTGCCAGCGCCTCCTGCTGAACGATGGCGTGACGCTCATCGCGCGCCAGCTGCAGCACGCCGCAATCGGCACCTTCAAAAGCGCGGCCAACGCCGCCAAGCCGGCGCCACTCGCGCAGCGCGAACAGATAGGCAGCGCGGCTCAGACGCGTCGGAATATTGTCGTCCTTGGAAAGCAGCGGCATGAAAATGCCAGCCAGATTACCGGACGCTTCCTGCGCCGGCTGTGCGTGGCGCTCGACCAGCGTGACCTGCCAGCCACGCGCGCATAAGCGATGCGCCGCCGAGGCCCCGGCCAGACCTGCGCCAATCACCACCGCACGCCGCACCGGCTGCGCCACGTCCGCCGGCTGCGGCCGACGGCTGCGATACACCGCATCGATGTCGGGCACGTCGCCCGCACCGCCGGCGATGCGGCACGCGAAGCCGGCGGCGGTCAGCGCCCACACCAGCGCTTCATCGGGCGCGCGGGCGTGCAGCAGCGCGCCTTGCACCGCAAGCTTGGCCAGCGTGCGCGCCATCGGCGGCGTCACCGAAGCATCGAGATGAAATGCATGCACCCGCGCGCTGATCTGCGGCAGCATGGCGTCCAGCGCGCCGACCAGCAAATCCAGGGTCACCCCGTCATCCACAATCACGCGATGGAAACCAGGCACATTCAACGGCCACAAGGCGCGCAGGCCGTCCGCTGGCGGCGGCAGCACAGGCGCCACCGCGATGTAATGCAAACGCCCGCCTTGCGCGCGCGCCGCTGCAAACCGCTCGCCACTCCAATCAGTGTCGAGCACCACCCGCATCATCACTTACGCGCCTTCCTGCAAAAACAGTCCGGCGCATGGTCGTTCACCATGCCGATGCCCTGCATGTAAGCGTAAATAATCGTCGAGCCAACAAACTTGAATCCCAGCCTGGCCAGATCTTTGGAGATCCGGTCCGACAATTCCGTCTTGGCCGGACGCGGCCCCTTGCCGCTCGCCAGCGGCTTGCCGCCGACATAGGACCACAACAGTTTATCCAGACTGCTACCGCTCTCCAGCAGCCGCAGATACGCCTGCGCATTGGTGATTGCAGCCGCGACCTTCAGCCGGTTGCGCACGATGCCAGGATTGGCCAGCAGCTCCGCCACCTTGTCCGGACCATAGGCCGCGATTTTCTTCGCATCCCACTGGTCAAACGCGGCGCGATAATTCTCGCGCTTGTTGAGAATGGTCTCCCAGCTCAGCCCCGCCTGCGCGCCCTCCAGATTCAGCATCTCGAACAGGCGGCGCTCGTCGTGGCAAGGCACGCCCCACTCGGTGTCGTGATATGCGAGATACAGCGGGTTGGCCGGATTGGCCCAGCTGCAGCGCTTCTTTTCCATGAATTAGCCCAGTTCCAGATCGCTCGATAAACCGACGCGGCGCCGCTCGCCGCCCAGCACCAGCGGGCCGCCCAGATTGCTGACCAGGCGCACCTCGCCATCCGCCGCCGCCTGATCCAGCTGCTGCATCAGGCGCGGGAACACACCTTCCGCGCGGGTGGTCCCGGTGCTGTACAAAGCCGCCCAGGCATTGCGCCCCGAGCGCTTGGCGATGTACAAGCCCTGATCCGCCAGCTCCACCACCTGCGACCATGACAACAGGCGCGGTTGGTCCGGCAGGAACGGGAAGCACGCAAAGCCGATCGAACAGGTCCTGGCCAGACGCGCGCCGTCCGGCAAGGCGAAATCACGCTCGGCCACGGCGCGGCGCATGCGCTCGGCCAGACCGGGCGCCTCGTCACGATGCGTGGCGCGCGCCAGCACCAGGAATTCCTCGCCGCCCCAGCGGATCACATAATCCGATTCGCGGAACACCTCGCGCAGGCGTTCCTGCATCTGCACCAGGATCGAGTCGCCGGCAGCGTGACCATAGCGGTCATTCACTTCCTTGAAGTGGTCCAGATCCACCATGAAGAACACCAGGTCATTCGGCGCCTGCAGGTCGCACTCGGTCAGTTCGCGGTGCTGGCCGGTCTCGTAGCCGCGCAGGCTCATGGCCACGTCGGCATCCACGTTCTGCAGGAAGAAGCGGCGATTGCGCAAGCCGGTCAGCTGATCGGTCAGACTGACTTCTTCCAGCGCCTTGTAGGCCTGCTCCAGTTCCAGATTCTTTTCCAGCAGTTGCTGCTGCGTCGCCGCCACCTGCTGATAGGCGCGCGCGTTATCCAGCGCGATGGCGCCGTAAGCGCACAGCGTGCGGAAGATCAGGCGTTCGCGCTCGCCATACGCATGCGCATGCAGCGACTGCACCGTCATCGCCCCCAGCACGCGTTCGCCCACCCGCAGCGGCGCAAACAGCAGGCTCAATGTCGGCAGCGTGCCAGGAATCAGGTGCGGCGTGACGCCCTGCTCGTCCAGCTCAATCAAAATCTCGCGCCGCTCGCGCACGCAGCGCGCCGAATTGGCGCTGGGCGAGGACAGCGGAATGCGGATCGACGGCACCGGCTTGCCCGCTTCCACGCCAAAAGTGCACACCAGCGTTTCGCCGTCCGGCTCCAGCAGGAAGATGGAGAAGTGCGTCGCATCCAGCAGGCCATGCACGTGGCGGTCCAGCGCGCGGAACACCGCCGCCGCATCCAGGTGCGCGGTGATCTCCTGCCCGATGGCGCTCAGGTGCTCCAGCGTGGCACTGGTCTGTTGCAGCACCTCGGCGCGCTGCGCTTCGGCGGCGGCCAGTTGGCGATGGTGCTCGCCCTCGGTCTGCGCGCGCTCGGTCTGATACTGCACCTGCATGGCGATGGCGCGGTTGGTGGCTTCCTTGCTGTGCGTCTGGTCGCGCGCGGCGTTGGCGCGCAGCGAGATGGTGTAGGCACGCTGGTAATCGCCGATCGCCGCGTACTCGCGCGCGGCCGCATCGAGCAGCGTGCCGGGCACGGTGTAGCCTTCGATAGTGGCCGCGATCTCCAGCGCCAGCTGCAGGTAGTGCAGTACGGCGTTCGGCGCCATCATCAATTCCGGACCGGGCAGGTCGTGGCGCGCGTGGATGTCGGCCAGCACATTCAGCGCGGCGATCTGGCTCGACGCATCGCCATGATCGCGCGCCAGCGCCAGCGCGGCTTGCGCGGCGGCCAGCGCGGCGGCAGGCCGCGACAGATGCGACAGCGCGTGCGCCTGTCCGCGCCGCGCGCTGCTCTGGAAATCGTTCTGGCACAAGGCGTCGCCGCGCGCGGCCAGGCGGGTAAAGCTGTCCAGCGCCGCCACGTGGTTGCCCAGGTCCAGCGCCAGGTCGCCCTGGTATTCCAGCGCCACCGCGTACGCGCGCGATCCGGACAACGGCGACAAGGTGTTGAGCGCCTCGCGCAGCAGGCTTTGCGCGGCGTCACGCTGGCCCAGCTGGCGCAGCGTTTCGGCGGTCTGCATCAGGCACATGCCTATGCTCAGCGGCCAGCCGGTCGGGCGTGCCAGATCCAGCCCGCGCTGCATCCAGTCCAGCGCGGCCTCGTGCGCATTCAGGCTGGTGAAGCCGTTGCCGATGTTGGTGGCGACGATGATGGCGCGGCGGATCTGACCGGTGGCCAGCGCGGTTTCAAAGCTCAGCATCAGGTGGCCGATGGCGCGGCCATACTCGCTGCGCTGGAAAGCGCAGGTGCCAAAGAAGTCGCTGATCCAGCCGGCCGCGATCGGCGCCACGCCGTCCAGGTTGGCGCCAAAACGGCCGTTCCAGCGCTGCTGGGCCACCGGCCAGTCGCCAAAGGCGTCGCAGATGCCGGAGGCGGCGTCGATCACATCGATGCGGACCGGGTCGGCCGCCTCGCGGGCGGCAGCGGCGGCCTGGCGCAGCCAGCGGTCGCCGGCGGCGCTGACGCCGCGGTCGTTGGACACCCATGCCAGCACCCAGCAGGCGTCCGCGCGGCAGGCGGCGGCCTCCACCGGCAACGCCGGTGCGGCCTGTTCGCACAGCAGCAAAGCTTGTTCGAGATGGAATTGGGCCGAGTCCAGCTCGCCGCGCAGCCATTCCGGCTCGGCAGCGATCAGCAGCAGGCGGGCGCGCTGCAAAGTGGCTTCGGCGGGGGGCAGCAGATCCAGCAGCGGCACGATCTCGGCGGACAACTGCGCGGCACGTGCGGGGTCACGCTGGCGCAAATGCCAGGCGAGCGCCGTCCGCAACCGAAGCCGCTCCGCGCCTTGCACTTCATGCAATATCGAATCCCAGTGCGCCAGCGCTTCGTCGAGCGCATACATGTCCACCAAAGTGACTTTCCTCTACTGTGTTGCCGCCGCGCGCCGTTGCGCTGCTACCGCATTATTCCACAGTTTGCAGGCACGTCTGCATGCCCCGTTTAAGTGCCTGATATCAAAGCCTTTTTAGTTCCACATGGAAACTACCTTGATGGAAGCAACCGGGAATTAGTGCTTGCCAGAAGTTAAACCTTGCACGGTTTGCAAATGCTGGTCGATGGTCGGCTGCAGCTGCGCGGCCAGCGCCTTGACCTCCGGATCGGTGGCCTTTTTCTGTGCCCCGACCACTTTGGCGTGCGCCTCCTTGTGGTCTTTCACGCCGGCGTTTTCCAGGTAGGCTTTGTCAAAGGCGGCGCCCGACAGCGAGTTCAGATGGTCTGCCATTTTCTTGTGCTTGGCGTCCGGCTCGCTGGGCAGGGTGACATTCTTGGCCTTGGCCACGTCCTGCACTGCCTGCAGGCCCTTGGTGTGATCGTCCACCATTTGCTGGGCGAACTTTTTGACATCGGCCGCTTCCGATTTTTGCAACGCCAGCTTGCCGGTCGCGACCTCGGCCATGTTGGCTTGCGCCAGTTCGTTCAGGATTTGCTGGTCGCCCTTGCTCAGGGACTGAGCGTAAGATGCATGGGCAGCCACCAGCGCCAGCACGGCACCGCAGATTTTCAGGTTCATGACTTGTCTCCTCGGTAAATGTGAAATTTATTTTAAGGAGGATGGAATAAAGCAGCCGCACCTTACGTTTACGCAATAACTTCAACCCGCACAGGAGACTTGCCATGAAACTCGCCCTCACCCTCACCGCCTTGTTGCTGACCAGTGCCGTCCACGCCGACGACGTCATGAAAAAAGATGGCGTGCTGGTCAACAGTGCCGGCATGACCGTCTACACCTTCGACAAGGACACCGCCGGCAGCGGCAAAAGCGCCTGCAACGGCCCTTGCATTGAGAACTGGCCGGCCGTGGCGCCGTCCGCCAACGTGACGGCGCCGTACTCCGTCATCACCCGCGACGACGGCAGCAAGCAGCTGGCCTACCAGGGCAAGCCGCTGTACCTGTTCAAGAAAGACCTCAAGCCGGGCGACCGCAACGGCGACAACTTCAAGGACGTCTGGCACGTGGTCAAAGACTGATGCATACAGACTCCCAGCGCCTGCTCGACTGCATCCCGCGCCTGCGCCGCTATGCGCGGGCGCTGCTGGGCGCCGGCGCCGATGCCGACGACCTGGTGCAAGACACCGTGGCGCGCGGCTGGGACAAGCTGTCTTCGTGGCGGCCGGGCAGCGACATGCGCGCCTGGCTGTTTGGCATCATGCACAACCTGCACGCCGACCAGCTGCGGCGCGCGCCTCCGGCCGCGGTGGAACTGGATGACACGCTGGCGGCCCCCGCCAGCGACGCGACTGCCGGCCGGCTGGCCCTGCGCGACCTGGATACCGCGCTGCGCCTGCTGCCGCCCGAGCAGCGCGAGGTGCTGTTGCTGGTGGCGCTGGAGGAACTGAGCTATGAGGAAGTGGCGGCGGTGCTGCAGATTCCGGCCGGCACCGTGATGTCGCGCCTGTCGCGCGGGCGCGAACGCTTGCGCTTGCTGATGGAGGGCCAGCCGCTGCCCTCGCCGCTGAAAGTGATCAAATGAATGCCCCCGTAACCGAAGCCGAGCTGCAAGCCTGGGTCGACGGCCGCCTGGCGCCGGCGCGCCGCGCGGCGGTGGACGCCTATCTGCAGCAGTACCCGGCCGAAGCCGCGCGCCTGCAGGCTTACTGCGCCCAGAACGCCAGCCTGCGCGCCCTGTTCAACCCGGTGCTGGACGAGCCGCTGCCGCCGGCGCTGGCGCGCCGTCCGCGCAGCTGGCCGCAGTGGCCCTTGCGCCTGGCCGCCATGCTGGCGCTGACGCTGGCCGGCGGCGCCGGCGGCTGGTGGCTGCATGGGGCCAGCACGCCGGCCGCCACAGCGGTGCTGCAAGCGGCGGCCCTGCCCGGCCGCGCGGCCGTGGCGCACGCGGTCTACACGCCGGAAGTGCGGCACCCGGTGGAAGTCGGCGCCGACCAGCAGGCGCACTTGGTGGCCTGGCTGTCGAAACGGCTGGGCGCGCCGCTCAGGGCACCGCAACTGGGCGCGCAGGGCTGGGAACTGGAAGGGGGAAGACTGCTGCCGGGCCAGAGCGGCCCGGTGGCGCAGCTGATGTACCGCAATGCCAGCGGCGCCCGCCTGACGCTGTACGTCTCGACCGAACAGCAGCATGGCCGCGACACCGGCTTCCGTTTTGCGCAGGAAGGCCCGGTCAGCGTGTTTTACTGGATAGACGGCAAATTCGGCTATGCCCTGTCGGGCACGCTGGACAAGGCGGCGCTGGCCGCCGTGGCCAGCGCCGTCTATGCCCAGCTGGACCCGGCCGGCGGCTAGGCGCGCGCCGGCTGCTTGATCTGGATCAGACGCGAGCGCATGCCCTCTGTGGCAGCCGGGCCAGGCGCAAACATGTAATCCTCGTCATTGATGGCCAGGCCGCTGTTGGCATCCACCAGCACCTGGTCGGCCGGCTTGCCGGTCTCGCGGCTCACCACCAGCAGGCTGGCCCCTTCCGGCGCCAGATGCTCATTGCCCCACGCCACAAAGGCCAGCAGCACCGGTTTGAAGTCGCGGCCCGCCTTGGTCAGCACATACTCGTAGCGCGGCGGACGGGCGCTGTACTGGCGGCGCTCCATCAGCCCGCCCTCGACCAGCCCGGCCAGGCGGCGGGTCAGCATGTTTGGCGCGATCTTCAGGCTTTTTTCGAATTCGTCAAAACGCGTCAGGCCGTAGAAGGCGTCACGCAGGATCAGAATGCTCCACCATTCGCCCACTTTTCCCAGGCTGCGAGCGATCGGGCATGGCATGCTGCCAAAGTCGGTATGTTTCATGTTCAGCTCCTCAAAGTTGGATGATCTTTGCTCGGGTTACTTGCATCATGGATGCAAGAAAGTGTGACTTTTTAAGGTGGTGCAACTGCTGTGACAATGTGTGTATTTTGAAGTGTCCATTTCGTCTCCTTTTTTTCCCTGAGTTCTTACTAATTTCCCCTATGAAAACCACGCTTTCCGACCCTTTTTTTTACCCTCAAAAATAGGCCAAAAAGTGACGCCAAAAACTATCCAAATCTCGCATTGTTTCCACACGTAAATTTCTGTGTAAAATGTGAATATTCGCGAGAATGTTCTCCCAGGATAAAATTCTTCCTGTAGATCAATTTCGCGGCCTTGCTGGCTACCCTGCTCCGTAGCCATCAAACCAAGCGCTGCGCACCTCAACACCGTGTGTAAAGATGAAAACTTTTACCAACTTTGCTGCTATTGCCCTGTTCAGCCTGCCGCTGCTGGCCCACGCTGGCGGCAAGAGCGCATCTGCCGCTGTGCAGGTCAGCTTTGAGGTCAAGGAATCCTGCACCGTGCAAAGCGCCGACAAGGACGCCAAAGCGGCCGAACCCAGCGTGGCTTGCCAGCTCAAAACCCCTTACCAGTTGACCCGCGCCAGCGAAGCTGCCGCCACCAGCAGCGATAGCAAGGCCGGCGCCATCCGCCAACAGGCGCCTGGCGGCGAATGGACCATCTACTTCTAAACACCTCCCCTCAAAACTGCACGGTAGCCGTGACCGTGTCCTTGTAATCCCCCGGTGACGGCGTGGTTTGCGTCGGCACCCGCCCGAACACCGTCAGCGCGGCGCTGCTGCCATTGCCGGTGCCGGTCACCACCACCGTGCCGCTGCTGCCATCGCCCCAATTGCTGCCATCCAGCGTGTTGGACAGCTGATACGACACGGTCTCGCTGCCGCTCACCTTTTTCATCTTGCGCGCGGTGGTGCCGCCGGCATTGCTGCCGTACGACAGCAAGACGCGGTACGCCGTATTCAGGCTGCAGCGGATGTTCATGCTGGCGGTCGAGCGCAGCGTGCCGCTCAGCAGATTGCTGTCCGGGAAAGCCAGGTTGCCGATGCTGATGTTGCAGTCGTTGATGACCTTGCCGCTGACCTGGAACGGAATGGCGGTGGTCGGCCCCAGCGCGCAGGACGGCGTGCCGGTCAGGAAAAAGATGTACTGCATCAGCGAGCTGCCGGCGCCGAAGTCGGACGTCACCGTCAGGTCGCTGCTGCCGACATTGGTGGCGGACAGCGTGGCGTCGGCCAGCAGCTTGCCGTAGATCGAGACCGGCTGGGTCAGGCTGCCGACGCCACCGGTCTTGGTCAGGGTGAAGATGATTGGCGTGGTGGACGTGGTGGTGCCGGCCCAGCCGCCCCAGATCTTGGCGGCGGCATAGCTGCTGTCGGTGTACAGGTTGTAATTGACCTTGACCGCGCCATTGCCCAGCTGGCGCGGCGCCGTGATGGTGGACGAGGAATTGCTGCCGGCCCCCAGGTACAGGCACACGGTCACGTTGGGCGTCAGCAGGCTGCCGATGAAATTGGTCCAGGTGCAGGTGACGTTCCAGCCGGCCGAGCTGGCAAACACGTCGCTGCTGGATATCGAGCTGACGCTGCCAAACACGATGTTCCCGGCCGTCATGGTGCAGCTGTCGGCGCGCGCCGGCCCGCCCAGCAGCGCCAGCAACAAGCCCAGCAGGATAAGCCAGCGGCGCGCCATCATTGCCCTCCCATGCAGCGGAACGGGCCGATGGTCGGCATCGGATTGCCCTTGACCTCGGTGTACCCGAATTCAATCAGGCAGGGCTGGCCATCGAGCTGCAGGCGCAAGTGATTGAGCGGCTGCAGGTGGTCGATGAAGGTCATGCCGTCATAGCCGACCACGGTGCGGGCGCCGCTTTCCACGTGCAGCACTTCCAGCCCCGCCTCCAGCGGCTTGCCGGCGGCGTCGTGCAGGATCACGCTGGCGGCCGCATAGGTCTCGACCGGGAAGCGCACCAGCACGCCGGACAGGCGCGCCGGCACCACGCTGCGGCCGGTGCTGCTGATGCGCGCCTCCAGCGGCAGATTGCTGGGATCGATGCCGACCTGGTTGCCGAGGTAAGGATTCAGGTTGGGCACCAGCAGGTAGCCGGCGCGGCTGGTCTTGCCGATCTGCTGGTTCTCCTGCAGCACCGGCACGCCGCCGACGCCGTCGGTGGACACCAGCGCAAAGCCGGCGCCGACCTGGCGCGCCGCATGCACGCCGCCATCCATCAGCACCAGCGCGCCGGCCACATCCACCGAACTGGTGCGGCGGCCGCCGGTTTCCTGCACCAGCGCGCCGACCTGGCCGTAATTGCCGAGATAGACGCCCTGCGCCTGGCGCAGGCTGCTGCCATTGTTGTTGACCGTTTGCAGGCCCCAGCCCAGGCCGCCGCCATAGTCGGCCGGGCGCGCCAGTGTGATGGTGGTGCTGCGCACATCGTTCTGGCGGCCACGGCTGACGCTGGCCGAGATGCGGTCGCCAAAGTTGCCGCTCAGGCTGAAGAACACGCCGCGCGCCCTGGGGTCGCGCGCATCGCGGAAGGCGCTGGCGCTCAGGTACAAGCCCCAGCCCAGCGTGGCCGAATACGACAGCGCCGTCACGCGCGCCGGCGGCACCAGCGGCGCGCGCAGATTGATCAGGCTGACGCCCAGCCCCTGGCCGCCCAGCAGGGCAAGATTGAGGTTGACGCGATCGCTGGCGCGCATGCCGGCCGCGCCTTCCAGCGTGCCGAGGTCGCTGTAGCCGGCGCTGGCGCGCAGCGATTGCAGATCGATGCTGAAGCGCGGGCTCAGGTACTGGTAGCCCAGCGCGGCCTGGCCGCCGCGCCGGCTGTCATCGCCGCCGCTGCCGGCCAGCGAGGCGCTGACCACGCCCGACTGGCCAAGGCGCCACAGCGCGCCCAGGCCGCCATTCAGCAGGCCGCTGCCGCCCTCGCCATGCACTTCCAGCGTCAGGCTATCGCTCAGGCCGCGCCGCAGCGAGGCGCTGGCCACCGGCGAGCGCGCGTAATCAAACGAGGCGGTGGTATAGCGCCGCCGCAGCACGCCCAGCTCGACCGAGTAGTCGGTCAGGCCCGCGGCCAGCATGCGGGTATCGACGTACAGCGGCAAGGTGGTGCTGACGGCGCGCCCGGCCGGGTCGCGCGTGACCAGCGTGGCCTGGCCGGCGCCGTTGATGCCGGCCACCTGGTTGATGATGAAGGGGCCGGACGGCACCGCCGTCTCGACCTGGCGCACGCCATTGATGTACAGGCTGACCGCGCTGGGCACCACAGCCGACCCGGACAGCGCGGCGGCCGGGAAGGTCAACAGATCGGGCCGCAAATCAAAGCTGCGCTTCCACTGCACCCCGCCCATGCGCAGCGAGCGCGTCCAGGAGAGCGAGGACGAAATCAGGTCGCCCACCTGCCAGCTTTCCAGCGTGTCCGGATCGGCATGCACCCAGGCCGTATCAAAGCGCACGAACTGGCGCAGCTGGCTGCTGTAATTGAAGATGCCGGTGCTGGTCAGCACGCCGCTGGCGTTGAAGTAGCGCAGCTCGTTGGTAAGCGAGGTGCTGCGATTGCGGCCCAACACGCTGTAGGCGTCGTAGTTGAACACCGCGCCCGGCGTCACCGTAGCCGTGCCCGGCGTGCGCACGCTGCGCCCGGACAGTGCCACCGGCGCCCGCAAGGCGTCGTCCACGCGCAGGGCGATGCTCTGGCGCGCGGCGTCATAGGTGTAGCCCAGGCCCTTGATCTGGTCGAGCGCGAACTCCTGCTGGCCCGCCACCCCAAACAAGGCCGGGTCGAGGGCCAGCTCGCGTAGATTCTGCACGCTACTGCGCAGGCCCGGGGTCGGCCCCCGGGTAAACCGCAGTATCAGGCCGGTCGCTTCGCCGTTCAAGGTTACCTCCAGAAAAAGCTCTTCTTCCTGCGGCGGCGGCGACGCCGGTGTCTGTGCCAGCACGCCGCTCATGACCATCCAGGCCCACAGGCCTAACCAGAGCCAGCGCATGCCGGCTTATTCCACCCTGGCCACGGTACTGGTGCTCTGCGGCCGCGCGTTGATATTGGCTTTGACCGCCAGCGTTCCGTTCAGATCGGCATCGGCCGGGGTCGGCAGGCGCCATTCGCGCACCCGGCCGGCCAGCACATACCCAAACAGGCCGGGCGCAATCACGAACTGCTGGCCAGCCGCATTGCTCAGCTCCAGCGCGCCGATCTGCGCGCGCTGGGTGCCGCTGTTGCGGACCCGCAACGTCCAAAATCCATCCTTCCTGAACACCGTCCACGCCAGCGCCGGCGCGGCGCGGTCATCGGCCGGCAGCACAAACAGCGGCACCGAGTACCGCAGGCGGATATCGACGCCGCTGGCCGGACCGTTGTCGTCCTTCGGAATTTCATCAATCAGCACGCGGTAGCACAGTTCGCTGGCCGGCAGCTGCTCGCTGCGCCGCACCAGCCGTATCATCTGGCTGCTGCGCGGACCGATCTGGATGATCGGCGGGCTGGCCACCACGTCTTGCGTCGGCGTCAGCACATCGTCGCCGTCTTTCTGCTCCCACTGGTAAACCCGCACCTGGCCATATACCGGCGCCTCGCCCAGGTTTTGCATATTGATGCCGGTGGCGCCCTGACCGGCGCGCAGGTTGATCATCACCGGCGAAATCTGCAAATTGGCGGCCGCCGCCGGCCATGCCAGCATGGCGCTGCCCACCAGCCCTGCGATCCGTGCGCGTACGCCTCCCATGCCGCCTCCAACGTTGCCTTCGCTCAACAGTCGATCCCATTATTGATGATTTAAAAAAACCATGCTTTTGGCGGAAGCGACAACTATTTTGCAAGCGTAGAAAACTATCAAAAATATTCAAAAGATAGGCATAATACGCAACAGGAAGTGATAAAACTTTATCAACCAATCGGGGGCGCCATGCCGACCACCCTTGAAAGCAGCAGGTCCAAGATCCTCATCGTGGATGACTCCGCGTTTGAGCAGCGCATGCTGGCGGACTTGCTGAGCGAGCTGCCCTACAAGGTCTCGGTGGCCTTCAATGGCCTGCAGGGTTACCAACTGGCGCTGGCCAACCGGCCCGACCTGATCCTGCTGGACGTGCGCATGCCGAATATGGACGGTTACACCGCCTGCCGGCTGCTCAAGGCCAATCCGGTCACGCAAGACATTCCGGTGATTTTCCTCAGCGGCGCCGACGCCGACGACGACCGCATCCTCGGCCTGTCGATCGGCGGCGTCGACTACGTCTCCAAGCCGTTCTCGCCGGGCGAGCTGGCCGCGCGCATCCAGGTCCACCTGAACCTGGCCAGGCGCCAGCAGCAGGCGGCAGCCAGCGCGGCGGATGACGAACAGCAGCTGGAAGCCGAGAGCGAGCCGGACGCGGTGCTGGTGAACGCGGTCAAGCGCCTGATCAGCGACAATCTGGCCGCGCTGCCGGGGCTGGCGGAGATCGCGCGCAGCGTCGGCACCTACCGCGAAAAGCTGTCGCAGGTATTCCGCGAGCAAACCGGCATGACGGTATTCGGCTTTATCCGCGAGGAGCGCATCCGCCGCGGCGAGGAGTTACTGCGCGATACCGATATCGACGTGCAGGACATCGCCCTGCTGATCGGCTTCAACAATGCCGGCAATTTCGCCACCGCCTTCCGCGAGCGCCTGGGGGTGACGCCGACCGCCTACCGGCAGGCCATCCAGCATAAGAAAACCGGCTAGTCGCCGCACCCGGCCGGCAGCAGCCTGGCCGGAATCTCCTCGCCGGCGCACTGCCATGCCACCCGCTTGTGCTCGTCCACGCGCGGCGTGAAGGCGATGGCCTTGCCGCGGTAATTCAGGTCGGCGGGATAGACCCGCACCACGCCATTGCCGGGATCGACCGTGATGTCCTGCACCGCGTGGTTGGGATCATCCATGGCGTAGCCGGCCTGCTCCAGGGTGGCCGGGCCGCGGCCGTTGGCATAGAAATAGCGCTCCACCGCCGCCGTCGCCTCGTGGCCGACGCCGACCGCCTGCGCCATGCGCGCCTTGGCGCTGTACTCGCTGTAGGCCGGCACCGCCACCGCGGCCAGCACGCCGATCAGGGCCAGCAGCGCCAGCACCGAGCCGGCCCCACCCATGCCGAAGCGCGGCACGAACAGCGCCAGCAGGTAGGCCAGGCCGTGCCGGCCGGGCGGCGTGACTTCATTGCCGTGCGCCAGCGCGCGCACCACCGCCATGCGCTTGACCAGCCACGGGTAATCGCCGACCAGCTCGTGGAACGACATCCAGAAACCGCTGCTCTGCTGCGCCTGCGCCGCGTAGTTGCTCACGCTCAGCTGGCGCCAGCGCTTGCCGCCGGCCGCCAGCGCGGCCAGCCCGACCTGGGCGCTTTTCAGATCGTCGCAGGCGTGGAAGCCGTGGCGGTCGCAGGTGTACTCGCGGGCGCGGGCGTAGGCCGCGCCCAGCAGCGGCAACAGCGCCGCCGGCGCCAGCAGCGCCGACCAGCGCAAGTGATTGCGCTTGATGTGGCCCAGTTCGTGGCCGATGTAGAAATTGATGGCGTCCGGGCGCTCTTCCAGCGCGTCCACCACATCCGAGTACAGCACGATGAAATTGTTGCCGAGGAAGCGGGTGGCAAAGGCGTTGAAGACGCCGCCCATCTGCAGCAGGTAGGCTTGCGGCACCTGTTCCAGCCCAAGCCGCTGGCAGCAGGCCTCGATGCGCTGGTGCAGGTCGGGGAACTGCTGCGCGGTGATCTGCACCGCCGTGCCCCTGATATAGGACACCAGCGCCGATTGCGCGAAACAGTAGCTGACAAAAAACAGCAGCACATAGACCAGCGCCATGCCCACCGTGCCGATCACCAGCGCCGTCCACAACAGCAGGGACACCACCAGCATGATGCCGAACAGCGTGTTTTCATTCTTGTAAATCAGGTTCATACGGCTCCCGGGCGGTAAAAGTTTCCCGGAAGCCATTCTAAGCGCCTATTTACGAAAAATGCAACTCTTTATGACAACGAAATTTGTAAATCCTCGATATTGATCGGTTTCACCAGATGGGCGGCAAAACCGGCCTCGCGGCTGCGTGTCTTGTCGTGCTCCTGGCCGTAGCCGGACAGCGCCACCAGTTTGAGGCCCGGACCGCCAGGCAGGGTGCGCAGGCAGTCGGCCAGCGCGAACCCGTCCATGCCGGGCAGGCCGATGTCGAGGATGGCCACGTCCGGCATGCCGTCGGCCGCCAGTGCGATGGCCTGGGCCGGGTCGTACGCCACGGTGGGCCGGTAACCCAGCGCGCCCAGCAGTTCACCCAGCGAATCGGCGGCATCCTGGTTGTCGTCCACCACCAGCACGCGCAGGCCGTCGCCGGACTCCGGCCAGTCCGCTTGCGGGCTGGGCGCCGGCGCCGCCTCGGCCAGCACCACGCCCGGCAAAGTGATGGTGAAGGTGCTGCCGCGTCCCTCGCCGGCGCTGTAGGCGCTGACGTCGCCGCCATGCATCTGCACCAGGTTGCGCACCAGCGCCAGCCCGATGCCCAGACCGCCCTTGGCGCGGTCCAGCTGGCGGTTGCCCTGCACGAACAGGTCAAAGATGTGCGGCAGCAGCGCCGGCGCGATGCCACTGCCGTCGTCGGTCACCTGGATCTGCACCGTGTCGCCCTTGATGCGCGTGCCCAGCGTGACGTGGCCGCCGCTCGGGGTGTAGCGCGCGGCGTTGCTCAGCAGATTGGACACCACCTGCGCCAGCCGCGCAGGATCGCCATGCCAGCGCACCTGGGGCACGTCCACCAGCAGCCGGTGCTGCTTTTGCTCCAGCAGCGGGCTGGCCATTTCCACCGCCTTGTTGAGCACCTCGGCCAGCGCCACGGTCTCCTTGCGCAGCTCGACCTTGCCGCTGGCGATGCGCGACACGTCCAGCAGGTCGTCCACCAGCCGCACCAGGTGATCGACCTGGCGCTGGATCACGGCTTGTTCGTGCACGGTGTCGGTGTCGCGCAGCTTCATCAGCTTGAGCGCGGTGACGATCGGCGCCAGCGGGTTGCGCAATTCGTGGCCCAGCATGGCCAGGAATTCATCCTTGATGCGCGAGCTGAGATTGAGGTCGACATTCAGGCGTTCGCTCTCGGCCATGGCCTCGGCCAGCGCACGGTCGCTTTGCAGGCGGCTGAGGGTGCCGCACACGGTGGCCGTGTACTGCTCCAGGAACTGGCGGTAGGCGCCATCCACCGGCAGCCGCGGCGACACGCGAAAGGCCAGCGCCAGGTCGGCGCACAGCTGCAGTTCGGCGCCGCGGATCACCAGCACATCGCTGGCCGGACGCGCCAGCGCGGCCTCGCCGCTGAGCAGGTTGATGTCCAAGAGGTCGCCGGGATTGTCGATGGTCGACTGCGCCACCGCGGCGCCGACCTCGTCCTCGCTGTGGCACCCCAGCAGGCGCCGGCCCAGCAGATCCAGCGTGTGGCGGCGGCGCTCGGCCAGCACCTGGGCCGTGGTTTCGGTGCACACCACCAGCACGCCGCCGACCTCGTCCTGCTCGTTGAACACCGGCGTGTAGGTATAGCTCCAGTAAACGTCCTCGATGCGGCCGTTGCGCCAGATCGGCACCAGGTTGTCCGCGTACCAGCGCGCCTCGCGGCCGTTGCGCACCTCGTCGATCTGCGGCCCGATGATGGACCAGATCTCGGGCCAGCACTCGCGCCCGCCCTGGCCCAGCGCAGCCGGGTGCTTGCCGGCGCCAAAGCACGGCACATAGGCGTCGTTGTAGATCTGCGTCAGGTGCTCGCCCCACCACAGGAACATCGGGTGGACCGAATGCATCACCACGCTGGCGGCCGTGCGCAGCGAGGCCGGCCAGTCCGCCATGGCGCCCAGCGGCGTGTCCTCCCAGCGGTGCGCCTGCACCCGGTCGCGCATCGGCGTGCCGCTGCCGATAAAGCGCGGCAAGGCGGTGCGCGGACCGGACAAGGACGTGAGAGGCTGAGCCAGCATAAAAATTTTCCAAGATTGAAAGTCAAATACTAACAACTGTACCGTACGGCGGCGCACAATAGGTGGTTGGTCAGCGCGAAATTGCGCACGCTTGACATTCGCGGCATATCTGGCAAATTGTAGCCATCGATCAAGAGAGGGTGGCGGCATGCAAGCGCGTTATTGGTGGTCCGCCATCGCTGCGTTGGGGCTGGCTGCGCAGGCGTCAGCATGCGAGATGCGCCTGGCGCTGGAACAATGGCCGCCCTACCTGTACCGCCAGCCCAATACCGCCCCGAGCGGGCTGGACTGGGAACTGGTGCAAGCCATCTTCAAGGAGGCCGGCTGCACGCTGGCCGTACAGGCCGAGCTGCCGACCGCGCGCCGCCAGCGCCTGTTCGAACAAGGCCAGCTGGACCTGATGCTATCCGCCTCCAATACGCCCGAGCGGCGCCGCTACGCGCGCTTCAGCCTGGCATACCGCCATGAAACCGTCGGGGTATTTTCGCGCAGCAACGCACGCCGGCATTATCAGCACATCACCAGCATGGAGGCGCTGGTGGACAGCAAGCTGGCACTGCTGGCGCCCAAGGTGGGCTGGTATGGTACGGCCTACGCGCGCGCGCAGCCGACGCTGAGCGCCAATGGCAAGCTCAGCACCTTCGCCCACTTCGAGCAGGGATTGCGCATGCTGGATGCCGGCCGGGCCGACCTGATCCTGGGCGACAGCGGCGCCCTGCGCTACCAGGCCAAGGTGCAGGGCATCGCCATCAGTCCGCTGCCGCTGGTGGCACTGCGCGCGCCGGTGCACCTCATGCTCAACAAGCGCAGCACCACCCGGGCCGAACTGGAGCGCATCAACGCCGCCATCCAGCGACTGGAGCAGCATGGCGTGCTGGGCGCGATCCGCAGCCGCTACGGCGAACCGTGATCAATGCTCGCGCCAGTGGTCGAGGTTGTGCGGCTCGGCCAGCGCCACCTGGTTGCGTTCCGCGCGGAAGCGGCCCGAGGCGGCATACACCGCGCGCCGCACGCGCATGATGGAGCCGAGCGGCCGGTGCTCGGCAATGCAGTGCCAGGGATTGAACTGCATGCCATCGTCCACCAGCACCGACAGGCCGTGCGTCCAGCCGGCCTGCGGCGGCGCGCTGATGCGGGCCACCGTCACCCAGGGCGCGCTCCACTCGACGGTGGCGTCCTCGATCGGCATGGCAGCCAGGTCGGTGCACAGCTGCACCCGCAGTTCCCACTCGGCGGCGTGATCGGTCATGAAATCCACCACCGCGCCGCGCAGGCCGTTGGGCTTGTGCGCCAGCGCGACCGGCTGGTCCTTCAGCGCCCGCAACTCCGGCGACAGCGGCGCCAGCGACAGTTTGGCCATGTAGCGCCCGTACAGGAGGGGCACCACGGTGTAGAAGGTCTCGCCCAGGATGTGGGTTTCCGGATGGCCGCCCAGGCCCTTGAGCGCGACGCTCTCGCCGCCCACCGCCTCCACCACTTTCTCGGCGCCGCGCAGCGCCGCCGACAGCGCCTTCTTCAGGCCGGGCGCCTTGTCGGTGGTGGCGGCCAGCAGCTTGACGCTGCCGAGGAACTGGCGCGCGGTCGGCGCCTGGAAGGTGGGGCCGTTGACCATCACGAAATCCTGCGTGACATCGCCGGCGCCATCGGGCAGGCGCGCGCCGGGCACGCCCACCACCTTGACCGCCATGCCGCGCGGGGTCGAGACCTTGTCATCCAGCAGATCGCCGGGCGTGGTCGACAGCCGCAGCACCACCGGCCAGGCGGCGCCGGGATGGCTGAACAGGCCCTGCGCATAATCGGGCGGCAGGTTGTTCAACACGCGTAGCTCACCGCGCAGCAAGCCGTGGCTCTTGGCATGCACGCCGCGGTGGGCATGGCCAGTGTCCTGGTCCACGGTGGCGGCAATGTGTTGCATCGCCTCGATCAGGCTGGCGGTGGTTTCAGCCTCGCCCTCCTCCGGCACTTCATATGCGGGATCGTAGGGCAAGGGCTGGTGCAAATGGCGGGTAGGAAAGTCCATAGGGCAGCCTCGTTGAGTAACGCTCTATCTTCGCGCCGCTACATCAGCTGCGTCTGTGGTGTGACGCACCTCCCACGCGACGAGAGCAGATTAGCGCCCGTAGCAATAGCCATCCGTAACGAATGCGGTATCACTGGGCGACACCGGCGTGCTGGATGCGCTGAGCAGTGCGTGCGGTGATCGGTTAATCCGTCCCGGCGTGAAAACGGCCCCCGTCGAAGGACAGGTATAAGCGCCTAACGCAGTGCCCCACCCGGAGATCGTATTGTTAGCCACCGTAAGCGGATAAGTGCTCGTACCAGCACCATCGATATTGATGCCGAAAAAACCGCCGGTGATCGTATTATTGATCACCGATCCGCCAAGCAAGGTGGGAGGCGAGGCATACCAGGTGTGCGCACCTATCTGCACCGCATAGAAACACTTATCGACCGCACAATTCACCGTATTGCCCGAAACAGTCGCGCCAACGTAATTCCCTGGCCAATTACCCGCGAAGTTATCCAGCATGATCCCGACATACGCCACCAACTGCGATTGGGTAACGACGTTGCCGGTAATCGTGCCATTTTTGGCGCTTCCCATGATCAGTCCGACATCGGTGTTATCAATGAATTTATTATTGGTGATGCTCGAATTTACATCGTCCGCAGCTGTAGCGTTCGAAAAAGTCAGGCCATCTGCCACCATGCTTGGGTGGTCACCGTTGTAGGAGAAGGTGTTATTGCTGATTGTTGCCTTATCGCCCACGAATGACATCCCCGTGCCACACAAAGCACGTGTCGAAACCGAGTTCGTCAATTTGCAGCTCTTGCAGTTTTGAATATTGGCGTTAAAGCCGGGTGCCTTGAGCGGGTCGGTCGAGCGGCAGGTATTGGCGGCGGCAGAACTGAGGCGAGCAAAGCGATTGCCATTCAACACAATGTGATCGATCGTGACACCGGTCAGCCCAGATGTGGTCGCCAGGAGACCATTGGCCGCGCTGAAGGTTGGGCTGGCCACAAAGGTGGCGCAGGGCGTGGAGTTGCCACATGGTTCGTCCGTCAAAGCCACCAAGCTGGTTTTCAGGGTCATCGCCTTGTTGATGATAATTCCTGTATTCAGCAGGTAGGTCCCGGCCGGCAATTCCAACGTGCCGCCGGCCACCGTTTGGCTGATACAAGCATTGATCGCCGTACTGGCATCAACGCGCCCGGTAGGGTCAGCTGTCTGGCCGGGGCAAATTTGCACCGACTGGGCGGGGGGGTAGCAGGTGTATATCGTCGAGCCGCCCTGCCCGCCGCTGCCATTGACCAGCACTCGCGTGGTAACGGCACTGAAATTTGCCGGGCATGAGCAACCGCCTGTGTACTGGTTGGGAGCGCGGCAGCTGTTGTTATCGTCTTTTTGGAACACTCCGCCAAACGAGGTCCACGACGAGGTGGCCTTCATGCACATGTAGATATTGCTATTGATGAAAGTACCGCCCGCCGTATCTACCAAGGTCTGCATATGCTCGGAGTACGTGCCCGCCGGGCAAGAGCAGCTACCTGTCAGAGCGTTTGCCTTACGGCAACCAATGCCGCCGGCAACCGCATCGTCTATCTGATAGACGCCATAAAACTCGCTCGATCCAGCAGGTGCGCCACTTGAGCAAAAGTTTACATTGCCGCCACCGGAGTCGTTAATCACGCGCAGCGAAAATTTCGGCGCGGTACCTCCAGGGCATGAGCACGCAAAGGTATGGCCATTCGGATTGACGCAGTTGCCAGCGTTTTGAAAATCCGTGGTCTCAAAGCTGCCGCCAAACGCAACTTGCTGCGCCGGGAGGCTGTTCCCTGCATGAGCGACCGACAGGAAAAGAGAGAACAACACCAACAGGCAGCTTTTAAGCCATGCGCTACACATCATTGACCCCCATAGCAATTTGCAAAGTTTCTAAAAATAACTTAAAGAATAAGCAAGCCTACTCTGAGGCCATTGAAACCTCAAGAAATATTTTTTAAATAAGAAGATGTTTTTTATAACGACGGATCTAAAGGCTCGCAGCGCATCGTTGCGATGCGATGATTGTATAAAATATCCAAAATCGGTATGATGCAGACACCCTCTAACGCAGCCCGAAGGAACCACCATGAGCGACAACATTTTCACCGGCACCATCCCGGCCCTGATGACCCCGTGCAAGGCAGACCGCACGCCCGACTACGACGCGCTGGTCAAAAAAGGCCGTGAACTGATCGACGCCGGCATGAGCGCCGTGGTGTACTGCGGCTCGATGGGCGACTGGCCCCTGCTGACCGCAGCGCAGCGCCAGGAAGGCGTGGCGCGTCTGGTGGCGGCCGGCGTGCCAACCATCGTCGGCACCGGCGCGGTCAATTCGAAAGAAGCCGTGTCGCACGCCGCCCACGCCGCCCAGGTCGGCGCGCACGGCCTGATGGTGATTCCGCGTCTGCTGTCGCGCGGCTCGTCGCCGGCAGCGCAAAAGGCCCACTTCTCGGCGATCCTGGCGGCGGCACCCAAGCTGCCGGCGGTGATCTACAACAGCCCGTACTACGGCTTCGCCACCCGCGCCGACCTGTTCTTCGGGCTGCGCGCCCAGCACCCCAACCTGATCGGCTTCAAGGAATTCGGCGGCGCCGCCGACCTGCGTTATGCGGCCGAACACATCACCAGCCAGGACCACAACGTCACCCTGATGGTGGGCGTGGATACCCAGGTGTTCCACGGCTTCGTCAACTGCGGCGCCACCGGCGCCATCACCGGCATCGGCAATGCCCTGCCGCGCGAAGTGCTGCATCTGGTATCGCTGTCACGCAAGGCCGCCGCCGGCGACGCCGTGGCGCGCCGTCAGGCACGTGAGCTGGAAGCCGCGCTGCTGGTGCTGTCCTCGTTTGACGAAGGCACCGACCTGGTGCTGTTCTACAAATATCTGATGGTGCTGAACGGCGACCAGGAATACACCCTGCACTTCAACGAAACCGACGCCCTCAGCGCCAGCCAGCGCCGCTACGCGGAAACCCAGTATGCGCTGTTCCGCAGCTGGTACGCCAACTGGTCGAAAGAAGTGGCCGCGTGAAGGGATTGGCCGTCACCACGGTAGCGGAACAGGCGGCCGACGCGCTGCGCCGCAAGATCCTGTCGGGCGAGCTGGCGGAAGGCGTCTCGCTGCGGCAGGACGCGCTCGCGGCCGAGTTCGGCATCAGCCGGATTCCGGTGCGCGAGGCGCTGGTGCAGCTGGAGGGCGAAGGTCTGGTGAAGATCGTCCCGCACAAGGGCGCGGTGGTGTCCGGTCTGTCGATTGAGGAAATCAACGAACTGTTCATGCTGCGCAGCTTGCTGGAGCCGGTGCTGCTGAAGAAATCCGCGCCCGGACTGACGGCCGCAGACTACGCCGAGCTGGACGCCATCCTGGCCGAGTACAAGGTGGAGCTGCACGCCCAGCACACCACCCGCTGGGGCGAGCTCAACACGCGGCTGCACGAGGTGCTGCTGTCGCGTGCCGGGCAGCCGCGCACCGCCGCCATCGTCGCCACCCTGCTGCAGCAAACCGACCGCTACACGCGCATGCAACTATCCTTAAGCGCCGACAGCATCCGCCAGGCGCAGCACGAGCATGAAGAACTGGTACAACTGTGCCGACGCGGCGACGTGCGTGGCGCGGCGTCCCTGCTGAAGCGGCACATCGAGCACGCCAGCAAGGATCTGGAGCAATTTATTTTGTCTCAACGGCGGCCATAGCTGTCGATTTCAGGCGCCGCCGTTCGTCGTAGGAAGGTAATACCCAACCTGTTAACGTGGAGGCGTCATGAAAAAAGAAATCATCTTCAACCTGCCGGTCAAAGACCTGGAAAAATCCAAGGCATTTTTCGCTGCGCTGGGCTTCACCTTCAATCCGCAATACAGCAGCGATAAAGCGGCCTTCATGGAGGTGGTGGAAGGCAGCGTCCGCGCCATGCTGATGACTGAAGACTTCTTCCACTCCTTCATCAACAAGCCGGTGGTGAATGCCAGAGAAGCCAACGAAGTCATCCTCTGCCTCAGTTGCGACACCCGCGGAGAACTCGACAGCCTGATCGCCAAGGCCACAGCCGCCGGCGCCCGCATCCCCCATCCGCCAGAGGATCACGGCTTCATGTACGACCAAGGCTTTGAAGACCTTGATGGCCACCTGTGGAACTTGGTGTGGACCGGATCTTAGACGCAGTCATTGACGCAGATCATAGTGCCACGCTTGCAATCGCCACGGGAAAGCAGATACTGAACGAATGAACTCTCTCGATACGCTCGGTTATTGCAAGCGGCTTGAAGCGGTCGGCGCACCGCGCGAGCAGGCCGAAGTGCACGCGCAAGTGTTGACTGAAGTGATGAGCCGGGTCGCGACCAAGGATGACTTGAAGGAGCTCCAAGTCGCCACGAAAGATGACTTGAAGCGACTCGAAGTCGCCACCAGAGATGACTTAAAGAAGCTCGAAGCCGCCAGAAAAAACGACCTGAAGCAACTTGAAGCCACTACCAAAGATGAGTTGAAAAAGCTCGAAGCTACGTAAGCGTCCGGCGCATCCACCTGTTCAGCAAGCTTGGGACTGCGTAGAGTTCAGAAAAGGCAGCAACGAATCGATCTGGCTGTTAGGGCACGTCGGGAGACGTTCCAACACGCTGGCCAGCCAAC
>NZ_JBCNLB010000034.1:0-26624 GCF_039595735.1 Duganella sp.
TGCGCGTCATCCTGGCCCTCGTGGCCGGGGTGATGTTTGCAGGGTTTTTTGCTTTAGGGACGTGGCAAGTCAGCAGGCTGCAATGGAAGCTGGCACTGATCGAGCGCGTGAACCAGCGCGTGCATGCGGCGCCGGTGGCGGCGCCATCGAAGGCCGAGTGGCCGCGCCTGAGCGCCGAGGCGGACGACTACCGGCGCGTGCAGCTGAGCGGCGTGCTGCTGGACGGTTCGACCACGCAGGTGCTGGCGTCGCTGGAGCGCGGCATCGGCTACTGGGTGGTGACGCCATTGTGCACGGCGGACGGCATCGTCCTGATCAACCGCGGCTTCATCGACGCCGGTGTCGGCGGCTGGAAGCCGCAGCCGGCGCCTGCGGCTGCGGCGGCCGACGCCTGCGCGACGGCTGCCGGGCCGACCGTCACCTTCAGCGGCTTGCTGCGCATGAGCGAGATAGCAGGGCGCCTGCGCGCCAACGAGCCGGCCCGCAACTACTGGTACACGCGCGACGTGCAGGCGATTGCGCAGGCGCGCGGCCTGCCGGCGGTGGCGCCGTACTTTGTGGACGCGGATGCGCCGTCCGCGCAGGCGGCCGGACCGGTGGCCGGCGTGCAGCCGATCGGCGGCCTGACGGTCATTTCCTTCGTCAACAACCACTTGGTTTATGCTATCACCTGGTACGCACTGGCCCTGATGGTGGCCGCTGCGGTAGTCTGGGTTGTACGAGATGCGCGCAAACAAAAATCCTAATCCCTATGATCGTGGCCGGCCGGGTATGCCGGTGGTAGAACCGCTGGCGGCGGTGAACGCGTCCGCCAACACCATCACTTCGGCGGCCGGGCATAAGAACATGCAGCAGCTGATCCAGCTGCGCTGGATCGCGGTGATCGGGCAGATCACCACCATTGCCACCGCCTCCATCCTGCTGGGTGTGCAGCTGCCGATGCCGGCCATGTTGAATGTGCTGGCCTGCCTGATCGCCTTCAACGTCGCCAGCATCCTGCGCTGGCAAGAGAATCAGGTGGTGTCCAACAGCGAACTGCTGCTGGCGTTGACGGTGGACGTGGCCAGCCTGACGGCGCAACTCTACCTGAGCGGCGGCGCCACCAATCCGTTTGTCTTCCTGTACCTGCTGCATGTGATTTTGGGTGCGGTGCTGCTGGAGACGTGGTCGACCTGGACCATCGTGATCGTCACCGGCATGTGTATTGCCGGGCTGGCGCTGTTCTCCGAGCCGCTGCCGCTGCCGCAGGATCATGCGCTGGGCATCTTCAGCCTGTACGTGCAGGGAATGCTGATCTGCTTTATTCTTGATGCGGCGCTGCTGGTGGTCTTCATCACGCGCATCACGCAGAACATGCGCAGCAGCGCGGCCAAGCTGGCCGACTTGCGCCAGCGGGCGGCGGAGGAAGAACACATCGTGCGGATGGGCTTACTGGCATCCGGCGCGGCGCATGAACTGGGGACGCCGCTGGCCACGCTGGCGGTCATCCTGGGCGACTGGAAGCGCATGCCGGAATTTAAAGGCAACCCGGAGCTGCTGGAAGAAATCGCGGAAATGCAAACGCAGCTCAAGCGCTGCAAATCGATCGTGAGCGGGATATTGCTGTCGGCCGGCGAAACGCGCGGCGAATCATCGGCCGCCACCACCATCAACACCTTCCTGGATGAGGTAGTGGCGGAATGGCGTGTGGGGCGGCCGGTGGTCGAATTTGAATTTGAAAACCGCATCACGCCGGACCATCCGGTAGTGTCGGATTCCACGCTCAAGCAAATGATCTGCAATGTGCTGGACAATGCGCTGGAAGCGTCGCCGCATTGGTTGCGCATGGAGACCAGCGTGGAAGGCGACACACTGGTGCTGCAGGTAACGGACAGGGGCGCGGGCTTCGATCCGTCTATACTGGCGCAATTCGGCAAACCATACAACTCCAGCAAAGGCCGTCCTGGCGGCGGGCTGGGGCTGTTCCTTGTAGTGAACGTGGCGCGCACGCTGGGCGGTGAAGTCACGGCGACCAACTTGTCGCAGGGCGGGGCGATGGTGCGGTTAACACTGCCATTGTCCGCTATTGAAATCGAATCGGAACAACAATGACGACTGAAGAAGAACGCGTACTGCTGCTGGTAGAGGATGACGCAGCGTTTGCCCGTACTTTAGGGCGTTCTTTCGAGCGCCGCGGCTACAAGGTGCTGCTGGCGGAGAACGTGGACGAAGCCAGCGCGCTGCTGGTCGACCATACGCCCGGCTACGCCGTAGTGGACTTGAAATTGAAGGGCAATTCGTCAGGGCTGGCGTGCGTGCAGATGCTGCACGAGCATGATGAAGAAATGCTGATCGTGGTGCTGACCGGCTTCGCCAGCATCAACACGGCGGTGGAAGCGATCAAACTGGGTGCGTGCCAGTACCTGGCCAAGCCATCGAATACCGACGACATCGAAGCCGCGTTCGAGCACGTGGCCGGAGCGGCCGATCTGGAACTGACCACGCGTGCGACCTCGGTCAAGACGCTGGAGTGGGAGCACATCCACGCCGTGCTGGCGGAGACCGACTTCAACATCTCCGAAGCGGCGCGACGACTGGGCATGCACCGCCGCACGCTGGCGCGCAAACTTGAAAAGCAGCGTGTCAAATGAGCCAGCAAGGATCCTTGTTCGACTTCGAACCACCGCCGAAGAACACCGACCGCCTGTTCTTTGCGGTCATGCCCGACCAGAGTGCAATCGCCGCCATCCGCAGCCTGACGGCGGACCTCAAAGCGCAGCATGGCATGACCGGCCGGCCGATCGACGAAGCCAAACTGCATGCGACCTTGTGCGTGCTGGGCGACTTCCCCGGCATGCCGGATGCGCTGATCAAAAGCGCGTCAAAGGCGGCAGCGCTGGTCGCTGACAGCACGCTGCCATTCAAAGTCAGCTTCGACACGGCCCAGACCTTCATCACCGGCCCGCGCCACCGGCCGTTGGTACTGACCGGTACCGAAGGCATAGTCGGATTAAGTGGCTTCTACAAAAACCTGTCCGGCGCGCTGTTGAAAACCAGCGGCCTGCGCAACGCGCCGAGCTACACGCCGCATGTGACACTGCTGTACGACGACGTCACCGCACCGCCGCAAAGCGTGGCACCGGTCGAATGGACCGTGCGCGAACTGGTTCTCCTGCACAGCCACATCGGCCAAGGCCGCCCCTACACCATCCTCGCCCGCTATCCCTTCTAAAACTCCAGGGGCAAACTCCGGGGTCAGGTCCGCCATTTCTACACGGTCTCATCCGTAACATGCGTTACGGATGAGACCGTGTAGAAATGGCGGACCTGACCCCGGATTTATGGTAGCGTTGAGGGGGCGATTTCTATCGGGGGCATTATGCTTATCAGGCGTTGTGCTGCGCTGTTCGTCGAGCCGCGCGAGGATCTGGATGTCGATTGGGCTGCGCTGTTTTCCGGCCGCGGCGCTATCGGCGCTACTGTGCAGTGGATTGCGCTGGCGCCGCATCTGGGACAGGAAGTTGTCGTCGATGCCGCCGATCTGGCCGCCCTCGGCGGCGTCAGTCTGACGCTGTGGCAGGAGCGCGAAGCTTGCGAATCGCAATTCGGCGCTGATGCCATTGCCCGTCTGCTGAAATCCGGCCTGCTGCTGAGCGATGCCCCGGAAGGCGCCGCTGTGCGCCAGCGCGATGAGGTGCTGCGCTCGCAGCATTGGCGCCCGCTGTCCGCCACCGTCCATATGTTCAGCCGCTGGGCCGATATGCGCGTCGACAAGGGTATGCAGTTTCCCAGCTTTGAGGAGCTGGTCGACAATTACGGCACGCCGCCCGGCCCGACCATCAACCGCCGCAGCGATGACAGCGCCATCAATCTGCCGCCGCCCGAGCGCGCGCGTCTCGACGATACGCTGTTCCACCGCTATACCGGCCGCAATTTCGATCCCGCCGCCGTACTGCCGCTGGCCACTGCCTCGCGCCTGCTGCAACGCGCTTTCGGCGCCCAGGGCCAGCGCGAGATGGCGCCCGATGCCTATGTGCTGAAGAAGCTCAGTCCCTCCGCCGGCGGCCTGCATCCGACCGAGGTGTATGTGCTGGCGCAGCGCGTGCAGGGCATCGCCCCCGGCCTGTATCACTATCAGCCGGTGCGCCACGCGCTGGAACCGCTGACCGAGATGGCGCCGGCCGACACCGAGGAGCTGGCACTGCGCATGGTGGCCGATCAGGATTGGTTCCAGCCCGCGCCGATGCTGGTGGTGCTGGTCACGCGCGTGGAGCGCAATTTCTGGAAGTACCGCAATCACGCCAAGGCGTACCGCGCGGTGCTGCTGGACGCCGGCCATCTGTCGCAGACTTTTTATCTGCTGGCCACGGAGGCGGGCATGCCGGCTTTCGTTACGGCCGCCGTCAACGAGGTCGATATCGAGCGCGCCCTGGGCCTGGATCCGCTCAAGGATATGGTGGTGGCGGTGTGCGGCTGCGGCCCGGCGTCCGGCGCGCAGAATACGGTGGAGTTGCGCTACGAGCCGTAAAAAAAAAACCGGCCCCGCAAGGGGGCCGGGTAACGCTGCCGGGGAGGAGCGTTCAGCGTTGGCCCGACAGGAAAAACGGAATCGCGCCGGCAGCATTTTCCACTTTGCCTTGGATGGCGTGGCGGCTGGCGGCAATCACTTCTTTGGCCGGCAGGCTGCGGGTGGTCGGAATCTGGCTGGCGTCGAGCTTGATGCCCAGGCCGCCCAGGGCCAGTTGTGGATCTTTCAGGAAACTCTGGCGGAAGCTGTCATCGCCAGCCAGTTTGGACAGCAACAAATCGAGATCTTGTGGGGAATGCGTGGCCATGTCTTGCCCTTTCGTGTTGAGGAGGAGAACGCTGCGTGTGGGGAACGCAACTTCATCCTAAGACATGCACGATACGATCTCAAGCCATTTCAACGCTTGCAGATCGCTAGGAAGTGGGGGCCATCTCGGTTTCGCGTCCGGCCGTTTCCTGCCGCGCACTTTGCATGACAACTTCGAACGCTTGTGCGAACGCGCGCAACAAATCCGGCAGCGCCACCGGCTCCTCTCTGAGCCGGTCCTCCAGCGCGGTTGACGTTTTAAAAAGTTCGTTTGCAGAAAGATTACCCGCGGCGCCGCGGATTTTGTGGACCAGTTCGGCCGCGCGTAACAATTCGCCGGAGTGGATTGCATCTTGAATCTGTTGCAAACTGGATTCAAAGTCGTGCGCGAACAAACCCAGCAATTGCGACAGCAGGGCGTCATGCCCGCCCAGCCGTTCCATCGCGGCATGGATGTCGATGCCCGGGCGCGGCACGGCCGGCCCGCTGTTGCGCCGTGGCGCCAGTTCGACTTCGGCCGCCGCCGCCCGCTGCGGGTCGGGCTTGACCCAGGTGGCCAGCACGGCGTACAGGGTGTCCGGGTCGATTGGCTTGGTGACGTAGTCGTTCATGTCCATCTCCAGGCAGCGCTCGCGGTAGCCGGCCACGGCGTGCGCGGTCATGGCGATGATGGGCAGGGCGGCATGGCGTTGGTCGGCGCGGATCAGGGCCGTGGCCTGGTAGCCGTCCATGTCCGGCATCTGGATATCCATCAGGATCGCATCGTAGTTGCCGGCACCGGCCATGCGCGCCGCCTCCTCGCCGCTGCTGGCCAGGTCCGAGCGCACGCCGGCGCGCTGCAGGATTTCGCTGGCCACCTGCTGGTTGATGGCGTTGTCGTCCACCACCAGCACGTGGGCGCCGCGGATGCGTTGGGTCGCCACCGACGGCGGCGCGCTCACGGCCACGCTTTGCTGGCTGGTTTCCAGTCCCAGGGCCGACAGGATGGCATTGCGCAGCAGTTGGGGATTGGTTGGCTTGTCAAGGAAAGGCATCAGGCGCGTTTGTTCGATGGTTTCCTTGCTATGTTCGCGCGCGTAGGCAGTCACCATCAGTACCGCCGGTACGGCCGCCAGTTCGGGATCGGCGGCGATGCGGTGCAAGGTGTCGATACCGTCCAGGTCCGGCATGTCGGCATCGATCAGCAGCAGGTCGTAGGGATCGAGCTGCATGGCTGCCACCGCCGCCGCGCCGGAAGCGACGGTGCGCGCCTTCAGGCCCAGTACCGATAGCTGCATCTTGAGCATGTGGCGCGTGGCTTCGCAGTCGTCCACCACCAGCACGCGCTTGCCCTGGGCGGCGATCGGCACGGCCGGCAGCACGGTGGTCTGTTCCGCAGCCGCCTGCAGGTGCACGGTGAAACTGAAGCTGCTGCCGACGCCCGGTTCGCTGTCGACCTTGATGTCGCCGCCCATTTTGCGCACCAGCTGCTGCGAGATGGCCAGCCCCAGCCCCGTGCCGCCATACAGCCGCGTGGTGCTGGCGTCGGCCTGGGCGAAGGCCTGGAACAGGCGCGCCTGCTGCTCCTGGCTGATGCCCAGGCCACTGTCCTCCACCGTGAAGCGCAGCACCAGCGGACCGCCCGGCGTGACATTCGGCGTGGCCGCATCCAGTTCCACCCGCAGTTCGATGTGGCCGCGCGCGGTGAACTTGAGGGCGTTGCCGACCAGGTTGACCAGAATCTGACCGAGGCGCAGCGGGTCGCCCAGCAGGTTGGAAGGCACGTCCGGCGCCGACCAGATCACCAGTTCCAGCCCGCGCTCGGCGGCGCGCCAGGAAAACAGGTCGGCAATCTGGTTGAGCGTGTCGGGCAGCTCGAACGGCAGGGCTTCCAGTTCCAGCTTGCCGGATTCGATCTTGGAGAAGTCCAGCACGTCGTTGATGATCTGCAGCAGGCTCTGGCCGGCGCGGCTGATCTTGCGGAAGTAGTCCAGCGGCTGCGCCGGCAGGTCGAGGTGGGTACCCAGGCCGGCGAAGCCGAGGATGGCGTTCATCGGCGTGCGGATCTCGTGGCTGATATTGGCCAGGAATTCGCTCTTGGCGCGCGTGGCCGCTTCGGCGTTGGTGCGCGCTTGTTCGATCAGACGCATGGAACGCGCCTTGTGGTAGGCCGAAACGAAGGGCTCCTTCAGCGCCTTGAGCAGATCGAGGTCGCTCTCGGCGAAGCTGGCCTGGTACTGGTAGTTTTCGAAGATGAGGTAACCCTCGACCTGGCCGTCGATCACCACCCGCACCGACAGCAGCGCGCACACGTCGCCCGGCAGCGAGTGCGGGTGGTGCACTTCAAAAATGTCCGGCGCAATCATGCTGTCCGGCGGCGCGTAGCGCATTTCGGCCTGGCGCAGGTCGACGCGGTAAGCATCGGCGGTGGCGTCGATGCGGCCCCACGCCGCGCGCAGGCTGAGTGTTTGCGTGCCTTCCTCGCGCACCAGTGCCAGCGCCGAATCGATGCCCTTGATGATGGTCGATTCGTGCAGGATGGTGTGCAGCAGGGCGTCGAAGTCGATCTGCTCGTTGATCGACTTGACGATCGCATTCAGTTTTTCCAGATGCTGGGTGCGCGAGTAGACCAGCGCCTGCAGCGCCTCGCCCCTGCGGTGCAGCTGACGCACGCGCCAGCGCAGCAGCGTCCACGCCAGCAGGCAGGTGATCAGGAAGTAGCCCAGCCAGGCCCACCAGGTCTGATGCCATGCCGGCAGTACCACCACGTGCAGCGCCAGTTCGTCGGCGTTCCACAGGCCGTCGCGGTTACTGCCGCGCATGCGCAGCACATAGTCGCCCGGCGGCAGGTGGCCATAGGTGACAATGCGGCGGGTGGCGTCGACTTCGATCCAGCGCTGGTCGAAGCCCTCCAGCAGATAGGAATAGCGGTTGCGCTGCGGCGCGGAGTAATCCAGCGCCGCCAGCTCCACTTCAAAGCTTTGGTTGTCCGGTTGGAGCACCAGCGTCGGCCCCTCCTTGCCACTCAATTGCGATGGCGTCAGCGCGCGCTGGTCGAGCCGCACGGCGCTGACCACCAGCGGCGCGCGGTACGCCCAGTCGGTCAGGCGTCCCGGATACACGACCGCCATGCCGGAAGTGGCGCCGAATATCAGGTCGCGCTCCTGCGTCACGGTGCTGGCGCCGATGAAGAAGGTGCGGAAGGCCAGGCCGTCAGCACGCGTCAGCGCGCGTGCGCGCAGGGTGCTCGAATCGATCACGGTGATGCTGTCCGAAGTGGCGGCCCAGATGCGGCCCAACGGGTCTGACTGCAGCGCCATGATGGTGCCGGCCGACAGGCCGGAAGCGCTGCCCACCCGCTGAAATACCGGCTCGCCCAGCGCATCACGCCCGGTCATGACGCAGATGCCGCTGCCATAGGTGCCAACCCACAGGCGGCCGCGCCGGTCGATCACCAGGGAGCTGATCACCGCTTCGGTCAGGGCGTCCTGCTTGGCCGGATTGGCCTTGATCTGCTCCACCTTGCCGCTGTCCGGATCGAGCCGGTTCAAGCCGTTGCGGGTGGCAATCCACAGGGCGCCATCGGCGTCGGCCACCACCGCATGGATGCGGTTGTCGGTCAGGCCGCCGCCTTCCTGCTGCCCCTGCACGTAGTGCATCACGGTGTTGGTGGCCGGGTTGTAGCGCAGCAGGCCCTCAAAAGTGCCGAGCCACAGCTCACCTTTGCGGACCAGGATGGTGCCGACGCGCGGATAGGGATTCTGCTGCGGCAGCGGCACGCGCTTGACGGCGCTGCCGTTGCCACTGGTGTGGTAGAGCCCCAGCTGCGTGCCGATCCAGGCCTCGCCGGCTTCCGCCTCCGCCAGCGACAGCACCACGCGGTTGGGCAGGGCGCGGTCGGGATTGTGCGGGTCCGGGCGCAGCGCGGCGCGGCGGGCGCCGTTTGGTGCGACAATGTCCACTCCCTGGTCGGCCAGGCCTATCCACACTTCGCCGCGGCTGTCGGTCATCAGGGCCGAGACGCCGGCTTCCTGCGCGCCCTCGGCGCCAAACACCGAGTCGATCGCCTCGCTGTGCGGGTCGTAGATATCGACGCCACGCTCGGTGGTGACCCAGATCATGCCGCTGCGATCGCGCAGCAGGGCGGCGGTGCGGTCGTTACTGAGGCTGAAGGACACCGCCGGCTGGTGCAGAATGCGTACACTGTGGCTGCTCTCGGTGCGGTATTCGATCACGCCGCCGCCGTAGGTGCTGGCCCACCAGATGCCAGGCACGGTTTCGATCACCGCCAGCACCATGTTGGCCTGCACGTCCCTGACGCCCTTGAGGGTGACGATGCGGCCGCTGTCGGCTTGCGGCTCGACGATGCCGATGCCGCTTTTCAGGGTGCCGAAGGCGATCTGGCCACGGCTGTTTTCACCCAGCGTCATCACGCTGTCGCTCCAGGCGCCGGCGCTTTCGCCGTGCACCGGCACGTTGACGATGGCGCCGCCGGGCCGCATGCGCGCCAGGCCGGAGGCGGTGCCGATCCACAGGTTGCCGGCGCGGTCCATCAGCAGGGCGCGCACCTGGTTGTCCGGCAGGCCGGGCGTGTCTTCGTGGCTGTAGCGGCGCAAGGTCTTGTGAACCGTGTCGTAGTATTTCAGGCCGCTGGGCGTGCCGATCCACAGGTTGCCCTTGGTGTCGCTGGCGATGGCGCTGACCAGGCCCCGGCTCAATTCATCGTTAAGGCGGACGAAGCTCTCGGTGTGTTTGTCATACATGGCCAGGCCGGCGGCAGCGGTGCCGACCCACAGGCGGCCGGCGACGTCCACGTGCAGCACCTGGATGAAATCACCCGGCAGGCTGGCGGTGTTGGCGGCGTCGTGATGGAAGCTGCGCACGCGGTAGCCGTCCCAGCGCGCCAGGCCGCTTTGGGTGCCGATCCAGATAAAGCCGTCGCCATCCTGCGCCAGCGCCATGCCGACCGGATGCGGCAAGCCCTGATCCAGTCCCAGATGTTCGAACAGCGGGGTGGCCAACTGGTCCCAGCGATCCGGGCTGGCATGGGCGCCGCCGCACAGCCCCAGGCCAGCCGCCAGCACGAAGGCGACAACCCGCAACCAGCGCAAGGCGGTGGTCAGCGTGGCTGCATGGGCGGCTGCGTTGGGGGCGTGATCGTTCAAATCAGGGCGCGCTCCTCTGTTGGTTATTCAAGCATACGGAAATGCTGACCGAAAGTCCATGACTGGCAACGGGAAATCCGCTGGGCTTGTACAATCACCACAGGCAAATAAGAGTAGGTATTAATATGAAACCTGAAGTATTGGTGATGGCGGCCAGCCCCTCGGCCAGCGTCATGGCCCAACTGGAGCAGCATTTTCATTGTCACCATCTGTGGCAGCAGGCTCCCGAACAGCAGGCCGGCTGGCTGCAGGGCGTCGCCGGCAGCGTGCGTGCCGTGCTGACGACTGGCGCCATTGGCATCAATGCTGCCTTGCTGGCGCAGCTGCCCAGGGTGGAACTGGTGGCGGTGAACGGCATCGGCACCGATGCGGTGGACCTGGCGGCCACACGGGCACGTGGCATCTTGGTGACCAACACGCCCGGCGTGCTGACCGACGACGTGGCCGATCTGGCGCTGACGCTGCTGCTGTCGGCGGCGCGCCGCCTGCCCGCGCTGGACTTCTACGTGCGCACCGGCGGCTGGGAAGCAGGCCGGCCGCTGGCACCGACGCGAGCCTTGCGCGGCAAGGTATGCGGCGTGTATGGCTTTGGCCGCATCGGCCAGGCGATTGCGGCGCGGGCGCAAGCCTTCGGCATGGAGGTGTGTTACTTCCAGCCGCGCGCCATTGAAGGCGTCAGCGTGCCGCGCGCGGACTCGCTGCTGGCGTTGGCCGAGGCCAGCGACTACCTGGTGGTGGCGGCACCGGCCACCCCAGCCACCCGCCACAGCGTGAATGCCGATGTGCTGGCGGCGCTGGGCGCACAAGGCACGCTAGTGAACATAGCGCGTGGCTCGCTGGTGGAGGAAGAGGCGCTGATTGCCGCGTTGCGCACGCATGCCTTGGGCATGGCGGCGCTGGACGTCTTTGCCGACGAACCGCGCGTGCCGGCCGCACTGCGCGAACTGGAAAACGTGGTGCTGACGCCGCACGTCGGCAGCCTGACGGTGGAAACCCGCCACGCCATGGGGCAGCTGGTGGTCGACAACCTGCTGGCCCATTTCGCCGGCAAGCCGCTGCTGACAGCGGTCGCCTGAGCGCGGCAGTCAGAGGTCGGCGATCGCCGGCTGGGTGACCGGCAGCGGCAGCTGCGAGTGGATTTTGACGCAGTTGCGGCCGGCGCGTTTGGCGGCGTACAGGGCCTCGTCGGCGCGGCTGTAGGCCAGCTCGAAGCTGGTGCCGACGCTGTTCCAGCTGACGCCCACGCTGGCGGTGATCTGGCGGTTGATCGGCGCGCCGAATACCTGATCGGCAATCGCGTTGCAGATGTGGATGGCGACGTCGCGTGCTTCCCCGGTATCAGCGGTCGGCCAGATGACGGAGAATTCCTCGCCGCCGACGCGGCCCACCGCCACTTCCGGCCCGAGCAAAGCGCGCAGGCAAGTGACCACGGTTTTGATGACGGCGTCGCCGGCCGGGTGGCCGAAGTCGTCGTTGATCCACTTGAAGTGGTCGATATCCAGCACGATTAGCGCCATGTCGCTGTGGCGCAGGCAGGCCGTGGCCTTGTCGATGATGGCGGCGCGGTTGAGCGCACCACTCAGCGGATCGTGGGTGGCGCGGTATTCCAGTTGCTGCGCCAGTTCGTGCAGCTGGCGGTTCATCTGGTTCATGTCCAGCTCCGCGCGGTCGCTGCGGCGGATCAGGCGCCGGCTCTCGCGCATCAGGCGCTCGTAGTGGACGATCAACTCGGCCAGCGCGGCGCGCGAGTCGGCGCGCGGATCGGCATGCGCCGCCTTGGCATTGGCCAGCGCGGCGCTTTCCAGCGCAAACAGGTCGGCTTCTGCCATGGGGTTCATCAGTTGCTCACCGCGTGGTCGTGGAAATCGAGGGCGCCGAAATCGTCCTGCAATTCCTGGCCGAATTCGAGGATGGTGTCGTCGTCCTCGTCGTGATACCAGTTCAGGCGCACCTGGTTGCCGGCCATGGCGGCGTTGTTCAACGCTTCAAAAAAAGTGAACAGCATCTTGGTGCTGGAACTGTTGAAATAGGCCAGCGACACGTTGACCGTGATCGCGGCATCCCTGCAGCCTTCCAGCCACGCCTGCACGCGTGCGATCACCGGGCCGTAAAAGGCGGCGGCGTTCTCCGGATAGGATTCGCCCTTGATCGACAGCGTATGCTGGTCGAAGCGGAAGTCGATTTCCGGCGAGGTCGGCGAGGCGGCGATAAAAAGTGGTTCCATTGTCGTTCTCAGTATTTGGTTCAGATAATCGCTTTGATGCAGAAGATGGTGGCGTCCGGGTTGTTGGCATCCTTGACGAACTCGAACTCCAGCGGCTCGCTGGCGTCGCGCGCCATGGTCAGGAAGCCCAGGCCGGCGCCCTTGCTGTCGGCCGGCGTTTCATCGCGCAGGGCCTTCTTGTAGGCAGACTTGATCTCTTCCATGGTCATGGTGTGCAGCGGTTCCAGGCGGCTGCTGATGCGCTCGACGTTGGCGCTGTCGACCGGATTGGCGCACAGCAGGAAAAAGCTGTCGCCTTTCATGCCGATGCAGAACGAGCCGCGGCGGATCTGGTTCTCGGATTGCTCGTCGGGCGTCAGCGTGTCGGACGAGTAGTGCATGATGTTCTGCGACATTTCGACAAACGACGAGAAGATGCGGCGGCGCGTCGGCCCGGCCGCGCCGGCGACATCCAGACGCGCCTTAATGGTCTCGGAAATGGCCGCCACCACGTGCTGCGAAAAATAGCCCACGTAGAAAAAGATGATGTGGCGCTTGCGGGCCACATCAAAGAAGTCGTTGAATTCTTCGTACAACAAAATTGCTCCTCAGGGGCGGAAACAGAAAAAGGTCAGATCATCGCGGCGCGGCTGTTCGCCTTGCCAGGCCTGATAGTCGTCCAGCATGGCTTGCGCCACATGGCGCGCGCACTCGGCGCGACTGGCCAGCAGCACATCGCGCATGCGGCGCTTGCCGTAGGCGATGTCCTTGGCGCCGCCGATCTGGTCGATCAGGCCATCGGTGGTGAGAAACAGCAGGCTGCCTTCCGGGACGGCGATGACCTTGTTGGTCCACTGGTAGTCCAGCGGCGTATCGGTATACCCCACGCCCATGCGTCCACCGTCCACGGTTTGCACGGCCTGCTGGTCCGGGTCCAGCTGGAACAGCGGCAGCTTGGCGCCGGCGAAATGCAGCTGGCGCGTAGCGTTGTCGAACCACAGGAAGGCGGCGTCCATGCCGTCGTTGGATTCGGTGTGGCCGTGGCCTTCGACCTGGCCCAGCATGCCCTTGACGCCACGGTTCACTTCCGCGATCAGGCGGGCCGGGTCGCGCGGCCCCAGTTGCTGCAAGGCCTGCGTCAAAGTCGAAGATGAAATCAGCGTCATGAACGCGCCCGGCACGCCGTGGCCGGTGCAGTCGGCAATGGCGGCGAACCAGCCGTCGTCATACCTGGCGAAGTGATAGAAGTCGCCGCCCACCACATCGCGCGGCTGCCATTCAAGATGGGCGTCGTGCAGCGCGTCGGACAGGGCCAGATTCGATGGGCGCAGCAGCGAGCGCTGGATCACGCTGGCGTAGTCGATGCTGTGCATGATCTGGCGGTTTTTCTCGGCCTGCATATTGGCCACCACATTCATCAACTGCAGGCCGAAGCCGACGCCGGCCAGGGTGCCGTCCCTGGTCACGATGAAACCGTCGGCCAGCGCCTTCTCCCCCGATTCCACGGCGCGGAAGGTCAGCGCTTCAATGGTCATATTGGCGTCGACGATCAGCGGCTCCTTGTCCATGAAGGCGATGCAGCTCTTCTTGCCATACAGCTCGTGATAAAAGGGCTTGGACATCTGCGACATGAAAATGTTGCGGCTGATCAGGCCGATCGGGCGGCCCATCTCGATCACGGGCAGGCTCATCAGGTCGCGGCGCTCGGTGAACAGCTCCAGCACGGCGAAATTGGTGGTGTCGGACAAGACCGAAATCGTCTCCACGCACAAATCGGCAGCGATGGACAAACGAAAACGGGGCAGGTGCAAACGAGAGGCATTGAACTCCACAGACGGGAACCTTTTATCAACACAGAGCGGCACATGCTAATAGGAAATTGTTACCCCTTCATTACATCTTAACGGGAAGAAAATACTGTTGTCGTAATTGCTTTGTGGTAACACTGATGTCACATTCGGTGTGTACATTGGAGAGATTCGTGCATTAGGCACCTTTCTTTTTTATTGAATAGTCATGAAATTCCCTCAATTGAATACGGGTATGCGGGTGGTGGCATCGTTTGCGGTGCTGTTGTTGGTGATGGCGTGCATGTCGGGTGTGTCGCTGTGGCGGCTGCAATCGGCCAACGACACCGCTTCCAACCTGGTCAACGAAAAACTGGCGCGGCAGCAACTGACCTCCGAATTGCTGGGGGTGACGGAATTGAATGGTCTGCGGGCGATGTCGATCGGGCGCAGCGACAGCCTGGAAGTCTCGGACATCTTCCAGGCACAGCTGACCGCCGGCGAACAAGTCGCGGCCGACATGGAGCGCAAGCTGGCAGCCATGCCGGCATCGGCCGATGAGACGGCCCTGCTGCGCGTGGTGGCGGACAAGAAAGTCGCCTTCCTGGCGCTGCGCGCGGAACTGTTCAAGTTCAAGGACAGCGGCCGCATCCAGGAAGTGGGCGACCTGCTGGACAAGCAATGGCCGGGGGTATTCAAGGCCTACACCGGCGCGCTGGACAAGCTGCTGGCGTATCAGACGCAGCAAGCCAGGGCGCTGGCTGAGCAATCGGCCAGCCAGTATCAAGGCAGCCGTGCGCTGTTGATCGGCCTGGGGCTGGCCACGCTGGCGCTGGGCGCGGCGCTGGCGCTGATGCTGACGCGCAGCATCGTACGTCCGCTAACGCAGGCGGTGGAACTGGCCGAGCAGGTGGCCAGCGGACAGCTGCACGTGGCGATCGCCCATGGCCGCAGCGATGAAATCGGCAAACTGTTTGACGCACTGTCGCACATGACCGGGCGCCTGTCCGACACCGTTGGCCGGGTGCGAGATGGCGCGGTGGCGATCGATGCGGCCTCGCGTGAAATCGCCAGCGGCAATATGGACTTGTCGCGCCGCACCGAGCACCAGGCCGGCGCCCTGGAAGAGACGGCGTCGGCGATGGAAGAACTGACGGCGGCGGTGAAACAAACCAGTGGCAACGCGCGCCAGGCCAATCAGCTGGCGATGTCGGCCTCCGAAGTGGCGGGCAAGGGCGGGGCAGTGGTGGCGGAAGTGGTGCAGACCATGGCCAGCATCAACGAATATGCGCACAAAATCGTCGACATCACCAGCGTGATAGATGGCATCGCCTTCCAGACCAACATCCTGGCCCTGAATGCGGCGGTGGAAGCGGCGCGCGCCGGCGAGCAAGGGCGCGGCTTTGCGGTGGTGGCAGGCGAAGTGCGCAACCTGGCGCAACGTTCTGCGGAAGCGGCCAAAGAAATCAAAAAACTCATCAACGACTCAGCCGAGCGCGTGGCCAGCGGCAGCGAACTGGCGGAAACGGCGGGTGCCACCATGAGCGCCATCGTCAGCAGCGTGCAGAAAGTGACCGCCATCATCGGCGCCATCAGCGCGGCCAGCGCGGAGCAGGAGCACGGCATCGAACAGGTCAACACCGCCATCAGCGACATGGACCACGTCACGCAGCAGAATGCCGCCCTGGTGGAAGAAGCCGCCGCAGCGGCAGCCGCGATGCAATCACAAGCACGCGCGCTGGCTGAACTGGTGAGCGCCTTCAAAACCGAGTCGGCGCGCGTGCACCCCATGCCGCGGCGCCCGTCGCTGTCGGCCCCAGCCGCCACGATGCCCCGCGCCGCCTGATCATTCGCAGTCTGATTCGCGCAGTCTAATTCGGGGTCAGCTCTGACATTCGGACATTTGCGCGATTCTGCGGAACTTATCAAAAATATTTAGTTTTCATTTGTCCGAATGTCAGAGCTGACCCCGAATGGAAAAAGCCGCCCGGGTGGGCGGCTTTGGGGAAGGCGGCGGCGCTTAGTCGGCCGCGTAGATGTTGTTGTCCTTGGTTTCACCCACGAACAGCACGCCGATCACAACGGTGATCAGGGCGATGATGATCGGATACCACAGGCCGTAGTAGATGTCGCCCTTGAATGCCACCAACGCGAACGAGATGGTCGGCAGCAGACCGCCAAACCAGCCGTTGCCGATGTGGTATGGCAGCGACATCGAGGTGTAGCGGATGCGGGTCGGGAACATTTCCACCAGCATGGCGGCGATCGGGCCGTACACCATGGTCACGTACAGCACCAGGATGAACAGGATCAGGACCATCATCGGTTTGTTGATCTGGCTCTCGTCCGCCTTGGCTGGGTAGCCGGCCGCTTTCACCGCCGCTGCCACGTCTTTTTTCAGCGCGGCATCAGCGTCCTTGCTGGCTTTGTCGAAGTTCAGGCCGTCAGGCGTCAGCACGGCGTTGAAGGATGAGATTTCCTTGTCGCCCACTTTGATCTTGGCCACGCTGCCCGCCGGCGCGTCCTGCTTGGTGTAGTTCACCGACGCGTTCGACAGGATGCTGGTGGCAATGTCGCACGAGGAGGTGAATTTCTTCTGGCCGGTCGGGTTGAACTGGAAGTTGCACGAGGCAGGATCAGCGTACACCACCACCGGCGAGTTTTTCAGCGCGGCTTCCAGCTGCGGGTTGCCGTAGTGGGTCAGGGCGCCGAACAGGGGGAAGTAGGTCGCGGCAGCCAGCACGCAGCCGCCCAGGATGATGTATTTGCGGCCGATCTTGTCCGACAAAATGCCGAAGAAGATGAAGAACGGGGTGGCCAGCGCCAGCGACAGCGCGGTCATGATGTTGGCGTTGGCGCCGTCGATCTTCAGCACCTGGGTCATGAAGAACAGGGCGTAGAACTGGCCGGTGTACCACACCACCGCCTGGCCCATGGTCAGGCCGACCAGCGCCAGGATGACGATTTTCAGGTTTTTCCACTGGCCGAAGGCTTCGGTCAGCGGCGCTTTCGAGGTTTTGCCTTCGGCTTTCATCTTGGCGAAGGCCGGCGATTCATTCATCGACAGGCGGATCCACACCGAGATACCCAGCAGCAGGACGGAGACCAGGAATGGCACGCGCCAGCCCCAGGCGTTGAAGGCTTCTTCGCCCACCGCGGTACGGGTGCCCAGGATCACCAGCAGCGACAGGAACAGGCCCAGCGTCGCGGTGGTCTGGATCCACGAGGTGAACGAGCCACGCTTGCCATGCGGCGCGTGCTCGGCCACGTAGGTGGCCGCGCCGCCGTATTCGCCGCCCAGCGCCAGGCCCTGCAGGATGCGCAGGGTGACCAGGATGATCGGCGCGGCAATGCCGATCGCCGCGTAACCCGGCAGCAGGCCGACAATGAAGGTCGAGGCGCCCATGATCAGGATGGTGATCAGGAAGGTGTACTTACGGCCGATCATGTCGCCCAGGCGGCCAAACACGACGGCGCCGAATGGACGCACAATGAAGCCGGCCGCAAACGCCAGCAGCGCGAAGATGAAGGTGGTGCTCGGGTCGCCGATGAAGAATTGCTTGGCGATGATCGATGCCAGCGAGCCGTACAGATAAAAGTCGTACCACTCGAAAACGGTGCCAAGCGAGGACGCAAAGATCACCTTGCGTTCTTCGGCGGTAATCGGGCTGGCTTTGCCCGATGCGCGCGGATCAGCCGTTCCTGTATTTGCCATAATGTGTGTCTCCTTTGATTTTGTAGGATGTTTTTTCCCCAGCCGAGATAGTTACTACTTCGTCAGCTTATCCCCAGTCTGTACCCTTAACCTTACGTCATTCTTTCACGAAACTTACGCGAAACTTACAAAAATATTTGCGAACGACCGTACTAAAACTATGCTATTCTGGATTGATAACACTTCATTCCATAGGAGACTCTCATGATCGATGCCGTCATTGTTTCTACCGCCCGCACGGGCTTGGCCAAGTCGTGGAAAGGCGCGTTCAACATGACGCACGGCGCCACTCTGGGCGGCCACGTTCTGCAAGCCGCGATCGAGCGCGCCGGCATTGAGTCCGGCGAGGTGGAGGATGTGCTGGTCGGCTGCGCCAATCCGGAAGGCGCCACCGGCGGCAATATCGCCCGCCAGATCGCTATCCGCGCCGGTTGCCCGGTGACCACCGCCGGCATGACCATCAACCGTTTCTGCTCGTCCGGCCTGCAGACCATTGCCACCGCGGCCCAGCGCATCATTGCCGGCGAGGGCGATGTCTATGCCGCCGGCGGCGTGGAGTCGATTTCCTGCGTGCAGCAGGAGATGAATCTGCACATGTATAAGGAAGTCTGGCTGTCGCAGCGCAAGCCGGAAATTTACTGGCCGATGCTGCAAACCGCCGAAACTGTCGCCAAGCGCTACAGCATCAGCCGCGAGCGTCAGGATGAATACGGCGTGCAGAGCCAGCAGCGCGCCGCCGCCGCCCAGGCCGCCGGCCTGTTCGATGCCGAAATCGTGCCTATGACCACCGTGATGGGCGTGGCCGACAAGGCTTCCGGTCAGCTGCTGTCGCGCGAGGTGACGATTGCTGCCGATGAGGGCATCCGCGCCGATACCACCTACGAGGGTGTGTCGAAGATCCGTACCGCGATTCCTGGCGGCGTGATCAGCGCCGGCAACGCCAGCCAGTTCTCGGACGGCGGCTCGATGGCCATCGTGATGAATGCGCAAACCGCCGCCGCCAAGGGCTTGCAGCCGCTGGGCCTGTTCCGTGGTTTCGCGGTCGCCGGTTGCGAACCGGATGAGATGGGCATCGGTCCGGTGTTTGCGATTCCCAAGTTGCTGAAAAAAGCCGGCCTGAAGGTCGAGGACATCGGTCTGTGGGAGTTGAACGAAGCGTTTGCCGTGCAGGTGCTGTACTGTGCCGACAAGCTGGGCATCCCGATGGATCGCCTGAACGTCAACGGCGGTGCGATTGCGGTCGGCCATCCTTACGGTGTGTCGGGGGCGCGCCTGGTCGGCCATGCGCTGATCGAAGGCAAGCGCCGCGGCGTGAAATATGTGGTGGTCACCATGTGTATCGGTGGCGGCCAGGGAGCGGCCGGCCTGTTTGAAGTGGTGTAAGCGATGGATTCGACCATTCTGTCGCGCCGCGACCTGGCGTTCCTGCTGTACGAGTGGCTGGACGCCGAGGCGCTGACCAGGCGCAGCCGTTTCGCAGACCACAACCGCGAAACGTTTGATGCCGCCCTCGACACCGCCGAACGGCTTGCCACCGATCTGTTCGCCCCGCACAACAAGAAGTCCGATCAGCACGAGCCGCATGTGGTGGACGGCAAGGTGCAGATCATCCCCGAGGTGAAGACCGCGCTGGATGCCTTCAGCGCCGCCGGCCTGATGGCGGCCGGCCAGGATTACGAGCGCGGCGGCATGCAGCTGCCGGCGGTGATCGACAAGGCATTGGCGGCCTGGTTCACCGCCGCCAACGTCGGCACGGCGGCCTACACCTTCCTCACCATGAGCAACGCCAACACTTTGCTCAAGACCGGCACGCCGCAGCAGATCGAACGCTTTGTCAACCCGATGCTGGAAGGCCGCTTCTTCGGCACCATGTGCCTGTCCGAGCCACAGGCTGGTTCCAGCCTGTCGGACATCACCACCCGCGCGGTGCCGGATGGCGAAGGCCAGTACCGCATCACCGGCAACAAGATGTGGATTTCGGCCGGCGAACACGAGCTGGCGGCAAACATCATCCACCTGGTGCTGGCCAAGATTCCCGGCGAGGACGGCAAGCTGATCCCTGGCGTGAAGGGCATTTCGCTGTTCATCGTGCCCAAGTATCTGGTCAACGATGACGGCAGCATCGGCGCGCGCAATGACGTGGCATTGGCCGGCCTGAACCACAAGATGGGCAATCGCGGCACCACCAACTGCCTGCTGAATTTTGGCGAGAAGGGCGGCGCCATCGGCTACCTGGTCGGCAAGCCGCATCAGGGCCTGGCCAATATGTTCCACATGATGAACGAGGCGCGCATTGCCGTCGGCCTCAACGCGGCGGTGCAGGGCTACACCGGCTATCTGCATGCGCTGGACTATGCGCGCAATCGTCCGCAAGGGCGTCATCCGGCGCAAAAAGATCCGGCCCAGCCGCAGTTGCGCATCATCGAGCACACCGATGTGCGGCGCATGCTGCTGGCGCAGAAGGCGTACGTGGAAGGCGCGCTGGGGCTGGTGCTGTACAGCGCCCGCCTGGTTGATGAGCAGAACACGGCGGAGACGCCGGAAGCGCGCGAACATGCGGCGCGGCTGCTGGATTTTCTGACGCCGATCACCAAGTCATGGCCGTCGCAATGGTGCGTGGAGGCCAACTCGCTGGCGATCCAGGTGCACGGCGGTTACGGCTATACGCGCGAGTACAACGTCGAGCAGTTCTACCGCGACAATCGTCTGAACGCCATCCACGAAGGCACGCACGGGATACACGGGCTGGATCTGCTGGGCCGCAAGGTGACGCTGCAAGATGGCGCATTATTCCGGGCGTTCGCCGCAGAAGTGCGCAAGACCATCCGCAAGGTGCGCGGCAGCGTCGGTGCGCCGGACGTGGCGCCGGTGGGGTATGCCGACATCGGCAAGGAGCTGCTTGCGCATGCCGATGCGCTGGAACAGGCGTGGCAGGCCTTGGAGCAAACTACGCAGAGCCTGTATGCTGTCGGCGACATGAACAAGACGCTGGCCAACGCCAGCATCTATCTGGAAGCGTGCGGCCACATCGTGGTCGCGTGGATCTGGCTGCAGCAGGCGCTGCTGGCCGCCGCGTCGCTGCAAAAAGCGGACGATGATTTCTATCGCGGCAAGCTGCAAGCCTGCCGTTACTTTTTCCGCTGGGAGCTGCCGAAAGTCGGGCCGCAGCTGGAGCTGCTGGCCAGTATCGATACCACCACGCTCGATATGCAGGATGCGTGGTTTTAAACCCGTCACACCGGCGCAGGCCGGTGTCCATGGCCCCGGCCTGCGCCGGGGCGACGATGAATGAATAAGGAGACATGATGCGTACTACCCAAGAACTGTTTTCGCTGACCGGCAAGACCGCGCTGGTGACCGGCGGCTCGCGCGGGCTGGGCCTGCAGATGGCGCTGGCGCTGGGCGAGCAGGGCGCCAATATCGTGGTGTCGGCGCGCAAGCAGTCGGACCTCGACGAAGCGGTGGCTTTCCTGTCGCAGCGCGGCGTCAAGGCACACGCGATTGCCGCCGACCTGTCGCAGGACGAGCAGGCCGCGCAACTGGTGGATGGCGCCATCGCCCATCTCGGTCACATCGACATCCTGATCAACAACGCCGGCGCCAGCTGGGGCGCGGCCGCCGAAGACCATCCGGTGGAAGCGTGGGACAAGGTGATGGACCTGAATATCCGCAGCATTTTCGTGGTGTCGCAACTGGTGGGCAAGCGCTCGATGATCCCGCGCGGTTACGGCCGCATCATCAACATTGCGTCGATTGCCGGCCTGGCCGGCAATCCGCCGGGCACCATGCAGACCATCGCCTACAACACCTCCAAAGGCGCGCTGGTCAACTTCACGCGCACACTGGCTGGCGAGTGGGGCCGTCACGGCATCACGGTCAACGCGCTGGCGCCAGGGTTCTTCCCGTCGAAGATGACCAAGGGCCTGCTGTCGGTGATGGGCGACGAACTGGTCAAGCACGCGCCGCTCAACCGCCTGGGCGATGATGAAGACCTGAAAGGCGCGGCCGTGCTGTTCGCGTCCGATGCGGGCAAGCACATTACCGGCCAGATCCTGGCGGTGGATGGAGGCGTGTCGGCGGTATGAGTATGCCCGAGTCTTATCAACGCATCGTGCTGGCAGCGCGTCCGCGCGGTGCGGTCGTGCCGCAGAATTTCCGTCTGGAGAGCGTGCCGGTGCCGCAACTGGCCGAGGGCGAAGTCCTGATCCGCAATCACTATCTGTCGCTCGACCCGTATATGCGCGGGCGCATGAGCAAGGCGGCCAGCTATGCCGCCTCGCAGGCGCTTGATGACACCATGATCGGCGGCACGGTCGGCCAGGTGGTGGCTTCGCGCAATCCGTTCTACAAGGTCGGCGACTACGTCAACGGCATGCTGGGCTGGGCCGAGATGGGCGTGTCCGACGGCCTGTTGCTACGCAAGCTAGACACCACGCGCATTCCGCTATCGGCCTTCCTTGGCGTGGTCGGCATGCCGGGCATGGCAGCGTGGTATGGCTTCAACCAGATCATGGCAGCGGCGGCCGGCGAGACAGTGGTGGTCTCCGCCGCCAGCGGCGCAGTCGGCAGCGTGGTTGGCCAGCTGGCGCGGCTGCGCGGCTGCCGCGTGGTCGGCATTGCCGGCGGCCCGGAGAAGTGCGCGTACGTGGTCGACGAGCTGGGCTTCGATGCCTGCGTCGACTACAAGGCCGGCAACCTTGAAGCGGACCTTGCCGCCGCCACGCCGGACGGTGTGGACGCGATTTTCGAAAACGTCGGCGGCGCCTGCTTGGACGCGGCGCTGGCCCGCACCAACGCCTTCGCGCGCGTCGCGCTGTGCGGGCTGATCGGCGGCTTCAATGGCGCCGACATGTCGATCAAGAACACCCGCGCGCTGCTGCTCAACCGCCTGACGCTGCGCGGTTTCATCATCACCGAACACCTGGAGTACTGGCAGCAGGGCTTGCAGGAACTGGCCGTGCTGGTCGCCAACAAGCAGATCAAGTACCGCGAAACGGTGGCCGACGGCCTGGCCGCCGCGCCGCAAGCATTTATCGGCCTGCTGCAAGGGCATAACTTTGGCAAACAACTGGTGAAGCTCATATGAAAACATTCCGGGACAAGGTCGCCGTCATCACCGGCGGGGCAAGTGGTTTGGGTCGTCAATTCGCCAATGTGGCGGCGCGGGAGGGCATGAAGCTGGTGCTGGCCGATGTGCAGGGTGATGCGCTCGCTGGCGCCGTGGCCGCGCTGCGCGCTCAGGGCGCCAGCGTCATCGGCCGCTTGTGCGACGTGCGCAAGGGCGAACAGGTGCAGGCGCTGGCCGATGCGGCGGTGGCCGAATTCGGCGCCGTGCATCTGGTGTTCAACAACGCCGGCGTGGGTTCGGGCGGCCTGATCTGGGAAAACACCGAGGCGGACTGGGAGTGGGTGATGGGCGTGAACGTCTGGGGCGTGATCCACGGCGTGCGCATCTTCACCAGGCTGATGCTGGCAACGGCGGAGCAAGATCCGGCGTTTGAGGGCCATATCGTGAATACCGCTTCCATGGCCGGGCTGGTCAATGCGCCCGCCATGGGCGTCTACAACGTCTCCAAGCATGCCGTGGTGTCGCTGTCGGAAACGCTGTACCAGGACCTGCAGCTGGTCGGCGCGCCGATAGGCGCTTCGGTGCTGTGCCCGTATTTCGTGCCGACCGGCATCAGCCAGTCGCACCGCAACCGTCCGCACGATGTGCGCATGACCGACCGCCCAACTGCGAGCCAGCTGGCGGCGCAAGCCATGACCGACAAGGCGGTCACCTCTGGTAAAGTGTCGGCGGAAGAGGTGGCGGAAACCACCTTCAAGGCTATCGCCGATGGCCAGTTTTATATTTACTCGCATCCGGACGCGCTGGCCGGCGTGCGCGAGCGCATGGAGCATATTGTGGCCGGCAGCAATCCGGCCGATCCGTACGCCGCCGCGCCGCAACTGCGCGAAAGCTTGCGTGCCAAAATCAAGGGAGCACCACGATGATCAAACTGGACGACTGGAACGCGCTCAACGCCGACGCCAAGCTGATCCGCTTTGAAGTGTTCGTGCAGGAGCAAAACGTTCCGCCCGAGCTGGAAATGGACCACATGGACGCGGTCTGCCTGCACGCGGTGGCCTATGATGACGCCGGCGTGCCGGTCGGCACCGGCCGCCTGCTGCCGGATGGCCACATCGGCCGCATGGCGGTGCGCAAGGCTGGCCGTGGCAACGGCATCGGCGGCGCCTTGCTGCAGGCGCTGATGGCGCAGGCCAGGGCGCGCGGCGATAAAGCCGTGGTGCTGAGCGCGCAAACCCACGCGGCGCCGTTTTACCAGCGCCACGGGTTCAGCATTGATGGGGAAGAGTTTTACGAAGCCGGCATCCCGCACATCAATATGCAGTACACCTTCCAGGCTTAGGCTTCGCTGTCGATCAGCATGCCTTTCAGGCTGCCGAGGTTTTTGCCGATTTCCAGCGATTGCTCTGAGGGGAACTGACGCAGCACTTTCTTGGTCTCGGTATCGATCACTTTGACGACTGACAGGCCGCTGTCTTCATCGATGCTGAAGTGCACCTCGCTGTTATCTTCGAGGAAACGGTTGATCGCGTCCACCGAGTTTTTCAGCTCGCTTTTGGTCGGTACGCGGGTGGCCGCAGCTGCGGCAGCCGGTGGGGCGGTTTCCGTGCTCGCCGGGCGTCCGGACGCGGGCACGGACACCGGCGCAGGGGCTGCGGATGGCAGATCCAGGCGATTGATGCTGCTCGTGTCCATGATGTGTATTTTCCCTCAGGCAATAGATGGATTACTCCGTTATCAGGAGTAACGGCAGGCTTGCGGAAAAATTGAGGCAAAAACGAAGAATTTAGTGAATCAGCATTTCCTGCAGGGTGGCGGGAGCGTTGGCGTAAAGCTTGACCACGGTGGAGGTGCGGGTGCCGTAGCTCGGGCTTTCGATGCGCACGGCGGACAGCATGCGCTCCAGATCCAGCGGCACGCCGGTTTCGGGCAGGCGCAGGTCGGGCGCCTGGGTGGTGTCGGACAACATCTCGAAAAAGGCCTCGTCCGGCGCGCCCAGGCATAGCAGACTGGCAAACTGGGCTTTGGTTTTCAGGACTTTCGGCCACGGCGCATCCAGCAGCGCGTTGGACAGGCCGTACACGCCCGGCGCCAGCGGCTGGCCGTTGCGCGGGTCGCTGTCGCCCTTGTTGGAATACCAGATCAGGGTGTCGCGGTCGCCCAGCACCAGGTTGAAGCCGTTGTACTGGTCGGCGCTGGCGCGGATGGCGTCCACATAGGCCTGCGGCGTCATCTCGCCCGCCAGGTAGTTGGACACCAGCTGGCCGCGCGATGGCGCGTCGTCCTTGTGCCCGGCCGGCGCGCGGATGTTGGTGATGGCGGCAAAGCGCGACGGCCCGCCTTGCGCGTCCGGCCGGGTGATGCCCATCCAGCTGCCGCCGGCCTGCAGGTCGCGGCCGGCGTAGATCTGCGGATGCTCGGGCCATGGCGCCGCCGGCGCGGTGGCGCGCTGATAATATTCATCGCGGTTGGCGGCGGCAATCAGCGGCACCGACGGCACCACCTGCCAGGCAAAAACGATCAGGCACATGGGGCTAGGTCCATAAATACTTCGGTGTGGCGCAGGCCGGCGGTCCACTCCAGCACGCCGGCTTCGTGGACAGCGCTGTCCAGCGCCGCTGCAAATCCTTGCGGCGCGGCGGGGTACACTTCCATCCAGGTCTGCACGCCGTCCCTGGCTTGCGGACGGCGCTTGAGTTGACCGGCTACGCCGTGGCGCTGCGCCAGCGCCGCCTGCATGGCGGCGACCGCTGCCTGCAAGGGCGCCGCGTCGGCGTCCTTGACCTTGTAATAGATGTAGAGGTCCATGCTAGAGATCGAGCGGTTCCAGCACGTAGGGCATGTCGAGGAAGGTCAGCGCCACGCCGTCGGCCGAGCCGAGGCGCACCGAGCCGGCCTCGATGGCGGCCAGTTTCATTTCCACCAGCGCATCGACGCCGCCGTCGCCGTTCGGCGCGGCGTTGACGATCATGCCGCATGGCTGCTCGGGATCGGCGGTGGCAAACACTTCCATGCCGGCCGCCGCGCTCAGGTCGGGAATGCTGACCAGCGTGGTGCGGCGCTTGAGCTTGCCGAGATACTGGCTGCGCGCGACGATTTCCTGGCCCGGGTAGCAGCCTTTCTTGAAGTTGACGCCGCCCAGCAGCTCGTAATTCACCATCTGCGGCACGAATTGCTCCTGCGTGGCCTTGGTGATTTGCGGCACGCCGGCGTGGATCTCGGACAAGTGCCAGGCGGCCACATCGCCCTGGGCCAGTTTGGCGGCCAGCACCGGTTTGACGGTTTCGGCGGCGTCAGCTGACAGCAGCCACTGGTAGCGCGGCGCGCCAAAGGCATCGGCCACGCGGATCAGCGTGCCCAGTGCGTGATCGATTTTGGCGTAAGGCTGGGCCGGCAGGGCGTCGAACCAGGTTTGCAGCACGGCCGGCGCGCTGGCGCCGCCGATGCCGAGCAGCACTTGATTGGCCGGCGCTTCGGTGGCGTCGCTCAGCTTGGTTTTGGCGCGCAGCACGAACATCGACAGGCGCTTTTGCACCGGCACCTGGATGTCGCGCTGCAGTTGCAGGAAGATAGTCGAGGCAGTCCGCCACATCAGGAACGAGGCCAGCAGGCGGCCCTTGGGCGAGCAATAGCCTGCCAGGCGCGCTTCGTTCGGGCCAAGGTGCTCAACGTCGTTGGTCAACTGATTGTGCAGGAAGCTGGCCGATTCTTCGCCGTCCAGTGCGATCAGGCCGAGGTCGGTGATCGGGGCGAAAAATCCCGCCGCGAGGTGGGTGGTGTTCAAGGCAGACATAATTTTCAATATTTTGACTGGGAAGGCATTATCATTACGGGCTTATTATAGTGATGTCGCGAAAATCGCGTCAGATCCACTCGATCCACCCATCCGGCTTA
>NZ_JBCNLB010000035.1:0-22429 GCF_039595735.1 Duganella sp.
TAAGTCGGTCCCACCCCTTCCCATCCCGAACAGGACCGTGAAACGACTCTACGCCGATGATAGTGCTGCAACCAGTGTGAAAGTAGGTTATCGTCAAGCTAGTTATCCGCCAAAAAGGCCCGGTCTGTGACCGGGCCTTTTTGCATTTGTCACGAGCTTGTAACGTGGCGCCGTTAGACTTGCCCATTTTCTAATAAAGGGACAAGTCAGCATGAAAAAATTCTCCTTGGTGTCGCTCGCCGTGTATTCGGTTCTGGCAGGTTGCGGTGGCAGCGATAGCGAGCCGGCCAAGACGCCGATCACCGGCGTTTTCCTGGACAGCGCGGTGGAAAACCTGGATTACGTGGCCGGCACCGCCGCCAAAGCCAGCACCAATGCCAAAGGCGAATTCATCTGCTACGCCGGCGATACCGTGACCTTCAGCGTGGGCGGCATTGCACTGGGCAGCGCGCCTTGCGCCACCACCATCACCCCGCTGCAGCTGGCTGGCGTTACTGATGTCAAGGACAGCAAGGTCGTCAACCGCCTGCTGGCCCTGCAACTGCTGGACGATGACAGCGATCCCGCCAATGGCATCAAGCTCAGCGCCGATGTGAAAACCGCGCTGGCCACCAAAAGCGCCGACTTCAACGCCTCGGCCGATGTATTCAACACCGCGCTGGCCGCCAACCTGACCGCTGCCGGCGCCAAGTACGCTGCGCGCGGCGTCGACGACAGCCGCCGCGCCCTGGTGCGCGAACACTTCGAAGATACGCTGGCCTCCAAGGTTGGCACGCCAGTCAACGAAACCTTCAACCAGACCACCCCGCTGGGCGCCGTATCGGTCACCGTCACCCGCTACCAGGTGCAAGCCGCCAGCAGCTACTACATCCCTTACGAGGGCGCCAACGCCAAGGTCAAGGAAGACTTCCCGCTGGGCTTCCTGCCATCCTACGGTTCGTCGATCGCCTTCAAGGGCACCAACGCCAATGGCGATCTGGAGTTCTATGGCCTGACTGACCGCGGCCCGAACGGCGACGGCCCTAACCTGCCGGCCCTGAGCGGCAGCGGCACCACCGGCGCCAAGATCTTCCCGTCGCCAGGCTTCACGCCGGCGTTTGGTGTGATCACGGTGGGCAAGACCGGCGCCATGCTGACCGCCTCGACGCCGATCAAGGCGTCGGCCACGGTGAAGACGTCCGGCCTGGCCATTCCGCCGGGCACGGTAGGCAACTCGGCCGAGCTGCCGGTCATGGACGCCATGAAATACGACCCCAACAGCAAAGCGGTATTTGACGCCAACGGCCTGGATACCGAAGCGATCGTCGTCGATAAGAAGCGTAACGTATTGTGGGTGTCGGATGAGTACGGTCCGTTCATCGTCAAGATTGATCCGGCCACCGGCATCATCCTCAACAAATATGCACCGGGCAGTGGCCTGCCGGACATCTTCCTCAAACGCCGCGCTAACCGCGGCATGGAAGGTCTGGCGCTGGACACCACCACTGACAAGCTGCACGGCTTCCTGCAAAGCCCGCTGTCGGATGGCAACGCCACCTATTCCGTCACTGGCAAGAGCGAGCAGGTCGAGCGCTTCGCGCGCTTCACCCGCTGGACCGAGTTCGATCCCACCACCGGCAAAGCCGGCAAGATGTACGCCTATCCGCTGGACGCTGCCGATTACCAGGACGGCCGCACCGGCAACGCCAAGCTGGGCGACGTGGTCGCGCTGGGCAACGGCAAGTTCATCGTGATCGAGCAGGGCGCGGCGCCGAACGGCAAGGTGTTCAACAAGCTGATGCTGATTGAAATCGGCGCCGCTACCGACATCGCCGCCGCCGGCTTCAACCCGGCCACCTCCGATCTGGAAAAGAGCAGCATGGGTGGGGTGGCCGTCAATGGCGCTGACTGGAAAGCCGTCACCACGCTGAAGAAGACGCTGCTGCTGGATCTGAACGCCATCGGCTGGCTGGCGGAGAAAGCGGAAGGCCTGACCATCGTTGACGGCAACACGCTGGCCCTGGCCAACGACAACGACTTCGGCCTGAAGACCAAGGTGTATGACGCCAACGGCAAGTCGATTGACGACGCCGACGTCACCAAGTGCAACGTCGACGCCAACGGCGTGATCATCACCAGCAGCGCGGCTGGCTGCAATGCCGCCAACAGCATCCGCGTGGCGCGCGGTGCGGACGTTGAGCGTCCAAGCCGCCTGTGGCTGATCAAGTTCGCCAAGGCGCTGACCTCGTTCTGACGCGCCCGGTATCGTCACCCAGGTGTCACAAGCTTGTAATAACTTTATGGGATATTAAAAGTTTGTTCATAACACTCCGGGGACGACACCATGCTGATGAAACCTTCTTCCGCTGTTCAATTCTTGTTGATGGCGGCACTGCCATTCAGTGCTGCCACGGCAGCGGACTTCAACATCAGCGATAGCAATACCAACGCGCAAACGCTGGCCAAGAACAATACCGGCACGGTCACCGCGACCGGCATGCTGAGCGTGAGCGGCAGCGCGGTGGCGGTCGCGGTCACTGGCAACAACGCCACGCTGAACAATCTTGGCACCATCAAGCAGACCGGCACCGGCCGCGTGATACGCGACAATGCCGGCGTTTCCACCTTCGTGGTCAATAACGGCAACCTCGGCAATAACAGTGCCTTGCTGCAATCCGCTGATGCGGACGTGATCCAGATGGCGAAACCCAACGCCAGCGTTACCCTCAACAACTACGGCGCGCTGATTTCGCTGAACGCTTCCGCCGGCGGCGCGCAGGCGGTGGATTTCAATGCCGTTACCGGCGCCAATGTGGTGAACAACTTTGCCGGCGGCCTGCTGAAAGCCACCGATGCCGATGCGGTGCGCCCCGGCCTGAACGGCGTGGTGAACAATGCCGGCACGATCAAGTCCAACATCGTCAAGCCGGACGGCAGCGGCAGCGATGGCGTCGATGCGCAAAGCAACACCGGCGTGCAGATTTTCAACTTGCCAGCCGGCCTGATCGAAGGCGGCCGCCACGGCATCACCGGTGGTCAGGCAGATGCCAGCGCCAATTTCACCATCAGCGTGAGCAACAGCGCCAGCGCCGTAATCAGCGGCCTGAATGGCTCGGGCATCAACCTGGACGGCTTCAACGGCAAGCAGATCGCCACCATTGATAACCACGGCACCATCACCGGCTATGGCGTCAGCGGCGACGGGGACGGCATCGATGCCGATGGCCTGGCCTACATCACCAACAGCGGCGTGATCCGTTCGCTGAATGCGTTCAGCAAGCCGGCCGACGGCCTGGCTTATAGCGAAGGCATCAGCATCGGTGGCGGCAGCATCACCAATTCCGGCGTCATCGAAGGCCTGGTCAGCGCGGGCAATAACAACGCGGTGGGACGCGGCATCACGCTGGCCGGCAACGACCTCAGCAGCGGCCGCCGCGAAGGACTGTACGGCAACGCCACCATCACCAACCTGAGCGGCGGCCTGATCCGCGGCCAGAGCGATTCCGCCATAGTGACCGTGGGCGCGGCCAGCGGCTTCAAGGTCACCATCATCAACAACAGCGGCGCCAGCATCATTGGCGGCGGCACCGCCAATGCCGCCATCAAGACCGGCCCGGACAACACGGTGATCGTCAGCGGCGGCATGATTGACGGTTCCAGCAGCGGCAAGGCGATCGAACTGGGCAGCGGCGTCAACAGCGTGACCATCACCGGCGGCACGATCAGCGGCAGCATCAACGGCGGCAGCGGCAGCCAGAATACGCTGGTGTTCAACCCCGGCGCTGGCACCAGCTTTGCCTATGCCGGCGCAATTTCCCATTTCAGCAAAGTGGAAGTGCAGGGCGGCGATGTGACTCTCTCCGGCCTGAGCAGCTACAGCGGCGCCACCGTACTGAGCGGCGGTTCGCTGACGCTGGATGGCGCCCAGCGCCTGTCGGCCGACAGCGCACTGGTACTCAACGGCGGTACCCTGCGCCTTGTCAACGCCGGCGGCGATGGCCAGCGTTTCGCCAGCCTGTCGCTGACCGCTGATTCGTCGGTCTTGCTGGGCGGCTCCGCGCTGACCTTTGGCGCCCTGGGCACGGTGGTGGATGGCAAGACGCTGACCTTCACCGAGACTGGCGCTGGCGCTTACGCTTTCCGTCTGTTGGGCGACTACTCGGCCAACGCCAGCTTCCTGTCCCTGATCGGCGCCACCCACATCAACGGCCTGGGCGCGACTTACGCATTTGACGGCACCTACACCAGGGTGCTGGCTGCCGTGCCGGAACCGTCCACCTACGCCATGCTGTTTGCCGGCCTGGCGCTGGTGGGGGCGATTGCACGCCGCCGCACCAAGGTTTAGCCCACATCAAAGTGGAGGGGCTTCCGGATTGTTACCTTCTCAGAGGTGACTCTGGGAGGAAAGCCCGATGGAATATGCGCAGCTGAAACCCGGCCGCCGTTTTGCCCCGCTCCGCAGCCTGTTGTATTACAGCCAGCGCGTCGTGACCTATCCCATGCTGCGCCGGCTGGTGGTGCGGGTGCTGAGCGGTGCGGTGCGGCTGCGCCAGGGCTCGGGCCAGGAATTGTATGCGGCCACCCCCGCCGAAGAGGCGGCCTTGCTGGACTTGCGCAGCAGCGGTTACGCACCGCTCGGCAACCTGCTGGATGGCGCGCAATGCGACGATATTCGTGCCTGGCTCAACGATAAATTATTGATTGACCGTGACTGCGAGCGCCCCGCCTTTACGGTGGCGCAGCGGCCGGATGCGGTGCGGGTGGCGGATTACGACCTGCGCGATGTGATCGCCTGTCCGCATATCCTGGCACTGGCCAACAGTCCGGCCTTGCTGGGCCTGGCGGCGCGCTACATGGAGTGCAAGCCGACCATTTCCGCGCTGGGGCTGCGCTGGTCGTTCCCGGTGCCGGGCGATAACAGTGCCTTGCAGGCGTTCCACCGCGATTCCGAAGATTGGCGCTACCTGAAAGTACTGGTTTACCTGACCGACGTGGATGACGGCGCCGGGCCGCACGTTTATCTGTACGGCAGCCATCTGACGCAGGCGCCGATGCGCCTGCGCTTTTACAGCGACAGCGAAATCACCGCCGGCCATAGCGCCGACATGCTGCTGACCGCCATCGGCACGCGCGGTTTCTGCTTTGCGGTCGATACCGCCGGCATACACAAGGGCACGGCGCCGGCGCAGCAACCGCGGCTGATGCTGCAGATTCAGTATTCGCTGCTGCCCAGCTACGCGTATCGTTACGCGCCGGAGGACTATCACGGGCCGCTGCCGCTCGATCCCTATGTCAATCGCCTGATTGTTCGTCTGGGCGCTTCGCCTGGGTGATGGCCTCGCCGTCGGTGTTGCGCAGCGTGCGGAAGGTGAGCGAGGACAGGACCGTCAGCGCCGCCAGCGTGATGAAAGCGTAGTGCAACGCCGATGTCAGCGCCGCGCGATTCGACTGCGGCAAGTCGCCCAGGAACCAGCCGGTGACCAGCGAGCCGGCCGCCAGGCCAAAACTCATCGATAACTGCTGCATCGAGCTGGCTATGGTGCTGGCCATGCTGGAATTGGAGCTGTCGACATCGGCGTAGGCAATGCTGTTCATGCTGGAGAACTGCAGTGAGTTGAAGAAGCCCAGGCACAGGCTGATCGCCACAATCACGTACAGTGGCGTGCCCTGATGGACGAAGGCGAACATGCTGATGGTGAGGCCGATCAGCAGCGTGTTCACGGTCAGTACCTGACGGTAGCCAAAGCGTCCCAGCACGCGCGCCGATATCACCTTCATGCCCATGGCCGCGGCGGCGGATGGCATCATCAGCAGGCCCGATTGCCAGGCCGGCAGGCCGAGGCCGAGCTGGTACAGCAGCGGCAGCAGGAAGGGCAGGCCGCCGACGCCGATACGTGTTATGAATCCGCCCAGCACCGAGACGCGGAAGGTACGGATCTTGAACAGCTCCAGCCGCAGCAGCGGGAACGGCACTTCCTTCGCATGCCACACATACGCCGCCAGCAGCGCGCAGGCGATGAACAGCAGCACCGAGGCTGAGGTCACATCCAGCTTATGTTCGCCGAAGACCTCCAGCAGCCATGACAGCAGCGCGATGCCGGTGCCGAACAAAACGAGGCCGATCAGGTCCAACGGGCGTGGCGCGTCGCCGTGGTAGTCGGGCATGTAGCGGTGCGCCAGGAAGATGGCCATCAGCCCGACCGGCACATTGATGAAAAAGATGTCGCGCCAGGTCAGCCAGTGCACGATCAGGCCGCCGATGGTGGGGCCGAGCAGTGGCCCGATCAGCGCCGGGATGATGACGAAGTTCATGGCTGCCAGCAGCTCGTGCTTGGGGTAGGTGCGCACAATGGTCAGGCGCCCGACCGGCATCATCATCGCCGCGCCAAAGCCCTGCAGCAGCCGCGCCGCCACCAGCATCGGCGAGTTGACCGACAGCCCGCACAGCACGGAGGCGATGGTGAAAATGGCAATCGCGGTCATGAACACGCGGCGGGTGCCGAAGCGGTCCGCCATCCAGCCGCTGATGGGAATCGAGACCGCGAGGCTGAGGATGTAGCTGGTGACCACGGCTTTCAGGCTCAGCGGCGTCACTTGCAAGCTGGCGGCCATGGCGGGAATGGCCGTGTTGACGACGGTGGAGTCCAGTTGCTCCATGAAGAGGGTGGTGGCCACTACCCACGGCAGGTAGCGCTTGGCGGCATCGGCATTCATAGGGGTGATTGTCACACAAAATAAACAGAACGGTCATAAGCGCGTCACGCAGGGGGCGTAAGTTGCGGTCATCGCTATGCCGGGGAGAGCACCATGGAAGGACGCCGCACCTTTATTCGCCAGATGGCGGCATCGACTGCGCTGCTCGGCGTGGCCGGCTGCACCAGTACCGCCGGCAGTGTTGCGGAAAGCACGGCGACCGGCTTCCGTCACGGCGTCGCGAGCGGCGACCCGCTCAGCGACCGCGTGATCCTGTGGACCCGCGTGACCCCTGCGCGTGCCGGCGATATCGAAGTGCGCTGGCAGCTGGCGACCGACCCCGCCATGCGGCAGGTGATCGCCGATGGCAGCGTGGTCACATCGGCGCAACAGGATTACACGGTCAAGGTGGATCCTGTCGGCCTGCTGCCGGGCCATGTCTACTATTACCAGTTTGCGGTGCAGGGCGAGAAGTCGGTGATCGGCCGCACCAGGACGCTGGCGCGCGACGGTGCGCGTCAGGTGCGGCTGGCGGTGTTCTCCTGTTCAAATTATCCGGCCGGTTACTTCAATGTCTATGCCGACGCGGCGCGTCAGGGCGATATCGATGCCGCGCTTCACATCGGAGACTACATCTACGAATATGAAAGCACCGGCTACGCCTGCGGTAATGCGGAGGCGCTGGGGCGCGTGTCCGAACCGCGCGAGCTGCTGCTGCGCATGGACGATTACCGCCGCCGCTATGCGCAGTATCGTTCCGATCCGGATCTGCAGGCGGTGCATGCCGCCATGCCGTTCATTACCGTGTGGGACGATCACGAGATTGCGGACGATACCTGGCGTGATGGTTCGGTCGACCACAAGGCCAGCAAGTACGGGCCATTCGAGCTGCGCAAGCAGGCGGCGCTGACGGCTTACCATGAGTGGATGCCGATCCGCGTGCCGGATGCATCGGCGCCGGACAAGATCTATCGCTCCTTCGATTTCGGCGGCATCGTTTCACTACACATGCTGGATACGCGCCTGATCGCGCGCGATCAGCAGCTGATGATGTCCTCCTACTACGACGAGCAGAAACACTTCGATGTGGAGAAATACAAGCAGGACGTGTGTTCGCCACGCCGTCAGATGATAGGCCGCGAGCAGATGGCATGGCTGGAAGCGCAGGTCAGCCGTTCGACCGCGCGCTGGCAGATGCTGGGGCAGCAGGTGCTGATGGCGCGCATGGAATATCCAGCCGCCGTGGTCATGGGCGAGTGCAATTGCACCGATTACTCGGCATTGAAGAAGCGCGCGGCAGCCGATCCGTCCTGCGTTACGCCGAAGGAGCAGCGCTGGTTGTCGGCGCCGACCTTGCCGTGCTATCTCGATTCATGGGATGGTTATCAGGCCGATCGCGAACAGGTGTTCGGGATGATGCAGAAGCACCGCAAGAACCTGGTGGTGCTGGCCGGCGATACGCACAACGCCTGGGCCAGCGATCTGCGCGATGCGCAGGGCCGGCAGGTGGGCGTGGAATTTGCCACGGCCTCGGTGTCGTCGCCGGGCATGGAGGGGGCGTATCCGGATCGCGACCCGGAGGATGTCGCCAACATGATGGTGGAGCTGATCGAGCCGCTGTACTATGCCCAGACCAGCAAGCGCGGTTATATGATTGTCACCGCCAGTCATGAGCAGGTGCGCTGCGACTGGCGTTTTGTCGACACGGTACTCAGGCGCGAATTCACGGCGGCCACCGAGCGCACTTTGCGGGTGCTGCCAGGGCCGGGCAATCGCCGCATCGAGGAATGTCCCGCTTAAGCCCAGCGGTTTTCGGACACGATCTCGCTCAACGGGCGGCGCTGGTCCCACTTTTCCAGTTCCAGCATGGGCGCGGTGTAGAACTCGTGCACATGGCCGACGCATAGCACGGCGATCGGCTGGCTGCCTTCGGGCATGCCGATGATATCGCGCAGCTGCTGTGGATCGAACATCGAGACCCAGCCAGCGCCGATGCCTTCCGCGCGTGCGGCCAGCCAGAAGTTCTGCAGCGCGCAGGCGGCCGAGGCCAGATCCATTTCCGGCATGGTGCGGCGGCCGAACACGTAATGATCGCGCTTGTCGATCAGGCCGACCACCAGCACTTCCGCGCACTCCAGGATACCTTCGACCTTGAGCTTCATGAATTCTTCGGCGCGCTGGCCCAGCGCTTCTGCGGTCTTGATGCGCTCCTGGTTCACATGCGCATGGATGCGGGCACGCAGTGCGGCATCGGTGATGCGCACAAAACGCCACGGCTGCATGTAACCGACGCTGGGGCCATTGTGGGCGGCGCCGATGAAACGTTCCAGCTGGCCCGGTTCCAGTGGACCGCGCTTGAAGTGGCGTACGTCACGGCGTTCGCGGATGGCGCGGTAGACGCCGGCGATTTCGGCGTCGGAGTAGGCGTGCGGATTCATTTCAGAGAGATCAGGGCATCGAGGAGTGGCTGGGTGGCGTCGGCGATGCGATCCAGGCTGGCTTCGCGCAGGGCGGCGGTGTCCACCGTCTTGTCGGAATGGAGGCCGGCCCAGCGCAGCAGGGCGCTGATGGCTTGCGGCGTGTCGAACAGTCCATGCAGGTAGGTGCCGAGGATCTGGCCATCGTCCGATACCGCGCCTTCCGGGCGGCCGTCAATCAGGAAGGCCGGTTTAGCCAGCGCGCTGCCGGTGGAGACGCCCATATGGATTTCGTAGCCGCTGACCGGGGCTTGTGCATCGTCGAAGGCGCAAACGCCTTTGACCTGCACCAGCCGTTTTTCCGGACGCATTTCGGTGCACATGTCGAGCAGGCCGAGGGCGGGGGATGCGCCAGCCTTGCCTTCCATGCCCAGCGGATCGGTCACGTTCTGGCCCAGCATCTGGAAGCCGCCGCAGACGCCAATCACCTTGCCGCCGTAGCGCAGATGATGCGCGATGTTTTCCGGCCAGCCTTGCGCGCGCAGCCATTCCAGGTCGCCGCGCGTGTTCTTGCTGCCGGGGAGGATGATCAGATCCGCCGCCGGTATCGGCTCTCCCTGCCGCACGAAGTGCAGGTCGACATCGGGATGGGCGCGCAGGGCGTCAAAGTCGGTGTGGTTGCTCATGCGCGGCAGGCTGGGGACCACTACGCGGAAGGCGCCGCGTGCGGCCTGCACCGGTTGCACCGCGTCTTCGGCATCGAGGAACAGGCCATGCAGGTAGGGCAGCACCGCCAGCACCGGCTTGCCGGTTCGCTGTTCCAGCCAGTCCAGGCCCGGCTCCAGCAGTTTGATATCGCCGCGGAAGCGGTTGATGACGAAGCCGATGGTGCGCTGCCGTTCGCTCTCCGACAGGCAGGCCAGCGTGCCGACGATGTGGGCGAACACGCCGCCACGGTCGATGTCCGCCACCAGTACCACCGGGCAGTCCACCTTTTCGGCAAAGCCCATGTTGGCGATGTCGCGGTCGCGCAGATTGATTTCCGCCGGGCTGCCGGCGCCTTCCACTATCACGCAATCGTATTGTTGCAGCAGGCGCTGGTGCGATTCCAGCACCGCTTGCATGGCGACCGTCTTGTACTGATGATAGTCGCGCGCGTTCATCTCGGCGCGCACCTTGCCGTGGATGATGACTTGCGCGCCGATGTCGCTCGACGGCTTGAGCAGGATGGGATTCATGTCGGTGTGCGCCGGCACGCCGGCGGCAATCGCTTGCAGCGCCTGAGCGCGGCCGATCTCGCCGCCGTCTTCCGTCACGGCGCTGTTGAGCGCCATGTTCTGCGGCTTGAATGGCGCCACGCGCACGCCTTGCCTTTTGAGCAGGCGGCACAGGGCAGCGACGACGGTACTTTTACCGGCGTCCGAGGTGGTGCCTTGCACCATGAGGGTTTTGTAAGGAAACGGCATGTCAGTTCTTGCGGTGTTGGCGCGCTTCTTCGATTTTTTCGCACAGCGCTTTGGTGCCGGCGACCATGCGCGGGCCGGCGCGGTTCAGCAGGTCGCCCTGCAGGCGGAACAGGTTGTTGTTCTGGACCGCCAGCAGCGTGCCGTAGGGCTTCCACAGGTCGACGCTGCCGTAATCTTTTTCGCTGGTGCCGAAAATGGCTTCCGGGTTCGCCTGCAGCACGGCTTCCATGCTGATGATCGGCGCGGTGGTTTTCTGGTCCGCGAAAATGTTGACGCCGCCGCACAGGCGGATCGAATCGCTGACGATGGATTTGCCGTTCAGGGTGTACAGCGGTTTGTCCCATACCTGGTAGAACAGGCGCACCGGAGGGCGGTTGGAGTACTGTTTGGCCATGGAGGAGAATTGCTGGCGGATCTCGGCAGCGGCCGGATTGGCCACAGCCTCGGTGCCCATCAGCTGGCCGAGGCGTTCGACATTGTCGGCAATGCCTTCCAGCTTGGTCGGTTCGCTGTGGAACAGCGGGATGCCCAGTTTGCGCAAGCCTTCGATCTGGCGCTCAAAGCCGCCGTGCATCCAGATCACGATCAAATCCGGCTTCATGGCGGCGACGCGCTCCATGTCGATCAGGCGGTTGTCGCCGACGCGCGGGATTTTCTTGGCCGCTTCCGGGTAGTCGCTGTACGTGACGGCGCCGACAATCTTGTCGCCGGCCCCGGCGGCGAACAGCAGTTCCGTCACGTGCGGCGCCATGGCGATCACGCGCTGCGCGGGTTTGGGCAGCGTGACGACATTGCCGTCGTCATCGCGGACGGAGACCGGTGCGGCGTTGCTGGCTGCCGATGCGAGAAGGGCGGCGGCGAAGATCAGTTTTTTCATTGATTGGTCCATTCAGTGAGTGCTGCTTGCAGGCGCTGCCAGCCTGCTTCGTCGGGCGGCAGGCCAAGGCGGATGCCGCGCGCTGCTTGCGTAAACAGGCGCACCCAGATGCCGCGTTCCGCCATGTGCTGCCAGAAGGCTTCCGGCTGCGGCTCGGCCCACCATTGGAATAGCGGTGTGCCAGTGGAGCGGATATCGTGCGCCGCCAGCAGCGCGCGCAGGCGTTCGCCGCTGGCCTGCAGTTCGCGCTGCGTTGCGGCTTGCCAGGCGTGGTCGGTCAGTGCGGCCAGTGCGATCTGCTGCGCCGGACCGCTGATGGTCCATGGCCCCAGCAGGTCGGCCAGAGCGCGCAGCAGGTCCGGGGGCGCCGCCACGAAACCCAGCCGGATGCCGGCCAGGCCGAAGAATTTGCCGACGGAGCGCAGCACGATCAGGCCCGGACGCGCGGTGTGGGCGGCCACGCTGTTGTGTTGCGTGGTGTCGCCAAACGCTTCGTCCACCACCAGCCAGCCGCCGCGCGTGGCCAGTTGGTCGGCCCATTGCAGCAATTGGGCCGGCGGCACCACCGCGCCGGTAGGGTTGTTCGGGTTGACCACGACCACCACGTCGTGGTGCGCGATGGCGGCTTCCAGTGCGTCGTAAGGCTTCAGCGTGAGCGTGTGACCGTGGCCGGCCCAGTGATGTGCGTGTTCCGCATACGATGGCGCGCTGACGGCGACGCGTGATGGCTGCCGCAAACGTGGCAAGGCCTGGATCGCGGCCTGCGTACCGGCCACCGGCAGCATCTGCGGCGCGCCGTAGTAGGCCTGTGCGGCCAAGGTCAGCGCGGGGTCTGGCTCCGGCAGGCGATGCCACGCATTGCCCTCCAGTGCGGGCGCCGGATACCAGCGCGGGTTGATGCCGGTCGACAGGTCGACCCAGTCGTTGCGGCCAAAGCGTTTTGCGGCGTCGCGCAGGTTGCCGCCGTGTTCAAGCATGTGTGTACTCCATCAGTGCTGCGGCCGCGCAAGCCATGGCCAGCCACAACGCGGTGGTACGCGCGACCAGCTGCCAGGCGCGATTGATATCCGTGCCGGTGGCTTGTGCGCCCGCGCCCAGTGTGGGACGGTGTTCCACTTGGCCGTGATAGATGGCGGCGCCGCCCAGCTGCACGCCCAGCGCACCGGCGCCGCTGGACATCACCGGACCGGCGTTCGGGCTATCCCAGGCCGGTGCCTGCGCACGCCAGCATTGCCATGCGCGGCGCTTGCCTTGCAGGCCGGGCGCCAGCAGCACGTACGACAGCGCAGTCAGACGCGCCGGAATGTAATTGAGCGCATCGTCGATGCGGGCGGCGGCGCAACCGAACTGGCGCAGGCGCGGCGTGCGGTAGCCCCACATCGCATCCAGCGTGTTCGCCATGCGGAACAGCACCGCGCCCGGGCCGCCGGCCAGCATGAACCAGAACAGCGTGCCGAAGACGGCATCGTTGCCATTTTCCAGCAGCGACTCGGCGCTGGCCTTGGTCAGTTCGATTTCGCTGGCGCTGGTGGTATCGCGGCTGACGATATAGGAAGTGAGACGGCGCGCCGCCGGCAGGTCATTCTGCGCCAGCGCGTCGGCAATCGGCAGGTTGTGGTCGCGCAGGCTGCGCAGACCGAGGGCGAAATACAGCATCAGCACATGGGCGGCGGCTTGTGCGGCTGGCACGGCCAGTGCCCACACCAGCAGCGCGGCCAGCGCGGTGAGCGGCAGCACCGCCAGCATCCACGCCAGCACGCCGCGCATGAAGCGCAGCGGGCCTTCCTGATTGAGGCGGCGTTCCAGGCCGATGGCCAGATTGCCAAAACCGACCAGCGGGTGCCATCGGCGTACCTCGCCCCACCACAGGTCCAGCAGTACAGCGACCACCATCAGCAGCGCGACAGCGGAAAAACTTAGTCCACTCAGCACAGTTATCCTTTTAGCACCAGCGGCAGGCCGGCGGCGACAAACACCGCGCGGTCGCAGATGGCGGCGACCGACTGGTTCAGGCGGCCCTGTTCATCCATGAAGCAGCGCGACACGGCGCCCATCGGCATGATGCCCAGTCCTACCTCGTTCGATACCAGCACGATGTCGCTGACGCACTTGGTCAGCGCGCTGGCCAGCATGTCCTGCTGTTCGTGGAACAGCGCCGGCAGCGTGATCTGGCCGATGTCCGGATATTCCTGGCCGCTGCTGAACAGCAGGTTATTCAGCCAGAGCGTCAGGCAGTCCACCAGGATCAGACGGTCGGGCGAGGACCAGCGCAGCAGCTGATTGCCCAGTGCCAGCGGCTCTTCCACCGTAATCCACTCGTGCGGACGGCCGGCACGGTGATGCGCAATGCGCGCGGCCATTTCCTCGTCGCCCGGCGTAGCAGTGGCGATGTAGACCACTTCTTTGCCGGAATCGGCGGCCAGACGTTCAGCGTAGGCGCTTTTGCCGGAGCGGGCGCCGCCCAGAACCAGTGTACGTGTCATGTCACACTCCTCAGTAGCAAGGCGGCGGTTGCCGCCGGATTGGATGCAAAGTATGCGTGAAAATACGAAGCCGATAACGATCCTACCTTATACCAGGCCTCGCCTTGTATAGCAGAGGGATGCTTGCTAGTGTACGCGGCCGGCGCCACGCTGGTCGCCAGCTTGGAGTAATGGAAGGTATGGCCGCGCAGTGTGCCCTGCGGCGTTTCCAGTCCTTGCGATCCGAGGCCCGCAAGACGTGGCTGCATGGCCACGGCGCCGGGCAGCAGGCCGGCCATTTGCCACACCGCGCCGGCCTGGTCGGCCAGCGTGTCGGCCAAAGCCATCATGCCGCCGCATTCGGCCACGATCGGCATGCCGGCCGTGTGAACGGCGCGGACCGACGCGGTCCAGTTGTGCGCTTGCGACAGTTGTTCGGCGTGCAGTTCGGGATAGCCGCCAGGCAGGTAGACCGCATCGGCTTCCGGCGGCACGGCTTCGTCGGCCAGCGGTGAGAAGAATGTCAGCGTTGCGCCCATGGCGCGCAGCGTGTCCAGGTTGGCCGGATAGAGGAACATGAAGGCCGCATCGCGCGCGATGGCGATGGTTTTCCCGGCCAGCAGCGGTGGCAGCGCCGGTGCTGGCGCTGCGGCGATATCGACCGGCGGCAGACGTTCCCACGCCGCATGGTCAAATGCCAGCTGGTCGGCCAGGTCATCCAGCAACTGGTCGATATCCTGCACCTCGCCCGGCAGCACCAGCCCGAGATGGCGTTCCGGCAGCGACCTGGCCTGCTTCGGCAACGTGCCAAACAGCGGAATGTCGCGCAGCGAGGACGCGATCATCTTCGCATGACCTTCGCTGGCAACGCGGTTGGCGATCACCCCGGCCATCTGCACCGGACCGTAGTCGCGCAGGCCATGCACCAGCGCGCCGGCGGTTTGCGCCATGGCGCCGGCGTCGATCACCGCCATCACCGGCACGCCGAACGCGCGTGCCAGATCGGCGGAAGAGGGCGTGCCGTCATACAGTCCCATCACGCCTTCGATCAGGATCACGTCCGCCTCGCCGGCAGCCTGCGCCAGTTGCTGGCTGCACAGCTCCTTGCCGACCATCCACAGGTCGAGCGAGCGCACCGGCGCGCCGCTGGCACGTTCCAGCAGCATCGGGTCAATGAAGTCCGGGCCGCACTTGAACACGCGCACGCGCTGGCCCAGCTTGACCAGCTTGCGCGCCAGCGCGGCGGTGACGGTGGTTTTGCCTTGTCCTGAAGAGACGGCAGCCACCAACAGGGCTCTTACCATTCGGTCCCCGCTTGCGCGCCGATGCCGGCCTTGAACGCGTGCTTGACCACTTCCATCTCGGTAACCGTGTCGGCTATCTCGATCAGTTCCGGCGGCGCCCCACGGCCGGTGATGCAGACGTGCTGCATCGCCGGACGCGCCAGCAGGTCGTTGATGACGACTTCCACATCGAGGTATTTGTATTTGAGGGCGATGTTCAGTTCATCGAAGATCACCAGCCCGATCTGCGGATCGGCCAAAAACTTCCTGGCCTGTTCCCATGCCAGCTGCGCCTTGGCGATATCGCGCTCGCGGTTCTGCGTCTCCCAGGTGTAACCCTCGCCCATGGCGTGGAAGCTGATCTCTTCCGGGAAGCGGCGCAGGAAGCGCTCTTCGCCGGTCTGCAGCGCGCCCTTGATGAACTGCACCACGCCGACTTTCATGCCATGGCCCATGGCGCGGATGGCCATGCCGAAGGCGCTGGAGCTCTTGCCCTTGCCGTTGCCGGTGTTGACGATGATGATGCCGATCTGCTTGTCGGCGGCGGCGATCTTGGCGTCGATGATGGCCTTCTTGCGCTCCATGCGCGCGCGGTGACGTTCGTTGATGTCGTCGCTCATTGGGTTTCCTCGTTGGGGATAAAGATGCTGCGCTTGCCGTGCCGGATGACTTCAATCGGGTGGCCGAGATAGTCGCTCAGGATATCGGCCTGCATGACTTCCGCCGTGGCGCCAGCCAGCCAGCGGCCATCGCCTTTCAACAGCAGCGCGTGGGTGGAGACGCTGTGCGCCAGCGTCAGGTCATGGCCGATCATGACGGCGGTCTTGCCTTGTTCGCGGCACAGGCGCGCGACGATATTCATCACGCTGACCTGATGCGCCAGATCCAGCGCGTTGGCCGGTTCGTCGAGCAGCAGCAGCGGCGTGTCCTGCGCCAGCATGGCGGCAATCGCCACGCGCTGACGTTCGCCACCGGACAGCGTGCGCACGTCGCGCGCCGCCAGGTCGGCCACTTCCATCGCTTCCAGCGCTTTGATGGCGATGGCGTGGTCGTCGCTGTCTTCCCAGTAGCGGTTGTCGTGGTAGGGATGGCGCGCCGACAGCACGGTCTCGATCACGCTGTAGGAGAAGGCGTCGCTGCGGCTTTGCGCCAGGAAGGCGCGCTGGCGCGCCAGCTCGGCCAGCGGCCATTCGGCCAGCGGGCGTCCGTTGATGGCCACATGGCCGGCTTCCGGCGCGCGCAGGCCTGCCAGCGCGCGCAGCAAGGTGCTCTTGCCGGCGCCATTACGGCCGATGACGCTCCAGCATTCGCCCTCGCGTACCTGCCATTCCAGGTCCGACACCAGCTGGCGCTGGCCGACGCCCAGATAAAGTTTGTGCGTGCTGATCATCATTTGCGTAGCCTGTGCAGTTGATACAGGAAGACCGGCGCGCCAATCAGCGCCGTCACCACGCCGACCGGCAGCTGCTGGGGCGCGATGGCGGTGCGGGCCAGCGTGTCGGCCAGCAGCAGGAAGGTGCCGCCGCCCACAGTAGCGGCAGGAATCAGGATGCGGTGGTCGGGACCGACCGCAAAGCGGCAGGCGTGCGGCACGATCAGGCCGACGAAGCCTATGCTGCCGGCGCTGGTGACGGCGCTGGCGGTCAGCAGGCCGGAGACGAAGAACAGGCCCTTGCGCAGCGCACCCACGCGGATGCCCAGCGTGGCGGCGGCTTCGGCGTGCAGCGCCATCACATTCATGGAGCGCGCACTGCGCAGCGCAAACGCCAGCGCGGCGAGCAGCACGGCCCATGGCATCCAGCGCACCTGCGTGCCGGACAAGTCGCCGATCATCCAGAACACCATGCTGCGCAGGCGGCTCTCCGGCGCGATGGACAGCATCAGCGTCACCAGCGCCATGCAGGCGGCGGACAGGATCGCACCGGTCAGCAGCAACAGCGAGGTGCCGCCTTCGGCCGCCGTGCCGCCGCGCAGGTCGCGCCGTGCCAGCACATACAACATCATCGAGACGGCGACCGCGCCGCCGAAAGCGGCGGCATCGACCATCCATGCGGCGCACATGAACAGCAGCGCGGCCAAGGCGCCGACCGAGGCGCCGGCCGACAAGCCGAGGACATAAGGATCGGCCAGCGGGTTGCGCAACAGCGCCTGCATCATCACACCGGCCAGCGACAGCGCGGCACCGGTGACAAAAGCGGAAACCGCGCGATTGATGCGCAGGTCGAGCAGGGTGGCTGCCAGCGTCGAGGTCTGGCCATGCAGCAGCTCATTCAGCGCTGCGGGAATATCGGAAAAGGGAATTGAGACCGAACCGGTCATGCCCGAGAAAATCAGGCTGGCAAACGCGAACAGCAGCAACCCTGCAAGGGTAATGGCGGCGCGCTGTCGCAGATTGCGGGAGAAAGAACGCATGCACTGCTTTCAAAAAAACTGCCGGGGAAGGACGTCCATCCCCGGCAGGTTACACCATTATTTGTAGCCGTAACGGATACCGGCAAACACCTTGGAGCCTGGCGTTGCATAGTTGCGGGCCAGGTCGTACTGCTTGTCGCCGATGTTGTTCCAGCGGACCAGCGCCGACCAGTCGCGGGCGAACGCATAAGTCGCGAACAGGTTCACCAGGCCATAGCCGCCGAGGCGGTTCTTGTTGGCCGCATCGTCGAAACGGTCGCCGGAGAACTCCAGTTCCGCGCCCAGCTTCAGGGCGCCGATGCCGTAATCGGCGGTCACGTTGCCGTGCTTCTTCGCGCGGCGCGCCAGGCGCTTGTTGCTGGTATCGTCCTTGGGATCCTGCAGGTCGATGCTGGCAGCCAGATTCACCCCGGCCAGCTTGGTGGCGCCGGCGATCGTCACACCTTCCAGCGTCGCCTTGTTGACGTTGTAGGCGCAGCCATAGGTATAACCGTCGATGCCGAACGGACAAGGCGTGGTGTTGACCAGCAGGTCGGTCAGCTTGTTGTGGTAGTAGTTGGCACTCAGCGCGTTCACGCCGTCATCCCAGCGCAGGCCGATCTCGGCGTTCTTGCCTTGTTCCGGCTTGTTGCCCTCATTGCCGTAGCCTGGGTAGTACAACTCGTTGTAGGTCGGCGCGCGGAAGCTGGTGCCGTAGCTGGCGGTGGCGCGCAGCTGTTTCGTGAAGTCGTAGCCATAGCCCAGCGAGCCGGTGGTCTTGGCGCCGTACACCGATTTGTCGCGGCGGACAGCGGCGTTCAGCAAGTTGGCGCCACGGCGTGCATTGTACGAAGCAGCCCACGAGTTGGTGGTGCGGTCGCGGTTCATGTCTTTGGCACCGTTGGTCGACACATCTTCCTTGCGGTGGTCGTACAGCACTTGCAACACGTCGTCGCCAATGCGCACATCGTTTTGCAGGGTGATGTCGGTTTGTTTGGTGTCGATGCGCGAGTAGCCGGTGGCGGCGGCGCTGCTCCAGTTCTGGCCCTTGTCGCGGCTTTCCGAATACTGCAGCAGGGTGTCGATGTTTTGCACGAACTTGGCTTTGCCGTAAACCGCGGCGGTATCCAGCGAAGCGGTGCTGCGCACGTTGTAGGCGGAAGTGCCGGCGTCGTACTGCGACTCCAGTTTGCTGTGCACGAACAGCGCGCCGGCCTCATAGCCCGGCGCCAGTTGCAGGCTGAATTGGCCGGCGGCGTTTTCCTTGTCGTAGCCATCGCGGTCGGCATTGTACGAAGACAGGCCGCGGCGGGTGGCGTTGAAGCCATCCGATTTTTCCTTGCCGGCGCTGATCGCGTAGCTGAAGCTGTGCTCACCGCCGGTCGCGCCGGACAGGGTGGCGTCCACTTCACGCGTCGTGTCGCTGCCGTAGCCGGCGAAGGCCGTGACGGATGGCGCACCCTTGCCCTTCTTGGTGAAGATCTGGATCACGCCGCCGATGGCGTCGGCACCGTACAGGGAGCTCAGTGGGCCGTAGACGATTTCGATATGGTCGATGGCGGTCAGCGGGATGGCGCTCCAGTTGGCGGCGCCGGTGGTCGAAGAGCCGATACGCACGCCGTCGACCAGTACGATGTTCTGGTTGCTGTTGGCGCCGCGGATGTAGACGCTGGACGCGGTGCCGGCGCCGCCGTTGCGGGCGATCTCGATGCCGCGCTGGCGTTGCAGCAGATCGACGATCGAGCCTGCGCCGGATTCGGCGATCTGCTCTGCGCTAATCGTGATGGTGTCGCTGATGACGTTGGCCAGCGGCTGCGGCGAGCGGGTGGCGGTAACGACGACGGCATCGGCAGGTTCGGCGTGCGCATAGCAGGCAGCCATGGCCAGCGCCAGCGACGTCATTGCCGCAGGGCGGGAAATACGAAAGGTCATGATCATTTTTCGGTTAGTAGCAACCAGCCGACGTCCCCGTAGGCCAATTGTGAACAGAAGCGGGGCGCGCCCGTTTCCACCTGATTTGGCCGGTATCCGGGCTAACAAGTCAGACCGCCTTACCTTCCCATGCCGAAGCACAGTGGTTGTCAGAGGCGGTTTGTCGCGTACAGCGGCGACACTTGCTTACCGTTGCGGGGGCAGCACACGTTGGCTTTTTTGCAGCTTCGTGTTTCCCGTTTAACTGCGCATCTGGACAGACGCGCGAGCACCAAAACCCGCACATTATACGGGTTTAAAGGGTCAAGGTGGAGCCGTAGGGGATTTGATGGGCGGTTTGTGCGGCTTGCAGGGCCATCTCCGCAGGGGGCAGTCCGGCGTGGCGGGCACGCAGCAGACGCATGGCGCCGGCGTGGCAGATGATGATGGTATCGCTCTGCAGCGTATCGTAAAAGTCGGCGATGCGCCCGGCCATCTGGAACACGCTTTCGCCGCCGCCGGGACGATAGTGGACCATGTCGGCGGCCCAGGCATCGATCTCGGCGCGGGGAATGGCGTCCCAGGCCTGCATCTCCCACGCGCCGAAATGCATCTCAGCGAGGCGGGCGTCGTAGATGGCGTTGCCGCTCAGGCGCGCGGCCAGCTGGGCGCAGCGGCGCAGTGGGCTTGAATAGATGGGAAGATCGGGCAGCAGCCGCAATGCGGCCAGCGTGTGCTCCAGCTCCGCTGGCGCCACCTCAAGATCGGTGCTGCCATAACAGATGCCCGGCGCGACCAGCGGCTGCGGATGGCGCACCAGTATCAGCTTCATGGCTGCAGGCTGGCCAGGGCGCACAGGTAAAACACCACTTCAGTGACCTGCTGCACGGCGCCCAGGCAATCGCCGGTGTAGCCACCGATGCGGCGCACGCATTTGCGTGCCAGCCAGATGGTGGCGATGGCCGCGGTCAGCACGCCAGCCAGCAGCGCGGCAAGCGGCAGCCAGCGCAGTGCGATCACTACCAGTGCTGGAACAGCGGCGCTGGCGGCGGCAATCAGGAATTCGCGGCCACGCATCTTTTGCGCCAGCGGCTTGGCCTTGCCTTCGGCGCGGACATAATCGAGGCGCCAGATCAGCGAGGTCGCCATCAGCCGTGAAAGCGGATGCGCCACCAGCAGCGCGCCGACGGCGGCCAGCGGCGGCAGCATGGCCAGTGTGGTCAGCTTCAGTCCCAGCATGCAGATGATGCCGATGGCGCCATACGCGCCGATGCGCGAATCCTTCATGATCTCCAGCACGCGTTCCGGCGTCATGCCGCCGCCGAAGCCGTCGCACATATCGGCAAAGCCGTCTTCGTGGAATGCGCCGGTGGCGTAGATGCCGGCCGCGGTGGAGAGGATGGCGGCGACCGGCGTCGGCAGCAGCCATGCGGTCAGCGCGTAAGTGGCGGCGCTAATCAGCGCCACCACCACGCCCACCAGCGGGAAGTAGCGCGAGGCCTGGTTCAGCCACGCAGGATCGAAACCCACCCAACCCGGAATCGGCAGGCGGGAGAAGAACTGCAGCGCGGTGAAGAACAGGCGTAGCTGATGCATTACTCGGACTTCTCGCTGACCTGGGCCGATTCAAACGTGGCCATCTGGTTCAGGAAGTTGGCGGCGGCATGCAGCAGCGGCAGCGCCAGCGCGCAGCCGGTGCCTTCGCCCAGGCGCAAGCCCAGAGTGAGCAGCGGCCTGGCGTTCAATGATTCCAGCATCTGGCGGTGGCCGTTCTCGTTGGAGCAGTGCGCGAAGATGCAGTAATCCAGAATGGCCGGCTGCAAGCGCGCCGCGACCAGCAGCGCACTGGTGACGATAAAGCCATCGATCAGCAGCACCTTGCGCAGCTCGGCGGCTTTCAGCATGGCGCCGGCCATCATGGCGATTTCCAGGCCGCCGAAGGTGGCAAGGACATCGAGCGGCTCGCTGGCCGCGTTGTGTTTTGCGACGGCGGCTTCGATCACGCGCTGCTTGTGCAGGATACCGTCGGCCGAAAGGCCGGTGCCGGCGCCGACGCATTGGGCGACCGGGATGCTGGTCAGCTTGTGCATCAGCGCGGCGGCGGCGGTGGTGTTACCGATGCCCATTTCACCGAAGCCGACCACATTGCCTTCCAGCTCGGCCGCCAGCGCCATGCCGGCGGCCAGCGCGGTTTCGCACAGGTCGCGGCTCATGGCCGGTTCGTGGGCGAAGTTGCGGGTGCCGTGCGCCAGCTTGCGGTCGGTCAGGCCGTCGCGCGGGCCGAAGTCGTGATTAACGCCGGCGTCGATCACGCGCAGCGCGCAGTTGTTTTGGGCGGCAAACACATTGATAGCGGCGCCGCCGGCCAGGAAGTTCGCCACCATTTGCCAGGTCACGTCCTGCGGGTACGCCGAGATGCCCTCAGCCACCACACCGTGATCGGCGGCGAACACCAATATGGATGGGTTGATGATGCTGATATCGCAGCGGTTCTGTATCAGGCCGATTTGTTTGGCCAGCGCCTCCAGTACCCCCAGGCTGCCCAGCGGCTTGGTCTTGTTATTAATAGCACGATCGAGTTGGGCGGACAGCGCTTCGTTATGAGTAGGAGAGATCGACATGGAGGAGGCGTATGAATCGAAAGATTTGTATTTTACCTCTTGCCAAAGCGGGCGGCGGCTTGCTATAGTTCGGTCCCTCGCAAAACGCGGCGTCGAAAACAAAACGATGTAGCGAAAACGAGGGTTGACGAGATAAACGAAACACTTCATAATCTCGCTTCTGTGCTGATGAACACAACGCTTCAACAGCAAGTATCACCGGTCTTTAAAAAATTACAGTCGATAAATGTGGGCGTTTGATGCTGCAACAAAAAGCATTAAATGCTCAACAAGAAATACTGTCAGTATTTTGAGTGAGCGAACCTGGTCAGAAATGACCACAAACAGAG
>NZ_JBCNLB010000036.1:0-21353 GCF_039595735.1 Duganella sp.
TGATCGGTGCAGTCATGCACAAACTGGCACATCTGATCTATGGCGTGATCCACACTGACAAGCCCTTTGATCCAAATTACTTAACCAAAGGGCTTGCTATTCAAGACGGTATCTGACCCCGGAGTTTTCAGCTGAGGCCGGCGATGCGGGCGTTGCGCTCGCGCTCCAGTTTGGTGATGTAGCGCTGGACATAGGCCAGCATGCCGCGCGGGATGTTGACGAACTCGCAGCCCAGGCGGCGGTTGGTTTTGTTGTTCAGCAGGGTCAGGTCCAGCGAGTTGCGCACCTGTAGTGCTGTGCTGACCTGGCCGATTTCCGGCAGGTCAATGCGGCACTCCGCAAAGTTCTTGCCGATGGCGTCGCCCAGGATCATTTTGTTGTCGAGGATGGCGATGCCGCCACAGCTGATGTCGGCCAGCGGGAAGGTGGTCGGGCCGCCCAACTCGGCCGGCAGCGCAATCTGCACCCGCACCGGGTTGGTCACCGGCGTGGCTATCCGGTAATACTCGCGCCGCTGCAGACGGATCAGGGTTTCCGGGAACGGGATCTTGAAGGCCGGGTTGCCTTCGTAAGTGGTCGCTTCGATCTGGTCGGCGGCAAACAGGATGCGCACTTTGTCCAGCGTGGTTTCAAACGACAGCCGGCGCGAAGCCAGGATGCGCTTGTTCTGTTCCTGGTCGATCGAGCAGTCCAGGTAGACCGCGTTGCCCGCCTCGTCCACATCGAGGATGGAGGTCACGCAGACATCCGATTCGCCCTGGATCAGCATGCGGATCAGCTGGTTCTTTTCGCCGATGCCACGCAGCAGGGCAAAGATTTCCCTGCGCGATTCGACCTCAAAATCGTGCCAGTTTTCCAATTCCGCATCCTGAAAGTGTGGGTACATCTGAGGCCAGTTCGAGTCAATTTTCGGTCAAGGGGATGCTGGTGTCCGGCGCCGGCGGCAGGGGCAAACCAGACTTTTGCGCTGCTTCAATATGATATAGCCAGGCCAATAGTTCCGCAATTGTACGATACAGGATAGGTGGAATTTTTTGGTCTAAATCAACTTCCATGAGCAGGGAAACAAGTTCCTTGGACTCGTGGATGGCCACGCCGGCCTCCTGCGCCACGTGGATGATCTGCTCGGCCACCAGGCCGCGGCCCTTGGCCACCACCTTCGGCGCCGGCTGGCCGCTGTCGTAGGCCAGCGCCACCGCCTGCTGCAGCGGCTTGCGCGGGGCGTCATCCGTCATGGCCGTCCTCCTGGCTGATGGTCAGCGAGGACAGTTGCGCCCCGGCCGCCGCCATGGCGCTTTCCAGCTGGCCGGCGTAGGCGCGCAGGGTGGTGGCGCTGTTGCCGGTGTCGGTCTGCACCTGGATGTGGACCTGGTCGCCAATCAGCGTCACCGCCGCCGACACCGCGCCCAGCATCGGCAGGCGGAAGCGCACGCCGCTGCGCCAGATCTGCTCCTGGCCGGCTTCGGCGTCGCCGCCGCCATCTTGCCGGCCTTCGCGCTGGTCGCGCCGCACTTCCCATTGCATGTCCTGCCCGGGCCACGCCTGGCCTTGCCACAGCACGCGGTGTTGCTCCTGGGTGTGCAGCTGCTGGTTGATCATTTGCGCGGCGCTCAGGTCGGGGCCGCCGGTGGCGGCGCGTGCCGCTTCGCCGCCTTGCTGCAGCAGGCGCTGCATTTGCGGCTCGCGCATCAGGTCGGCCAGCGGGCGCTCGCCCTTGGCCCACTCGGCCACGTGCGATTCGTAGAACAGGCCGCTTTTGGAGATGGTGTCGTGCAGCTTTTGCGCCAGCACGTCGGTGTCGGGCGCGGCATTGCCGAACAGGGCGGTCTTGCCGACCAGCGCCACTTGCGCGGCCTGCCCGGCCTGGGCGGTGCTGCTGAGGATGGTGGTCAGCACGCGGGCGGCGCTGCTCAGCGTGGCTTGCGGGGTGTGGGCGGTCAGCGCCGGCAGTTCGTGTGCCGGCGTCAGCGGGGCTTTGCCCAGCAGGGTGGCGGCCAGGCTTTGCGGTTTGGCGGCATCGACCGCGATGCCGGCCGCGGCGTTGCCCGCTGCCAGCGTAGCGGCGGCCTGGGCCTGGACGGCGCCGGCCGGCGTGGCCAGCGCGGCGGCCGGGTTGGGCGTGGCGCCGGCGGGCACCGCGGGGCGGCCTGCTGCCGGGGCGGCAGCGTTGTCTGGCGTCGCCGCCGCGCCGGCCGGCAAGCCTGGACGGGCCCCGGCTGCGGTGGCATTCGGATTGCCGGCTGCGCCGCCGGCTGGGGTGGTGGCGGCACCGGGCCGGGTCTGGCCCGGCATGGCCTCGCCGTCGGCCGCGGCGGCGCCATCGCCGCCGGCGGCCGGCTGGCCCGGCAGCCCGGCCTGGCCAGCGCCGGCCGGCGGCTTGCCGCTGCCGGGGAGGTACACGGCCGCGCCCTGCGACGGCAGGCTGGCCGCTTCGCCGCCTTCGGTCATGCCGCCGTCGGTGTACAACAAGGTGGGGGCGCTGCCCGGCGCGCTATTGCCGAGCTGGAACGTGGGACGCGGTTGCGCGCTCAGCACGGTGAGCGGCACGCTGGTGCCGACCTGGGTATCGCCCGGCAGCATCAGGCGGACGGCATTGTCGGCCACCTTGACCAGGTAGCTGCCGTCCTTGAGCTTGGACATCACTTCGGCCGGCACGGTCTGGCCGACCAGGCTTTGCACGGCGCGCTGGAAGGCGGCCTGGCGGCCATCGCCAATCGCGACGCCCGCACCGGCCCCATCCGCCGGCTTGACCGGCGTGACCGTGGCGGCGTCCAGGCGCGGCAACATGGCGCGCGCCTGCTTTAGACGCTACCGTAGGCGGTGACGATGCGCCGTTCCGTGCCGGTGGAATTGATCAGTTTGGACAGTTGCGCCATCCACGGCAGGGTCAGGTCGCGGATCTGGCGGTCGGCGTTGAGCATCTGGCGTATCAGTTCGATTTTCCGTTCGCGGTCGGCGCCGCTCATCGGCTGCTGCGGTTCCTGCTCGCGCAGCACCTGCACGTGGGCGGCGCAGCGCTGCTCCAGCAAGACCAGGGCGTCCCAGTCGCTGCGGGTGGCCGCTTGCACCATCTGCCCGGTCAGGTCGGCCATGGCGGCGTACACGGAAAGCACTTCTTGAATCGTCATCATAAATCAGGCGCTCGCGAGGTTGGTGGTGGGGTGGATGCCGGTGGCGGCAGGGGTGTCGGCAATCGCGTTCCAGGCGTCGCGCAACTCGGTCAGCAGACGCTGGACTTCCTCGATGATGCTGGGGTCGTTGTTGAGGTTGGCCGTCAGCAGGCGCGCGCTCATGTATTCGTACAAGGCGTCCAGCCCCTCGGCGATCTCGCCGCCGGCCTTCTTGTCGAGCGCGGCGCGCAAGCCGCTGTCGATGATCATGATGGCCTTGGAAATGGATTTGCCCTTCTCGCCGATATTGCCACTGCGCATGCCGCTCAATGCCGTGCTGAGCGCGACCAGGGCGCCATCGAACAGCATCACGATCAGCTTGTGGGGACTGGCGGCAACCACGCCGGTTTCCATGCCAACCTTGGCATAGGCGTTGACACCAGTTTGTCGAGATCCGAACATACTTGCTCTCCTGTGAGTGCGCTTGCGGTCAGGCCTTGGCCATGGCTGCAAACTGCTGCGTCAAGAATGACGCGGTGGTATTCATGCTGGCGATCGAGGTATCGAGCGCCGTGTACTGGGCGCGGTAGCGCGCCTCGATGTCGGTCAGGCGCGCGCTGAACGCATCTTTCTGCTTGGTGATGTCCTTGACCGTGTTGTTCAGCCCCTTGGTGCGGCTGGCGATCGCGCCGTCGCCGCCGAGGTAGCCGGCCGCCAGCGTGTTGAGCTGGTAGGCATAGCCCTGCGAGAAGCCGAAACTGCCGCGCGAGCCGGTGGTGTCGCCGGTGATGGTCAGCTTCAGGCCTTCGATCGGCGCGCCGGCGGCGCCGGTCAGGGTCTGGCCGTCGCCGGTGGCGGTGTAGCCACCGATAGTGCCGGCCACATCCTTGCCATCCACCGAGGTGCCGCCGCCGAACACGGTCGCGACCGAGGTGCCGCTGGCGGTGTTGATATGGATGTTGGACTTGGAACCGTAGCGCGTCGAGTTCAGCTTCAGCGTGCCGTCATCGCCGACCGTGGCGGTGACGGTGGCGCCGGCCGACGAGAAGGCACTGACGCCGTTGATGCTCGACTGCAGCATGGTGGCCAGCTGGCTTGGGTTGTAGGTGCCGGCCGGCAGGGTGATGGTGGCGGTGTTGTTGACGTTGGACGGCGTGGTGTCGTTCAGGGTCACGGTCCAGGTGGTGTCGGCATCGATGGTGGTCTCGGCCGGCAGCACGGCGGTGCCCTGCAGGGTGCCCTGGGTGGCCAGCTGGGTGATGTCGACGCGGTAATCGCCGGCCTGGGTCTTGCCGGTCGAGCTGACGAACTTGACGTCGGGATCGGTGCCGCGGCCGACCGCCGCGAACAGGCCGGCGATGTCGCCGTAGTTGTCGTTGATCGCCTTGCCCAGCTTGCTGGAGTCCAGCGTCAGCGTGCCATCTTTCTGGAACGAGATGCCGATCTGCGACAGATTGGTCAGCTTGCTGCCCTCCAGGCCGGTGATCGAGCTCGACATCTCGCGCCGGATCGAGGCGCTCAGGTTGCGGATGGTGGAGTCGCCCAGCAGCGGGCCGCCGGTCTTGGTATCCGGGTTGTAGCCGCTCAGCTGAGTGATCTGCGAGTTGAGGTCGTTATAGGCCTTGACGAAGCCGCTGACCGAGCTGTTCAACGCGGTGGAATCCTTGGCGATGGTCAGCGTGGTGCTGCCGGTTTTCAGCGTGCTCAGGGTGACGCCGCTGATGGCACCCGAGATGCCGGCGCTGGAACTGGTGACGTCGATGCCATTGACGGTGGCCTTGGTGTCGGCCGCCGCCGCCTTTTGGCTCAGGTTTTGCGTGCCGGCCGGGTCGTAGGCCAGCAGCGCCTCCAGCGCCGGATCGGCCGGGTTGCCGCCCGAGCCGCTCAGCGTGATCTTCATGGTCGAGCTGGCGCCGGTGGCGCTGGAGGTGAGGATCAGGCGGTTGGGCGTGGCGTTGGTGCCGGTGGAACCGTCCGAGACGATGCTGGCGGTCACGCCGAAATTGCCCTTGTTGATGGCGGCAACAATGCCGGCCAGCGTGTTGTTGGAACTGTCGATCACGATGTTGCCGCTGGTGCGGGTCGAGTCGGCGGTGAAGCTGGCGCCGAGGTAGGCGCCGCCCACGCCGGCCGTGAAGCCAGCGCCGGCCGGGTTGGTGCCGCCGACCGAGATCGGGCTGCCGTCGGCCGAGATCAGCGAGATCGAGCTGACGGCCGTGGTGCTGGAGCCGATGTTGGCCACCCCGGCGGCGTTGCCGATGCCGCCGGTCACGGTGCCGGTCGACGAGACCGCCTCGGCAATCGCGATGTTGGAGCCGTCGGCATTGGTAAATTGCAGCGTGCCGTCGGCAGCGCTGCCGCTGACGGTGATGTTGGCGTCGGCCAGCGCGCGCGCCACGGCGGTGTTGCCGGTCAGCGCGGCATCCAGCGAGGCGGCGGTGATGCCGGCGCCGCCGGCCACGCCGGCCGCCTGGGTGGCGATTTCCACCCCGCCCACGGACAGCGAATAGGTGCCGCCGCCGCTGGTGTCGATGTCGCCAAAGCTGGAGGCGCCGCCGCTGCCAAACAAGGTGGCGCTGGTGACGGTGGCAGCGGCCTTGGCCGAGACCCCGGTGGTGGTGCTCTTGGCATTGATGGCGTCGGCCAGCAGGCGGGCGCTGCGGGTGGTGCCGTCGGTGGCAATCGCGGTGTTGTTGATGGTCAGCGCGCCAGGCGTCAGGCCGCCGGTGCTGAGGCTGGCGCCCAGCTGGGTGCCGGTCAGGCCGAAGCTGCCGCCGCTGACGGTGCCGAGCGAGAAGTTGATGGTGGTCTTGGCGCCGGTGCCGATGGCGGCCGTGGTGGTCTTGTAACCGCCCGAGGCCAGCGTTTGCGCCTGCGCCACCTGGGTGACGTTGATGCGGTAGCTGCCGGGGATGGCGGTGCCGGTGGCGGTGGCGGTCAGGATCGAGGTGTCGCCGGGGGTGGCCGACATGGTCTGGAAGCCGGACAGGGAGGTCAGGCCCGACAGCGCCGACTGGAACGAGCCGAGCGCGCCCGACAGATTGCCAAAAGCGGACACCTGCGCCAGGTAGCTGGCCGATTTCTTGTCGAAATCGGCCAACGGCGCAGACTCCACCGCCATCAGCTTGCTGACGATGCTGTCGACCGGGATATTCGAGCCGATGCCGGGAGAAGAGATGCCCACTTTGTGCTCCTGTGTAAAACAATAATATAAGACAATATCGGCAGAATCAAACCGGACTTGAGAGGGGAGAACACCCGCCAGTTCGCGCAAAGCTGAAAAAACAGGCAGCGTTGAAAGGCTGGAAAGACGTGCTGACTGGCAGCAAAGACGGAGACGGCGCTCCCGGAGTCAGGATGCCACAGATGGGGAAAAAGCGGCGCGCGCGGGGCGCGGCCGCTTCAGGCGGTTTGCTGGATCAGCAGACCGGTGCTGGATTTGGCTTCCAGCGCTTTGGCGATTTCCAGCGCTTCGGGCGTGGGAATCTGGCGCAGCACTTCCTTGGTGGTTTGATCGACCACCTTGACCACGGTGCGCTTGCTGTCGCTGTCGATGGAAAACTCCAGGCCCTGCGACTTGGCCTGCACCGACTTGTTCAGCTGCGACACCGCCTCGTTCACCTGCTCCAGCGAGGGCGCCGCCGCAGGCGCTTTCACCGCGGCGGCGGTCTCGACGGCGGTGGCCGGGGCCCGTGCGGCACCCTGGGCGACGGCGGCGTCGGAACCGACCGGGGCGCTTGCAGCCGGGCGGCCGCTCGCGGCCGTGGTGGCCGAGCCTATGGTATCGATAGTCATGATGCTTCCTTTACGAAAAATCCCCGACTGACAAGATCAGCCGGGGAACCTGGTTACGGCGGCGCTTGCGGCGCCGTCTCATCCCCGGATTTTAGCCACGCAGCAGCGACAGCACGCCGTTCGGCAGCGAGTTGGCTTGCGCCAGAATCGCGGTACCAGCTTGTTGCAGGATCTGGCCGCGGGTCAGGCTGGCGGTTTCTGCAGCGAAGTCGGTATCTTGAATACGGCTACGCGAGGCAGACAAGTTCTCGGTGGCGGTGTTCAAGTTCGAGATGGTCGAGGCGAAGCGGTTCTGGATCGCACCCAGGGCAGCGCGGTTGCTGTTGATCTGGTTCAGCGCCGAGTCGATGGTTTTCAGTGCCGCGTTCGAACCGTCCACGGTGCTCACGTCCAGCTTGGCGACCGATTGCAGGTCCGAGCCGATCGCGGTGCCGGCAGTGCCGCCCAGCACGGCGGTGCCGGTCGAGCTGATCGAGAAACCGGAGTCCGACGAGAAGCTCAGCTTGCCACCCACGGTGACCGAGTTACCGCCCGCTACCGGGATAGCGACGGCTGGCGCGTTCACTGCAGGCGTGGTGCCATTGGCCGGGGTGCTCGCGCCAGCGATGGATGCGGTGCCCAGACCGGTGGCGGCATCCGCCAGGTCGTTGGCGATATTGATGTCATCGCCGTTGCTGTTGCTCAGAACCAGCGAGGATACGCCAGCGCCATCTTTCTTGATCGAGGCGGTCACGGCGGTGGTGCCGCTCTGCGCGTTGATCGCTTGGGCCAGGGCCGACAAATCGCCGCCGACCACTTTGGCCGAGATGGTCACCGCTTTCGAGGTGGCATCGTTGGCCACCGAGTTGGCGCCGCGCAGGTCGAACTGAACTGCGCCATCGCTGATGCCGGTGATGGTGGCCTGGGTCGAGGCGGTGGCGGTGACGCCAGTGGTGCCGCTCAGACCGTTGATGTTGGCGGCAATTTTCGCGGCGCTGTCACCCGGGGTGGTGCCGTTCAGGCCCTTGACGGTCAGCGTGGTGCTGACGCCGGCGCCGGACTTGATGGTCAGGGTCTCGTCGGCGGCAATGTTGTTGCTGCCGGTCGCATTCGACGCTGCCTGCGACAGGGTGGTGGAATCGGCGCCGGCACCGCCGGTGGACGACGACAGGGTGTTGTTGCCGAGATCGGTGGCCTTGGCCGATTGCACGCCAATGTTGATGGTCTGGCCGGAATTGGCGCCAACCTGGAACTGGGCCGAGGTCAGCGAACCGTCCAGCACGTTCTGGCCGTTGAACTGGGTGGTATTGGCCACGCGGTTCAGTTCGTTCGACAGGGCTGCCACCTCGTTCTGGATCGACTTGCGGTCGGAATCCGAGTTGGTGCCGTTGGCCGACTGCACGGCCAGTTCGCGGATACGCTGCAGCAGATCGCCGGCGGTGCTCAAGCCACCTTCGGCCGTCTGCGCCAGCGAGATGCCGTCGTTGGCGTTACGGGCAGCCGTGGTATTGCCGCGAATCTGCGACGTGAAACGCTCGGAAATAGCCAGACCGGCAGCGTCGTCTTTTGCGCTGTTGATGCGCAGACCGGACGACAGGCGTTGCAGCGAGGTCGACAGATTGGCTTGCGAGGTGGTCAGGTTACGTTGCGAATTCAGCGAAGCAATATTAGTGTTGATGACTTGTGCCATGATGTTTCTCCAAACTGGTACTACTTATTGTGGGCCGGGTGCCTCAGTTCCCCTTGGTCTGCCTCTCTGTTTCCGAAGCAATCAAACCGCAGTTATTCCCAGTAACGGGTTCCCATACGGAAAGTTTAGGGCGCAAACGCGGGAAAATTTTTGCTTTCAGGGCTAAAGTTCGTCATGCATGAGCGTCTAAACGACGGTAAAAAACGAAACTTTAGGGCGAAAAAAAATTTATTTCACCCCGAAATTGCTCAAAAAAAAACCCGGCGCAGCGGCCGGGCGGGGCGGGCAGGACAAGAAACGGCCTAGTCGGCCACCACCACGCGGTTTTTACCGGTCTGTTTGGCGGTGTACATGGCTTTGTCGGCCCGTTTGACCAGTTCGGTCTGCTCCTCGTTCGGGCGGCGCAGGGCCACCCCGGCCGAGAAGGTGATCAGCACTTTCTCGTTATCGTGCAGGAAGAAGTGCTTGGTCAGCTCGCGCTGCAGGCGGGTCATGGTGGAGGCGGCCGCCTCGACCGTGGTTTCCGGCATCAGGATCAGGAATTCCTCGCCGCCAAAGCGGGCAATCACGTCCATCGAGCGCAGCGTGTCCTTGACGATCTTGACCAGGTGCTTGAGGGCGGCGTCGCCGGCGATGTGGCCGTAAGTGTCGTTGAGCTTTTTGAAATCGTCCAGGTCCAGCACGGCAATGCACAAGGGCGTGCCGCGGCGGTCGGAGCGGGCGGTCTCGCGCTCGAACACATCGTCCAGGCCGCGGCGGTTGAGGCTGCCGGTCAGCTGGTCTTCGCGCACCAGCTCGCTCAAATGCTGCAGCTTGGCTTCGAGGGTGTGGATGCGGGCCTCGGCGTCCTGCACTTCCTGCTTGGCCAGCATCATCTTGTCGCGCGCCTTGAGCGCCTCGTTCTGGACGATGCGGGTTTCCTTCAGCACCTCGTCGAGGATGCTGTTGAGCTCGGCGATATTGTCGGCCTTGCTGATCTTGTCCGAATAACCGCCGATTTTCTCGTGGAAGTCGCCGGTCGAGGCCGCCACTTGGCCGAGGCGGTCGATAAAGGTCATCATCATGTTCTTGACGGTGAGCTTGACGTCCGCCAGGCTGTGCTTGAGCTGGCCCTGTTTGTAAATCACTTCCTTCAGGCTGCGCGTGGCTTCTTCCAGCGCGCGCACGTCCAGCGGGCCGGCGATCAGGTTTTGCACCGCCTCGATCTGGCCGCGCAGCCAGCTGTCGTCGTCCAGCAGCTCGCTGACGTTTTCCAGCAGCAGCTTGAACAGGCGCAGCAGCAATTCCTGCTGCTCGCCGCTGTCGGCGCCGCGCAGCTCGATCTGGTAGCACAGCTGTTTCAGGCGCACGGCAATCTCGGCCAGCGCTTCCTCGCTGTGGGCGGTCTTGGTGGCCGCGCCCAGCGACTCGGCTTCGGCCACCAGCACCGGCGTGCCGGACAGCAGCGAGGCCACGGCAAAGGTCAGGGTGCGGCTCAGCAGGTCGCGCAGGGTGCGGGTCTGCTCGCTCTCCTCGCCGGGCAGGCCGGCCACCTCGATGCCTTTTTTGGGCGCCACGAAATGCTTCTCGACCAGCTGCGACAGCGCGCGCGCATAGCCGTCCCAGTCGCGCGTCTTGACCGCGCGGTTGAAGCGGCGGCCGAACTCGGCCAGGTCGCCGCTGTTTTCCGTCAGGCGCGTGGCAAACTGGCTCAGCACCGATTCCGGGCCCGGATCGGCGCTGCCCAGCGGGGCGGCCGGCGCCGGCGGTTCGGCGGCAATGCCGGCAATCTCGTTATAAATGTCGCGGTAGGCTTCCGGCGTCGGCGCAATGCGGCGCAGCGCCAGGCGCCGGAACGCTTCGCGTGCGATGTCGGCCGGATTCTGCTCGGGAGTGGGTGGTTTGCTGGACATGGTGACGCGCGGCCCTCTTAATGGTTTACCAATTACGTCTATGATAAGCCTGCTGTCCGTCCGGCAATACCGGAATAAAGGGCCGGAAGGGGGCTTTCATCCGTGTATAACTATCTTAACGCCGCTTATTCAATGAGTTGATTTTTAATCGCATAGTGCGTCAGTTCGGCGCTGTTTTTCAGCTTCATTTTCACCAGCAGGCGGGCGCGGTATTCGCTCACCGTCTTGACCGACAGCGACAGTTCCTTGGCGATCATGCCCACCGTCTTGCCGGAGGCGATCATGGTCAGGGTCTGGTATTCGCGGTCGGACAGGGTTTCGTGCAGCGGCGCCTCGTGGTCGTCATTGACGTGGTTGGCCAGCTCCTGCGCCAGCGCCGCGCTGATGTACTTGAGGCCGCCGGCGACCTGGCGGATGGCGTTGACCAGCTCCTTGGGCGCGCTCTGCTTGGTCAGGTAGCCGGCCGCGCCGGCCTTGAGCGCGCGGATGGCGTACTGGTCCTCGCGGTGCATCGACAGCATCAGCACCGCCAGCTCCGGCCGGTCCTTCTTGATCTGCTTGAGCACCTCGATGCCGTTACGGTCCGGCAGCGAGATATCCAGCAACATCACCTGGCAGCCGGATTTGCGGAACAGCTTGACGGCATCCAGCCCGCTCTCGGCCTCGCCGGCCACCACGATGTCGCGCGTCTCCGCCAGGATTTGCTTCAAGCCCTCCCGCACAATGGCGTGGTCGTCTGCAATGAAGACCTTGATGATGGCTTTTTCTGTCATGAATCTCTACACATTATTTCGACGTGGAAATGTTTTCTGCCGCTATTGTAGCGTCCGCAGCGGCGGCGATGAGGCTGTCGCGTGCGGTATCGCGCTTAATTTTGATTGCCACCACCGTGCCGCCGCCGCTGGCCTGGCTCAGCGTCAGCGTGCCGCCCAGGGCGCGCGCCCGTTCCGCCATGCCGCGCAGGCCGAAGGAATCCGGCTTGGCGCGGTCGGCCTGGCGGATGCCGCTGCCATTGTCGGCAATTTTCAGGCTGACATGGTGGCGCAGCCGCGCCAGCTTGACGGTCACCTTGCTGGCGTGCGCGTGCTTGGCGATATTGGTCAGCGCTTCCTGGGCGATGCGGAACAGGGCGGTGGCCTGGTCGTTGTCCAGGCCGATGTCGCGGTGGTTGGCGCTGAAGCTGCTGTGGATGCCGGTCTGCTTGCCGAATTCCTTGACCTGCCACTCCAGCGCCGCCACCAGCCCCAGGTCCAGCAGGGCCGGGCGCAGGTCGACCGCAATCCGGTGCACCGCCTCGATGGTGCGGTCAACCAGGGCATCGACGTAATCGGTTTTTTCGCGCAGCGCCGGGTCGCCGTCCAGGCGCGCGGCCAGCATCGCCAGCGCCATCTTGATGGCGGTCAGGTTGCCGCCCAGTTCGTCGTGGATTTCACGCGCGATGCGGGTGCGCTCCTGTTCCTTGACGCGGTCGGTATGGGCGCTCAGCTCGGCCAGGCGGGCGCGCGAATGGCGCACTTCCAGCTGCTCCAGCTTGCTGTCCGTGATATTGGTCATGATGCCGTCCCAGCGCACGGCGCCGTCGGGCAGGGGGTGCGGGGTGCAGCGCAGGTTGATCCACTTCACGTCTTTCCAGGCGTCGACCCAGATGCGGCCTTCCCAGTTCCAGCTCCACAACGCCGTGGCCGAGGCTTGCATGGCGTCCAGGTAGGACTGGCGGTCATCTTCCAGGATCAGGCCCAGGAAGCGCTGCGGCTGGGCGTGCAGCTCGGCGGCGGTCAGGCCCAGCAGAGCCAGGCAACCCTCGCTCAGGTAGGGGAAGCTGACGCTGCCGTCGGCATGCAGCACGAACTGGTACACCAGCCCCGGCGTGTTGGAGACGATGGCGGCAAAACGGGCGCGCACCTGTTCCAGTTCCGTGAGCAGGGCCTGGCGATCGTGGGGGAGGGAAACGGCTGAACTCATGGCATGTATGATACGTGAAAGCCATTACAATAAGCGTCATGAACAAAGCATTTGTCAAAGAACAGGACGGAGACGAGGACGACGAAGCCGCCGCATTGGCTTTGGCGATCCCGGCCGGCTCCAAGAATTACATCCGGCCCGAGGGCTACCAGCGCATCAAGGATGAGCTGCTGCAGCTGATCGACGTCGCGCGGCCGGAAGTGGTGAAAATTGTCCACTGGGCCGCCTCCAATGGCGACCGCTCGGAAAACGGCGACTATATTTACGGCAAGCGCCGCCTGCGCGAGATCGACCGCCGCATCCGTTTCCTGACCAAGCGGCTCGATTCCGCCTTCATTGTCGATCCCAGCGCCCATTACGGCAGCGACCAGGTGTTCTTTGGCGCCACCGTCACCTACAGCAACCAGGACGGCGAGGAGCGCACCATCACCATTGTCGGCATCGACGAACTCGATCCCCTGAACGGCAAGATCAGCTGGGTGGCGCCGGTGGCGCGCGCGCTGACCAAGGCGCGCGAGGGCGACACCATCAGCTTCCAGGCCCCGCATGGCGTGGAAGAGCTGGAGATACTGGAGGTCAGCTATCCTGCGCCAGCGGCCGACTAAGTGGCAGGTGTGCCTGCTGGCGCTGCTGGGCTGGCATGGGATGGCGCGCGCGGTCGATGTCTACATCATCGACATGAACTCCAGCAAATCCAGTTATAGCGACAGCCACATCCTGCACCTGGTGACGGCGGCGCTGGACGCTTCCAGCGCCCGCTACGGCCCGTATGAGTTCCGCGTGGCGCAGTTGCGCATGGAGCGCGACCGCCTGCTGCAGGAAATGCTCAAGGGCGAGCTGGTCAACCTGAGCGGACAGGTCACCTCGGCCGAGTGGGAGCACAAGCTGATCCCGATCCGCATCCCGATCGACAAGGGCATTTCGTGTTACCGCATCGCCCTGATCGACGGCCGCGACCAGGACTTGTTCAGCGCCGTGCGCGGGCTGGAGCAACTGAAGGCGATGCCGCTCGGCGCCGGCCGCCAATGGAGCCTGACCAGCACTTACAAGCAGGCCGGTTTCCATGTGGTCGAGGGCAGCAGCACGGCCGGTTTGCACAGCATGCTGGCGGCCGGCCGCTTCCAGTACTTCCCGCGCGCCATCGACGAAGCGATCCACGAGCAGGCCGCCTATGTGCCGCAGTTCCCGACCCTGAGCGTGGAGCGCAGCTTTGCGCTGTACGTGCCGTCGCCGCGCTACTTCTTCCTCGGCGGCGGGCAAAAACGGCTGGCCCGGCGGCTGGAGCATGGCTTGCAACTGCTGATTGCCGACGGCCGCTTCGACCACTTGTTCCACCAGTACTATGACGGTATGATCGACAAGGCCGGCCTGCGCAAGCGCCGCATCTTCCGGGTCGACAACCCGCAGTTGCCGCCCCAGACCCCGCTGTCCAACAAGGCTTACTGGTATGTACCCTATTGACACCCGGTGGCGCCAGCGCCGCAGCGTGATGGCGGCAACGCTGGGCCTGCTGGCGCTGCCATGCTGGCCGCAGCAGGAGACGGCGCGCGATGTGTATCTGATCGACCATAACTTCAGCCGCCAGGACAGCCGCGACCGCTACACCCTGCTGATGCTGCGCGCCGCGCTGGACGCTTCCAGCGCCCGCTATGGCGACTACGACCTGCGCAGCTCGCCGCTTGGCATGGAACGTGACCGCCTGCTGTCGGAAATGAAGAAAGGCGCGCTGGTCAACCTCAGCGCGCAGATCACCTCGCCGGAATGGGAGCGCAGCCTGATGCCAATCCGCATTCCGATCGACAAAGGCTTGTCCGGCTACCGGATTTCACTGATCGCCGGCAGCCAGCAGGCCAGGTTCAACACCATCACCACGCTGGAGCAGCTCAAGCGGCTGCCGCTGGGGGCGGGGCGCCAGTGGAGTTCGACCGCGGTATTCCTGCATGCCGGGTTTGAGGTGGCGCAGGGCAACTCCACGGCCAATTTGCACAGCATGCTGGCGGCGCACCGCTTCCTGCATTTTCCGCGCGGGATCGAGGAGGCGGTGTTCGAGCAGGCCGCGTATGCGCCGGCCTTCCCCGACCTGGAGGTGGAGCGCAGCATGGCGATCTTTTTCCCGCTGCCGCGTTACTTCTTTGTCACCCCCGGCCAGCCGCGCCTGGCCGGGCGGCTGGAATACGGCCTGCGGCGCATGCTGGCGGACGGCAGCTTCGATCGCATCTTCCACGACTTTTACGACGAGCTGATCAACAAGGTCAACCTGCGCAAGCGCCGCATCTTCAGACTGGACAATCCATTGCTCTCACCAGAGACGCCGCTGGCCAACAAGGCTTACTGGTACGACCCGCTGGAGCACAAGTGATGCCGGCCTGGTTCAGGCGCGCTCGCGCAGGATGCGGTTGACGCCGGACACGCGGCGCACGTTGCGCAGCAGGCCGGCCAGGTGCACGCGGTCCTTGACCTGCACCGTGAAGCGCAGCTGGTGCAGCACGTGTTCCTTGTCCTCGTCCATGCCGACGTAGGTGATGTTGGCGTCCGATTCGCCGATCTCGGCGGCCACGCGCGCCAGGATGCCTTTTTCGTTGTTGATCAGCAGCTTGATGCGGCTGTCGAAACGGCGGTTCAGCTCGGTGCCCCACTTGACCGCGATCCAGCGGTCCGGTTCCTTGGCTTTCTGGCGCTTGGCCTGGGTGCAGTCGGCGGTGTGCACCAGCAGGCCCTGGTCGCGCCGCAGCTGGCCGATGATGGAGTCGCCCGGAATCGGCAGGCAGCACGGCGCCAGTTGCACCGACACGCCCTCGCTGCCGCAGATGGTGACCGGGTCCAGCTCGGCCGCGCTGTTGTGGTCGACCGGCGCGCTGACCGATTCGCCGCCGCGCAGACCGAAGATGTGGCGCGCCACCAGCGCCGCCATGCGCTTGCCGACGCCGATGTCGGCGTACAGCTCGTCCAGGGACTTGGCGCTCGATTCCTTCAGCAGACGCTCGGTCAGGTGTTCTTCCAGCTCCGGGCTGACGCCTAGCGAGGACAGCGCATGCGACAGCAGCTGCTGGCCCAGCGCGATCGATTCCGGCAGGTTGATGGTACGCAGGTGATGGCGGATCGCCGAGCGCGCCTTGCCAGTGCGCACGAACGACAGCCAGCTCGGGCTCGGCCGCGAGGCCGAATCGGTCACGATTTCGACGATGTCGCCGTTGCGCAGCTCGGTGCGCAGCGAGGCCGGCTCGTTGTTGATGGTGACCGACACCGTGTGGTCGCCAATGCCGGTGTGGATCGCGTAGGCAAAGTCGATCGGCGTGGCGCCGCGCGGCAGCGCGATGATTTTCGATTTGGGCGTGAACACGTACACCGAATCCGGGAACAGGTCGACCTTGACGTGTTCCAGGAATTCGGCCGAGTCGCCGGTCTGCTGCTGGATGTCCAGCAGCGACTGCAGCCAGGCGTGGGTGCGCTGCTGCAGGTCCGACATATTGGCTTCGCCGTTCTTGTACAGCCAGTGCGCCGCCACGCCCGATTCGGCGGTGCGGTGCATTTCCTGGGTGCGGATCTGGAACTCGACCGGCGTGCCGTACGGGCCGATCAGCGTGGTGTGCAGCGACTGGTAGCCGTTCAGCTTGCGGATCGCGATGTAATCCTTGAACTTGCCCGGCATCGGCTTGTACAGCGAGTGCAGGGTGCCCAGCGCCACATAGCAATTCGGGAAGCTGTCCACCACCACGCGGAAGCCGTACACGTCCAGCACCTGCGAGAACGACAGATGCTTGCTGCGCATCTTCTTGTAGATGCCGTACAGGGTCTTCTCGCGGCCGTACACCTCGGCCTCGATATTGGCCATGGCCAGCGTGTTCTTGACCGATTCCAGGATTTTCTTGACCACCTCGCGGCGGTTGCCGCGCGCCGCTTTCACGGCCTTGGCCAGGGTGCGGTAGCGCAGCGGGAACAGGTGGGCGAACGACAGGTCCTGCAGTTCGCGGTAAATATTGTTGAGGCCGAGACGGTGCGCGATCGGCACGTACACTTCCATCGTTTCTTTGGAGATGCGCGCCTTGGCGGCCGGCTTCATCACCTCCATGGTGCGCATATTGTGCAGGCGGTCGGCCAGCTTGATCAGGATCACGCGCACGTCCGAGGCCATGGCCAGCAGCATCTTGCGGAAGTTTTCCGCCTGCGCTTCGATCTGGCTCTGGAACTCGATTTTCTCCAGCTTGGACAGGCCGTCCACCAGGTTGGCCACCGGCGCGCCAAAGCGCTCGATCAGCTCTTCCTTCTTGACGTCCTGGTCTTCCATCACATCGTGCAGCAGGGCGGCCATGATGGCTTGCGCGTCCAGCTTCCAGTCGGCGCAGATTTCCGCCACGGCGATTGGATGCGAGATGTAGGGCTCGCCTGACTTGCGCAGCTGCCCGAGGTGCATCTCGTCCGAAAAGCGATACGCTTCCTTGACCTTTTTCAGGTCGGCCGCGTTCATGTATTCAGCCAGTTTTTCAGACAAATGGGATACCGACGCAACACCGGCCGTCAGGGCAGGAGGCGTGGCCAGGGGCGACGAGGAAATCACGGGCGGTACTGGGGGTGTGGCAGGAGGTGCGGAGGTGCTGTCGCCGGCTGCAGATACGGACATGACTGCGGCCGGCTTCTGGGCCGGCCTTTTCGCCCGGGCGGGCTTGTCACTCACTGTAGGATCTGCAGGGATCAGATTCATACGTTTGCGTTCCGTCTCGATGAGAATGTCCAATACTACTGCTAAACCGCATCATTCACATTGTTCGGGAACGCGGTCCCAACTTACATTGGGACCTTTTTCAACATTTCCAGACCGACTTTGCCGGCTGCGATTTCACGCAGGGCGACCACGGTAGGCTTGTCCTTGGCTTCCACCTTCGGGGTGTGGCCTTGCAGCAGCTGGCGTGCGCGGTAGGTCGCGGCCAGGGTCAGCTGGAAACGGTTCGGTACGTTTTTCAGACAATCTTCAATCGTAATGCGGGCCATCTATAACTCCTAAAAATCTTGTGTATTTATTTATTCAGCGTGGATGCCCAGCTGGGCAAAGAGCGAGGCGTTGCGTGCCGCTTGTTGCGCAAACCGGCAACGGGCCGCTCGGACGATCGCCGTCAGTTCCGACAGCGCTACGTCGAATTCTTCGTTGATAATAGCATACTCGAACTCGGGGGCGTGGGCGATTTCGCCGCCTGCCGCCAGCAGCCGTTTGGTGATCACGTGCGGCTCGTCGGTGGCGCGTTTATTCAGGCGTTGTTCCAGCGCCGCGATCGATGGCGGCAGGATGAAAATGCCGGCCGCCTGCGGGAACAGTTTCTTGACCTGGCGCGCGCCCTGCCAGTCGATTTCCAGCAGCACGTCGGTGCCGGTCTTCATCTGTTCTTCCACCATCAGGCGCGAGGTGCCGTAGTAATTGCCGTGCACTTCGGCCCATTCCAGGAACTCGCCTTGCTTGCTGCGGGCGATGAAATCTTCCGCCGTGGTGAAGTAGTATTCCTTGCCGTGGGTTTCGCCCGGACGCGGCGCGCGGGTGGTGGTGGAAATCGACAGCTTGATGGTCGGTTCCTTGGCCAGCAGCGCGTTGACCAGCGTCGACTTGCCGGCGCCGGATGGCGCGGCCACAACAAACAGGCTGCCCGCAAATGCGTTGGTTGAGCTCATGGTGATCTTTCTAAAACGTCAGCGGGCGGCGAAACACGACGCCCAAAGATGTATTTTACCAAGAGCAACGGCGACAGTTCAATTTACAGCAGGGAGAGAAAATGCTGCGCTGCGGCGGGCGCGCGCTCCTTGGCGCCGTTGATGAAATAGACGTACACCTGGCCGGACTTGGCCTGCTGTTGCCAGTCCTGCGCCTGCCTGGCCCACTGCTTCAAGGCCGGCTTGCTGTAGCCGGTGTCGATCCCGCTTTGCGCATCCATCAGGCGCGCATACACGAACTCGCCGGTGAGCTCGGTAAACTGGGGGAACTTGGGCGAATCGGTGATCACCGTGGCCACCTTGTGCTTGCGCGCCAGCTTCAGATAGTCGTCGCACAGAAAGCTGTCGTGGCGCGCGTCCAGCACATGCTGCAGCTTGCGCTTGCCGAGTTTGGCCGGCAGCAGCTTGAAGAAGGCTGCGATATCGTCGGCATCGAATTGCTTGGTGGCCGCCAGTTGCCACAGGATGGGGCCGAGCTTGTCGCCCAGTTCGGTGAGGCCGCTGTCCATGAAGCGCGCGATGGATTCGCCGGCCTCGGCCAGCACCTTGCGGTTGGTGGCGTAGCGCGTGGCCTTGACCGAGAACACGAAATCGTCGGGCGTCCTGGCGGCCCAGCTGGCGAAATGCTCGGGCTTGGCGGAGCGGTAGAAGGTGCCGTTGATTTCGATGCTGGTCACTTGCGTGCTGGCATATTCCAGCTGCTTCTTGATGGGCACCTCCTTCGGATAAAACGTCTCGCGCCACGGGGCAAAGTCCCAACCGCCGATGCCAGCTCTGATGTGCGCCATCTTCCGCCTCCTCATGGTGTCGAGGTTGCAGTCTACACGGGATTGATCTGCTACACTGCCGTCCCGATTCAACAAGACATCCAACAAAGGAGATTATGAAATCCACGCTTCAAATGTTTGCGGCCGCCGTGTGCGCGTTCAGCCTGGCCGCCTGTGGCGGCGGTAGCGGCGGCGGCAGTGCGACCCCGTCCACACCGGCCGGCGTGCAGCCGCCGACTGTGCTGAAAATCGAAGACCAGGTCATCGGCACCGGCGCCGAAGCCGTGACCGGCAAGACCGCGTCCGTGCGCTACACCGGCTATCTGTTTGACGGCACCCGCGCCGATCTGCGCGGCACCAAGTTCGACAGCAATGTCGGCGGCTCGCTGTTCAGCTTTGTGGTGAACGGCAACCCGCTGATGGTGATCTCCGGTTTCAACAGCGGCGTGGCCGGCATGAAGGTGGGCGGCAAGCGCGTAGTCACCATGCCGCCGTCGCTGGGGTATGGCGCCTCCGGCCAGGGCCCGATCCCGGGCAATGCCACGCTGATCTTCGAGATCGAACTGGTCGCGGTCAACTGACCGCCTGCGGCATATCCTGTGTCCTGATAGTATCGAGTTTTAATCAACGCAGGATATGCCATGAAAGACCTGATTGTCGTCGCCACCATCACCGCCAAACAAGGCAACGAAGCCCTGGTGCGCGAGGCATTGGAAAAGATCGTTCCGCCCAGCCGTGCCGAAGCCGGCTGCATCCGTTACGACCTGCACATCGACCTCGGCAACCACGCCAGCTTCATCATGCTGGAAGCCTGGCGCGATGAAGCGGCGCTGGCCGCACACGAAGCCACGCCGCATTTCCAGGAACTGGTGAAAACCGTCGGCGGCAAGGCCGAGATCCAGGTTCTCAAGCTGAATCAAGTCCTGTAATCAGTCCGGCGAAAAGGCCTTGGCAGCCGCCAGGGTGTCGAGGGCTTCGCGCAGGAGCTGGATTTTGCCGTCTTTGGCGACCAGGCGGCCGGCGTAGGTTTGTTTGTACAGCTTGCCGGTGGAAGGCACTTCCACCTCCACGCTGTATTCGCCAAAGGCCTGGTCGCCGGTCTCGATGAACAGCTGCACGTCCTTGAAGCGGAAATCCGGCACTTTTTTCAGCAGGCCGCCGATAAAGGCTTCGATGGCGGCCGGGCCGACTGCGCGCACGTCGGCGCCCAGCGTTGGCAGTTCCAGCACGCCATCTGCGGCAAACAGGGCGGCGGCGGCGGCGGGGTCCTGGATGTTGTCCAGATAGGCGTTCAGTAATTGGCTGGCGTTTTTCATGATGTTTCGCTTTTTCAGTGGAAGTTGGTATGGCTCCACTTTAGCGCGGCATCATTCCTGGATAAAGTAGGGAAAAACGAATACTTTATGCACGCGTATGGATAATCGGATAATAAAAAAAGGAGCCGAAGCTCCTTGGTTTATTCCAGGTTCTGCACCTGTTCCCGCATCTGCTCGATCAGCAGCTTGAGTTCCATCGACGCGTCCGCCAGTTCCTTGACCGACGCCTTGGCGCCCAGGGTGTTGGCTTCGCGGTTCAGCTCCTGCATCATGAAGTCCAGGCGCTTGCCGACCTGGCCGCCTTTTTTCAGGATGTGACGGGTCTCGGTCAGGTGCGCCGACAGGCGGCCCAGTTCTTCCGCCACATCGATGCGGATGCCGTACAGGATCACTTCCTGACGAATCCGCTCCAGCGCGTCCTGGCGCGACAGCGCCGAGTTCGACCCCTGGCACGCCAGGCCCAGCGCATCCTGCATGCGCTCCACCGCCTTTTGCTGGAAGGCCGCCACGACCTGCGGAATCAGCGGCGTGATGCGCTTGACGATGCCTTCCATGGCCTCGATGCGCGACAGCAGCATGGCTTCCAGCGCCGCGCCCTCGCGCTGGCGGCTTTGCACAAACGCCTCGACCGTGCGGGCGGTGAGGGCGGCCACGTCGGCCTGCAGCGACTCCTGGCCAATCTGCGCTTCTTCAATCACGCCAGGCCAGCGCAGCAGTTCAGCCACGGACATCGCTTGCACGCCGGGGAACAGGCCGCTCACTTCACCTTGCAGGCGTTGCAATTCGGTTAACAGGGGCAGGTTCAGCGCCTGCGTGCCGGCGCCGGCCGCCTTGCGGCCAAAGCTGAGTCGCAGTTCGACTTTGCCGCGCGTGATGGCGGCCATGATCGCTGAGCGCAAATCGGGTTCAAGGGCACGCAAATCGTCGTTTATTCGGAACTGTAAGTCCAAAAAGCGCGAGTTCACGCTCTTGATCTCGATGGTCAGTGTTCCCGCCGCACTTTCACTGGTGGCGACCGCGTAGCCCGTCATGCTGGAAATGCTCAATGGATATCCCCGATTTAATCTTTACAAAACAGTGATTTATCCACACAATCCGGTTGTCGAGGCGAGGAACCTTATGGCCGCACAGAACAACGCCCCCCTACC
>NZ_JBCNLB010000037.1:0-17286 GCF_039595735.1 Duganella sp.
CATTTAATGCTTTTTGTTGCAGCACCAAATGCCCACACTTATCGACTGTTAATTTTTAAAGATCGTTACTGCTTGCTGCGAAGCGTTTTGTTCATCAGCACAGAAGCGAGATTATGAAGCGTTTCGTCTATCTCGTCAACCCCTCGTTTCTTCATCGTTTCGCTTTGCAGCGTTGCGTTGTTTCGCGAGGGACCGAACTATAGCAAAGGCGCACCGCATTGCCAAGGCCTATTTTTCATTGGCACCGCAATTGCTTAAAACAAGATAGCAACAGCAGACAGCAGCGCTTTTGCTCAGTTCCTGCACAGGTGCTACATTATGGAACACCTTGCAGGCATAACAGAGCCGATAACGGCCGCCAGAGACACAGAGACGACTATGGAACATAAACTTGCTCCAGATTTGAACACCTCGCCTGCAAGCGGAGCCTGGGCAGACAACCTGCCCGACATCATCGAGACCTCGCACCAGCGTTCGCAGAAGTACGGCCTGTGCCCGCAGACCAGACCGGCATACGATCCGCTGGCCCGCCACGACCTCTCGCTGTTAATAGAACAGAACCGCCTGCTGCACACCCACGCCATCCCGGCGATGGAAACCTTGTACCAGCAAATCGTCAACACCCACAACATGGTGCTGCTGACCGACGCCAACGGCGTCATCGTGCACTCACTGGGCGACGACGACTTCCTGGAGAAAGCCAACCGCGTGGCGCTGAGTCCCGGCGTGGCCTGGTCCGAGCAAAAGCGCGGCACCAATGCCATCGCCTCGGCCATTATCGAAGGCGCGCCGGTGCTGGTGCATGCCGATCAACATTATCTGGCTGCCAACCACTTCCTGACCTGCTCGGCCGCGCCGATCTCCGACCACATGGGCAATGTGATCGGCGTGCTGGACGTGTCGGGCGACAGCCGCAGCTACCACCGCCACACCATGGCACTGGTGCGCATGTCGGCGCTGATGATCGAAAACCAGCTGTTTTCCGCCACCTTTGAGGACGCCATCACGATTCACTTCCACTCGCGTCCCGAGTTCATCGGCACGCTGATGGAGGGCATCGCCTCGTTCAACCCCGGCGGCCGCTTCCTGGCCGCCAACCGCAACGGCCTGTTCCAGCTGGGCCTGCCGTTCTCGGCGCTGCAGTCGCATACCTTCAGCTCGCTGTTCGGCCTGCCGCTGTCCGCGCTGTACGACCACTACAACACGGCGGCGCCTGGCCTGCTCAACCTGTGCATGCACAACGGCGTGCGGGTGTATGGCCGCGCGCAACTGCGCCTGGCCAACAGCGTGTTCCAGCAAGCGCTGCTACCGGGCCGCGCGCCGCCGGCCACGCCCGCTGTGGCGGCCAACCAGTCGGCGGCGCAGACACGCCGCCTGTCCGGCCTGCGCTATCTGCGCACCGGCGATCCGCAGCTGGAACTGGTGATCGAAAAAGTCACGCGCGTACTGGGCAAGGATATTCCCATCATGATCATGGGCGAAACCGGCACCGGCAAGGAGCTGCTGGCACAGGCCATCCACAACGATTCGCCGCGCAGCCAGCATCCCTTCGTGGCGGTCAACTGCGCCTCGATCCCGGAAACGCTGATCGAGTCCGAACTGTTCGGCTACGAGGACGGCGCCTTCACCGGCGCGCGCAAGAAAGGCGCGGCCGGCAAGATCCTGCAAGCCAACGGCGGCACGCTGTTCCTCGACGAGATTGGCGACATGCCATTCAGCCTGCAGGCACGTCTGCTGCGCGTGCTGCAGGAACGCATGGTGACGCCGCTTGGCAGCGACAAGTCGATCCCGGTGAATGTGGAACTGATTTGCGCCACCAATCACAATCTGCGCGAGCGCATCAGCCAGGGCCTGTTCCGCGAAGACCTGTACTATCGCTTGAACGGGCTGGTGGTGAAGCTGCCGCCGCTGCGCGAGCGCACCGACCTGGAAACCGTGGTCCGCAAGATCATCGCCACCGAATCCGCCGTCGGCCGTTATGACGTCGCACCCGAGTTGATGGCCATGTTCCACCGTCATCGCTGGCCGGGCAACTTCCGCCAGCTGACCAATCTGCTGCGCACCGCCATCGTCATGGCTGGCGACGAACCGGAAATCGCCCTGCGCCACATGCCGGACGACTTCCTCGACGATATCGGGGAGACCGCCACCGCAATCGCCGCGCCGCCCGCCATGGCCGACACTACGCGCATGATTGCCAGCGGCGCCAATCTCGAAGAGATGGAGCAGTCGGTCATCCTGCGCACGCTGGAAGCGCACGGCGGTAACGTGTCCGCCACGGCGCGTGCGCTGGGCGTCTCGCGCAACACCATCTATCGCAAAGTGCCGCATTTGAAATAGCTCACGCATGGCCGGGGAATCCGGCCGTGCGGCGGCTGCGGCCCTGTTTGTCGACCACCATCAGATCCACCGCCTGCAACTGTGCGGCCAGCGTCTGCGCGCGCACCCAGCCCATCACCATGAAGGCGGTGGACAAGCCGTCGGCCTCCATGGCGGTGGGCGCCACCACGGTCACGCTGGCCAGCTCTGTGGGCGAATCGCCGCTGGCGGGATCGAAGATGTGATGGTGCCGGAAGTCCGGCGTGAACGCGCATTCGTAATCGCCGGAGGTGGCCACGCTGCAGCCCTGTGCATTCAAGGTTGTCACCAGCGCATCGGGATGACGCGGATCGCGCACGCCCAGCACCCATGGCTGCCTTCCAGGCTTCTGTCCGCGCGCGGTGAATTCGCCGGTATCGAGCAGCGCGTGGCGCACGCCGTGCGCCTGCAACGCGGCCAGCGCCTGATCGGCCGCATAACCTTGCGCCAGGCCGTTCAGTGTCAACGCCATGCCGGGCCGCAGAAAGCGAACATGATCACCGTCGAAAGCCAGCTGCTTCCAGTCCACCAGCTTCCGCGCGCGACGCAGTTCCGCGTCTTCCGGCAGCTTGCCTTCGCGCGCAGCCTCCGTGTACAGCCGCCACAGGGGCTGGGTGGTGACATCGAACGCGCCGCCACTAATGTCCGACAGGTGCGTCGCCATGGTCAGCACTTCGATCAGCCGGCCGTCCGGCTTGCGCAGCACACCGTCGCGGTTCAACTGATGCACCTGGCTGGCGGGATGGTAAATGCTCATCAAGCTGTCCACCGCGCGCGCGGCCTGCAGCGCCTCCGCGATTGCGCGCTGGGCCAGCGCCGCATCCGCATGCGCCACCGAAATCGAAATAGTGGTGCCAAACGCCAGCGCTGCGCCGGTATGCAAGGGCTGTTGCCAGGAGTGCGCACATCCGGCCGCACCGGCTATCGCGCCGATGGCGCTGGTGATGAAGGTACGTCGTTTCATGCTCGGCTCCTGATCGGTATCACCACGTGCTTGCGGTCCGCGATGCGCAGCGCGCATTTCTGGTCGCTCTCATAAATCGCAACGCAATCCATGCACTGGAAGCATTCGTCATACGCCACCTTGCCGTCCGACGCGATGGCCTGATAGTCGCAGCGGTGGCGGCAGGTCTGGCATGGCGTTCCGCACTGCGCGTAGCGCGGGATCCAGTTCAGCATGCGCACCTTGCCCAGCAGCGCCAGCGCCGCACCGAAAGGACACAGATAGCGGCAGAAAAATTTGTACACCACGCCACTCACCAGCATTAAAGCGGCGGCGTAGGCCACATACGGCCAGCCACGTACAAAGCCCAGCGTGATCGCAGTCTTGAACGGCTCCAGCTCCACCAGCCGATTCGTCATCTGGCCGGGCAGGAAGACGCTGGCCACGATCGCCAGCAACAGTGCGTACTTGACACGCCTGAGCCACGCATGACGCACGCGCAGCTGCGGCACGCGCAGCCAGCGCGCCAGCTTGCCGATGAATTCCTGCAGCGCGCCGAAGGGACACAGCCAGCCGCAAAACGTGCCGCGGCCCCACAACAGCAGCGACAACAGCACAAAACCCCACAGTGCCACCGTCATCGGATCGAACAGCATGAAGGTCAGGCTGCGCCCCGCCATCAGCGCCTGCAACGCACCGGTGATATTGACGATGGAGAGCTGTCCCTGCGCGTAGTAGCCGATAAAGCCCACCGTGTAAGTCAGATAGACCCATCGGAACCAGGCCAGCCGCGCACTGCTGGCGACCAGCCGCTTCTGCATCCACAGCGCGGCACCCAGTACCAGCAAGCCCGCCGCCAGCGCGGACAGCTCCCAGCGCCGCTGCCGCCAGACGGACGGCCACGATCTGGCGTCAGCTTCCGGTGCGATCAGCAGTTCCGCCGGCAGCTGGTAACGCAAGCCCAGTTCGCGCGTGATGCGCTCCGGGTAGACGATGCCCTTGCTGCGCGTGACCGGCAGCACGATATCCAGCGGCGCTCCCGGATCGAGACCGGCCTGGCTGGTGATGCGGAACAGCGTCACGTTCGGCGTCTCCAGCGGCACCGTCAACTTCAGTTCCAGGTCCAGATCGCGCATCTCGATCGGCAGCTTGTCCTGCCGCAGCAGGACGCGGTCCGGCACACTGCCACGCACGAAATCTTCGCCGGTAAGGCTATAACGGCCGGCCGTCATCACCATCAACGCATGCTCGCCCGGCTCCAGCCGCGATTGCAGCTTGCGCCATCCCGCCTCGGTCAGCAAATTGCGCCCCACCGTCGGCACCGACGCCATGGCCAGATACAGCTCGATGAAAGTGTCGTCCGGCCGCGTGCGTGCTTCCGCATCGAGGCCGGCGCCGTCGCTGCCCTTGAACAGCTGTTCCACGTCGCGATTGCTTACCCGCAGGCGCTGCACCAGTCCGCGGCGCAGCAGTTGACCCAGATCGAGCGGCTGAAAGATATCCTCCCGCACCAGCGCAATCTGGCCGGGATCGCGCCCGGCGCCATAACCAAGCCGCGCACGCGCCACCTTGAGCGCCGCCGCCAGCACGCTTTGATTGATGATGCGCACCGAGGCCGTGGCCTTGGCCACACCATCAATATGCACACGGCCAGCGCCACCGATGCTGATATTCTGCTTGAGCGACAGGCCGCGATACTGCTGGACGAACTGCCGCAGCGGCCCCTCGCCCAGCCCTTCCAGGAACACCGGCTCGTGGTGCGACAACACTTCCACATCCGTGAACACGCCTTGCGCGTCCATCGCCACCAACAGATTCAGGGGCACGCCGGCAAAACCGGGAATCGGCGCCAGGTCGGCCGACTCGAACACATAGCCGGCCAGCTCCACCACCGTGGCATTCTGTTTGAACAGCGGCCACACCGGCAGTTCGGCATCGCGCTCGCCCACCATCAACGGCGCCGGGAAACGCTGCGCCACGTCGGCGCGCGTCAGCCCGCCCGCCTGTACCGGCGCCGCGCCGAGCAGCAGCGCCAGCACGCCAGCCAGCATGCACAGCATGCAGACCAGCGCGCGGCGCCATGCCGCGTTCCTGCGATGCAAACGCGCGTTCATCGTCAGAAGAAGATGATGCCGCCCAACGAGGCGCCGTTCATCTTGCCCTCGCCGCCGGCGAAGCCCTTGGAGCGGGTCTGGCCGATTTCGCCCACCAGTGTGATCGCGCTGGTCATCTGGTAGTACAGACCGAGCGTCAGATTGGCATTGGATTTCAGCCCGCCGGTGCCGGCGGTGTTGTCGTCATTGCGGCTGATGCCGTAGCTGATGCCTAGCTTCACCTTGTCCGCCGGCTTGTAGGTCGCCTGCGCGAACCACGCCTTGGACTTGGTATCGCCCTGATCGGCATCCGACAGGATGCCCAATCCTTTACCGCCCTGGAAGTTGGCCAGCACGCCAAACGCGTCCTGGGTGTACGAGGCACCCAGCTCGACGCCGGACATGGTGAAGTCGCGCACGCCCGGCGCGGTCGCTTCAAACTTCTGCGTCTTCGCGCCCAGCCAGCCCTTGAAGCCATTGGCCGCGTAGCTCAACTGCGCCTGCACCTGCGCACTGGTTTTGGTGGAATACACCGGCGCAGTCAGCAGCGGCGTATCCGTCACCGGGCTGACCAGCGCCACATCGAAGCCCACGCCGGATGCCGACTTCGGCGCGCTGTAAGCGATCTGGCCGTAGTAGCCCACATAGCTGTAGCCCGCGCCAATATGGCCCAACGTGACGCGGCCGCGTTGCGTGGCCTGCACCGGCGCGCCGGCGCCGATCAGCGTCATGTCGGCAAAGATGGGCGTGGCGCCGAAGATGCCGTTATCGCGGCCAATCTTGATCGTGCCGATATCCGCGTTCCCGAAGGTGAAGTAAGCCTGGCGCACATCGACGCCGCTGTTGGCGGCAATGGCGCTGTCGGTGGCGGTGGCGTTGTAAATGCCGATCAGCGCCTTCACATCAAATTCACCCTGGCGCGACGAGGCCGACGTCACCAGGCCATTCGGCAGCAAGCCATTGCCGATGGTGGTGCGGTTATCCTGGCCGCCGCAACCCAGGCCCTTGCCGCCCAGCGCCAGCCCACCTACCGCATCGCCGCTGCACGACACCTGCGTGTAGTAAGCGTTGACGATACCGCCCAGCGATACGTTCCATTCGCCGGCCTTGAAATCCACCGCTTGCGCGCTTGCGGCCATCCCGATTGCGCCCAGCATCAACATCTTTTTCATTTTCGTCTCCCTTATAGTTTTTAAAAAAAGGGCGGCCGTAGCCGCCCAAAAGACACATCAACCAAAAATCATTTGGACGCCAGCTTGAATACCCACACCGAGCCGCCCTGCTCCAGGAAGTTCACCTTCTTGGCCACGTCGCCGCCCCACAACGGCACCGCGCCGCCCCAGCCGGAGACCACCGCCACGTACTGCGTATCACCGTCCTGCCACGTCACCGGCGGCGCCACCACGCCGGAACCGGTCTGGAACTTCCACAGCTCCTTGCCGCTCTTTGCATCCAGCGCTTTCAGGTAGCCCTCCGGCGTGCCGTAGAACACTAGGCCGCCGGCGGTGGTCATCACACCGCCCCACAGCGGCGCGTTGTTCTTCACTTCCCATACGATCTTTCCGGACTTGGGATCGACCGCACGCAATGCGCCGATATAGTCATCGTTCAGCGGTTTGATGGTGAAGCCCGCGCCCAGATAGGCACCGCCCTTCTTGTAGCTGATCGGCTCATTCCAGATGTCCATGCCCCACTCGTTGGCTGGCACGTAGAAGTAGCCGGTCTGCTGGCTGTAGGCCATCGGCATCTGGTTCTTCGCCCCCAGGAAGGCCGGCGCCGCGAATACCGTGCTGCCCTTCTTGCCTTCCTCGCCCTTGGTCGGATCACCCGGGCGATTGGCGGGAATGAAGTTCGGGCGGCCGGTTTTCAGATCGATGCCGGAAGCCCAGGTAATCTTGCGCACGAACGGGAAAGCGTTTTGCAGCTTGCCGTTGTTCGCGTCGATCACGTAAAAGAAGCCGTTGCGGTCAGCCTTGCCGCCGTAACGCTTGCCATTCATGTCAAAGGTGACGAATTCGTTGGCGCCGTCGAAGTCCCACGAATCGTTCGGCGTGTTCTGGTAGGACCATTTGATCTGGCCCGTCTTCACATCCAGCGCCACGGTGGACGAGGAATACAGATTGTCGCCAGGCCGCAGGTGGCTGTTCCACGGCGCCGGATTGCCGGTGCCGAAGTAGGCCAGGCCCGTCTTCGGATCATAGGTGCCGCCCATCCAGGTCGAGGCGCCGCCGGTCTTCCACAAATCGCCCGGCCAGCTCTTGTTGGTGGTGCCGGAGATGCCGTTGTCGATCGGGTTGCCATCCTTGTCATAGCGGTGGCCCATATGGCCTTCCACCGTAGGACGGCTCCACACCAGATCTCCGGTCATCGGATTGCGCGCTTCGACCCGTCCGACGATGCCAAACTCGCCGCCCGAGACACCGGTCAGCAGCAGCCCATCCGCAATCAGCGGCGCGGCCGTCATCGAATAGCCGGCGGCGTAATCGTCGACCTTCTCCTTCCACACCACCTTGCCGGTCTCCTGGTCCAGCGCCACCAGCTGCGCATCCAGCGTGCCAAAGATGACCAGATTGCCGTACAAGGCAGCGCCGCGATTGACCACATCGCAGCACGGCATGATGCCGTCCGGGAGGCGGTGTTCATACTTCCACAGCTTGTTGCCGGTCTTGAGGTCTATCGCAAAGATGCGCGAGTACGAAGCCGTCACGAACATCTTGCCCTTGTAGATCAGCGGCTGCGACTCCTGGCCGCGCTGCTTCTCGCCGCCAAACGAAAACGACCACGCCGGCACCAGCTTGCTGACGTTTTTGGTATTCACCTGCGCCAGCGTCGAGTAGCGCTGCCCTTCGGTGCCGAAGCCGAACGACAGCACGCTGTCGGTGCTGCTGGCGGCATTCTTCAACATGGCGGTGGTGACGTCGGCCGCCTGTGCCAGCGACAGGACCGCAGCCCCCACCAGCGTTACGACAATTTTCTTCTGCACGATGATCTCCTGTTTATTATGGTTTTACGTACTGTGTGTTCAAGTTGGCTGCAGTGCCGCCAGTTCCTCATCGCTGAACAGGCGCGATCGGGTCAGGAAGCGCACGCCGCTGCCGTTATCGAGCGAGAACATGCCGCCGTTCCCCTGAACCACGTCGATAATCAGCTGCGTGTGCTCCCAGTACTCGAACTGCTCGCGCCCCATGTAGAACGGCGTGCCCTCCAGGTTGCCGAGATAGACATCGGTTTCGCTGACGTCGAACTCCCCCGCCGGGAAGCACATCGGCGCGCTGCCGTCGCAACAGCCGCCGGACTGGAAGAACATCAGCGGTCCATAAAGCTTGCGCAGCCGCGCCAGCAGCGCGAGGGCTGCCGGTGTGGCGGTGACGCGGGCGATGAGGGTGGCCATGATCAGAAGAAGCCCAGCGCGTTCGGGCTATAGCTGACCAGCAGGTTCTTGGTTTGCTGGTAGTGATCCAGCATCATCTTGTGGTTTTCGCGGCCGATGCCCGACTGCTTGTAGCCGCCGAACGCGGCATGGGCCGGATACAGGTGGTAGCAGTTGGTCCATACGCGGCCGGCCTGGATGGCGCGGCCGACGCGGAAGGCGCGCGCACCGTCGCGCGTCCACAGGCCGGCGCCCAGGCCATACAGCGTGTCGTTGGCGATGCGCAGCGCGTCCGCTTCATCCTTGAAGGTGGTAACCGACACCACCGGGCCAAAGATCTCTTCCTGGAAGATGCGCATGCTGTTGTCGCCCTTGAAAACGGTCGGACGCACGTAATAGCCTTCCTTCATATCGCCGCCCTGCACATTGCGCTCGCCGCCGGCCAGCACCTGCGCGCCTTCCTGCTTGCCGATGTCGATGTAGGACAGGATTTTCTCCAGCTGCTCCTGCGAGGCCTGGGCGCCGATCATGGTGTTCGGATCCAGCGGGCTGCCTTGTTTGATTTTGGCCACGCGCTCCAGCGCGCGGGCTATGAACTTCTCGTAGATCGATTCCTGAACCAGCACGCGCGACGGGCAAGTGCAGACTTCACCCTGATTCAGCGCGAACATGGTGAAGCCTTCCAGGCACTTGTCGAAGAAGTCATCATCGGCGTCCATCACATCTTCAAAGAAGATGTTGGGCGATTTGCCGCCCAGTTCCAGCGTCACCGGAATCAGGTTCTGCGCCGCATAGCCCATGATCAAACGGCCGGTGCCGGTTTCACCGGTGAAGGCAATTTTGGCGATGCGCTTGCTCGACGCCAGCGGCTTGCCCGCTTCCAGGCCAAAGCCATTGACCACATTGATGACGCCCGGCGGCAGCAGGTCGGCAACCAGTTCCAGCAGCACCATGATGGATGCAGGCGTTTGCTCGGCCGGCTTGAGCACCACGCAGTTGCCGGCGGCCAGCGCCGGCGCCAGCTTCCACACCGCCATCAGGATAGGGAAGTTCCATGGAATGATCTGGCCGACCACGCCCAGCGGCTCATGGAAGTGATAGGCGTAGGTGGCGGCGTCGATCTGCGCGATCGAACCTTCCTGCGTGCGCACGCAGGCGGCAAAGTAGCGGAAATGATCGATCGCCAGCGGAATGTCGGCCGCCAGGGTTTCACGAATCGGCTTGCCGTTGTCGATGGTTTCGGCGGTGGCGATCAGCTGCAGATTGGCTTCCATGCGGTCGGCAATCTTGTTCAGGATGCCGGCGCGTTCGGCGGGAGAGGTCTTGCCCCATGCGGCCTTGGCGGCATGCGCGGCGTCCAGCGCCAGTTCCACATCTTCGGCGGTGGAACGCGCGATTTCGCAGAAGACCTGACCCGTGATCGGCGTAACGTTGGCGAAGTACTCGCCCTTGACCGGCGCGACGAATTTGCCGCCGATGTAGTTGTCGTAGCGTTGTTTGAACGGATTGGCTACGCCCAGTTTGCTGATGTCTGCAAGATTCATGTCGTCCTCTTTCTGCTTTGGTTGGGAGGCCGCTGATTGCGGCTGCGGATACTGCGCCCTCTCCTTTTCGCAAACGCCGTGCCAGCATGCGTGCCCTGCGAAACGGCCCTGATGCGGTGTCACACTGTTCAGCTTTGGAACAGGTGTGTCGCTCAACGGATCACCACACCCCAGGGCAGTTCGCGCACGGCGATATCGGCCAGGCGCGTCGCCCCGGCGGTGTCGATGACGGAGACGCTGTTGGAACGGCCATTGGCCACATACAGGCGCGCGCCGTCCGGCGTCAGCGCCATATTCCACGGCCGCTTGCCGACCGCGATGGTGGCGCGCACGGTATTGGCGGCGGTGTCGATCACCATCACGCTGCCATCGATGCCATTGGAGACGTAGACCTCGCGCCCGTCCGGATGCACGGCAATGCCATTGGCGTTACGCCCGGCGGGAATGCGGGCGATGGCGGCGCGGCTGGCCATGTCCACCACATACACCGCGTTGGCCAGTTCGCAGGCCACGTAAGCACGCGCGCCATCCGGGCTGAATCCCATGCCGCGCGGCCGCAGGCCCACCGCCACGGAGCCGGTCTGGCGCCGCGCTTCGACGTCGATCACATCCACCTGCTCCGCCTCCTCGGCGCTGACCAGCAGCCAGCGCCCATCGGGACTGAACACCGCATGCTCGGGATTCTTGCCCTGCACCGGGATATCGGCCAGCAGCTGGCCACTGCTTGCATCGACCAGCGCCACGCTATTGCTCTCCTCAACCGCCACCGCCACATAGCGGCCGTCGGCCGAGGCGCTCACACCCTCCGGTGACTTGCCCAGCGGGATGCGGCGCGCGGTGGCGCCACTGGCGGTGTCGATCATCAGCAAGGCGCTGCCGGCGGCATCCGCGACATACAGCCGCGTGCCGGAAGGATCAGCCGCCACGCCGCGCGGCCGCTGGCCGGCCGCAAACTCGCGCAGCACAGCGCTGCTGGCGGTATCGATCACGCTGATGCTGCCGGACTTCTCATTCGGCACATAGGCCAGCGGCGCGGCAAAGACTGGACCGCACAGCGCGGCCAGCAACAGGCAAATTCGCTTCATGGTGTCACCTCCCGGAACAAATAGACGAGGAGGTGCAATCAACGTGCCACCACAAAATCCGGATGGCAGGTATATTGCTTACCGGTCTGGCATAAGACCAACCAGCACGGAGACAACATGAAACACTTATTTCGACTGAATGCGGTAGCCGCCCTGTGCGCAGCCGGCAGCGCCATGGCTGCCGAGGAGGCTAGCGTCCCGCAAGACACGGTGGTGATCAGCGCCACCCGCGTCGGCCACACCATCTTCGACATGCCGGCGGCGATCGACGTCATCGACGCAGCACGCATCACCGAAACCCAGCCGCGCGTCAACGCCAGCGAAGCCCTGGCCGCCGTGCCCGGACTGGTGGCGGCCAACCGCCAGAACTACGCGCAGGATCTGCAGATATCCTCGCGCGGCTTCGGTGCCCGCTCGGCTTTTGGCGTACGCGGCGTGAAGCTGATCACGGACGGCATCCCGGCCAGCATGCCGGACGGCCAGGGGCAGGCGGCAACCTTCAATCTGGATATGGCAGAGCGCATCGAAGTGTTGCGCGGGCCGTTCTCCGCCATCTACGGCAACCATTCGGGCGGCGTGGTTCAACTGTTCACGCGTGAAGGCGATGGGGCGCCATCGATTGAGACCTCGCTGTCGGCCGGCAGCTACGGCAGCCGCAAGGCAGACCTCAACGCACAGGGCAAACTGGGGAATGTCGGCTACGTCATCGACGGCTCACGTTTTGAGACCGACGGCTACCGCGCCCACAGCGCCGCCACCCGCGACCAGGCGTATGCCAAACTGACGCTGGCGCCATTGGCCGATGCAAAACTGAACATCGTCGCCAACGCCCTGCGCCAGAACGACACGCAGGACCCGCTGGGCGTCACCTGGGCCACATGGCAGCGCGATCCGCGCGCCGGTGAAACCGATAGCACAGACACGCAAACGCCCAAACGCACGCTGGCCGACCGCTACAACACCCGCAAGAGCATCGACCACCAGCAGATCGGCGCCAGCTGGGAACAACGGTTTGGCGACGACAAACTGCGCGCCACCGCCTACGGCGGCAACCGCAGCGTGATTCAGTACCAGGCATTCTCCAAAGCCTTCCAGGCACCGCCCACGCATTCCGGCGGCGTGGTGGACTTCGACCGCGATTTCTACGGCATCGATGTCAACTGGCTGCACGTCGCGGCGCTGGCCGGCGGCCGCCTGAGCACCACCATCGGCATCGAGTACGGCCGCTCCAGCGATGCGCGCAAAGGCTACGAAAACTTCATCGGTACGCAGTTCGGCGTCAAGGGCGCGCTGCGGCGCGACGAGGACGACAAGGTCACCAACACCGATCCCTACCTGCAGACGGAATGGCAATCCGGTCCCTGGTTGCTGAGCGCTGGCCTGCGCCACAGCAGCGTGATGTTTTCGGTGGACGATCACTTCCTCGGCAATGGCAATGACAGCGGCAGCCTGTCGTACAGCCGCACCACACCGGTGGCAGGCGTGATGTACCAGCTCTCGCCGGTGCTGCACGCCTATGCCAGCGCCGCGCGCGGTTTCGAGACGCCGACGCTGAATGAGCTGTTCTACTCCGGCACCGGCGGCGGCTTCAATTTCCGCCTGCAGCCGGCCACCAGCACGCATCTGGAAGCGGGCGTCAAAGCACGTCCAGCCGAAGGCACCTCGCTCAACGCCGCCGTGTTTGAAGTGCGCACACGCGACGAACTGGTGGTGGACGCCAGCAGCGGCGGCCGCACCAGCTACCGTAACGCCGGCCGCACGCTGCGTCAGGGCCTGGAGCTGTCGCTGGACAGCAGCCTCGGATACGGCCTGAGTACGCGTGTCGCCGTCACCAGCCTGCGCGCGGTGTACGACTCAGCCTTCGGCGCCGTGCTGAAAGGCAGCCGCCTGCCGGGCATCCCCAACGCCAACGCCTACGGCGAACTGGCATGGCGGGCGGCAGAAGGCCGCTACGGCGCCGCCCTGGAAGCGCTGGCCAGCAGCAAGATCTACGCGGAAGACGCCAATGCCGACCAGGCGGCGCCGGGCTACGGCGTGCTCAATGCACGCGTCCACGCCAGCCAGCAGTGGCAAGGCTGGCGATTCAAGCAGTTCCTGCGTTTGAATAATCTGCTGGACAAGCACTATATTGGCTCGGTGATCGTGGGCGACACCAACAAGCGCTATTACGAAGCGGCGCCGGGCCGCAACTGGATACTGGGCGCCAGCGCCCAGTATCAGTTCTAGAAGCGGAAGCGCAGGCCGGCCGCCACCGAGCGTGGCGCGCCGGGAGCGACAAAGCGCGACTGCTGCGGCTCGTTACCGGCGAACATATTGACGCCCACCGCACCAAAGCTGGCGTAGCGGCGATTGGCGGCATTGTTCACCCGCGCATACCACTCCCACTTCGGCGCTGGCCGGTAGCTGGCGCGCAGGCCGAGCAAGGCGTAGCCAGCCACACTGCTTTCACCGCCGGCCAGTCCGTCCTCATTGCCCTGCACGACCAGGCTGGAGACAGCGCTGACATCCGCTCCCAGCGTGAGTTGCGGCGCAGGGTTCCAGTCCAGGCCCAGCTTGAGCGTATTGCGCGGCAGGCCAGCGATGCGCGTGCCCGGCTTCACATGCACATCGCGCACGCCGGTGAACAAACTCCCCTCCACGTCATACACCGCATCGAGATAGCTGTAGCTGATGCGGGCAGCCCAATCGCCCCAACGCTGATTCCAGCCCAGGTCCACGCCCTGATGGCGCGTGCGGTCGAAATTGGCGAAGTAGCCATGCTGTGCCACGCCCGCGCTGCGGAACAGAATATCGTCACGATTCACCGTGCGATACAGCGAGACCGACATCATCGCATTGCGCACGCCCGCCTCCACGGTACGCGACACCACCTGCTTCAGATACGGGTCGGACTGCAAACCAACTGGCAAACGGCACGGCTGTTCAGGATCGGCACAGCCCAGCTCAATCACCGTCGGTACGCGATTACTCTGCGACAGATTGGCAAACACCGTCCAGCCGCCCGCAGCCCGGTGCGCAATGCCCAGCGAAGGATTCAGTCGCCGGTAACTGAAGCGCTCCGCATCACTGGGCGGCAACTGGTTGCTGACCTGCGCGTGATTGTAGCGAGCCGATAGCGTCAGCCAGGTGTCAGCGTCCAGCGCCCAGGTGTCGGCCGCGTAGACGCTGGCCGCGCGCGACCGGCCGCTGACCGAGGCGCCGGTTTCGATCTCTTCATCCGCATCCGTCACCACCGTGCGGTCCGGTGCAAACCACGCCTCCTGCTCGAACTGCGCGAAGTGCACACTGGAGCGATCGAAGCTCACACCTGCGGTCAGCTGATGGGCGCCAGCGTCCATGCTCAGATGCAGATTGCCGCCCTGGCTGGACTGGCGTGTCTGCGTGGTGTTCCAGGTTGCCGGATGTTCGTCCTCGTCTTCATTGACATCGCCGTTGACGGTGTTGCGACGGCTGGTGCGCGCATACGCCATCGCCGTCAGCTCGGTGTATTCATCGAATCGATGAATCACGTTGAACACCAGCTGCCGCAGGCGATTGCGAGTTTCGTCCGGCGACGTGTAGACCGCGCGCTGGTTGTCAGCATACAGCTCGTCCGGCAGCAATCCATTGCCGATCAGGCGACTGCGCCCGGCCAGCAAGGCGACGCTCCACTGGTTGTCGCCGGCGGCGCCGTCCAGCTTCGCATACAGATTACCGAGATGGCCATCCGAGCGCTCGCGCCAGCCGCGATCGGAAAAGCCGGTGCCGGCGACAAACGCATGCCACTGTTGGCCGCTGTCGTAGCCGTAAGCGAAATCAGTACGGCGCTGACCATTGCTGGCTGCTGATATGCCGGCCTCCACACCGGCATGATTGCGGCCGGACTTGGTAGTCAGCGCCAGCGCACCACCCAGCGTATTCAGTCCGAACAGCGGATTCGAACCAGGCGTCAGCAGCACATTGGCAATCGCCGCTTCCGGCAGCATGTCCCAGTTGACCACATCACCAAACGGTTCGTTCACCCGCACGCCATCCAGATACACCGAGATCCCCTGCGAGGAACCCAGCACCGGCGAAGCGCGAAAGCCGCGGAAAGTCAGGTCATTCTGGAACGGACTGCCGGAGATTTCATTGGCATTCACGCCAGCCAGCGAGCGCGCCATGAACTCGGCGGCATTCTGCCCCGCGCCCAGCCCCATCGCCGCCGCGCTGGCAGTCTGCACCTGATACGGCAGGCGGTCACGATCAATCCCCAAGCCAGGCAAAGGTGCGACGCCAACCACGTCAACCGACAGCGCCGCGTCAGCAGCCAGCGCACCACGCCATGCCAGCAGCACGGCGTACGCAAGGCGCTTCATGGCAACTGCTCGTGCACACCGTGGCGCGCAAAGATGGCCTGCAGCTCGCCGCTGGCCTTCATCTCATTGACAGCGGCCTGCAGCAGACGCGCCATATCCTGATCCTCCTTGCGCACCGCCATGCCGACCGCCCAACCGGCGCGCGGCAAACGCTGGAAAGCCACTTCATTCAACGGGAATGCGGGATCGTCGCGGAACACCGATTCGATCTCCGAGCGATTGGCCAGCACCGCATCCAGCTGGCCGGCCTTCAACTGTGCCAGCGCTTCAGCAGCTGTATCAAAAATGCGCACCTGATCGCGGAAGCGGCCATTGCCTTCGCCCAGCAGCACCATGCCGGCAATCGACACCTTCTCCACGCCGATGGTTTTGCCGGCCAGCGCATCGATGCCATCAAACGCCGGCATGCTGCGCGCGCTGCGCACCAGCCGCACCGTCTCGACGTGATACGGTGCGAAGATCGACACCTTGGGACTCTCGTTCATCAGCAGTGGTTCCACCGGCACATGCAGCATCACGTCGGCCGGACCGTAGCCAAGGTAGTGTCCTTTCCACACCATGTTGCGCAGATCGTCGCTCAGGTTTTCGCCCGCAGGGAAAGGCAGCAAACTGAGTTTGAGACCCAGCTTTTCAGCCAGCGCCTTGGCCAGGTCGACATCGATGCCGCTGCTGCGATCAGAGAACGGCGCAAACTGATCGTAGACCGCGACCTTCAAATGACCGGACTGACGAATCTTGTCCCAGTCCGCACTGGCCGGCGTCGAGGCGCACAGCAGCGCCGCGCCGGCCGCCAGCAGCGCGGCGGCGCGCATACGAAAGACGGGCATGGCGGCCTCCGATTATTTGCTGGCGTCGCGACGGGCTTCCAGGTAGGTCTTGATGGCCCACATGGCTTCCTGGTTGAACACGCCTTCAAAGGGCGGCATGTACACCGCGCCGTTACGCACCTTGCCGTGACGGATGGAGGCCAGGTAGTAAGCGTCGGTGTCCTTGTAGCAGGCCTTCTTCTTGTTCTCGTTCTTGACGTCGACGCAGTCGCGATCAAGCAGACGCAGGTCGGGCGCGATGCCGCCAGTGACGGCTTCCAGGCCGTGACAGCGCGCGCAGTTCTGGTTGTACGCGGACGAGCCGATCTTCAACGCCAGCTTGTTGCCGCGGTAGGGATTCTGCTCCTGCCACTTGTCGCCCAGTGGCGGCAAGCCGGTGGTATCGACGCCCTGCGGCGTGACGTTACCGTGGGCGTAAGCGTAGATGGACACCGTGGCGATGACGGCGGCCGCGAGGATGCGGATGGAATGCTGCATGGTTGTCTCCTGACTGGTTTTAAAAAGTTATGCAGTCATTGAGCAAACGCCATGCCACGCGTTTTACGCCTGAAAAAGCACAGATGCTGTTCAAATCTGGAACAGGTGTGACAAACGGACGCGTAAACGCAAAAAAGCCCCGCCGGATTTTATCCTGACGGGGCTTTTTCTAAATAACTAGCTTGACGATAACCTACTTTCACACTGGTTGCAGCACTATCATCGGCGTAGAGTCGTTTCACGGTCCTGTTC
>NZ_JBCNLB010000038.1:0-15819 GCF_039595735.1 Duganella sp.
CCGTGATCAGCGCCGTCATGCATAAACTCGCACACCTCATTTATGGCGTGATACATACCGGCAAGCCTTTTGATCCCAATTACCTGTCAAAAGGCCTTGCTATTCAAGACGGTATCTGACCCCGAATTTCGGGCGCCTCCAAATGGGTTTCCGCGCTAAGCTGGTCATTTGCAGCCGGATAAGGAGGACAAGATGCAATTGAAAGACAGCAGCCTGCTCAAGCAGCAAGCTTTTATCGACGGTGTCTTCTGCGACGCACAGGACGGCGGCAAGGTGGAGGTCACCAACCCCGCTACGGGTGAACTGATCGGCACGGTGCCGAAGATGGGCGTGGAGGATACCCAACGCGCCATCGCCGCCGCCGACCGCGCCTGGACCGGCTGGAAAACCCGGACCGGCAAGGCCCGCAGCACTATCCTGCGCAAGTGGTTCGACCTGATCATCGCCAATACCGATGACCTGGCCGCCATCATGACGGCCGAGCAGGGCAAGCCGTTGGCCGAAGCTTCCGGCGAGATCGCCTACGCCGCTTCCTTCATCGAATGGTTTGCGGAAGAAGCCAAGCGCGTGGCCGGCGATACTTTGCCCTCGCCATGGGAAGACCGCCGCATCGTGGTGACCAAGGAAGCCATCGGCGTCTGCGCCGCCATCACGCCGTGGAATTTCCCGGCCGCGATGATTACCCGCAAAGTCGGCCCGGCCCTGGCCGCCGGTTGCCCAATTGTGGTCAAGCCGGCCGAAGCCACGCCGTTCACCGCGCTGGCGCTGGCCGAGCTGGCCCAGCGCGCCGGCCTGCCTAACGGTCTGCTGAATGTGGTCACCGGCGACGCCCGCGCCATCGGCGGCGAGCTGTGCGCCAATCCGCTGGTGCGCAAGCTGAGCTTCACCGGCTCCACCGCCGTCGGCAAGCTGCTGATGGCGCAGTGCGCACCGACCGTCAAGAAGGTGTCGCTTGAGCTGGGCGGCAACGCGCCCTTCATCGTGTTTGACGATGCCGATCTGGATGCGGCAGTGCAGGGCGCGCTGGCGTCCAAGTTCCGCAATACCGGCCAGACCTGCGTCTGCGCCAACCGCATCTACGTGCAGGACGGCGTGTATGACGCCTTCGCCGCCAGGCTGGCCGCCGCGGTCAATGCGCTCAAGGTTGGCAATGGCATGGAACCGGGTGTCACGCAAGGTCCGTTGATCGACGAGAAGGCGGTGCACAAGGTCGAGCAGCACGTTGCCGACGCCCTGGCCAAGGGCGCCAGACTGGTGACCGGCGGCGCGCGCCACCCGCTGGGTGGCTCGTTCTTTCAGCCGACCGTGCTGGCCGATGTCACCCAGCAGATGCAGGTGGCGACGGAGGAGACCTTCGGCCCGCTGGCCCCGTTGTTCCGTTTCCACACTGAAGCCGAGGTGATTCAGCAGGCCAATGTCACCGAATTCGGCCTCGCCAGCTACTTCTACGCGCGCGATATCGGCCGCGTGTGGCGCGTGGCGGAAGCGCTGGAATGCGGCATGGTGGGCGTCAATACCGGCATTATCTCGACTGAAGCGGCGCCATTCGGTGGCGTCAAGCAGTCCGGCATGGGCCGCGAGGGCTCGAAGTATGGCATCGACGATTATCTGGTGGTGAAGTACATCTGTCTCGGCATCCAGTAACGCCGGCCAGTTGATGGCCGAGGCAGGGTAAAATAACTGTATGAGCATACAGACCGACAATTTTACCGAACAGCGCATCATCGACGCGGCGCCGTCCTCTCCCAATGAAGAGGCGATCGAACGCGCGCTGCGTCCCAAGCATCTCGATGAATATGTCGGGCAGGCCAAGATCCGCGACCAGCTGGAGATTTTCATCTCCGCCGCGTGCAAGCGCAGCGAAGCGCTGGATCACACCTTGCTGTTCGGCCCGCCGGGCCTCGGCAAAACCACGCTGGCCAACATCATCGCGCGCGAGATGGGTGTCAACCTGCGCCAGACGTCCGGCCCGGTGCTGGAGCGTCCGGGCGACCTGGCCGCCATCCTGACCAATCTGGAGGCCAACGACGTCTTGTTCATCGACGAAATCCACCGCCTGTCGCCGGTGGTGGAAGAGATTCTGTATCCGGCCCTGGAAGACTACCAGATCGATATCATGATCGGCGAAGGCCCGGCCGCGCGCTCGGTCAAGCTGGACCTGCAGCCGTTTACGCTGGTCGGCGCCACTACCCGTGCCGGCATGCTGACCAACCCGCTGCGCGACCGCTTCGGCATCGTCGCCCGGCTGGAGTTCTACACCACCGAAGAACTGACCAAAATCGTCACCCGCAGCGCCGCACTGCTGAAAGCGCACATCGACGAGGATGGTGCATGCGAGATCGCCCGCCGCGCCCGCGGCACGCCGCGCATCGCCAACCGCCTGCTGCGCCGCGTGCGTGATTACGCGGAAGTCAAGAGCAACGGCGAAATCACCAAATCCGTGGCCGACGCCGCGCTGGTGATGCTGGATGTCGACACCGTCGGGTTCGATGTCATGGACCGCAAGCTGCTGGAAGCGGTGCTGTACAAATTCGGCGGCGGCCCGGTCGGCATCGGCAACCTGGCCGCGGCTATCGGCGAGGCCGCCGATACGATTGAAGACGTGTTGGAGCCCTACCTGATCCAGCAAGGCTTCCTGCAACGCACGCCGCGCGGCCGCGTGGCCACCGCTGCCGCCTACAAACACTTCGGCGTCAATCCGCCGCGCACCAATCCCAACGGCGAATTGTGGAGCGATCTGTAATGCAGATCTGGGTGGACGCCGACGCCTGTCCGGCCGTCATCAAGGAAATTCTTTACCGCGTGGCCGAGCGCGTGCAGATGCAAGTCACGCTGGTGGCCAACCAGCTGCTGCGCGTGCCGCCATCGCGCTTCATCCGCTCGGTGCAAGTGCCGGCCGGCGCCGACGTGGCGGACAAGGAAATCGTGCGCCTGCTGGAACCGGGCGACCTGGTCGTCACCGGCGACATCCCGCTGGCGTCGGAGGTGTTGAAGAAGGGCGGCCATGCCTTGAATCCACGCGGCGAGTTTTACACCAACGACAACATCGCCCAGCTGCTGACCATGCGCGCCTTCATGGACGAGCTGCGCGGCAGCGGCGTCGACACCGGCGGCCCCGCCGCCTTCAGCCAGGCCGACCGTCAGCACTTCGCCAATAGCCTCGACCGCCATCTGGCCAAACGCAAACATGGATGAACTGCGCGCCATCTCGACCTTTATCCGCGCTGCCGAACTGGGCAGTTTCAACAAGGTCGCGGAAGCGCAGGGCACCACGCCGCAAGCGGTCAGCAAGACCATCCGTCAGTTTGAGCAGCATCTGGGCGTGCGCCTGTTCCATCGCACTACCCGCAACAGCTCGCTGACGGAGGAGGGCCAGCGTTTGCTGGAATCCATCAAGCCCAGCCTGGATGGCGTGGTCGGCGCGCTGGCCCGCGCCCGTAACGCCGCGCGTGAGGATGAGGGCCTGATCCGCGTGGCCGCGTCCGGCTCCATCGGCCGCCGCGTGCTGATGCCTTTGCTGATGGCGTTTCAGCAAAGCTATCCGAACATCCAGATCGACCTGATCCAGGAAGATGGCTTTGCCGACCTGGTGCATGATCGCATCGATGTCGGCTTCCGTGGCGGCAATCCGCCCGATGCGCAAATCGTCAGCCGCCGTTTGTTTCCGGTGCAGCAAATCGTCTGCGCCACGCCGGCCTACCTGAAGCGCCACGGCACGCCGCGCAGCCTGTCGGATCTGGCGGCGCATCGCTGCACCGCCTACCGCCAGCCGGGCAGCGGCAAACCCATGGCGTGGGAATTCGAGATCGATGGCGGCACTGTGTTCCACCACGTGCGGCCGGTCCTGCTCAGCAACGATCCCGATACCGAAATGCACGCTGTGCTGTCCGGCGTGGGCATCGGTCAGATCGACAGCATCAACGCCAGCGCCGCCATCCGCGCGGGCAAGCTGAAACCGCTGCTGACCGAGTTTGTCAGCGCACGCATGGGCTTTTACCTCTATTTTCCGCAGCGGACCGACATGCCCGCTCGCGTGCGCCGCTTTATCGACTTCGCTGTCGAACGCCTGTTGAACAGCGAGCAGTTTTATATCAACTTTTAGTTGCTATTGAAACGGCATTTGGCCACTACTTTGGTTGGGGTGGCGGAGCTATAGTTCACCTGTCTTTCAACCCAACAGGAGAACTACCATGCAAAATCGTGTTGCTGTTATTACCGGGGCTTCGAGCGGCATCGGCCTGTCCACCGCCAAACTGCTGGCCGCACGCGGCGCCAAGGTCGCTTTGCTGGCGCGTCGTAAAGATGTGCTGGAACAGGCTGTGAACGAGATTCGGGCTGCCGGCGGCGAAGCGCTGGCGCTGGCGGTGGATGTCACCGATCAGGCTTCGGCTGATGCCGCTGCGGCGGCGGTGGAACAGACCTATGGCCCGGCCAGCCTGGTCTTCAACAATGCGGGTGTAATGCTGCCGGGGGCGGTCGAAGCGCGCGAAATGGGCGCCTGGGAACACCAGATCGATCTCAACGTCACTGGTGTGATGCGTGTAATCTCGGCCTTCGTGCCGCAGCTGGTCAAGAGCGCGGAGCAGGGCGCGCTGGCGGATCTGGTGAACACCTCGTCGATCGCGGCGCAGAACATCTATCCATACTTCGCGGTGTACAGCGGCACCAAGGCCTACGTCAGCCACCTGAGCCGCCACCTGCGCGCCGAGCTGGGGCCGAAGAATATCCGCGTCTCGCTGATCGAACCCGGCATCACCGAAACCGAGCTGCAAGGCCACTGGACCTTCCAGGGCGCCAAGGACTGGTTCGCTGGCGCGGCGCAGACCATGGACTTCCTGCAGCCGCAGGACGTGGCCGAGGTGGTCGGCTTCCTGGCCGACCAGCCCAAGCACGTCAACCTGCAGCAGGTGGTGGTGATGCCGACCAGGCAGGCCAGCTGATTACCAGCTGTGGTGAACGTACTGCGCGATGCGGTTGCGGTAGAGCTCGCGCAGCGCGTCCATGGTGTCCGCCGGCAGGGCCGGCAGTGCGCTGGCGCGGCTGTTGGCTTGCGCCTGCGCCGCGTTGCGCGCGCCCGGAATCACGGTGCTGACAGCGTCCTCCATCAGAATCCAGCGCAGCGCGAATTCGGCCATGGTGGCGCCGGCCGGCACCAGCTTGCGGATTTCTTCCACCACCTCCAGCGCCACGGCATACGGCACGCCGGAGAAGGTTTCGCCCTTGTCGAAAGCTTCGCCGTTGCGGTTGAAGGCGCGGTGGTCATCTGCCGCGAACGCGGTGTTGGCGGTCATCTTGCCGGTCAGCAGACCGGACGACAGCGGCACGCGCGCAATCACGCCGATCTGGCGCTTTTTCGCCTCCGCGAAAAACAACGAGGCAGGGCGCTGGCGGAAGATGTTGTAGATGATCTGGATCGATTGCACGTTCTGATATTCGATCGCCTTCAGCGCTTCTTCCACTTTTTCCACCGAAACACCATAGTGGCGGATCTTGCCGGCCGCAACCAGATCGTCCATGTAGCCGAACACTTCCTGCCGATAGTAGACCGCCGGCGGCGGGCAGTGCAGCTGAACCAGATCCAGGCAATCGGTCTGCAGGTTGACCAGCGAGCGCTCGACGAAGGCGGTCAGGTTCTGCTTGTTATAACCCTCCGCCACATGCGGTGACAGGCGGCGGCCGAGCTTGGTGGCGACGTAAGGTTTGTCGCCACCGCGCTCCTTCAATACTTCCGCGATCAGTTGTTCCGAGCGGCCGTCGCCGTAGACGTCGGCGGTATCGATAAAGGTCACGCCGGAATCCAGCGTCGCGTGCAGCGCCGCCTTGGCATCTTCCTTGCTGACATCGCCCCAGGCGCCGCCGATGGCCCAGGCCCCAAAGCCGATTTCCGATACAGTGCTGCCGGTACGGCCGAATGTTCTCTGCTTCATGAGTTTGTCCTTTTCCAAAGACAGCATTTATAGCACCGCATGGTAAGATTTGAGGTTGAACACGATTCATCGTTAGATTGAGCCATATTCATGTCTATTTTCGACCGGGTCGACCTTGCCGACCTCAGGGTTTTCCTCGCCATCATGCGCGCCGGCAGCTTCAAGGGCGCGGCCATACAGCTGGGTTTGACGCCGTCTGCGGCCAGTCACGCCATGCGCCGGCTGGAGGAGCGGTTGTCGGCCAAGCTGCTTAACCGCACCAGCCGCGCCGTTTCGCCTACCGATGTCGGCCGCGAGCTGGCGCAGCGCATCGAGGAAGGCTTCGACAAGATTGGCGATGCGCTGGCCGGACTGGAAGCCCCCGGCAGCGGCCGTTTCGGAGAACTGCGCCTCAACGTGTTTTCCGATGCGGCGCATCTGCTGATCGCGCCGGCGCTGCCGGAATTCGCGCGCCAGTGCCCGCAAGTGCGGCTGACTGTGGTGGTGGAAGACCGGCCGATCGATATCGTCGCGGAAGGCTATGACGCCGGCATCCGCTACGGTCACTATGTGCCGGAAGACATGATTGCCGTGCCGCTTAGCAAAGCACAGCGCTGGGTCATCGCCGCCGCGCCGTCCTATCTCGATGCGCATGCGCCATTAAAGCATCCGGACGACCTGGCGCAGCACACTTGCCTGCAACTGCTGCTGGGCGATAACTCCAGCTACAAATGGGAACTCAGCCGGGGACGCCGGCTGCGCGTGCCGGGCGTGATCACCATCAACGACACCGCCACCACCATCGCCGCCGCCAAAGCCGGCATGGGCCTGGCCTATCTGCTGGAGCAGCGCATTGCCGATGAACTGAATCAGGGCAGCCTGCGCATGGTGCTGGCGGAGCACGCCGCCAAAGGCGAACCGTTCCACATGTACTACAGCAGCCGCCGCCACAAGCACCCGGCGCTGCGCACGCTGATGAACATCATTCGCCGTCAGCAGGGGCTGGCGGAATACGCATGGTCGGCACGAAGCGCGTGAGATAAATGGTGACGCAGGCGCCAACCGTGATGATCAGCAGGCGCACCCAGAGGTGATCGGTGCGCCAGATCGAATAACTCATCGATCCCCACATAAAAATCAGAATCCACACCTTGCCGCGCAGCGGAATGCCGCGGCCGTTTTCGTAATCGCGCAGGTATTTACCGAACACGCGGTTGGTGCGCAGCCAGTTGTGCATGCGCGGCGAAGCACGCGCGAAGCAGGCCGATGCCAGCAACAGAAAAGGCGTGGTCGGCAGCAACGGCAGGAAAATGCCCAGCACGCCCAGAATGACCGCCACGATACCAACGAAGTTGAGAATTATTTTCATTTGACCAAATCGTATCACCTTGGGTTAGACTATGACAAAAATGTTAGCGCTAACTTTACTGGAGGAGACGATGAAGAAACTGGTGCTGGCCGCTGCGGCCGGTTTGATGATGGTGTCGGGCGCGCAGGCCGACACCCAGTACAAGATCCTGGTGCTGGCCATGTCCAGCAAGTACCACTACGAGTACATCCCGATCGCGCGCGAAAGCTTCGAGCGGCTGGGCAAGCTGCATGCGTTTGAGATGACCTACACCAACAAGCCGGAAGTCTTCGACGGCGACCTCAAGCAGTACGCCGCCGTGATGTTCCTGAACACGCCGCCGGAGGAGCTGAACGAAGCGCGCCGCAAGAAGTTTGAGGAGTACATGAAGGCCGGCGGCAACGCCATGCTGGTGCACCGCTCACTGATCATTCCGCCCAACACCTGGCCATGGTACGAAAAGCTGATCGGCCGCCGCACGGGCAACCATCCGATGCTGCAGACCGGCGTGGTGGATGTGGTCGATAAAAAATTCCCCGCCACCTTTGGCCTGCCAGACCACTGGATCTGGAGTGACGAGTTTTATGTGTTTGACGATCCGTACAAGATCAAGATCAACCCGGTGTTGAACGTGGACGAGAGCAGCTACGACCCGACCAAGATCTGGCCGGGGCAAGTGTCGTACGGCATGGGCAAGGATCACCCGCTGAGCTGGTATCACTACGCCGAGAAGGGCCGCGTGTTCGTCACGGCCCTCGGCCACGACGGCAATATGTACCGCGATCCGCAGTACCTGGCGCATTTGATGGGCGGCATCTACTGGACGGCCACCGGCAAAGGCCTGCGGCCTTGATGATGGCAGGCGTGCGCCGAACTCTTCTGTTAATTTCTACAATGCCGGAAACTTAAACAGATGAGGGAGGCGGCATGCTCGCATTACGAACGATCGCCCTGGCTGGCGTCCTTGTGTGTACCGCCCACGGCGCCATGGCCGACAATGCGGTGGGCGAAATCACGGTCGACAAGGATCAGATTGCCATTTCAGGGAATGGATATGTGCGCAGCTTTCCGTGCGAGGGCCGGCGCGTGTTCATCGACGGCACCCAGCACAACATCACCTTGACCGGCACTTGCGCCAGCCTGGAAATGAACGGTGCGGAAAACAAGGTCGCCCTGACGCTGGCGCCGAAAGCCGTCATGGTGGTGGCGGGCATTCAGCAAACCGTCAACTGGCGGTCGACCGGCGAGCCAGAGCAGCGCATCAGCGGCGTCGGTCACAAAATACAGCGCAATTAGTCCTGGCGCACCCAGGTCTGCGAGCGGCCCAGCATCGGTACGCCGATGTAGCCGCGCACGTTCAGTTTCTTGCCGCCGTCGGCCAGGCGCAGCTTGCTCTTGTAGACCTTGCCGTTTTTCGGATCAAGGATCTCGCCGCCGGCGTATTCATCGCCGTCTTTCTTCAGATTGGACAGGATGGTCATGCCGATGATCGGCTGATCCTTGCGTGCGCCTTCGCACTTGTCGCATTTCGGATTCGGGTCTTCGTTGGCTTCCTGGAACAGCTTTTCAATCTGACCGCTCAGCACGCCATTGTTTTCGGTAATGCGGATCAAGGCTTTCGGCTTGCCGGTCTCGTCGTCGATGTTTTTCCACAGGCCGGCCGGGGAGGTATTGTCGGCAAAGGCCGGTGACATGGTCAGGGCCGCTGCGGCGATGAATGCGAGCAATTTCATGGTTGTCTCCAAAAGTTATCGTTGTCCGCTGATTATACGAACGTGCAGCGGCGCGAAATTAGAGCTTATCGTCCAAAATCCTACAGCGCCAAGGGATGCGGACTGATGGCCGTGCCGGTCGGGCTTTTCTATGATGACCTAAAGGAGGATAGCGCCATGAGCACACATCACGATCAATCCATCGGTGGCCCCGGTGCGGTGGACGGCATTGCCGGCAGCCGTTCCGGTACGGAAGGTGCGACCAGCGGCCAGGGTGTTGACAAGGGCGGCGTACCCGGCCGCGCACACGGTCCGGAACGCAAGCCAGCGCCCGCACTGGGCGGCAACAGTTCGGATAGCCGGCAGTCTGACAGTCCCGGCGTGATGCAAACCGAGCCAAGAGAAAACCGGCAAGAACGCCAGCCTGGACCTTGATTTACACAAAAAATCTAAAATAAGATAATATGTTTAGATGCAAAAGACATCTGAACATCAAAATTTGCTTGAACAGTTGCAGCAGGTCGCAGACGGCCTGGGCAAAACCCTGGCGCCGTTCTGCGAAGTGGTGCTGCACGACCTGACCGAGCCGGAACACGCCATCCTGGCCATCCACAACAATCTGTCCGGCCGCAGCGTGGGTGCGCCGGCCACCGAGCTGGGCCTGGCGCGAGCGGCCGATCCAGCCTTCGAGCAGGTCATCGCCAACTACCCCAACACCTTTCCCGACGGCCGGCTGGCCAAGAGCACTTCGATCGGCATCAAGGACAGCGGCGGCCAGTATGTGGCGGCGCTGTGCCTGAACGTCGACCTGACCGTGTTTCGCAGCCTGAACACCATGCTGGCGCAATTCGGCAGCGTGGACACGGCGGCGGCCGTCAGCGAAACCATGGGGCCGAGCGGGGCGGATGCCATCCGCCTGCGCATCGACCAGTTTGCGGCCCGCCTCGGCACCACGCCGCGCGCCTTGAAGGCCGACGAGCGCAAGGCCCTGATGCGCGAACTCAAAGAATCCGGCCTGAGCGACGTGCGGCGGGCGATGGACATCGTCGCCGCCTATCTCAACGTATCCCGCGCCACCGTGTACAACGACGCGCGCTAACCACCACAGGAACCACATCATGAGTGAACTGCAACTCCCTACCTTTGCCGACGTGGTTGCCGCGTCGGAGCGCATCGCCGGCGTGGCGCATGCGACGCCGGTGAAAACCTCGCGCACCGTCAACCAGGCGCTGGGTGCTGAAGTGTTCTTCAAGTGTGAGCACCTGCAGCGCATGGGGGCGTTCAAATTCCGCGGCGGCTACAACGCGCTGGCCAGGTTCACGCCGGAGCAGCGCAAGGCGGGTGTGGTGGCATTCTCGTCGGGGAACCATGCGCAGGCGATTGCCTTGTCGGCCAGGCTGCTGGGCGTGCCGGCCACCATTGTCATGCCGCACGATGCGCCAGCGGCCAAGGTGGCGGCCACCAAGGGCTATGGCGCGCAGGTGGTGATTTACGACCGCTACAAGGAAGACCGCGAGCAGATCGGCCGTGATCTGGCGGCCCGGCATGGGCTGACCTTGATTCCGCCGTATGACCACCCGGATGTTATTGCAGGGCAGGGCACGGCGGCCAAGGAATTGCTGGAAGAAGTGGGGCCGCTGGACTTTGTGCTCGCGCCGCTGGGCGGTGGCGGTCTGCTGGCGGGCACGGCGCTGTCGACGCGCGCGTTGTCGCCGAAGGCGACCATTTACGGCGTGGAGCCTGAGGCGGGCAACGATGGCCAGCAGTCATTCCGCAGCGGCCGCATTGTGCACATCGATACGCCGAAGACGATTGCGGATGGCGCGCAGACGCAGCATCTGGGCAATCTGACCTTCCCGATCATCCAGCGCGATGTGAATGATATTTTGACGGCCAGCGATGAACAGTTGCGCGCCGAGATGCGCTTTTTTGCCGAGCGCATGAAAATGGTGGTGGAACCGACCGGCTGCCTGGGCCTGGCGGCCGCGCGCGTGATCAAAGAGCGGCTGCAAGGCAAGCGCGTGGGCATCATCATCAGCGGCGGCAACATCGACCTTCCGCGCTACGCGGAACTGCTGGCGCAGTAATCAGCGCGGTGCCAGCAGCGTGGCGCGGTGCGCGCTGGCGGCCGGCGGATCGAGGATAAAGCGCGGCACCCATAGCACCAGGCCGCTATGCGGCAACGTGAACTTGCGGATGCCGCCAGATTGCGTACGTCGCGCTGCATTGCCGACGCCAGCCAGCGTGGCGAAGCCGAAGTCCTGCATCACATTGGCGAACAGAATGGCCGAGGAATAGGTAGCGGGGCCAATTATGACTACCACTTTGCCTTGGTACAGCTTATCGGTTTGCGGCTGATGCCAGGTCAGGATTTCGCCGCGGGCGTTTTTCTTCGTATAAGTGGAGCCGGTGCGGTAGGGCTTGCTGGCGAGGTAGGGCATCAGCCCATCCAGCCACAAGTCATCATCGCCGCCACCGTTCTCGCTGATATCGATGTAGAGCCTGGTAATCCGCTGTTGGCGCAGTTGTTCGAAGGCTGCTTGAGTCAGCGTCAGCAGGCGTTCCTTCAGCATGTGATCGAAGCTGCCAGCCGTTAGCGTCGCGCTGCCATCCGGATGAATTTCGAAGTGGAACGGCACATCGTTGGCGCGCATGATGGCTGGCGGTTGCGTGCTGGCGGGCAGCGTCACTTGCCAGTGCCGCCCGTCGCGCTCCAAGTCCAGCTGATAATGCGCCGTTTCACCATACAGTTTCAAGTGATACAGCCACCAGCGTTGCGATGCCAGATGCGCGCGGAACAGCGGCGTGTCGCCATGTGCCCGTTGCAGCACCGCGGCGATCGCCGCCTTGGCCGGGACACCGTTGATGGCCGTGATGCGAGCGCCGGCCAGATCGCTCTTGGCACCGCCCAGTGCCGCCTTGACGTGCAACTTGCCTTCGCCAGCAATCTCCACTTCCAAAGGGAACAGACCGCCACCGGCTTGCAGGTGCGCGACGGTGTCGCCGCGCCAGTCGGCATAGCCGATAAAAAGATGGGCGTCGGCCAACAGCGGATTCAGCGTTGACAGCCGGCGCCAGACTTCGTCGCGCGATAGCGTGTCTGGGGTTGCGGCGATTGTTGCCAGTGCCGCGTCCAGCGTTTGCGGATTGGTGGAAAAAGCTATGTCGGGATGCTCGTTGGCGATGGTCTGGCGGACGAATGTCACATCCTCTTGAAGCGGGCCTGCGAGCGCGGCGGCGCAGAACTGGGGCGACATCAGCATCAGCAATCTGGTTTTCATTGGCATGCGCTTGCGTGTGGTTGTTTGTTGAAATAATATAGGTATTTTTCAACGGCAGCAAAAATCATGACAATTGACTACCGGGCGATCAGTGATCCCGAGCTGATTACCTTGCTCTCATCGCCGATCCGCCAGGAGCTGGTCGACACACTGGCTGCGCTTGGCGGTGAGGGCAGCGTGGCGGAGCTGGCGCTGGAGTTAGGCCGCCATGCGGACGGCCTCTACTACCACCTGAAACTGCTCTGCAAGGGCAAGCTTGTCACCGAGCTGGATGGCGATGGCGACGAACGCCGCTACCAGCTGGCTGGCCGGCCATCGCAGCCATTGCGGCTGGCCTATAAAACCGACAGCGAGCGCCATATCACGGCATTGCGCAAATTCGCCCGCGGCCTGATGCAAGTGGCGGAAAAAGACTTTGTTACGGCGTTGGAAGCGGAGGACCCAGTCACCGAAGGCCCGTCGCGTCAATTATGGGCAGGGCGCAACAAAGCATGGCTGAGCGAGGCCGAATTGAAAGAAGCCAACCAGCTATTGGAGCGCCTGTGCGAGCTGATGAGCCATCCCCGCACCGCGGAGCGCGACCATCTGCTCAGCTGCACCTTCGTACTGGCCCCCCACACCACCCAATCCAAGCGCCGCAGCGGCTGATAAAACTCCGGGGTCAGGTCCGTCATTTCTACACGAACTCTGCCGTAGCTTACTGCTACGGCAGAGTTCGTGTAGAAATGACGGACCTGACCCCGGATTGCGGACTGCTGGACGGAATGACTGGTTAGGCGGCTGGCAGCTTGGCGATCTGCTCGCGCATCTTGGCCAGGGTGGCCGAGAAGTTGGCCACGCGTTCCTTCTCCTGCGCCACCACTTCGGCCGGCGCGCGCGCCACGAAGCTTTCGTTCGACAGCTTGCCGTTGGCCTTGTTGATCTCGCCTTCCAGGCGGGTGATCTCCTTGGTCAGACGCTCACGCTCAGCCTTGACGTCGATTTCCACTTTCAGCATCAGCTTGGTGGTGCCGACGATGGCCACGGCCGCCGGCGAATCCGGCAGCGCGTCGACGATCTGCACTTCCGCCAGCTTGGCCAGCGACTGCACGTACGGCGCGTAGCCTTCCATTGCCGCCTTTTCCTCGGCATTGCCCGGCTCGACGATCAGCGGCACCCGCAGCGACGGCGCCAGTTGCATTTCACCACGCAGGTTGCGGGTCGCGTCAGTCAGCGCCTTCAACTGCTGCATCCAGGCCTCGGCCGATTCGTTGATGTTGGCGGTGTTGGCGATCGGGTACGGTTGCAGCATGATCGAGTCACCGGTCTTGCCGGCCAGCGGCGCCACGGCTTGCCACAGCGCTTCGGTCACGAACGGAATCACCGGATGCGCCAGGCGCAGCACCACTTCCAGCACCCGCAGCAGGGTGTGGCGGGTGGCGCGCTGCTGGCCTTCGGTGCCGCTCTGTACCTGCACCTTGGCCACTTCCAGATACCAGTCGCAGTACTCGTCCCACACGAACTTGTAGATGGCCGAGGCGATGTTGTCGAAGCGGTAGTCCTCGAAGCCCTTGGCCACCTCCAGCTCGGCCTTTTGCAGCAGCGAGATGATCCACTTGTCGGCCTGCGACAGGTCGGCCTCCGAGGCCGAGCAGTCCTTGCCTTCGGTGTTCATCATCACGAAGCGGGTGGCGTTCCACATCTTGTTGCAGAAGTTGCGGTAGCCTTCGCAGCGGCCCAGGTCGAAGTTGATGTTGCGGCCCAGCGAGGCATACGATGCCATGGTGAAGCGCACCGCGTCCGTGCCGTAAGCGGCGATGCCTTCCGGGAATTCCTTGCGGGTGGCCTTGGCGATCTTCTCGGCGGCTTTCGGGTTCATCAGGCCGGTGGTGCGTTTTTCCACCAGCGCGTCGACGCCGATGCCGTCGATCAGGTCGATCGGGTCCAGCGTGTTGCCCTTGGACTTGGACATCTTCTGGCCCTGCGAGTCGCGCACCAGGCCGTGCACGTACACGGTTTCGAACGGCACCTTGCCGGTGAAGTGCGCGGTCATCATGACCATGCGCGCCACCCAGAAGAAGATGATGTCGAAGCCGGTCACCAGCACCGACGATGGCAGGAAGGCCCTGATGTCCGGCGTTTCTTCCGGCCAGCCCAGGGTCGAGAACGGCACCAGTGCGGACGAGAACCAGGTGTCCAGCACGTCGTTGTCGCGGCGCAGCGGCGCGGTGATGCCTTTGGCGGCAGCTTGCGCCTTGGCTTCTTCCTCGGTCTTGGCGACGAAGATGTTGCCGGCGTCGTCGTACCAGGCCGGGATCTGGTGGCCCCACCACAGCTGGCGCGAGATGCACCAGTCCTGGATGTTGTTCAGCCACTGGTTGTAGGTGGTGCTCCAGTTCTCCGGCACGAACTTGATTTCGCCGGTGGCCACTTTTTCCAGCGCCACTTCAGCAATCGATTTGCCCGGATTGAACGTGCCTTCCGGCGCCGGCTTGCTCATGGCAACGAACCACTGGTCGGTCAGCATCGGCTCGATGACCACGCCGGTACGGTCGCCGCGCGGCACCATCAGCTTGTGCTTCTTGACTTCTTCCAGCAGGCCCTGGGCTTCCAGGTCGGCGACGATTTTTTTACGCGCGTCAAAGCGGTCCAGGCCGCGGTAGGCTGCCGGCGCGTCAGCAACGATTTTGGCGTCCAGCGTCAGGATGGACGGCATGGCCAGCTTGTGGCGTTGGCCGACGGCGTAGTCGTTGAAGTCGTGCGCCGGGGTGATTTTCACGCAGCCGGTGCCGAAAGCTTTGTCGACGTATTCGTCGGCGATGATCGGGATTTCGCGGCCGACCAGCGGCAGCGTCAGCATCTTGCCGACCAGCGGCTGATAGCGCTCGTCGGTCGGGTCCACCGCCACGGCGACGTCGCCCAGCATGGTTTCAGGACGGGTGGTGGCGACGGTCAGGTGCCCGCTGCCATCGGCCAGCGGGTACTTGATGTACCACATCGAACCGTCTTCCTCTTCCGACACCACTTCCAGATCGGAGACGGCGGTGCCCAGCACCGGGTCCCAGTTGACCAGGCGCTTGCCGCGGTAGATCAAGCCCTGCTCGTGCAGGCGCACGAACACTTCGGTGACCACCTTGGAGCGCTCGGCGTCCATGGTGAAGTATTCGCGCTTCCAGTCCGGCGAGGCGCCCAGGCGGCGCATCTGGCCGGTGATGGTGGAACCGGATTTCTCTTTCCATTCCCAGACTTTTTCAATGAATTTTTCGCGGCCGAGGTCATGGCGCGAGACTTTCTGCGCGTCCAGCTGGCGCTCCACCACGATCTGGGTAGCGATGCCGGCGTGGTCGGTGCCAGGAATCCAGGCGGTGTTGTGGCCCAGCATGCGGTGGTAGCGGGTCAGGCCATCCATGATGGTCTGGTTGAAAGCATGGCCCATGTGCAGGGTGCCGGTGACGTTCGGCGGCGGCAGCTGGATGCTGAAAGAAGGTTTGCCGGCGTCGAGGGTGGCGGTGTAGTAACCGCGCGCTTCCCACTCGCTGCGCCAGAACTGTTCAATGTCGGCAGGCTCGAAAGACTTGGCTAATTCCATGATA
>NZ_JBCNLB010000039.1:0-14738 GCF_039595735.1 Duganella sp.
ACTTGGTGGTATTCTTCACTTCTTCCATGACTGCGTAGGTGTGCGTCTCGCGCACGCCTTTCTGCAGCAGGGTTTTGCCCAGGAATTCGCGGTAGGCGGCCATGTCCTTGACGCGCGCTTTGACCAGATAGTCGAAGCCGCCGGCAACCATGTGGCATTCCAGCACTTCCGGAATCACCTGGACGCTGTGTTTGAAGGCGTCGAACACTTCGGGCGTGGTGCGATCCAGCACAACCTCGATAAAGACGAGCAGGGAGACATCCAGCAGCTGCGGATTCAGTTGCGCGGTGTAACCCATGATGTACCCGGACTCGTGCAGCTTGCGCACGCGCTCCAGGCAGGCAGCGGGCGACAGGTTCACCCGCGCGGCCAGCTCCACGTTGGAGATACGGCCGTCGCTCTGCAATTCCATCAAGATTTTTTTGCTGATCTTGTCTAACATTTCCGGGAACTCCCAAATAAATATTATTTGGTTAAATTGTCTCACTAAAAACTATCTATTGCTAGTACCTTGTATTATCAGAATTAATCCGGAAGAAATCCCTCTACAATCGAATCATTAGCAGTTCACCAGAAATCACGCCTCGCCAGCCTTGCTGACCGGGCGTGTTTTTGTAGGTGGACCGGCTCAAAAATTTCAATTGAGAGTACCCCCATGCAAGCAGCAACCACCTCCGGTTTCACCCCGTTCGCCGCCCTGCGCGCGGAAGTCCTGCGCGACCCGCTTCCCCTGCGCGCAGCAGTCACCGCAGCCTATCGCAAGGATGAAGTCAGCGCCGTTCAATGGCTGCTCGGCCAGCTGAAAAACCATGACGACGCCAGCCTCCAGCAAGCCCAGCAACTGGCCCATAAACTGGTCAGCTCGGTGCGCGCGGAGCGCACCCGCGCCTCCGGCGTGGACGCCCTGATGCACGAGTTTTCGCTGTCCTCGGACGAGGGTGTAGCGCTGATGTGCCTGGCTGAAGCACTGTTGCGTATTCCCGACAACGCCACCGCCGACCGCCTGATCGCCGACAAAATCAGCAAGGGCGACTGGCGCAAGCACCTGGGCGAGTCGCCCTCGCTGTTCGTCAATGCCGCCACCTGGGGCTTGCTGATCACCGGCAAACTGGTGGGCACCAACAGCGAGGCCGGCCTCGGTTCGGCGCTGACCAAGCTGATCGCCAAAGGCGGCGAGCCGCTGATCCGCAAGGGCGTGGACCTGGCGATGCGCATGCTGGGCAACCAGTTTGTCACCGGCCAGACCATCGATGAAGCGATCAAGAACGGCCAGGCCAACGAGGCGCGCGGCTACCGCTACTCCTACGACATGCTGGGCGAGGCGGCGCTGACCGAGGCCGACGCCAAAAACTACTACGCCTCCTACGAAACCGCCATTCACGCCATCGGCAAGGCCTCGAACGGCCGCGGCATCCGCAACGGCCCGGGCATTTCGGTCAAACTGTCGGCGCTGCACCCGCGCTACAGCCGCGCCCAGCGCGCCCGCGTGATGGAAGAATTGCTGCCACGCGTGCGCCAGCTGGTGCTGCTGGCCAAGCACTACAACATCGGCCTGAACATCGACGCGGAAGAGGCTGACCGCCTGGAACTGTCGCTGGACCTGATGGAAGCGCTGGCGCACGACCAGGAACTGGCCGGTTTCGAAGGCATCGGTTTCGTGGTGCAGGCGTATCAGAAACGCTGCCCGTTCGTGATCGACTACCTGATCGACCTGGCCAGGCGCAGCGGCCGCAAGTTCATGGTGCGCCTGGTCAAAGGCGCTTACTGGGATGCGGAAATCAAGCGCGCCCAGGTGGACGGCATGAGCGGCTATCCAGTCTACACCCGCAAGGTGTATACCGACGTCTCGTATCTGGTGTGCGCGCAAAAACTGCTCGGTGCACAAGGCCTGATTTATCCCCAATTTGCCACCCACAACGCGCAAACCCTGTCGACCATCTACACCTGGGCCAAGCGCGACGGCATCAGCGACTATGAATTCCAGTGCCTGCACGGCATGGGTGAATCGCTGTACGACCAGGTGGTGGGCAAGGACAATCTGGACAAGCCGTGCCGCATCTACGCCCCGGTCGGCACCCACGAAACACTGCTGGCCTACCTGGTGCGCCGCCTGCTGGAAAACGGCGCCAACTCCTCGTTCGTGAACCAGATCGTCGATGAAGCGATTCCGATCGAGTCGCTGCTGCGCGATCCGGTGGCCGCTGCGCGCGAGCAGGGCGGCCTGCCGCATCCGGGCATCGCCCTGCCGCTGGACATGTTCGGCGCCGGGCGCAAGAACTCGGCCGGTTTCGACCTGGCCAATGAAAACGTGCTGCGCGAGCTGGCGGATGCGCTGGCCGCGCCGCGCAGCTGGCACGCCGCGCCGCTGCTGGCCGGTGAACTCAGCGTCGGCCAGCCGCAGCTGAACGTCACCAACCCGGCGCAGCGCAGCGACATCGTCGGCCAGCTGGTGGAAGCCACCGCCGCCGATGTCGAAACCGCGCTCATCAGCGCCAGCAACTTTGCCATGGACTGGCAAACCACCGAGCCATCGGTGCGCGCCGCTGCCCTGACCAAGGCCGCCGACCTGTTCGAGGCCAACGCCATGGAACTGATGACGCTGGCCATCCGCGAAGCCGGCAAATCGCTGCCAAACGCGATTGCCGAGATCCGCGAAGCGGTCGATTTCCTGCGCTACTACGCGGCTGAAGTCAGCGGCGCCACCAACACGCTGGCGCTGGGTCCGGTGACCTGCATCAGCCCGTGGAATTTCCCGCTGGCGATCTTCACCGGCCAGGTGGCGGCATCGCTGGCCGCCGGCAACGTGGTGCTGGCCAAGCCGGCCGAGCAAACCCCGCTGATCGCGCACCGCGCGGTGGAACTGCTGCACCAGGCCGGCATCCCGCGCGCCGCGCTGCAATTCCTGCCGGGCCGCGGCGAGGTGGTGGGGGCGGCGCTGACCGCCGACCAGCGCGTCAAGGGCGTGATCTTCACCGGCTCGACCGAGGTGGCGCAGCTGATCAACCGCACGCTGGCCAAGCGCGCCGTGGCGGAAAACGCCGAGATTCCGCTGATCGCCGAAACCGGCGGCCAGAACGCCATGATCGTCGACTCGTCGGCGCTGCCGGAGCAAGTGGTGCAGGACGCCATTTCGTCGGCCTTCGACAGCGCCGGCCAGCGCTGCTCGGCGCTGCGCGTGCTGTTCCTGCAGGAAGATATCGCCGATAAAACCATCAAAATGCTGAAAGGCGCGATGCTGGAACTGAACGTCGGCACGCCAGACCGCCTGGCAACCGACATCGGCCCGGTGATCGACGCTGAAGCGCAGCAAAACCTGCTGGCCCACATCAACAAGCTGAAAGCGACGGCGGTGAATTACTTCTCGCTGGACCTGCCGGCACATGTGACCAGCGCCGGCACCTTCGTGCCGCCGACCGTGCTGGAAATCCGCTCGCTGGCCGAACTGACGCAGGAAGTGTTCGGCCCGGTCATGCACGTCATCCGCTACAAGCGCGCCGACCTGCCGAAAGTGGTGGAACAGATCAACGCCAGCGGCTTTGGCCTGACCCTGGGCGTGCATTCGCGCATCGATGAAACCATCGACTACATCAGCAGCAACGCCCACGTCGGCAACATTTACATCAACCGCAACATCGTTGGCGCGGTGGTGGGTGTGCAACCGTTTGGCGGCGAAGGCAAATCCGGCACCGGCCCGAAAGCCGGCGGCCCCTTGTACCTGAAACGCCTGCAACGCGGCGCCGCGACCTCGCCGGCACACGCGCGCCAGGCCACGCCGGCGCTGGACGCGCTGGCGGCCTGGGCGAAAATGCACGGTCATGAACGCGTCGCCAGCCTGGCGGAGCAATACAGCCGCGCCACCATGCTGGGCAGCCTGACCACGCTGCCAGGCCCGACCGGCGAACGCAATACGCTGGCGCTGGTGGCCCGTGGCGCGATCGTGTGTGCGGCCGGCTCGCTGCAAGGCTTGCTGAACCAGCTGGCAGCCACGCTGGCCACCGGTAATACCGCGCTGGTGACGGGCGCGGCGGCCAAGCTGCTGCCCCCGGACCTGCCGACGGCCGTGAAAGACCGCATCACGACCGTTTCCAGCCTGGAAAACTGCGAATTCCAGATTGCGCTGGTGGAGTCGATGCTGGCTACCAGCCTGCACGCCCCGCTGGCGGCCCGTAACGGCGCGCTGGTGAGCCTGATCAGCACCAATGAGGAGGCAGCCATCCCGCTGTGGCGTTTGCTTGCTGAGCGCGCTCTATGCGTGAATACGACGGCGGCAGGGGGCAATGCCAGCCTGATGACGCTGCAAGCGTCTTAAAAACGCAAAAAGCCGGGTTCGCCCGGCTTTTTTTACGTCTTGCAGAAGTTTTGAATCACATCAAACGCGTAGCGCGAAGCCACGGTTTTGATGAAATGCATGAAATCAACGGCGGCATCATCGTTGGCGTTGTCTGAAATCGTCCTGATGACGGCAAACGGGATGGCCAGCTCAAAACACACTTGCGCCACTGCGGCGCCTTCCATTTCCACGGCCAGTAAATCCGGCAAATCAGCCTTCAGCGCCTGAATTTGCGCCAGTTTGCCGATAAATTGATCACCGCTGGCAATCAAACCGCGGTGGACACGCGTGACTTGGCGGGCGGCGCCAGCCAATCTTTCCGTCAACGCGACATCGGTGGCAAAGCTGGACAGTCCCGTCAGCGGAATTTCAAACCTTGGAAACAGCGGGCTGGCATCAAAGTCGTGCTGAATCAGCGTATCGGCCACCACGATGTCGCCGACCTTGACGTTTTTATCCCCGCTACCGGCCACGCCGGTGAAAACAATGTGGGTAACTCCGAACTTCTCCACAAGGATGGCAGCTGTCATGGCTGCCGCAACCTTGCCTATACGCGATAAAACGCACACAGCGTCGATTTCCCAGAGTTTTCCGGCGGTGTACTCGCGCATGCCGTGAACGTGCCTGGAAGGGCTCTCAAGGGCTTCTATGAGCCCGTGCTGTTCTTCAGCCAACGCGCTGATGATGCCTAAACGCATATTTTTCCTTGGATGTTGAGGTGCAGCTTGTGGAGATCGCGGGCTTTTTCCACAACGCGTAGCGAAAAAAAGTGAATTTTAAGGCGTTTTTTGTGCTCTGGATGGCTTGCAGATGACGAGTAGCCGCGTAATTCGCGGTTTTAGTTGTTTACAAAAGATTTATATAAACATAGTGGTAGTAGTAAACGTATAAGTAGCTGTGGATAACTCGTGTATACGTTTACAAATCATCTGTTTACCGCGTAAACAACCTGCTGAATAAGCGCTGTATCAGTTCAGGAATAAATTTTGGATAAAATAGGCGCCTGTGGTCAAAGGTGGGCCTTAGTCACAAGTCGTCCTGTGGATATCCAAGATGTTATTCACAGGCGCATGCTGTTTTTGTAGTTGTTTTTCCAATTCTTCGCCTGAAATCGGCTTCGAGAACAGGTATCCCTGCCCCAAATCGCATCCGGCAGCCGTCAAAGCAGACAGTTGTTGAGGCGTTTCTATGCCTTCGGCAATCACTTTGATGCCCAGTTTGTGCGCCATGGCGATAATTGCCTCACAAATCAGCATCCCATCCGCCCCTTGGTTCACAAACGCGGGGTCAATCTTGATGTAGTCGATGCCGAAACGCTTCAAAAACCCCACCGGGCAATGGCCGGAACCAAAATCGTCCAGAGAAAGCTGCATATGGGCATGCTGGAACGCCAGAACACGGTCGGAATTGGCGCTGGCGGTCTCCAGCAAGAGGTTTTCCGTCACTTCGATGATGATGCTGTGTGGGTTCAGTTGCAGTTGCTGCAAAAAATCCAGCCATTCCTGATAGTTGCTGCCGTCGTCGCGGAACTGCCAGGCTGATTTGTTCACGCTGATCTGGAAAGCCGGCGAGCTCACGGTCTGCAATTTCTGCACTTCCAGCGCGGCCTGGTGGAACACCCAGTCGCCCAGTCCGATGATCATGCCGCTGCTTTCCGCCACGCCGATGAATTCTGCCGGGTTCAGCAGACCGCGCACCGGATGCTGCCAGCGCACCAGCGCCTCGGCCTTGACGATGGCGCCAGTCGACAACTCGATAATCGGCTGGTACACGATGCGCAACTGCTCGCGGCCGATGGCTTCGCGCAATTCGTTCACCAGCGTCATGCGCTCGCTCGTGGCTTCCTGCATGAACGGGGCAAAATAATTGAAGCGGTTGCGGCCCTGCTGCTTGGCCGCGTACATGGCCTGATCGGCATTTTTGATTAAAGTTTCAGCATCCGCACCATCTTCCGGATACAAGGTGATGCCGATGCTGCTGGAAATGTGGGCCATATCCTCACCCAAGCGGAACGGCGTGCTCATTTGCTTGAGGATTTCCTGCGCGGTGCGCACCACGTCGCCGGCATTGCGTAACTCGCTGATGATGACGGTGAACTCGTCTCCACCCAGCCGGGCCACGGTATCGGTGCTGCGCACTGAGCCGGCCAATCTGCTGGCCACTTCCTTGAGCAACATGTCGCCCTTGTCGTGGCCCAGGGTGTCGTTGATTTCCTTGAAGTGGTCCAGATCGACAAATACCAGCGCCATCGGCAAGTGCGAGCGGTCGGTTTTTTTCATTTCCAGGCGCAGATGCTCATGGAACATGCGCCGGTTGGGCAGGCCGGTGAGGGCGTCGAAGTTGGCCTGGCGCCAGATCAGTTCTTCGGAGGCTTTTTTTTGCGTGATGTCGCTGAGCAAAGCCACATAGCGGAAGGGATTTCCCTGCTCATCAAACACGGTGTTGACCAACATGGAAACCAGATATTCCTCGCCATCGCGGTTTCGTTGCCACAATTCGCCCTTCCAGTAACCGGTGGTGGTCACGCATTCGAACATGCGGTCGAAGAATTCCTTGTCGTTGCGGTTGGACGCCAGTTCATAGGCGCGATGGCCGACCAGCTGCTTTTCGGTGTAGCCGCTCAGCACAGAAAATGCCGGGTTCACGGTCAGGATTTTGCCTTCGGCGTCGGTCACCATCATGCCTTCGCCGCTGTTCTGGAACAGCAGGGCGGTCAGTTTCAGCGATTCCTCGTTTTTCTTGCGTTCTTTTTCGTTGGCCAGCAGTTGATGTTCCATCTCCCGGCTGGCGTTGTACAAGGTCCGATAGCGTAGTTCGCGTTCTTCCTGGCGCGTGTAAGTGCGCAAGGAAAAATGACCGGCACCCAGCATCAGCAGCAGCAGGATGGCCAGGCCACCGCCGGCTGTCATGTAATTTTTCTGCAGCAGTCGGGCCGATTCGGTGTCGTTACTCCCGACCACGATAATCAGCGGCAATCCATCGATGACGCGGTAGCTGAAAATCCGCGACAAGCCGTCGACCACGCTCACCGTTTTGTAGGTGCCGGAATTGGCTTTCCGCACATTGTCAAACAAGGCGGTAGGACTGAGATCGCGGCCGAAGGCCTGGTCAAAATTCGGCACGCGGGCAATGATTTTTCCACCGCCATGCACCAGCGCGATCGATACGTCCGAATCGAAACGCGAATTTTCAAACACTTTGACGTAGCGCTCGACATTGAGCGGCGCCACCACGACGCCTAGGAATTCGCCTTTTGCCGTTTCCACCCGGCGGCTTAGGAAAAACAGCCTTTTCTTGCTGACTTTAACCATGGCAGGTTCGCCGATGAAAAGCTTGCCCATGTGGGCATTGTCGAGGTGGGCTTTGAAGTAGTCGCGGTCGGCATAGGCGTTGCCAACGATGGGCGTGTTGGTCGAGGTAGCGACGCCGTTGCCATTGGCGTCGATAAACGTGATCCAGTAATCGCTGTCAAAGCTCGATCCACGCGAAGAAAGCAGTTCCGCCATGGTCTGTGGCGAGCGGCTTTGCCTGGCAGGCAGCACTTTGATGGCGTTGGCAAAGCCGATCAGCGATAAATCCACGGATTGAATCGAGTAAATCACGTGCGCTTCCATCGCTTTCACGTAATGCTCGGTCTGGGACTGGAGAGAAAGCTGGCGTTCGATGTAGGAAGAACGCAATTGGCTCACAACAACGGCAATGGCAAGGGATGCCATCAGAAAAAGGCCGGTGATCAAACGTCGCCGAAACCGCAAATATGCAGGCGACCGGGGTTTTTTGCGGTGTGAGGACAAAACGACTCCGGCAGAGGCTGTTTGTTTGCAAAGTCAGTATATCGGTTTACTCTAAAGACGTAGATATAAAAATAGTGGTAGTTGTTAACACCGGCACTTTTCTGTGGATAAGTACACCTTTTAGATTAGAATCAGGCGTTTACGGCCTGCATAAACCGGCGCGTAAACCTTGTATGAGCGTAGAACTGTTTTGGGATAAAAAAAAACGTCCCAAACATCCGGTTGTTTACTCACATTTGGCGCCTGTGGATATCCATATGGTTATCCACAGGCGTAAACAGGGGTATCGATGACGTTAGCTTCCATTTTTCCGCATCCGATCATTCAGGGGCCGACCGCTGGCGGTTTCAATACGCCGGCGCAGGTGGCGGCGGTGTCCAATGCTGGGGCGCTGGGTTCGCTGGCGTGTTGCCTGCTGTCGCCAGATGCGATCGGCGCTCAGACTGCCCAGATCCGGACGCTTACTGACCGGCCTTTTTGCCTGAATTTCTTCGCCCAGGACACGCCCAAGCCCTCTGCGGCTGAGGTCGAGCAGGCCAAGGCATGGCTGCAACCTTACTGGTCATCCTTCGGCTGGACGGAATTGCCGACGCCGGCCAAGTGGTGTGAAGATTTCTCCGCCCAGTTTGAAACGTTGATCGAATTGCGGCCGGCCGTGGCGAGTTTTACGGTTGGCATCCTGAGCGTGCAGCAAATCCAGCGCTTGCACGAGGCAGGCATTTTCGTGATCGGCACGGTTACGCATGTGGATGAAGCCGTGGCCTGGGAAAGCAGGGGCGCCGATGCCGTGATTGCCTCCGGTGTGGAGTCGGGCGGCCATCGCGGCACGTTTATCGGCGCGCAGGAAGATGCCAAACTCGGCACGTTTGAGCTGCTGCCGGCAGTGGTGGCGGCGGTGAATATTCCAGTGATCGCGGCCGGCGGCATCATGGATGGGGCCGATATTAAACGTGCCGTGAATGCGGGTGCGCAAGCGGTACAAATGGGCACGGCATTCCTGGTCACCGACGAAGCCACCGTCAACCCGGCCTACAAGCAGCGGTTGCTGACCGCCGGCGACCATCCAACTCGCCTGACCCGGGCTTTTTCCGGCCGCTCTGCGCGCGGTCTGGAAAATCGCTTCATGCGCGAAATGGCATCTATCGAGCATCAATTGCCGCCATATCCAGTTCAAAATGCACTAACTTCGCCCATTCGCGCGGAAGCGGCCAAACGTGGCGAGAGCGAGCTGATGTCGTTGTGGTGCGGTACCGGTGTGGCGCGTGCGCGGCCGATGCCGGCGGCGAAACTGGTGCAGACTTTGCTGGCGGAGATCAGCGCACAATAACTCAGGAGGCGGTTTGGAATCAGCAGGTAGCTACGATTACATCATCATCGGCGCCGGCTCAGCCGGCTGTGTGTTGGCCAACCGGCTCAGTGCCGACAAAGACAAGGAAGTCTTGCTGATCGAGGCCGGCGGCCGTGACGATTATGTGTGGATACACATCCCGGTCGGCTATTTGCACTGCATCGATAATCCCCGCACCGACTGGAAGTTCCGCACCGAGGCCGATCCCGGCCTGGGCGGCCGCAGCTTGCTATACCCGCGCGGCAAAGTGCTCGGCGGCAGCTCCTCCATCAACGGCATGATCTACATGCGCGGCCAGGCCGGTGATTATGACCGCTGGGCCGCCCTCACCGGCGATGATAGCTGGCGCTGGGAGGCGGTGCTGCCGCTGTTCAAGAAGAGCGAGGATTACCACGGCGGCGCATCGGAATTCCATGGCGCGGGCGGCCTGTGGCGGGTGGAAAAACAACGCTTGTCGTGGCAAATCCTGGATGCGTTCCGCGACGCCGCGGAACAGGTCGGCATCCAGAAAGTGGACGATTTCAACCGCGGCGACAATGCCGGCTGCAGCTATTTCGAAGTCAATCAAAAACGCGGCATCCGCTGGAACACGGCCAAGGCATTTTTGAAGCCGGCCGCGCGCCGGCCGAATCTGACCATCATGACCGGCTGCCACGTGGAACGTTTGCAGATTGAAAATGGCGTGTGCAAAGGTGTGATTTTCACCGGCGGCGGCACCCGGTATCTTGCCAGCGCCCGCAAGGAAACCCTGCTGGCGGCAGGCGCCGTTGGCAGTCCGCAGATTTTGCAATGCTCCGGCATCGGCCCGGCGCAGCGCTTGCATGAGCTTGGCATCACGCCGCTGGTTGACTTGCCGGGCGTCGGCGAAAACCTGCAAGATCATTTGCAACTGCGCATGGTCTACAAGGTTGGCAGACCAGCCCGCACGCTGAACACGATGGCGTCCAACTGGTTCGGCAAGATGAAAATCGGCCTGGAATATGCGTTGTTCCAGAGCGGGCCAATGTCGATGGCGCCGTCGCAGCTGGGCGCATTCGCGCGCTCGAACCCCAATGAGCAGACGCCGAATTTGCAGTACCACGTGCAACCGCTGTCGCTGGAGAAATTCGGCGATCCTTTGCACACTTTCCCCGCCTTTACGGCCAGCGTGTGCAACCTGCGGCCGACCTCGCGCGGCCATGTGCGCATCGCCAGCGCCGATCCCTACGCCCCGCCCAAGATCTCGCCGATGTACCTGAGCACGCCGGAAGACCGCAAGGTTGCGGCCGAAGCGCTGACGCTCACGCGCGACATCGTTGCCGCGCCGGCGCTGCAACAGTACGCACCGGAAGAGTACAAGCCCGGCATTCACTACCGCACGGAAGATGAATTGGCCGAGGCCGCCGGCGCCATCGGCACCACGATTTTCCATCCGGTCGGCACCTGCAAGATGGGCCGCGCCGACGATCACAGCGCCGTGGTCGATGGCCAGCTGCGCGTGAAAGGCGTGGCCGGCTTGCGTGTCGTGGATGCGTCCGTCATGCCCTTCATCACTTCCGGAAACACCAATTCCCCCACGATCATGATTGCGGAAAAAGCAGCACAACTGGTCAAAAGCGTCGTGTTCTAGATCAAAAACCAACCGTAGTTATACTGTATTGTTAGCTAATTTGTTACTGTGTATGATCTAAAAAACTTTAGTACTTTGAAAAGAATAACAAGGAGACAGGATGTCCGACGTTATCTTGGAAACAAAGAACTTGACCAAGGAATTCAAGGGTTTTACCGCGGTCAATGATGTAAATCTTAAAGTTCAACGCGGGCACATCCACGCGCTGATTGGTCCCAACGGGGCCGGCAAGACCACATGCTTCAATTTGTTGACCAAGTTCCTGGTGCCCACCTCCGGCCAGATCCTGTTCAACGGCAATGACATCACGCCCGCCAGGCCGGCGCAGATTGCCCGCATGGGCGTGATCCGGTCGTTCCAGATTTCCGCTGTCTTTCCGCACCTGACGGTGCTGCAGAATGTCCGCATCGGCCTGCAGCGCCAGCTTGGCACCAGTTTCTTTTTCTGGCAAAGCGAGCGCGCGCTGAACAAGTTGAACGAGCGCGCCATGCAGCTGCTGGCCGAGGTCGATCTGACCGGATTCGCCGACACCATCACGGTCGATATGCCTTACGGCCGCAAGCGCGCGCTGGAAATCGCCACCACCCTGGCGATGGAACCGGAGCTGATGCTGCTGGATGAACCGACCCAGGGCATGGGCCACGAAGACGTGCACCGCGTGACTGAGCTGATCAAAAAAGTCTCGGCCGGCCGCACCATTCTGATGGTCGAACACAATATGAAAGTGGTGTCCGGCATCTGCGACAAAATCTCCGTGCTGCAGCGCGGCGCCATGCTGGCCGAAGGCACGTACGCCGAGGTCTCGGCCAACCCGCAAGTGATGGAAGCCTATATGGGTACGGAAGCCAACGTGCTGGAAGGAGCGCACTGATGACGGCCGCTCTGGAAATCGCGAACCTGCAGGCGTGGTACGGCGAATCGCACATCCTGCACAACGTCAACATGACGGTGCAGCCGGGCGAAGTGGTGACGCTGCTTGGCCGTAACGGCGCCGGCCGCACCACCACGCTGCGCGCCATCATGGGCCTGACCGGCGCGCGCAAGGGCTCGATCAAGGTCAACGGCCAGGAAGCGATCGGCTTGCAGACGCACAAAATCGCCCACCTCGGCATCGGCTATTGCCCGGAAGAGCGCGGCATTTTCTCCTCGCTGTCGACCGAGGAAAACCTGATGCTGCCGCCGCATCTGAACGGCGCGGACAAGGGCATGTCGGTGGCGGAAATTTACCAGATGTTCCCCAATCTGGCGGAGCGCAAGCACAGCCAGGGCACCCGCCTGTCGGGCGGCGAGCAGCAGATGCTGGCGGTGGCGCGCATCCTGCGCACTGGCGCGCGCCTGCTGCTGCTGGATGAAATCTCGGAAGGCCTGGCGCCAGTGATTGTGCAGGGCCTGGCGCGCATGATCACGACCCTGAAATCCAAGGGCTACACCATCGTCATGGTGGAACAGAATTTCCGGTTTGCCGCGCCGCTGGCCGACCGGTTTTATGTGATGGAACACGGTCAGATTGTGGAGACCTTTGTTGCATCTGAGTTGAGCGCCAAGATGCCGGTGTTGAACGAGCTTCTCGGTGTTTAAGAACGACAATCTGAAGGAGACGACAATGAAAATCAAAGCTATCACCCTCGCAGCCGCAGCGTGTGCATCCTTCGCCGCCCACGCGCAAATTTCGGGCGACACCGTCAAGATCGGCTTCATCACGGATATGTCCGGCCTGTACACGGACATCGACGGCGCCGGCGGCGCCGAAGCCATCAAGATGGCGATTGCCGATGCCGGCGGCAATATCAACGGCAAGAAAATCGAATTCATCTCGGCCGACCACCAGAACAAGGCCGACATCGCCGCCTCCAAGGCGCGCGAGTGGTTTGACCAGCAGGGCGTGGACTTGCTGATCGGCGGCACCAACTCGGGCGCCAACCTGGCCATGGCCAAGATCGCCGCCGAGAAGAAAAAAGTCTTCATCTCGATCGGCGCCGGCTCGGCCCGCCTGACCAATGAGGAATGCACGCCGTACACGATACACTACGCCTACGACACCATCGCGCTGGCGCGCGGCACCGGCGGCGCGATCGTGAAGCAGGGCGGCAAGAACTGGTATTTCATGACTGCCGACTATGCCTTCGGCCAGTCGCTGGAAAAAGACACGGCGGAGGTGGTGAAGGCGGGCGGCGGCAAGGTGCTGGGCGCGGTGAAACATCCGCTGTCGGCCTCGGACTTCTCGTCCTTCCTGCTGCAGGCGCAGTCGTCGGGCGCGCAGATCCTCGGCCTGGCTAATGCCGGCGGCGACGCCATCAACTCGATCAAGGCGGCCAACGAGTTTGGCATCACCAAGAAGATGAAGCTGGCCGGCCTGCTGATCTTCATCAACGACGTCCACTCGCTGGGCCTGAACCTGACGCAGGGCATGTACCTGACCGACGGCTGGTACTGGGACGCCAATCCGGAAACCCGCGAGTGGTCGAAGCGCTATTTCTCCAAGATGAAGAAAGAGCCGTCGATGCTGCAGGCCGCCGACTTCTCGGCCGCCAGCAATTACCTGAAAGCAGTGAAGGCGGTCGGCACCGATGATGCCGACAAGGTGATTGCCTACCTCAAGGCCAACAAGATCAACGACATGTTCGCCAAGAACGGCGTGATCCGTCCGGACGGCCGCATGGTGCACGATATGTATCTGATGGAAGTGAAGAAGCCATCGGAATCGAAGTACCCATGGGACTACTACAAGGTGGTCGCCACCATTCCAGGCGACCAGGCCTACGCCACCAAGGCGGAAACCAAGTGCAGCCTGTGGAAATAAGCTGAGTTATCCCCACCCCCGTCATTCCGGCGTAGGCCGGAATCCATAGAGCGCTGGCCAAGACGCTCAACATGGATTCCGGCCTGCGCCGGAATGACGGCTCCACCGACAACTGAATTACGGATTCCCATGGAAATCTTCGGCGTTCCTTTGCCCGCGATGATGAGCCAGTTATTGCTGGGGCTGGTCAACGGCTCGTTCTACGCGATGCTGTCGCTCGGCCTGGCGGTGATCTTCGGCCTGCTCAATGTGATTAACTTCTCTCACGGCGCGCTGTACATGCTGGGCGCCTTCCTGGCGTGGATGGGCATCGAGTATGCCGGCCTCAACTACTGGGCCATGCTGATCATCGCGCCGCTGCTGGTGGGTGCCTTCGGCATCCTCATCGAGAAGACCATGCTGCGGCACCTGTACAAGCTGGACCATCTGTACGGCCTGCTGCTGACCTTTGGCATCACGCTGCTGGTGGAAGGCGTGTTCCGCTCGTTCTACGGTGTCTCCGGGCAACCGTTCCAGGTGCCGGAAGCGCTGGCCGGCGCGACCGACCTCGGCTTCATGGTGATGCCGAACTACCGCGCGTGGGTGGTGATCGCCTCGCTGGCGGTCTGCCTGTCGACCTGGTTCGTGATCGAGAAGACCAAACTGGGCGCCTACCTGCGCGCCGGCACCGAGAATCCCAAGCTGGTCGAAGCCTTTGGCATCAACGTGCCGCTGATGGTGACCCTGACCTATGGCTTCGGCGTCGCTTTGGCGGGCTTTGCAGGCGTTTTGGCGGCCCCAATCATCCAGGTGCAGCCCCTGATGGGGCAGAACCTGATTATCGTCGTATTCGCCGTTGTGGTGATCGGCGGCATGGG
>NZ_JBCNLB010000040.1:0-14170 GCF_039595735.1 Duganella sp.
CTACTGGTTACGTTAAGGTCTTCGCAAACCCAACATTACCTCAAGAATCACAATGGCCGCCTCTTCAGACCGCCTTCCTTCGCCGTTTCAGGCAAATTCTTCATACACCACGTCGTGGGACACAATCCCTCGCTCTTCAGCCATCCCGATAATTGCAGAGAATATTCGTCCAGTCCCCTCGCGATATGGCGTTCGGCATAGCTGGGCTCAGTGATCTCCGAACGCAGGTAGCACCGGACAGTATCGCGAGAGATGCCTAGTCGCCTGGCGATCTCGCGTAGAGGAATCTGGTCACGCATGTACCAGCGTCGAATCCCGATCGGACACGAAGGGTGTTAGATGAGTTAGAGTTCTAGCAGGCCGCCATCACCAAAGCGGTCGCCAACTAATCCAGACTGATGATGACTGAAATTACGCATAACGAAAACGGAACGAGTTACCGCGCTGAGTACGAGGTTTTTGAAGAAACGCTTGTAGTGTATCTGCCTGATGGAAGTACCAGGGAGACCATTCTTCGGGGGCTCAACCCGAATACCGCAGCAATGCATCATTTACGTGCATATGCACAGGGACAGAAGTCAAGCTAATGACAGAATTCCGCAAAAGCCGACTACGATTGCAATTCAATCCGAAGCAAGCAGAGAAGAACTGTATGTCAGTCGCTATCCTTAACCACTCAAATGGAGAACAGTGACAAGATGTCCGCTAAATGTGAAGCGGTTAAGGCCGCCGTGGACCACGCCGTAGAGCGATACGCTTCAATGGACACGCTACGTGCAGCGGTCCAGTTTGTTCCAGTAGTGGGGGGAGCAATCGACACGATTTTATCGGGGCGGGGATCGCGTCTCCAAATGGCTCGCTTGGAGCGATTTGTCGGCCAGCTACATGATCGCCTGCTGCATGTCGAAGTTGGCAGTATCGACCTGGACGGCGAGGATTTTATCGATTTCATGATTTCCTGTTTGGAAAAAGCTTCACGATCGCGAACGCCTCAAAAGTCTCAGCGTTTTGCAGAAATCGTTGCTACTCAAGTTTCGGAAGTTCGGCCATGGGATGACGCTGATATGGCGACGCGGCTGTTGGCGGACCTTGAGGATATTCATATGAGTATACTGGGGGCAGCGTTGGCGGCACCAGAGGGAATGAATGCATTTGCTGGGGTGAAAGTCATAGCATTGAAGACTCAACCAGGCGAGACTTTATTGGATGGACTGTCGGCACCGCTGTTGAACGAACTAGGTAACGAATATTCGCTGATCTCTGTACGCTTAGCATGTTCCGAACTAGTCGCTAGGGGGCTCCTTCATGATGAAGGAGTAGGGCGATGGGACACAGTCGCTATGACCTATTTTGTGGCGACTGACCTTGCAACTTGGTTGATGAACTGGAGCCAGTCCAAAGAAAAGTGACTTGGGTCAGTTTGCATGCAAACGAGCCCACCAAACTCTCTATTTAAACAGAAAAACAAGCACTTGAGAAATACCAATTGCGCCGTTAATTGACTCATGGTGCCGCGTTGCATGTGGGTCATGTTGACCCATATGCAACGCCTCCTCAATCGCTTCAGGCGGTAGATTTGAAAGCACTTCGCGTTGCCGTCGGCACGTCGGAGCCTATAGCAAATTCTCATCGGATCTTCAGCCAAGGCCAGAACAACCGACACTATTTTCTCTCTCAGTTAAGCCGCCAGGTTGGTTATACCAAATGGAATATGAACTGATGGGGCCACTGGGCTTGAAGAGGCTAAGTGGCCAGCCTGATCGTCAAAGAAAATGTGCGGCTTCAACACCTCCAGAATCGTTCCTTTAGCGATGCCACCGAGGAAGAATGCGTCGTTTACCATAACGCCCCAATTCTTCAAAGTGTTGATGGCTCGTTCGTGCGACGGCGCATTGCGAGCAGTCACGATCGATACGCGCAAGCGATTTTTGTAGCCAGGATCGATTTGTTTTCGCGATTCCTCTGCAAGTTGGATCTTCGATATGCGCAGGAGAAATTCTTTCAGCGGACCACCGCCATGTGGCTCCATGACGTTTGCTATCTCGTGAGCATGAAAATGTTCTAGATCTGAGCTTTGCATCACGCGCTCTGATTTGTCGTCCGCCAATACTCCATCGAAGTCGAACGCAATTCGAAGCGTCTTGTCTTTTTCATCGTCGATCTTCATGGAATCCATTACAAATCCGGCTGGAAGACCAGATGCGATTGCTTCTACGACGTCGCTTTTATTCCCAGACAGGAACAGAGAAATATTCAATGGCCGAATATATTCGTAAGGAGATTTCCCAGCCTGAAAGATTGCCCTCGTGATGCCAAGTCCGTAGTGCTTAATGGTGTTCATGACTCTGAGACCGGTGTCTGGATCATTGCGTGATAGTAATACGACTTCAATCAGAGGATCACCATCTTCAGAGAGATCATTCAATGACAACAACCGTTTGATAAAAGAGTAGGAGATGCCGACGGGAAGCGGTTCGTTGAGCTTGTCTTCTTGGTACTTCCGGTAGGCCGCCTCACCATGGCTTCGGAAAACTTTATCTGATTCACTTAAATCGAACAACGCGCTGGAGGCGACGCCGACAACCAGTTTGTCCTGCAAAGAATAGGGCATTGGTCTCTTTCTTTTTCATTTCGGCTGGGCGGCAAACGTAAAACCTTTTACGAGGCCGGGTGGAAGGGGGATGGAGCTGAAGTCGATACAATGAAGGGTCAGCATTAGCCAGGCCAAAGTCAACACCAAACTGACTTTGATAGGAGCTCGGCCAACCTGATAGGCTTGCAAAATTAATAGATTGCTGAGCTTCCCTTTTGACTTGCGCCGCAGGCGCTCAGATATGACTGAGTGGACTTTATCTGAGGACGCCGTGAAGAGGTCATGGAAACTCGCATCGTTTGCATCTTGATGTTCACCGAGCTTTTGCTCATATTCCTCCAGCCGACTTTCCCACCATTCCTGCCAGTACTTGGCGCCGCTCGCCATCTGTAACTGATAAATGGAAACAAAGATCCCGGTAAGGCAAATTATCAGCTCAACAACTGGCTTACTTCCTTGATTCTGCAATGCGGCCGCTAACAACACGCCTTGAAAGAGCATGAAGAAGTTGTTTCGCTGGATGAGCTGGTTAATCTCGAAGTTGCGGGTTTCGATGCAGACCTTATAGACAGCCTTCAAAGATTCGTAATTTTGGTCCGGTGTAGTCATGTCGAAGTGACTTTTGATCAAAATCACAATGCCACATCGTTACAAGGTCAGCAACAAGTGTTGACTGATTGATAGTTTCAATGTCTATCTGAATGTCACTGGAACTAAAAATCGGGTTTTCGGGATGTCTCCACAAGCGATCTAGAACGATTCACATAGAGTACTTAATCAATAATGGTTACCGCGACTTCTGACCTGATGAAAAAGGGCCGGTTCAAAAACCGGCCCTTTTAGTGACTTATCACCTGGCGCACGGTGTCACACTTTATTCCTCGGTGTCACACTTTATTCCTTGGTGTCCGACTTTATTCCGCGTACACAGCAATCATAGTCTGGGTAGACTGATTACTCCACCGTCACCGACTTGGCCAGGTTGCGCGGCTTGTCGACGTCGGTGCCGCGGGCGACGGCGGCGTGGTAGGCCAGCAATTGCAGCGAGACCACGTGCAGGATCGGCGACAGCAGCCCGTAGTGTTCCGGCAGGCGGATGACGTGCACGCCTTCGCCTGAGGTGATGCGCGAGTCGACGTCGGCAAACACGTACAGCTGGCCGCCGCGTGCGCGTACTTCCTGCATGTTCGATTTCAGCTTTTCGATCAGGGTGTCGTTTGGCGCCACCGTGACCACCGGCATTTCTTCCGTCACCAGCGCCAGCGGGCCGTGCTTCAGCTCACCCGCTGGATAGGCTTCCGCGTGGATGTAGGAAATTTCTTTGAGCTTGAGCGCGCCTTCCAGCGCGATCGGGTAGTGCATGCCGCGGCCGAGGAACAGGGCGTTTTCCTTGCGCGCGAAATCTTCCGCCCAGGCGATGATTTGCGGTTCCAGCGCCAGCACCGCCGAGATCGCTACCGGCAGGTGGCGCATGGCTTTCAGGTGTTCACTTTCTTCAGCGTCGCTGAGGCGGCCGTTGACCTGCGCCAGGGACAGGGTCAGCAGGAACAGCGCGGCCAGCTGGGTGGTGAAGGCTTTGGTCGAGGCCACGCCCACTTCCACGCCGGCGCGGGTGATGTAGGCCAGTTTGCACTCGCGCACCATGGCGCTGGTGGCAACGTTGCAGATGGTCAGGGTGTGTTCCATGCCCAGCGCGCGCGCGTGTTTCAGCGCGGCCAGGGTGTCGGCGGTTTCACCGCTTTGCGAGATGGTCACCACCAGCGTGTTGGGGTGCGGCACGCTGTCGCGGTAGCGGTATTCGGATGCGATTTCGACGTTGACCGGGATCTTGGCCACCGATTCGATCCAGTATTTGGCGGTCAGGCCCGAGTAGTAGCTGGTGCCGCAGGCCAGGATCAGCACGCGATCGATTTGCTTGAAGACGTTGTAGGCGCCGTCGCCAAACAGTTCGGGCATGATGCCAGTGACGCCTTCCAGGGTGTCGCCAATCACGCGCGGCTGTTCGAAGATTTCTTTTTGCATGTAGTGGCGGTATGGCCCCAGCTCGGCCGCGCCGGTGTGCGCCTGCACGGTTTTCACTTCGCGCTGGACTTGCTTGCCGTTGCTGTCGACGATCCACACGCGGCCCAGTTGCAGGTCGACCACGTCGCCTTCTTCCAGGTAGATGATCTGGTCAGTGGTGCCGGCCAGCGCCATGGCGTCCGAAGCGACGAAGTTTTCGCCCTGGCCTATGCCGACGATCAGCGGCGAGCCCTGGCGCGCAGCCACCACGCGGTGCGGCTCTTCACGGCAGAACACGGCAATGGCGTAGGCGCCGGTCAGGCGCTTGACGGCTTGTTGTACGGTGTCGAACAGGTCGCCGTTGTACATGTGGTCGACCAAGTGGGCGATGACTTCGGTGTCGGTCTGGCTCTGGAAGACGTAGCCCAGCGCGGTCAGTTCGGCACGCAGTTCGTCGTGGTTTTCAATGATGCCGTTGTGCACCAGGGCGATGCGGGCCTGGTCGGTGCTGGGCGAGAAATGCGGGTGGGCGTTGTGCGAGGCCGGCGCGCCGTGCGTGGCCCAGCGGGTGTGGGCGATGCCGGTGTAGCCTTGCAGATGGGCTTCCTTGATCTGGGTTTCCAGGTCGGCCACGCGCGAGGTGCTGCGCGAACGTTGCAGCTGGCCATCCACATGCAGGGCGACGCCGCACGAGTCGTAGCCGCGGTATTCCAGCCGCTTCAGGCCTTCCAGCAGGATGGGGGTGATATTGCGTTGCGCTACCGCGCCGACGATGCCGCACATGGGAAACCTCTTCAGTTAAGTCAGGAAGCCATCGTAGAGCAGGGCTGATGAAATATGCTTTCTTACTTGTATCTGATTTGGCATAAAATTTCACCACTACCTCCCTATGAAATTTTATTTCGCATAATAGCTATGGATGAAATAGATCGTCGCATTCTCAACGCGCTGCAAGTTGATGCATCTCAAACCAACGCAGAATTGGCGGCTGCGGTGCACGTTTCGCCGCCCACTTGCCTGCGCCGCGTCAAACATCTGCGAGAAAGCGGGGTGATCCAGCGGCAGGTGGCTATCGTGGCGCCGGAAAAAGTCGGTCCCAGCCTGACGGCGCTTGTGGAAATCTCTTTAGATATCCAGGCCGCCGAGCGCATGGCCGAGTTTGAAGCGCTGGTGGCCAGCGAAGCGGCCGTGCTGCAATGTTACCGCGTGGCGCCTGGGCCGGATTTTGTGCTGGTGGTGCAGGTGGCCGACATGCCGGCTTATCACGCGCTGGCACACCGGGTGTTCACCAGCCACGCCAATGTGCGCAATGTGAAGGCTTACTTCTCGACTTTCCGCAGCAAATTCGAGACCCGCATCGCGGTCTGATCGCAGTTATACAGCCTTATCCCCCAGTTATTCCTGGCTTATGCACCTGCTTATCCCGGCAGTGTGCACAGGCTTAGTCACAGGTTTTTCCACAAGCTGATCCAGGCCCGGTGGCGAACTCGGCCTAGAACGACTTGTTCAACGCTTACCCCCCGTTATTCCACAGGTTTACGCACAGGGATTACGACTCAGAAAAAGTTATACGCAGTTATTCAGGCTTATACAGTGCTTATTCCGGCACTTACTCACAAAGTTATGCACATTTGCTAAAAATCGGGGCGGGAACAGGAGATCGAATACTTCACTGCTGTATTTTTTATTTATCCATCTGTTTTCCCTGCTTTGCGCAGGGCTTACACACAAGTTTATCCACAAAAAAATGACGCCCGCAGGCGTCATTCTGATTGCGCTGAATCCGCTTACTTTTTGACTTTGACCGGGCGGGTCCAGTTCTCGATCGTGACCTGGCGCGGACGCGATACCGTCAGCTTGCCGGCCGGCGCATCCTTGGTCAGCGTGGTGCCGGCGCCCAGGGTCGCACCCTGGCCGACGGTGACTGGCGCCACCAGTTGGCTGTCGCTGCCGATGAAGGCGTCGTCTTCGATCACAGTGCGGAACTTGTTGGCGCCATCGTAGTTGCAGGTGATCACGCCAGCGCCGACGTTGACGCGCGAGCCGATGGTGGCGTCGCCGATGTAGGCCAGGTGATTGGCCTTGCTGTGCGCGGCCACCTGGCCGTTCTTGATCTCGACAAAGTTACCCACATGGACATCCTCGGCCAGCACCGTGCCCGGGCGCAGGCGCGCATACGGGCCGATCAGGGAAACCTCGCCCACCACCGCTTCCTCGATGTGGCAGAACGGCTTGATCTGCGCGCCGGCCAGGATGCGGGCGTTGACGATCACGCTGTGGGCGCCGATGTGCACGCCGTCGCCCAGTTCGACCTTGCCTTCAAACACGCAACCGACGTCGATGGTGACGTCGCCTCCGCAGATCAGCTCGCCGCGCACATCGATGCGGGCCGGGTCCAGCAGCGTCACACCTTGTTCCAGCAGGCGGTGGGCGATGTTGCGCTGGTGGATACGCTCCAGCTCGGCCAGCTGCACCTTGCTGTTGACGCCGGCGACTTCCCACGGCGCCGACGGCTGGGCCGACACCACCGGCACGCCATCGGCCACCGCCAGCGCGACGATGTCGGTCAGGTAGTACTCGCCCTGGGCGTTTTCGTTCTTGATCGCGCCCAGCCATTGTTTCAGGCGCTGGGTCGGCGCCACCATGATGCCGCTGTTGATTTCCTTGATGGCGCGCTCGGCCTCGTTGGCGTCTTTTTGCTCGACGATGCGCACTATGTGGCCATTCTCACGAACGATGCGGCCCAAACCGGTAGGATCGTCCTGTACCACCGTCAGAACGCCCAGCTTGTCGTTGCCGGCGGCGTCAATCAGCGCCTGCAGCGAGGCGGCGCTGGTGAGCGGCACGTCGCCGTACAGGATCAGGGTCGGGACCGTGTCGTCCAGCTCGGGCAGGCCCTGCATGACGGCGTGGCCGGTGCCCAGCTGCTGCGCCTGCAGCGCGGTGGCGACCGGCACCGGCTGTTTGGCCAGCAAAGCCTGCACAGCTTCGGCGCCGTGGCCGTAAATCACGCATAATCGGCTGGCGGACAGGCTGCGCGCGGTGTCCAGTACGTGTTGCAGCAGCGGCTTACCCGCCAATGGGTGCAGAACTTTTGGCAGCGCGGATTGCATGCGCTTGCCCATGCCGGCGGCGAGGATAACAACGTTCATAGTGGAGCCAGATCAGTGAGTGTTGAAATGCAAAAGTCTAACATGCCCCCCGCTGGCCGCCGGACGCTGTACTGGCTGTGCTTGATCGCGGTCATGGCCGTGCTGACCGCCTGCAGTTCGTTGCGGCTGGCCTACAACCATGGCGACACGCTGCTGTACTGGTGGATCGACGGCTATGTCGACCTCACCTCCGAGCAAAAAGGCTGGGTCAAGAAGGATATCGACGAGCTGTTCCGCTGGCACCGCAAGACCCAGCTGCATGACTATGTGCAAATCCTGCAGACCGCGCAGCGCCAGCTGGCGGCCGGTCCCACCCAGGCCGACCTGCAAAACGATTACGATGAAATCAAGAACCGCACCCAGCTGTTGCTGTTCAAGGCGCTGCCGGAACTGGCCGACCTGGCGCGCTCGCTGCAGCCGGATCAGATCGCCACGCTGGAACGCAAGTTCGCCGCCAACAACGCCGAATTCCGCAAAAAGAATATGAAGGGCGACAGGGAAGCGCAGCAAAAGTTCCGCTATCAAAAATCGATGGAGCAATTCGAGCTGTGGTTCGGCAATTTCACTGCCGAGCAGGAGGCGCAGATCCGCAAAGCCTCGGACGCGCGTCCGCTGGACAATGAAATCTGGCTGGAGGAACGCCAGCGCCGCCAAAAGAACATCCTGGCGGTGGCGCGCAAGGTGCAGCAGGAAAAACTGGGCAAGGAAGCCACCATGGCGCTGATCCATACGCTGATCAAGGAAGGCTTCGACCGCCTGGAGCAGTCCGAGCGCAAGGCGTTTTTTGATGCGGCCGAGGCAGGCAATATCCAGCTGATCCTGACTGTGATCCAGATTGCCACGCCGGCCCAGAAAGCCCATGCGCACAAGCGCATGCAGGGCTGGATCGAGGACTTCAACAACCTGGCGAAGGAGCAGCGCTGATGGTCCCTGTGGTATGATGGCCTGTTGAATCAATGACTTAGAACAGCCTCACATGCCAAAGAAGCCTCTCAGCAAGCCCGCCAAACCAGCCAAAGTTCCAGTCCACGGTCCGCAGCACGCCAACCAGGTGCGCATCATCGGCGGCCAGTGGAAGCGCACGCCGCTGCCGGTGCTGAGCGCGCTGGGCCTGCGGCCCACGCCGGACCGGGTGCGCGAGACGGTGTTCAACTGGATCAACCACCAGCGCGACGCCTACTGGGCCGACGCGCAGGTGCTGGACCTGTTTGCCGGCAGCGGTGCGCTGGGCTTTGAAGCGGCCAGCCGCGGCGCCCAGTCAGTCATCATGATCGATAACAACGCCGAGGTCGTCCGCCAGCTGGAAGACATCAAGGCCAAACTGAAAGCCGACAACATCACCATCACGCGCGGCGACGCCGTGACGGCAGCGCAGTCGGCCAGTGCGCGCGGCCAGAAATTCGACCTGATCTTCCTCGACCCGCCTTACCAGCAAAGCTTTCTGGAGCGCACCCTGCCGCTGTGCACGCGGCTGCTGAAAGAGGGCGGCCTGGTGTATGCCGAGTCCGGCCTGTCGCTGGCGTTTGCCGAGGGCGAGGCGCCCGACTGGATGGCCAACTGGGACATCATCCGCGCCGACAAGGCCGGGATGGTGTTTTATCACTTACTAAAATACAAAGCTTGACGAGCGGTATTTGACGTTAAAACCGCCTCAAATTAAGGCAACTTTAAGTCAACTGGCGTTTTTCAGGCATAATGCGCGTTCTATATTGGTGCACTGCAGGGAGCCGCAATGGTAGTAGCTGTTTATCCGGGAACTTTCGATCCGCTGACCCGTGGTCACGAGGATCTGGTCCGTCGCGCATCGGGCCTGTTCGACACGCTGGTGGTCGGCGTGGCCGACAGCAAGAACAAAAAGCCGTTCTTCTCGCTGGATGAACGCCTGGAAATTGCCAACGAGGTGCTGGGCCATTATCCCAATGTGCGGGTCGAGAGCTTCTCCGGCCTGCTGAAAGATTTCGTGCGCGAGCACGACGCCCGCGTCATCGTGCGTGGCCTGCGCGCCGTGTCCGACTTTGAGTACGAGTTCCAGATGGCGGGCATGAACCGCTACCTGCTGCCGGACGTCGAAACCATGTTCCTGACGCCGTCCGACCAGTATCAATTCATCTCCGGCACCATCGTGCGTGAAATCGCCATGCTGGGCGGGGATGTGTCCAAATTTGTGTTCCCATCGGTCGACCGCTGGCTGCAAAAGAAAATTGCCGCCACCCAGGCCGGATAAGCGAGTTCTGTCATGGCCTTAATGATTACCGACGACTGTATCAATTGCGACGTGTGCGAGCCCGAGTGCCCGAACGATGCGATTTACATGGGCGCGGAAATTTACGAAATCAATCCGGACAAGTGCACCGAGTGCGTCGGCCACTTCGATGAGCCGCAGTGCCAGCAAGTGTGCCCGGTGAGCTGCATTCCTTTCAATCCGGAAGTGCGCGAAACCAAGGATCAGCTGTTCGCCAAGTACGAACGACTGCAGGCCGGCAAGGCCTGACGAGCCAAAAACGCGCAAAAAAGCATGACCGTGCGGCCAATTGCGCCGCTGCGTCTCCACGGTGGTATAGTCGAACGACTGCTAACCCGGAGACATTCATGAACCGTAGAACTACCCTGCGTACCCTGGCGGCGGCCGCCCTGCTGGCCGCCCTGCCTGCCTTTGCCGCCGTGGAAGTGGCCGGCGTCAAATTCGACGACAGCATCACCCTGGCCGGCCAGCCGCTCAAGCTGAACGGCGCCGGCGTGCGCACCAAGGTCATCTTCAAAGTCTACGCCGCCGGCCTCTACCTGACCGAAAAGAAAACCACGGTGCCGGAGGTGCTGGCGGTGGCGGGTCCGCGCCGCGTGGCCATCACCATGCTGCGCGAAGTCAGCTCGGATGATTTCGGCAAGGCCTTCCTGGAAGGCCTGAACGCCAACACCAGCAAGGAAGAGCGCAGCAAGATCCTGCCGCAAATCACCAAGTTTGGCGAAGTGTTCGCGCAGACCCCGGCGCTGAAAAAAGGCGACCAGCTATCGCTGGACTGGACCCCGAACGAGGGCACACAGTGCTATCTGAATGGTAAAAAACTGGGCGAGCTGATGCCGGACCAGGCGTTCTACAACGCTGTGCTGCGGATCTGGCTGGGTGATAAGCCGGTCGACAGTTCCTTGAAGCCGGCTTTGCTGGGCGAGAAGTGATGTTGCAGCGCGGTAGCGATTACCGCGCTGATTTTCAGGCGCGCGCAGCCATGGCGCGCAGTTCGGCGGCGTGGCTTGGATCGCAATCGCTGCGATTCATCATGCGCTTGAGCAGCATGGCGTCGCGCATCTGGCGACGCTGCAAACGTTCCTCTTTGCTCAACTTTGGCTTGACGACAAGCACGGCGGCACGCGCACAGCCGCGCAGCAGCGGCTGAAACAGCACCAGCAAACCGCCAGCGGCAGCGATAACCAGCGCCAGCTTAATGGCAGCGAACAATGAAAAATCTTGCATCAGAGAAATCGTGGTGGACATGGTGTAGCTGTAGCCTTAGAATCTGACGTAACTATAGTGCGCCGCAACATAAGTTGCCAATTCTCTTTCTCCATAACAATTATGCGTTTGGTGAATGGAATGTGCTATCGTTATTTCACCAACACCTCACCCTGAGCCGCTATGAGCTTTCTGACGCTGGACCTGAACTTGCTGCGCGTTTTTGACGCCGTGATGACAGAGCAAAATCTGACACGCGCCGCCGGCCATCTGGCCATGACGCAGCCTGCCGTTTCCAACGCCATCAAGCGCTTGCGGGAAAGTCTGGGCGATGAGCTGCTGATCCGCACCGCCTACGGCGTCAAACCGACGCCGCGCGCGGAATCGTTGTGGCCGTCGGTGCGCAGCGCGCTGGCCAGTCTGGAAGCGGCGGTGGCGCCGGAAACCTTTGATGTTTCAGCCGCCCACGCCACCTTCCGGATGGCGATGGCCGACGCTACCGCCGCCATGTGGCTGCCGTCGCTGATGCGCTCGATCGAGAGCGAGGCGCCGGGCGTCAATGTGCGCATGGTGCCGCTGACCACGCGCGAGCCGCGGCCAATGCTGCTGCGCGGCGATATCGACCTGGCGGTGGGCTTCTTCCCCGGCGTGGCGGCGCAGCTGTCGTATGAAACCGGTTCGCCGATCCGTCACGAGCGCCTGTACTCAGGGAAGTATGTGTGCGTGATGCGGCGCGACCATCCGCTGTCCAAGGAAGAGCTGACCCTGGACAACTATTGCGCCGCCAATCACCTGCTGGTGAGCTTCTCCGGCCGCGCCCACGGCCTGGTGGACGAGGCGCTGGCCCAGCTGCAACGCGAACGCCGGATTTTGCTGACGGTGAACCAGTTTTTCACCGCCGGCCGCGTGGTGGCCAATTCGGACCTGATCACCGTGCTGCCGCGCCACCTGATCGCGGCGACCGGCATGACCGACGCCCTGATCCACAAGGAATTGCCGTTCCAGCTGCCGGCGGTGCACCTGGACATGCTGTGGCACGAGCGCGATGCGCGCAGCCCGGCCCACAAGTGGCTGCGCATGCATCTGGAAAAGATGAACAGCGTCACCCAGAGCAGGGTGGCCAACCCACCCACCCCGCCGGCGTCCAGCCGCTAGCATCATTCCGGCGCAAGCCGGCATGCTCAGCATGGGTTCCCGCCTGCGCGGGAACGACGGCTGCTACCTGCTGCTGGAGCGGTAGCCGATACGGAAACCGCCCCAGTGCTTGCCGTTCACATAGATCGGCGCCGACAAATCGTGCATCACCTCGCCGGTATCGCGCTTGTACGTCTGCAGCAGGAAGGGTTTGGTGTTGGAGCCGCAGCGCTTGCCGGTGCGGTCGCTGAAAATCCGCTTGGTGCGGTTGTTGACGATATCGACGTCATAATTCCCGGTCAGCGGCTGGGAAAACTTCTTGTTGTGGGTGGGGAAATAACCGTTGTTATCCACAGCGCCGGCATAAGCCAGCTGCGGCATGGCTTGCAGCAAGCCTTCCTGCAGCGGCGGCAGCACGCGGTCGGTGAAATCGTCAAAGCGGGTCTTGTGCTTGGGCGGATCGGTGTTGGGAATCGGCGTGTAATGGCGGTCCCACAAGGCCTCGCTACTGATCTTGCCGCTGGCGAGGGCCTGCTCGAAAATCTTGCCCACTTCCGCCGCCGCACGCTGCGCCGCCATGCGGATTTCATCGTGCGAACTCTCGATATCCGACTCGCCCAGCGCGCCGGTGATGACTTCGGCCCGTTCCGCCAGCGCCATGGCCGAACTGGCCGCGCGCGGCAATTCCTTCTCGGTGGACAACAGGCTGTCGCGGATGCTGGCGATGGCGTGGGCGATCTCCTCGGTGGTGGCCACGTGCTCGCGCGAAGCCCGCGCGATCTCGCCGATCTCCTCTTCCGACACGCCCGACGAGCGCTCGATATTGCCCAGCAGGCCGTGCACGGTTTCCACATTGCCGGCCGCCTCGCTGACCTTGACCGCCAGCGACGTCATGCCGCTGGCCGCCTTTTCGGCCTGCTGGTTAATCTCGCGCACCATGGTGCTGATCTCGTCGGTGGCTTCCTTGGTGCGCAAAGCCAGCTGGCGCACCTCGCTGGCGACCACGGCAAAACCGCGGCCCTGTTCGCCGGCGCGCGCCGCCTCGATGGCGGCGTTCAGCGCCAGCAGGTTGGTGCGGGCCGAGATTTCGCTGATGGCCTCGGTAAAGCCGTAAATCTTGCGGGAATTGGCTTGCAGCGAGGCCATCACGGCGGCGGCAGTCTGCGCGTCTTCGCGCGCGGTGCGGATGCGCTGCAGGCCGCTGTCGGCCTCGGTACGGCCAGCCACGGTTTCGCCGCGCACCTGGGCGGCGATCCTGGCGGCGCGCTCGGCATTGGCGGCGATGCGTTCGGTGGTGTCGGCATTTTGCGCCGAACTCTGGACGATGCCGCCGGCGGTGCTGACGTCCAGCTCGATTTTCTTCTTGACCGAGTCGACGAAATAGGAAGTTTCGGCGGCGCCGATCATGATGGCGTCGATTTCCTCGCCGACGGTATGGGCAAAGTGCCGCACGCCGCCCTCATCGTTGTCCTGGCGTGCAGCCCACCACGCCACTGCCGCCCCGCCCAGTGCGGCCGGGATGGCGGCCGTCACCGGTCCGGCCCCCATCAGATTGAACAAGTAAGCGAGGCAGGTACCGCCTGCCGTCGCCCCCAAAATCCACAATCCACGTTGCACCAACTTTTGCTGCAAATGCTTCATTTGTCCCCCGTCTGTGACAACCGGCGCCTAGGCGGCTTCAACTAATTTATTTCTGTGATGCTATTTTATGGGTAACTTGGTGGTATTCTTCACTTCTTCCATGACTGCGTAGGTGTGCGTCTCGCGCACGCCTTTCTGCAGCAGGGTTTTGCCCAGGAATTCGCGGTAGGCGGCCATGTCCTTGACGCGCGCTTTGACCAG
>NZ_JBCNLB010000041.1:0-11155 GCF_039595735.1 Duganella sp.
TCACCGACATGGACGGCAACAAGCACGAGTTCCTGATTACCAAGGACAAGCAAGTGCTGGTGCACGACGGCCAGGTGGTGAACAAGGGCGAGATGATCGTGGACGGCCCGGCCGATCCGCAAGACATTCTGCGTCTGCTGGGTATCGAAGCGCTGGCGCGCTACATCGTCGACGAAGTGCAGGACGTGTACCGTCTGCAGGGCGTGAAGATTAACGACAAGCACATCGAGGTGATCGTTCGCCAGATGCTGCGTCGTGTTCAGATCACCAATGCCGGCGACACCAACTACATCGTGGGCGAGCAGGTGGAACGTTCGGAGATGCTGGAAGAAAACGACCGCGTCACCGCGGAAGGCAAGCTGCCAGCCACCTACGAAAACGTGCTGCTGGGTATTACCAAGGCATCGCTGTCGACCGACTCGTTCATCTCGGCCGCATCGTTCCAGGAAACCACCCGCGTGCTGACCGAAGCGGCGATCATGGGCAAACGCGATGGTCTGCGTGGCCTGAAAGAAAACGTGATCGTGGGCCGTCTGATCCCAGGCGGTACCGGTCTGGCCTTCCACCGCGCCCGCAAGGAGAAAGAGCAGTGGGAAGTGGAAGAGCGTCAAGCCCTGCTGGCCGCTGAAAAAGCCGCCATGGCCGGCGCCGACGTCGAAGCCACCGAAACGGCTCCGCACGACGGCGAAGCGTAAGCTTCAGCGTTCCAGACAAAACGGCACCCTCGGGTGCCGTTTTTTTATGCGCCGCCGCTTTATTGCGGCTGTTTGCTGGCCGCCCACAGCTGCGGATGGGCGTCGATGAAGGCGCTCAGGCCGTCGGCGATGGTGCGGTCATCGGCGGCCGAGGGATGCCAATGGCAGCCGCCAAAGGTCAGGCCGGTTACCGGCATGAAATGCACGCGGTCTTCGCCGGCCGCCTTGAGCCGGGCCACCACCTTGCCGACCTGGGCCTGGATTTCGCCGTTGGCGCCGTCGGTGGCCCACAGGATGAAATAGGCGTCTGGGTTACTGGCCCGCAGCGAACGCACGAAATCGACGTAAGCGACCACATAATCGGCTTGCAGCGCTTCGCGGCTTGGCCATTTTTCCCCGGGATTGAGCGGAGTGGAGAAATCGTTGGTGCCCAGTGCAATGACGATCAGCTGCGGGCGCCAGTCGGGCGAGTTGTCGCGCTGCGCCTTGTTGAACAGAATATACGGATAAGCCGTCGGCAACGTATCGGCCGCCAGGCCATTAAAATTGCGCACGACGCCGCGCCCGGAAATCGCCTGAATCCGATAATCAGCGCCATAATGGCGTGCGGTCAGGGCGCCAAATCCCTGTGAGGTATCGGTGGTGGCCCAGACCTGTTGCTCGGTGCAATCACGCGAGGCAGATATATTGCCGTAGCTGACAGTGTGCGAATCCCCGATAAACTCCATCTGGCGCGGACGCCGCGACAGGAGTAATACCTTGGCGCTATTATCGAGCGCAAAACCGCCAAATATATTCGGGCCAGCCTGGCTTTCGGAAATAACCTCGATCCGTATGGTATGCGCGCGGTTATTTAAACCGTTGACCAGAAACCAGCCGGGTTTTGGTTTAATCAGCCTGGTTTTTTCCACTGAATCAACCAGCACCCGCAATATGACGTCACCGGGGCCAATATTGAAATACACCTGACTGCCTTCAAATGCGGCTTCGAAATAAACTCCCGGCCATTGGTATTGATAACCCTGGTCAGCGTGCTTCAGCACGCGGCCGCCGATGGCGACCGGCAGGGTGGTCAGCTTGGCGGGCGCGGCCTCGATCGCCGCGATGTGTGGTTCTTCCGCGATCGCGGCGCTGGCGATCAGTGCGCCGAGCAGCGCGGTCATCATACGTTTCCTCATCCTGCATCTCCTCCGCTAGTGTCGCACGATGTTATCACCGGCTCTGCGCTATGGGAGAGCCGGCGCATGACAGATTGGTAAACATGTGTGAAACATGCCAGTCAACAGTGTGTTCATGCTAAGATTTGGCTCATGATCGCCCAAGCCCTCTTCACTCCCGCCCAGCAGAAACTGCTGGGCTTGCTGTTTGTACGCGTCAATCAAGGATTCCACTTGAATGAGATCATGCGCCTGACCGGCTTGGGCAGCGCCTCGGCGCAGCGCGAGCTGAAGCGGCTGCATGAGTCGGGCGTGATCGTGTCGGAGCGGATCGGCAATGTGCGTCGCTTCAAACCCAACAAGGATTGCATCGTGTTCGGGGAATTGAGCGGGCTGGTGAAGAAAACCTTTGGCCTGGTCAGCGTATTGAATTCGGCGCTGGCGCCGCTGCAACACGTGTTGAATGTGGCCTTTGTGTATGGCGCCACCGCCAAGGAACAGGAAGGCATGGATACGGCAGTGGAATTGCTGCTGATCGGAGATAATACCAGCTACGGTGAGTTATTATCCCGCCTGCCGGTGGCCGAGCGTTTATTACGCCGTAAAATCAATCCCAACCTGTATTCGATTCCCGATTTTAAACGCCGCCTGCGCGAGCAGCAGCCGTTTATTCTTGAAGTGCTGCGAGGCCAAAAGATTTATGTGCTGGGCGATGAAACCGATCTGGAAAAAGTCAGCGGCGAAGATTTTAATCAGCTGGTAGGCTGATTAAGAAGCAGGTATAGCGTCCGGCTTTGGATTCACATTGAATCTTGCCGCCAAAGGCGGTAATCACTTTCTGGCAAAATGCCAATCCCATGCCAGTGCCGCCGGTGCTGTAAAATGGTTCAAATACATGCGGCAATATATCGTCCGGAATGCCCGGTCCGGTATCCATCACCATTAACTGGCGGTCCGCCAGCATAATCTCCACCTCGCCCCTTCCCGCCGATTTAATCGCGTGCAGCGCGTTTTTGAACAGGTTATACAGCACGTACACCAGCAGCACGTCGGAGCCAAAGAAGGTGAAATCCTCGCTGCCGCGCACTTTTACTTTTTCGCGCATGGCGCTTTCAAACGGGTAACTGGCCAGCGCTTCGTCCACGCATTTTTTGATGGAATGGTTGGCAAAGTCGGTGCGCGCCAGCGCGCCCGAGCGGGCCGATGCCAGCATCATGTCGACGATGAAGTTGGAGCGGCTGATCTCGGTTTCGATGTGCTGATGCAGTTGTTGCAGGTATTGTAATTGCGCGCCGGACAGCGTAGACGTGACCAGCTGCTGTTCCACCGCACGCTGGTAGCCGGCCAGCAAGTCCGGCAGACAGCGGCTGAGGATGCGCGACTGGTTGCGGATGGTGGCCAGCGGCGTGCGCATTTCGTGGGCGATGGTGGCCGCCACCTCCAGCGGATCGGCCAGCAGCTTGTAGCGCACCATGGCCTGGGCGATCAGGCCCAGGCTGGCGGCGACAAACAGCACGCCCGGCGGGTAGAACGGCAGGCCGTAGTTGCACAGGTAATCCACCGCGGCGAAAAAGTAGATCAGCAGGCTGACCAGGCAGTAGCGCAGCCGGGTGCGCTCGATCGACACCGCCAACTGCTGGCGGCGGTACAACAGCCACAAGCCGCGGCCAACCACCAGTACCGTTTGCAGCAGGTGCAGCGGGTGCAGCGGTCCGGCCTTGGGATAAAAGCCGAAGAAATAACGGTACAGGCCGGCCAGCAGCCAGTCGCTGGTCAGCAGCAGCACGCCCAGCAGGCCGGCCACGGCATAGGACAGCGCCACCCAGCGCCCCTCGCCGCGCTGGGCAGTCAGTTCGGCAATGAAGTGGTACAGCGTGGTCGGCAGGAACAGGATCAGCAGATAGCCCAGCTTGGCCAGCGACAGGGCGGCGCGGTCATCGTCCATCTGAAACAGGATGGCCCAGGTGAATTGCCAGCAAAACGTGGTGCTGCACAGCAGGAAGAAGGTCAGGCTGATGCGGCTGACGCCGCGCGAGCGCAGCACATAGCCGCCATAGCACAGGAAGAGCAGGGAGACCACGGCTGGCAGGAGGGAATGCATGGCGCTGAGTCCGGGCGAGTTGGGAGGTCACGCCAGTATTGCGCGGGCCGAAGGAGCTCGCTTGTTTATTGCAACGGCCTTTGCGCCAGATCAAACATCTTTCACTGGTTCACCCTTTTAGTGGTCTTGCCCGGCTGTCGGGCAACCAACTTTCAGGAGAATCCCATGCTGATGCAAGTCACCACCCAAACCTTCGTTCACTCCCTGAGCATTTACCTCAAGGATTCCAATGCCTATGGCAACACCTACTTTGCGCGGTACTTTGAATGGCAGGGCATCTGCCGCGAAAAGTGGTTCTTTGAGTGCGTATCGCGCGACATGTTGCAGAAGGAGGGCGTGTTCATCACCAAGCACGCGCAGCAGGACTATTTGCAGGAGACCTTCCCGTTCCAGGAGGTGTCCTGCGAGTTGAATGCATATGACGTGAAGAAGTGCTCGTTTTGGCTGGAGTTCCGCTTTTATGCCGACGGCCGGCCGGTCTCGGTAGGGCGCCAGCAGATCGTGTTTGCCAACCATGCCAGGCAGATCACGGCGCTGCCGGAGGCGGTGATTGCGCGCATCCGGCAGTATGTGAAATAAGCAGGGGCGGGCCGGGCGGCCCGCCTTGTTACTTCTGGGTGGCGATCCAGTGATCGACCTTGGTTTCCAGCAGGGCCAGCGGCACGGTGCCGTCGCCCAGCACCACGGCGTGGAAGGCCGGCAGGCTGAACTTGTCGCCCAGCGCCTGTTCGGCGCGCCTGCGTAGTTCCTGGATCTTCAGCGAGCCGACCTTGTAGCCCAGCGCCTGCCCCGGCCACGCCATGTAGCGCTCGGTCTCGGTCTTGGCCACCACGTCATAGCCCAGCGTATCCTTCATGTACTGGATGCTTTGCTCGCGGGTCCAGCCCTGGGCGTGCATGCCGGTGTCCACCACCAGGCGCACGGCGCGCAGCATTTCATCGTTCAGGTGGCCGAAGTACTGGGCCGGATCGTCAAACAGCCCCATTTCCTTGCCCAGGGTTTCGGCGTACAGCGCCCAGCCTTCGGTGAAGGCATTGTTGCCGCCGAATTTGCGGAAGTTCGGCAGGTTCAGCTCCTGCGTCAGGGCGATGTGGAAGTGGTGGCCCGGCTTGCCCTCGTGCAGGAACAGGGTGGTCATGCCGGTGCTGCCGTACTTGGCCGGATCGTTGACCACCGACCAGAACACGCCCGGACGCGAGCCGTCGGCGGCCGGCGCGGTGTAGTGGTCGGAGGCGGTGGCGCGGCTCAGTTCCGGCTCCAGGCGCAGGTCCAGTTTGGCTTTCGGCAGCAGGGTGAACATCTGCGGCAGCTTGGTGTCCAGCACGTCGCTCAGCTTGTGGTAGACCGCCTGCACCTCGTCCTCGGTCTTGAACGGGTAGAACTTGGGCTGCGCCGCCACCCACCCCGGCAAGCCGGCGGCCGGACCGGTGTAGCCCAGCTTCGGCCCCAGCTTGTCAAACTCGGACTGGATGCGCGCCACTTCTTTCAGGCCGATGGCGTGGATGTCATCCGGTTTGAGCGAGGTGGTCGTGGCGTTGGCGACGCGCGCCTGGTACCAGGCGGCGCCGTCCGGCAGCGCGCCCAGGCCGGTCGAGGTGCGGCAGGCCGGGAGGTATTCTTTTTCCAGGAAGGTCGACAGGCGCTGCAGCGCCGGCATCACCTGGTCGTTGATGGTCTTGCGGTAGGCGGCAGTCAGGCGCTGGCGGTCGGCGGCGGAGAACGAGGCCGGCAGCTTGGTGATGGGCGTGTAGTAGATGCTGGCTTCCGGCGTGGCGCTCACCAGTTTCTGGAATTGCGGCAGGGCCGAGATCATGATGGCCTTGGGCTGCGTCACGCCGCGCTTGATGCCGGCGCGCATATTGGCAATGGCCTGGTCGATCCAGGCCGGCATTTGCGCCACGCGGCTCAGGTAGGCGTCATATTCCTTGACGGTGCCGATCGGCTGCGAGGCTTCGCCGCCCGCGTAGTTGGCCAGGGTGACCGGAATGCTGTCCATCTGGTTGATCGGCAGCAGGTGTTCCGGGAAGCGCTCCATCGCGATCAGGCCGTTGAGCTCGTATTGCAGGATGTCGTAGTTGATGCGGTCGGCGGCGGTCAGCTGCGCGCGCGAAATGGCTTTCAGGCGCAGCGCGAACTGGCGGTACAGCTTGAACTGGGCGGCGCGCCTGGCCGGCGCGATGCTCAGGCCCAGCTGGTCGTCGAAACGGTTGTCGCCGTTTTCGGTGGCGCCGATCGGTTCGAAGCGCGCCACCGCCTCGTAGTATTGGTCGGCGATGGTCAGCAAGGCCTTGTGGGCTGCGTCGGCGACTTCTGCGCTCACCTTGGCGGCCGGCGCTGCGGTGGCGGCGCCAGCGGGAGCAAAGGCCAGCGCGATGGCGGCGGCCAGCGGAGCGAGGAGGGTGCGATACGTCATATTGTCTTCCCGGATAGTAAAAAACTGCCCGCTAGCATAAGCCATCGGGCAATCGCTGCGGAGACAAATTTGTATCAGCGTTTTCACGCCGCGGCTTCCGCGAAGCGGCTTTCGTACAGGGCCGCCACCAGGTCGGATTGGGTGACGATGCCGACAAACCGCTGCTCATGGTCGACGATGGGGATGTGATGGAAGCCCGAGTCCGCCATCAGCGGCACCAGGTCGACGATCGGCGTGTCGACCCGCGCGGTGGTCGGATCGGCGCTCATGATCTGGCCGACCACCTCGGCTTTTTCCGTGTGGCTCATGCCGCTCTTGCGCAGGAAGCGCTGCAGCTGCTGGCGGATGCTGCCATAGTCGTCCAGTCCGCCGTGTTCCAGGAAATCGGTCTGGGTGACGATGCCGATCACGCGGCGCGCGCGGTTCAGCACCGGCAGCGCGGCCACGCGGTGGGCGCGCATCTGCTGCCAGGCTTGTTCCAGCCCGGTGCCGAATTCGGCGCTGACGATGTCGCGCGACATGATGTCGGCGCAGTGGATGATGCCGAAGCGGCGCTGGTAGGCGCGCTGCTCGGTTTGCATGAACAGCGATTCCAGGTCGTCGCGGCTGATGTCGAGCACCTGGTTGTGCTGCTGCAGCACGGCGTCCAGGTCTTCCGGCTTGAAGCCCAGCCGCACGGTCGGCACCGCGTCCTTGGTGGCGTGCGGATTGAGATGCGGATGCTGTTGCTGGTGCGGATAGGGCCGCCCGGTCAGGTTGTTGTAGGTGATGGCCATCAGCACCAGCAGCACCGAGTCGGCCAGCACCGTCATCAGCACGAATTCAAAGCCGGCCGCCTGCACCGCGCTGCCGCCGATGACGGTGGTCAGCGCCACCGCACCGCCGGGCGGGTGCAGGCAACGCAGGATGAACATGGCGGCAATCGCACCGCCGCAAGCGGCCCCGGCCAGCAGCGGCAGCGGCAGGGTGTGGCCCAGCCAGCGCACGCAGGCCGCGCCCACCAGGCCGCTGACGACGTTGCCGCCGATCACAGACCATGGCTGCGCCAGCGGACTGGCCGGCAGCGCAAACAGCAGCACCGACGAGGCGCCGATCGGCGCCACCAGGAACACGGCCGCATGGGTGGATTGCAGCAGCGCCTTGCTGACGATGGCGGTCAGCATGATGCCGAGCAGGGCGCCGGCAGCGGCGCGCAGCTGTTCGCGGCGGTTGGCGGTGGTGGGGCTGGGCAGCCAGCTGGCGAAGAAGGCGCGCATGGGCTTAATCAAGTATTTAAAAGATGCATTATCGCACTTTATTGGTGCGAAAGCAGACCCAGCGGCAGTGAGGTGGTGATCTTGATCTGTTCCATGGAAAACGCCGAGGAGACCCCGGTCAGCTTCACGGATTTGATTAACTTCTTGTAAAAGCGGTCATATCCCTCGATATCCGTGGTAACTACCTTTAACAGATAATCGACATCGCCGCTCATGCGGTGAAATTCCTGCACTTCCGGCAAGGCCGCCACGGCGTCGGCAAAGCGCGCAAACCAGTTTTCATCGTGCTGGGTGATGCGGATGCTGACGAACACCGTCACTGGCAGCCCGACCTTGCGGCGGTTGACGATGGCCACCCGGTGTTCGATGTAGCCGTCCTCCTCCAGCCGGCGCAGCCGCTTCCAGCAGGGGGTGGAGGACAGGCCGACCTGTTCGCTGAGCTGGGCCACCGACAGCGTGCCATCGCGCTGCAGCGCGTCGAGGATGGCGTAATCGTAGCGGTCAAGTTGGTTCATTCTAAGAATGTCGAAAATGAGGAATAAAACATCTACATACTACGCGTTTCAGCGTAATTTTGGTACGTCTATTTCCGCCGCAGTGCGTAAGCTATACGGATGACTACTGAAATCTATCTCGACAGCAACGCGACCAGCGTGGTGCTGCCGGCCGCCCTTGCCGCGGCCACCGACGCCATGGGCCAGCGCTACGGCAATCCGAGCAGCACCCATGCCACCGGCCTGCAGGCCAAAGCCATCCTCGATCAGGCGCGCGCCTGCGCCATGCGCCTGCTGGGCGTGGGCCAGGGCCGGCTGATGTTCAACAGCGGCGCCACCGAAGGCATCCAGACCGCCGTGCTGTCTGCGCTGGTGGCGCTGCGCGAGCGCAGGGACGCCGGCCAGCCCATCGGCACGCTGCTGGTGTACGGCGCCACCGAGCACAAGGCCGTGCCGGAAAGCCTGGCGCACTGGAACCGCCTGCTGGGGCTGAACCTGACCCTGCACAAGCTGCCGGTCGATCATGAGGGCGCCCACAGCCTGCAGGCGCTGCGCGCGATCGCGCCGCAGGCAGCGATGGTCTGCACCATGGCCGCCAACAATGAAACCGGCGTCATCAGCGATCTGGCCGGCATCGCCGCCGCGCTGGCCGGCAGCCAGGCGCTGTGGATGGTGGACTGCGTGCAGGCGCTCGGCAAGCTCAAGCTCGATCTGGCGGCGACCCGCATCGATTACGCCCCGTTCTCCGGGCATAAGCTGTATGCGCCCAAGGGCATCGGCATGCTGTACGTGCGCGCCGGCGCGCCGTTCACGCCGCTGATCATGGGCGGCGGCCAGGAGGGCGGCCAGCGTTCGGGCACCGAGAACATGGCCGGCATCGCCGCGCTGGGCGCGGTGCTGGCCGCGCTGGAACGCGGCGACACCTTCCGCAGCACCGCCGAGCTGTGCGGCTTCCGCGCGCGTCTGGCCGACAGCCTGCGCGCCGCCTTGCCGGGCGTGGTGTTCAACAACCCGTTCGACAAGGCCTTGCCGACCACGCTCAACTTCGCCGTGCCCGGCTTGTCCAGCCGTGAGCTGATGGATGTGTTTGACGCTGCCGACGTGCGCGTCAGCGCCGGCAGCGCCTGCTCCTCGTCCAAGGCCGCGCCCAGCTACGTGCTGGACGCCATGGGGCTGCCGCTGTGGCGCAGCGCCGGCGCCATCCGCATGTCGTTCGGGCCGCTGGTCGATGCGGCCGTCATCGCCGCCGCCTGCGCGCGCATCGAGCGCTGCGGCGCCGCCCTGCGCGCCGCTTGCCTGATTCCGTCCGAGCGCTGCAGCGCGCCGCACGACGGCCTGCTGCAGCTGGGCGTGGAGGGCGCCTGCAGCTGGATGGTGCTGGACGCCGACAGCCGCAGCTGCATCGTCATCGATCCGCTGCCGGACCATGTGGCGCGCATCGAATCCTATGTGCGCTGCCAGAACTACCAGGTGCAGGCGGTGGTCAGCACCTTGCCCAACGCCGGCCGCGCCATGCTGGTGGAGGCGCTGGGACGCCACTTCAACCGCCACGCCGAGGCGGATGACTACGGCTGGCCGCGCCAGGGCGTCCGCATTGCGCTGGCCAATGGCGCCCGCGTGCCGGCGCTGCAACTGGGCGCACAAGTGCTGGCCTGCCTGCCGTGCGGTACCGGCCAGGAACTGCGTGCCTACCTGCTGGGCGTGCCGCACGACGGCGCCCTGCCGGCTGCCGCGGTGCGCTTTGCCTTCAGCGCGCGGCCGGCGCAGCAAGGGCTGGCGCCAGTCAGCGCCGGCCACACCCTGCTGTGCCCGACCCGCGATGAGCACAACCAGTTCTGCACCATTGCTGAACCGGTGGCAACGCAGGCTGCCGAGGCGCAACTCGACAGCGCGGCCCTGGCGGCCTTCCTGCACGCCCATCCGGATGCACTGCTGATCGATGTGCGCGAGCCACATGAATTTGCCGCCACCGTGGCGCCGGCCTGGGCCGGCCGCAGCGTCCACAGCGTGCCGCTCAGCCGTCTGGCCGAGCATGCCAGCGCCTGGCTGCATGCCGAGCCGACGCCGCTGGTGTTCTTCTGCCGCAGCGGCAACCGCAGCCTGAAGGCGGCGCACTGCCTGCGCCGCCTGGGCCATCCCCAGGCCTACAGCCTTAACGGCGGAGTGGCGCTGGCGGCGCCCTTGCCGCTGGCTGCATAAATGTTATAAATCGTTTCCTCTCCTCACTTTTTACGGGCCGCCTGGCGGCCCTTTTTTTATTGTTGAGCTGGTTATGTACGACACCGTACAGTACCGTTCCGTGCGCCACCGTACGATTGCTTGGCCCATAATTTTTCATCGCAGCTTACAAGCGAGGTCCAAGTTGAACAAGTCCAATCCCCTGCTGCCCGAGCTGGTGCTCGGCTTCCGCGAATCGCCCACAGGCTCCCTGCAGTCGGATGAAGAGGACGAAGACCTGCCGCTGCGGGCGGAACTGTTCAGCGCCGCGCAGATGGCGGCGCATGGCAAGACCCTGGCCAGGCATCACGAACTGAGCAAGCGTGGCGGGCGCGACCGCCTGCTGTCGCGGCTGGCGGAAAACGCTGCCGTCATCGACGCCACCTGCGACGAGCTGACCGCCGCCGTCAAGGCCGGGCGCCAGATCACGCCAGCCTCGGAGTGGCTGCTGGATAATTTCTACCTGATCGAAGAACAGATCCGCATCGCCCGCCGCCACCTGCCCAAGGATTACAGCAAGGAATTGCCGCGCCTGGGCAAGGGCGCGCCGGACGGCTGCCCGCGCGTCTACAAGATCGCGCTGGAAATCATTGCGCACGGCGATGGCCGGGTCGATCCGGAATCGCTGTGCCGCTTTGTCGATGCCTACCAGGAAGTGGCCACGCTCAAGCTGGGCGAGCTGTGGGCGATTCCCATCATGCTGCGGCTGGCGCTGATCGAGAACCTGCGCCGCGTGGCCGCGCGCGTGGCCGAGAACCGCATCCAGCGCGACCTGGCCAACACCTGGGCCGACCAGATGACCGAGGTGGCGGAGAAAAATCC
>NZ_JBCNLB010000042.1:0-5395 GCF_039595735.1 Duganella sp.
CACACCATCGACATGATCGTTGCATGGCACAAGGCGCAGATGGCCGGCGCCGACATGCGCGCGCTGACGCTGGCACAAATCGACACCTATCAAAATACCGCACCACTTTAAGGCAGCAATCATGAGCGAAGCAAAAACCAAGGAACAACTCCGCGCGGAGATCAGCAAACTGGTGGCCGAATACGGCGCCCTGGCCAGTGAGCCCAAGCCATTCGAGCCGGGCGTGACCGTCATTCCGCCCGCCGGCAAAGTGGTGGGCGCGCCGGAAATGGCATTGATGGTGGAAGCCTCGCTGGACGCCTGGCTGACCACCGGCCGCTTCAATGACCAGTTCGAGGCCAAGCTGGCCAAGCTGATCGGCGTTGATTTCCTGATCACCGTCAACTCCGGTTCCTCGGCCAACCTGGTGGCCTTCAGCACGCTGACCTCGCCCAAGCTGGGCACGCGCGCCATCCAGCAGGGCGACGAAGTGATCGGCGTGGCGGCCGGCTTCCCGACCACCGTCAACCCGATCATCCAGTTCGGCGCGGTGCCGGTGTTTGTCGACGTCGAGCTGGGCACCTACAACATCGACGTCACCAAGCTGGAAGCGGCCATCTCGCCCAAGACCAAGGCCATCATGCTGGCCCACACCCTGGGCAATCCGTACAACCTGGACGTGATCACCGCCATCTGCAAGAAATACCATCTGTGGCTGATCGAGGACTGCTGCGACGCGCTGGGCTCGACCTACCACGGCAAGATGGTCGGCACCTTCGGCGACATCGGCACCATGTCGTTCTACCCGGCCCACCACATCACCATGGGCGAAGGCGGCGCCGTGTTCACCAACAATCCGGAACTGAAGGCGATTGCCGAATCGTTCCGCGACTGGGGCCGCGACTGCTACTGCCCGCCAGGCAAGGACAACACCTGCGGCAAGCGCTTCTGCCAGTGCTTCGGCACGCTGCCGCCGGGCTATGACCACAAGTACACCTACAGCCACCTCGGCTACAACCTCAAGATCACCGACATGCAGGCCGCCTGCGGCCTGGCGCAGATCGACCGCGCGGCTGGCTTCGTGCAGGCGCGCAAGGACAACTTCGCCTACCTGAAAGACCGCCTGAAGTCGTGCGAGGAATTCCTCATCCTGCCGGAAGCCACCGAGCATTCCGACCCATCGTGGTTCGGCTTCCCGATGACGCTCAAGCCGGAAGCCAACGTGGCCCGGGTCGACCTGCTGACCTACCTCGACCAGCACAAGATCGGCACCCGCCTGCTGTTCGCCGGCAACCTGGTGCGCCAGCCGTACATGCAGGGCCGCAACTTCCGCGTGTCGGGCGAGCTGACCAACACCGACCGCGTGATGAACGATACCTTCTGGATCGGCGTCTACCCTGGCCTGTCGCGCGAGATGCTGGACTTCGCGATCGACAAGCTGGAAGCCTTCTTCGGTGTCAACTTCTAAAACCGCCATGAGCGAACCGGCCGCCTACATCGCGCCGTTCCGCGACCTGCTGCCGCCCAACGCCCGCCTGCTGGTGCAGGCCGGCGCCGGCGATGGCGGCCTGGCGCGCGCCTACCGCAAGCTGTATCCGGCCAGCGGCCTGATGGTGGTGGAAGCCGATCCGGCGCTGGCCGCGCAAGCGCGCGAGTACGCCGACCGCGTCTACCAGGCCGACCTCGATACCGTCAGCGCCGCCTTTTACCAGCAGCTGGCCTGGGCCGACGGCTGGTATTTCGACGCCACGCTGGAGCAGTGCCAGCAGCCGCAGCGCGTGCTGCAGCAAGTGTGCAAGGTGATGCCGGTGGACACCTGCATCATTGCCCGGATTGCCAACCGCAGCCACTGGCAGGCGCCGGAAACGACACCGCGACATCAATGGGACCTGGCCGCCATGCTGACGCTGTTTGCCGGCAGCGGCCTGCGCGTCACCAGCGGCATCCTGCTCAATCCGGGGCCGTTGCCGGCCGACGTAGAAGCGGCGCTGCGCCAGCAGGCCGGCGACGACGAGAACGTGCTGGCAGCGCTGGTCGAGGCGACCCAGCCATCCCACTACCTGATCAAGGCCGTCCCCGAGCGATGAATCCGACCCCGCCCTTTTACTGCATCGCCCATGCGCCGTTCAACTGGAAGATGCCGGATTTCATGACCATGGTCGGCTCCGGCGACTATGTACCGGAGACCGGCCTAGCCATGAGCCAGCTGCTGTCGCCCGAGGAAGCACTGCGCAACCGCTATCTGGGCGAGTACGTGGCGCTGTTTGAAATCCGCCGCCGCCTGATCGCCGAACAGGCCGAGGGCTTCGTCGGCTTTTGCCACTACCGCCGCTTTGCCCTGACCGAGCCGATCGGCGTGCTACACCAGTTCAACTACCACGCCCATCCGGACATGCTGGCCAAGGTGCGGCCCGAGCATTTCTATGGCGACGGCCAGACCCCGATCGTGCCGATCTCGGTCACATGGGCCGGCAGCGTGCTGCAGCAGTACGAAGCCTGCGTCACCGGGCGCGACCTGCTGATGTTCTTTGGCGACGCCATCGATTGCGGCGTCATCACCAATCTGGAGGCGGCCAATTTCCTCAGCGGCAAAGCCTTCATCCCGGCGCCGACCGTGGCCTTTATTCCGGTGCAATGGTTCGTGGAAATTGTCCACGACCTTGAACTGGTGGCCTCGCGCTACTACCGCCACCATTATGTCTACCGCGAAGGCTATGCCGACCGCAGCATCGCCTTCTGCTGCGAGCGCCTGCAAGCCTTCCTGCTGGCCAAGCGCATTGCCGCGTGGGGCCAGGACAAGGTCATTCAGCGGCCATTGGTCTTGCTGGGAGACACCTACCCGAACCTGTAGAGAGCCTTATGAAGATTGTCCCTACCGCCATCCCCGGCTGCTACCAGATCATTACCGACATCCGCCGCGACGAGCGCGGCAGCTTCGTCAAGGTGTTCCATGAGGATATCTTCCGCCAGCACGGGCTGGCGACCGATTTTGCCGAGGAATACTATTCCACCTCGCAGCGCAATGTCATCCGCGGCCTGCACTTCCAGACCCCGCCGCATGATCACGCCAAGCTGGTCTATTGCACCCATGGCGCGGTAATGGATGTGGCGCTGGATCTGCGCAAGGGCTCGCCCATGTATGGCCAGCACATCACGCTGGAGCTGAGCGCGGAGAACGGCCACATGCTGTATCTGCCCGCCGGCCTGGCGCATGGCTTCTGCTCGCTGAGCGATCAGTCGCTAATGGTCTACAAAGTGACCACCACCTACGCGCCGCACAATGATGGTGGCGTGCTGTGGAATTCGGCCGGCATTGCGTGGCCGGTGCAAGACCCCGTCATGTCGCCGCGCGACGGCACTTTCCCCACGCTGGCCGGGTTCGATTCGCCGTTCGTGTACACGGCCGGAGCAGACGCATGAGCGCCGCCGCGCCACGCCGCGCGCTGGTCACTGGCGCCTCGGGCTTTGTCGGCGCCGCGCTGGTGCGCCGCCTGCTGGCGGACGGCTGGGAAGTGCATGTGCTGCTGCGCGAAAGCTCGTCCGCTGACGGTCTGCCGGCGGCCGGCCCGCAATTGCAGCTGCACCGCCACGACGGCAGCACGCTGCAGCTGATCGACATCATGCGCGCCGCCGCGCCACAGGTGGTGTTCCATCTGGCTTCGCTGTTCCTGGCCGCGCACCAGCCGCAGGACATCGAACGCCTGATCAACGCCAACCTGCTGTTCTCCACCCAGCTGGTGGAAGCCATGGCCGCCTGCGGCGTGCGCAAGCTGGTGAATACCGGCACCTCGTGGGAACACTACCAGGATCAGGCCTACAACCCGGTCTGCCTGTACGCCGCCACCAAGGCCGCGTTCACGGCCCTGCTGCGCTATTACGTCGAGGTGCACGGCCTGCGCGTGGTCACGCTCAAGCTGTTCGACACCTACGGCGCCGGCGACACCCGGCCCAAGGTGCTGAACCTGCTCAAGCGCCTGGCCAACGAGGGTAGCGCATTGGCCATGTCGCCCGGCGAGCAGCTGGTGGACCTGGTCTACATCGAGGACGTGCTGGACGCTTTCCTGCTGGCCTGCCAGCAGCTAGACACCCAGCCGCAGGCGATGGAGGAATACGGCGTCTCCAGCGGCCAGCCGCTGCCGCTGAAAGACATCGCCGCGCTGTACGCACAGGTCAGCGGCAAGCCGTTGAATATTGCATGGGGCGGCCGCCCCTACCGCGAGCGCGAGGTGATGGTGCCGTGGCACAGCTACCGCAGCGTGCCGGGATGGCAGCCGCGCGTGGGCCTGGCGCAAGGCCTGGCCCTGTTCCACGCCGCCTAGTAGTGGGCGATGTCCAGCACGATGCCGGCGCTGGCCATCAGCGCCTGCCGCGCCTGCCGCGTCGCCATGTTCGGCGCCGGATGCTTGCGGTAAAGCTGCAGCATCACTTCGACGATCTTGTCATCGCGTGAGTTCCCGCGCCGCATGTTTTCCGGCGCGGTGGCCGCGCTCTTGTGGATCACCACGCCATCAGTGGCAAAGTGCACCAGCTTGCGGCCGTGCATGGCGGCCAGCAGGAAATCCCAATCCTCATAGATGATCAGGTCGGTCTCGTTGCGCACGCCGCGCAGCACATCGGCGCGGTAAGCGATGCAGCTGTTGGGGATGCGGTTGCGCACGTACACGCTGTCAAACGTGACGTCGGCAATCGACACGCTTTGCCCGCCCGGCAGCAGCTTGGGCGGATACACCGTGCGGTCCTCGTTCTGGATCTGGAAATCACAGAACAGCAGTTCCGGCTTGTCTTTCAACAGCCGCGCCTTGAGTTTGGCCAGATGGTCCGGGCGGTAGGTGTCGTCGTCGTCGAGGAACAGGATGTATTCGGAATCGGCAATCGCCAGCCCGAGGTTGCGGCTGGCGGCCGGGCCCGGCACGCCGGTCGAACGCAGCACGTAGTCGAAGCGCTTGTCCAGCTGCGACAACTCCTGGTACGGCGGCAGATAGCCGGGCGTGTCGGATACCACCACGATCTTGAAGTCCTGGCAGGTCTGCGCAATCAGCGACTCCAGCGTGCGCTTGAGCAGCAGCGGGCGGTCGTGGGTGGGAATGATGATGGTGAACACGGGCAGCCCTCGGAGATTATGGTTCGCGGATCGATTCGTCCAGCGCGCGCGTCAGCGGGAACAGCAGGTAGGACATCACCGTGCGGTGGCCCACCACCACTTCCGCCGTCACCGTCATGCCCGGCATCAGGCGCGCGCCCGGGCGCAGCTTGCGCAGCTGGCCGGTGTAGGGAATGCGGCTCAGGTAGTACTGGTCCAGGCCGCCGCCTTTTTCCGCGCTGTCGCGCTTGAACGAATCGGAGCTGACAAAGCGCACTTTGCCGTCCAGCATGCCGTGCTCCTGGAAGTTGAAGGCGTCCACCTTGAGGTGCACCG
>NZ_JBCNLB010000043.1:0-4909 GCF_039595735.1 Duganella sp.
CGCTGCTCAAGGCCTATGACACCATCATCATCGACGAGGCCCACGAGCGCAGCCTGAACATCGACTTCCTGCTCGGCTACCTGAAACAGCTGCTGCCGCGCCGTCCGGACCTGAAGATCATCATCACCTCCGCCACCATCGACGCCGACCGCTTCGCGCGCCATTTCGGCACGCCGGAGAAGCCGGCGCCGGTGATCGAAGTCTCCGGCCGCCTGTACAAAGTGGAAGTGCGCTATCGCCCGATCGAAAGCGACGTGGTGAATCCGGCCGTGGCCAACGCCGAAGGCAAGGGCACGCGCAGTGCCGCCGCCCGCGAAAAGCGCGACCTGATGGACGCGGTGGTCGATGCGGTTGACGAAGTGGCGCGCATCGGCTCCGGTGACATCCTGGTGTTCCTGCCCGGCGAGCGTGAAATCCGCGACGCCGCAGAAGCCTTGCGCAAGCACCACCCGCCGCACGTGGAAATCCTGCCGCTGTTTGCCCGCCTGTCGGCCGAGGAGCAGGAGCGCGTGTTCAAACCGACCAACGCGCGCCGCATCGTCCTGTCCACCAACGTGGCGGAGACCTCGCTGACCGTGCCAGGCATCCGCTACGTGGTGGACGCCGGCCTGGCGCGCGTGAAACGCTACAGCTACCGCAACAAGGTGGAGCAACTGCAGATCGAGCCGATCGCGCAATCGGCCGCCAACCAGCGCGCCGGCCGTTGCGGCCGGGTGGCCGACGGCGTGTGCATCCGCCTGTACGACGAGCAGGATTTCCTGCAGCGGCCTAAATTTACCGAACCGGAGATCCTGCGTTCCTCGCTGGCCGCCGTCATCCTGCGCATGAAGACCCTGCATCTGGCCGATGTGGAGAGCTTCCCCTTCATCGAGCCGCCGCTGGCGCGCGCGATCGCCGACGGCTATCAGCTGCTGCAGGAACTGGGCGCGGTTGATGAATACAACCAGATTACCCCGCTGGGCAAGAAGCTGGCCAAGCTGCCGCTGGACCCGCGCGTCGGCCGCATGATCCTGGCGGCGCTGGACAACGTTTGCCTGAACGAAGTGCTGATCATTGCGTCGGCCCTGTCGGTGCAGGACCCGCGCGACCGTCCGCTCGAACATCAGCAAGCCGCCGACGAGGCGCACAAGAAGTTCGCCGACGAGAAGTCCGAGTTCCTCAGCTATATCAAGCTCTGGAAGTGGTTCGAGAACGCGATCGAGCACAAGAAAACCAATCGCCAGCTGCAGGACAACTGCCGCAGCAACTTCCTGTCGCAACTGCGCCTGCGCGAATGGCGCGACGTCCATTCGCAACTGCTCACCATTGTGAAAGAGCAGGGCTGGCGCCTGAACGAAACGCCGGCCACCTACGAGAACCTGCATCTGGCGCTGCTGACCGGCCTGCTGGGCAACATCGGCTTCAAGATGGAGGACGATCCGGGCTTCCTCGGCGCGCGCGGCATCAAGTTCCATATCTGGCCGGGTTCCTCGCTGTCCAAGAAGCCGGGCAAGTGGATCATGGCGGCGGAGCTGGTGGACACCACGCGCCTGTACGCGCGCTGCATCGCCCAGATCCAGCCGGAATGGCTGGAGAAGGTCGGCGGCCACCTGCTGAAGAAATCGTGGGGCGAGCCGCGCTGGGAAAAACGCTCGGCCCAGGTCACCGCCTCCGAGCGCGCCACCTTGTACGGGCTGGTGGTGTACAGCCAGCGCCGCATCAACTACGGCTTGTTCAATCCGGCCGAGGCGCGCGAGATCTTTATCCGCGAGGCGCTGGTGGGCGGCGACTACGATACCCGCGCGCCATTCTTCGCGCACAACCACAAGCTGATTAAGGAGATCGAGAACCTTGAACACAAGTCGCGCCGCCAGGACGTGCTGGTGGACGATGAGCTGATCGCCGCCTTCTACGACAAGCTGATTCCGGCCGAGGTGGTGAACGGCGCCGGCTTCGAGAAATGGCACAAGGACGTCACGGCCAAGGAACCGAAGCTGCTGTTCCTGAACCGCGATGAGCTGATGCGCCACGAAGCGGCCGGCGTCACCACCGACCTGTTCCCGAAGAAGATGAACGTGTCCGGCCTGGAGCTGGCGCTGACCTATCACTTCGAGCCGGGCAGCGTGCGCGATGGCGTGACGCTGGCGGTGCCGCTGTATGCGCTGAACCAGCTGTCGCGCGAACGTTGCGAATGGCTGGTGCCCGGCATGCTGAAAGAGAAGGTGCACCTGCTGCTGAAATCCCTGCCGCAGAAGCTGCGCCGCCACTGCGTGCCGCTGCCGGAGTATGCGGCCAGGTTCTGCGAGCGCGTGGAAGAGCAGCATGCCTTTGGCCGCGGCGAGCTGATTGACGCCATCATTGCCGACATCCGCGCCCAGATCACGGTCACGCCGCTGACCACCGACTTCAAGCCGGAGACGCTGCCTGCGCACCACTTCATGAATTTCAAGGTGATCGACGAGCATGGCCGTCAGCTGGACATGGGCCGCAACCTGGCCACCCTGCAAGCGGAATATGGCTCGCAGGCGCGCGAGAGCTTCCAGAAAATGGCCGAAGCCTCCGGGCCGCAGTCGACCGTTGCCGCCCGCGCGGTGATCCCGGCAAAAGCCGTCGCACCGGCGAAAGCCGGTGCCCATACGCAGCCGGCGGTCGCGCAGGCCAACGCGCCAGCCAATAACATCACGCTAACCAACCTGACCTCCTGGACCTTCGGCGAGCTACCGGAACTGCTGGAAATCGCCCAGGGCAAGCTGACGCTGATCGGCTTCCCGGCGCTGGTGGACAAAGGCACGCACTGCGACCTGGAAGTGTTTGACGATCCGACGGTGGCCGCCCGCACCCACCGTGTCGGCCTGCGCCGCCTGTTTGCCCTGCAGATGAAGGACCAGATCAAATTCATCGAAAAGAGCATCCCCAACCTGCAGCAGATGGGCATGCAATTCATGAGCATGGGCACGCAGGAAGAACTGCGCGAGCAGATCATCAACAAGGCGCTGGACATCGCCTGCCTGCAGGACCCGCTGCCGATCGACGCCGCCAGCTTCGCCAGGCGTAAGGACGAGGGCAAGTCGCGTCTGGTGCTGCTGGTGAACGAGATCGCGCGTCTGCTGTCGCAAGTGCTGACCGAATTCCACGGCCTGCCGAAACGCCTGCAAGGCTTGCCGCAACCAGCCGCGCAAGACATGCAGCAGCAGCTGCAAGGCCTGGTGCACAAGCGCTTCCTGCAGGAGAACGAGTACAGCCAGCTGGCGCATTTCCCGCGCTACCTGAAAGCGATGAACGTGCGGATCGAAAAACTGCGCGGCGATCCGGCGCGCGACGCCAAGCTGATGGCCGAGTGGCAGCAGGCCGCCGCACCGTATCTGCGCGCCAGCCGTGACAAATCGGCCGGCAAAAACACCGATCCGAAATTGGTGGGATTCCGCTGGATGCTGGAGGAGTTGCGCGTGTCGCTGTTCGCGCAGGAGCTGCGCACGCCGATGCCGGTGTCAGTCAAGCGCTTGCAAAAAGTGTGGGAGTCGATGCTACGCTAAGCGGCCTGCCGCACGCAGCAGGCGGCAGCTATGCGCTAGACTGAGGGGCAACAGGAGGACGTTGCGATGACAGTCAACACCGGCAAGCTGCTGCGAAGCCTGATCCGCGCCGGCACGCGCACAGCAAAACTCATCGCCGCCGCCACCACCCCGCCACAACCCAAGCGCAAGCGCGCCGCCGCCAAGCCGCGCGCCCAACCATCCGCGCGTCCCGCCAAGCCGCCCGCCGCGCCGCGCGCCGCATCGTCGGCCATCGCGCCGGGCAAATGGCTCTCTTCCCACGTCCCCACCGCGACGGGACGGCGCATGCGCTACTGGCTCTACCTGCCTGACGGCTTTGCCCAGCCTGAAGGCCTGATCGTCATGCTGCATGGCTGCCAGCAAACCGCCACCCAATTCGCCCAAGGCACCGGCATGAACCTGCGCGCGGACAAAGCCGGCTACGCAGTCCTCTATCCCCAGCAACTCACCAGCCATCAGGCGCAACGCTGCTGGAAGTGGTATGACCGCGCCACCCAGGCCGGCGGCGGCGACGTCCCCACCATCATCAGCATGATTCACAAAGTGCTGAGCGACTACCCGATCAACCGTCGCCGCATCTATGTCGCCGGCATCTCCGCCGGCGCCGGCATGGCCAATATCCTGGCCCTCAACCACCCGGCACTGTTTGCCGCAATGGGTCTGCATTCCGGCCCCGTCTTTGGCGCCGCGCAGAACACGCTGACCGGCATCGGCATCATGCACCACGGTGCCGGCCTGCGCGCCGACACCGCCGCCCACGACATCCTGCAGCGGCAGCCGCAATTCCCCGGCATGCCCGCCATCCTGATCCAGGGGGAAGCCGACACTGTGGTCCGCCCTGTCAACCAGGCCCAGTTGATGCGGCAAAGCTTGCTGCTCAACCGCCTCGCCGGCCCGGCCAAGCTTACGCATAACGCGCGCAGCCGCCTGCACGACTTCTACGTCGGCCGAAAACTCATGCTGCGCGTCGTGCAGATCGACGACCTGGAACACGCATGGTCCGGCGGCGATGCCACGCTGCCGTTCAACGCCAAAGCCGGACCGAACGCCAGCAAGCTGATGCTGGAGTTTTTTGTCCGCCACCAGCGCGCCCCATAGTCGGCGCCGCGGGCCGGAGGACATAGGTGGGGTATTTTTTAAATCGGCGTTTTTACTAAAATTGCCTATTCCGTACTACCCGCTACTAATCACTGATATTTCACTCTAGGGCGGAAATAAACGGAACTAAAAGCGCGCGTGGCCCCTCTAATGGGCACCTCGAATAACTGGAGATCCCGGAGGTGGCGCTGAAAAATAGCGACATGGGCAGCGGATCGGCTGCTGATCACCCCAGGCTCCAGGTCCTTTGAGGCGCTTTGTGTGCAGATTCCGGTGGT
>NZ_JBCNLB010000044.1:0-4697 GCF_039595735.1 Duganella sp.
AGCCCGTCATGCTGGAAATGCTCAATGGATATCCCCGATTTAATCTTTACAAAACAGTGATTTATCCACACAATCCGGTTGTCGAGGCGAGGAACCTTATGGCCGCACAGAACAACGCCCCCCTACCTGATGGTCTGGAAATTGCTGGATATCGCATTGTAAAGAAAATTGCGTCCGGTGGGTTCAGTATTGTTTACCTCGCGTACGATAGCGAAGGCGTGGCGGTCGCCATCAAGGAATATTTGCCCAGTTCTTTGGCGCTGCGGCAGGAGGGCGAACTGGTTCCGGCTGTCTCCAAGGCCAATCTGCCGGTGTTCCGCATCGGCCTCAAGTGCTTCTTCGAGGAAGGCCGGGCACTGGCCCGCATCTCCCATCCCAACGTCGTCAGCGTGCTCAACTTCTTCCGCGCGCACGAAACCGTTTATATGGTGATGGCCTACGAGTCCGGCCACTCGCTGCAGGAGCATATCCAGCGCCAGCGCGCCAAGGGCGTTAAAGTAGGTGAACTTTTTATCCGCACCATTTTCACCCAGGTGGTGAAAGGCCTGCGTGAAGTCCACGCCAACAAGCTGCTGCACCTCGACCTGAAGCCGGCCAATATTTATCTGCGCACCGACGGCACGCCGATGCTGCTGGACTTCGGCGCCGCGCGCCAGACCGTCAACACCGACATGCCGACCCTGACGCCGATGTACACTCCTGGCTTCGCCCCGCCCGAGCTGTACGCCAAGACCGGCATGGGGCCGTGGACCGATATCTACAGCATCGGCGCCTCGATGTTCGCCTGCATGGTGGGCTCGCCGCCGCAACCGGCCGACCAGCGCAAGAGCGCGGACAAGATGGCCGGCCACTTTGAAAAACTGGAAGGCCAGTATTCGCCCGAGCTGGTGCAGCTGGTGCGCTGGTGCCTGCAGATCGATCCGCTGGCGCGGCCGCAAAGCCTGTTCGCCGTGCAGAAGGTGCTGCAATCGAAGCCGCCGGAAACCGCGCCGGCCGCGCCGCCGCAAGGCGTGATCGACAGGCTGCGCGGACTGGTGGGGCGGCTGGGCGGTGGCGGCGCGGCGCGCGCCAAGGCCGGTCCCGATACCCTGGTGTGATGCGACAAGGACCGACCATGCAATTCTCCGTGTACCAGGAAAGTCATATCGGCGGCCGCAAGGTCAACCAGGACCGCATGGGCTACAGCTTCACGCGCGACGCGCTGCTGCTGGTGCTGGCCGACGGCATGGGGGGCCACCTGCGCGGCGAAATTGCCGCCAGCGTGGCGCTGCAAACCATCTCCACCCTGTTTCAACAGCAGGCCCAGCCCTACGTGAAAAAGCCGCAGCGCTTTCTGGAGGAAGCCTTGCAGGCCGCACACCGCGACATTCACCAGTACCGCCACACCCACCAGTTGCCGGAAACGCCGCGCACCACCATCGTGGCCTGCCTGATCCAGCACAACACCGCCACCTGGGCGCATTGCGGCGACTCGCGCCTGTACTGGATGCGCGGCAGCCAGATCCTGGGCCGCACGCGTGACCATTCGCATGTGGAGAACCTGATCGCCAAGGGACTGGCGCTGCCGTCCGAGCGCGCCACCCATCCGGACCGCAACAAGCTGTGGAATTGCCTGGGCGCCGACACCCCGCCCAAGGTGGAAGTGGGCGCTGGCGCCGGCCTGCTGCCGGGCGACGTCATGCTGTTGTGTTCCGACGGTTTGTGGTCTATGCTGCCGGACGATGAACTGGTGCGGCGCCTGCAGGCGCAAACCGTGGTGCGCGCCGTGCCGGACATGCTGCAGGCCGCGTTGCGCGCGGCCGGCGATGGCAGCGACAACGTCACCGCCCTGGCCATCATGTGGCAGGGCAGTTCGGTGGTGGACAGCATGGACCCGCTGGCCTCCACCATCATCTCGACCGAGGCGCTGCCGGAAGACCTGCACAGCACCACCATCCGCGACACGCCGCTGCCGGCGCTGGATGGCGCGGCGGCCGAAGTGGACGCCTTCGACGACGATGAAATTGAAAAAGCCATCGCGGAAATCCGTGGTGCGATCGAAAAATCCTCCCAAATCCTCAAATAAGGAAAACAGAATGACCGAAGTAATCCGCCCGAGCGGCCGTGCCGTTGATGCGCTGCGCACCCTGCGCCTGACCCGCGACTACACCAGGCACGCCGAAGGTTCGGTACTGATCGAGTGCGGCGACACCAAAGTGATTTGCACCGCCAGCATCGAGGAAAAAGTGCCGGGCTTCCTGAAGGGCAAAGGCCAGGGCTGGCTGACCGCCGAATACGGCATGTTGCCGCGCTCCACCCACAGCCGCATGGACCGCGAAGCGGCCAAGGGCAAGCAGTCCGGCCGCACGCAGGAGATCCAGCGCCTGATCGGCCGCTCGCTGCGCGCCGCCTTCGACCTGGAGGCATTTGGCGAGCGCACCCTGCATCTGGACTGCGACGTGATCCAGGCTGATGGCGGCACCCGCACCGCCTCCATCACCGGCGCCATGGTGGCGGCGTACGATGCGTTCGCCAAGCTGGCCGCGCGCGGCCTGATTCCGGCGATTCCGCTCAAGCACTTCGTGGCGGCGATTTCGGTCGGCGTCTACCAGGGCACGCCGGTGCTGGACCTGGACTACGTGGAAGACTCGGGCTGCGACACCGACATGAACGTGGTGATGACCGACGCCGGCCACTTCATCGAAGTGCAGGGCACCGCCGAAGGCGCCGCCTTCGACCGCGCCGGCATGAACCGCCTGCTGGATCTGGCGCAGGCCGGCATCGCCGACCTGATCAAGCTGCAAAAGCAGACCCTCGGCCTGACCGCGTGATCGCCTGATCCCATCCGGCCGGCCGCGTTGAGCCGGGCCGGAAAAGGGCATACAATCGGAACACTATGAAAAAATGGATGACGCTCCCGCTGGTGTGCATCATGTTTTTGATGTGCCCGGTGTTTGCCCGGGATCTGACCATCGTCTTCATTCCGAAGTCCCACGACCAGGACTTCCGGCTCTTCATGCGGATCCCATGAGCGCCCCCCACATCCGCAAACTGGCTGCGCGCATGGCATTGCTGCTGGCGCTGGCGCCGTGGCAGCTTGCCGGCGCCGCGTCATGGGTCGGCCCGGGCGCCGGCCCGGTGGCGCAGGCCGGCAAGCACATCACCTTCATTTCTTACGACTTGCGCAACGGCGGCATCACTGCCGCCTATCGTGGCCTGTTCACTGCCGCCAGGGAACTGGGCTGGCAGCTGGAGCTGGTGGACGGCCGCGCCGATCACAACACCATACGCGCCAGCTTCCGCAATGCGGTGGCCCAGCGTCGCGACGGCATAGTCATCGGCGGTTTTGATGTCGAGGTGGTGGCGTCCGAGCTGGCGCGGGCCGGGCAGGCCGGCGTGGTGCTGGTGGGCTGGCACGCTGCCGCGTTGCCGGGACCGGCCAAATCACTGTTCACCAATGTCAGCACCGCGCCGGACGAGGTGGCGCGGATGGCTGCCGAATTTGTCATTCACAGCGCCACCGGACCGGTCGGCGCGGTGATCTTCAACGATAACCGCTTCCCGATCGCGAACCTGAAGTCGGAACGCATGGCGCAGATCCTGGCCAAATGCGCCCAGTGCAAGCTGCTGGCGATGGAAAATATCCGCATCGAGCAGGCGCGCAGCACGGTGCCGGACGCGGTGACCCGCCTGAATCGCCAGCACGGCAAGGCGTGGACCCACAACCTGGCCGTCAACGACGCCTATTTCGATGCGATGAATGTTGCGCTGGTGTCGCAGCGGCGTGGCGATATCCGCAATGTGGCCGCCGGCGATGGCTCGGCGGTGGCGATCAGCCGCATCGGCTCCGGCATGTCGCAGCAGACGGCCACCGTGGCCGAGCCCACCGGGCTGCAGGGCTGGCAGATTGCCGATGAATTCAACCGCGCCTTCGCCGGCCAGCCGCCCAGCGGTTATGTGAGCGAGCCGATCATGGTGACTCAGCCTTTCCTGGCGGGGCTGCGTGGCGCCGACATCGAGATCAATATCCCGTACCGCCAGGCGTACCGTCAGATCTGGCAGATCCGCCCGGCGAAAGCGGACTAGCACCGGCAAGCGTTACAATGTCGGCTTCTTTGCCTTCCCTAGCCGATCTATCATGACCCAACGCCTGATCCTCGCCTCCAACAACAAGGGCAAACTGAAGGAGTTCAACGAACTGCTGGCCACCGTGGGCTTTTCCGTCCACGCCCAGGGCGAATACAATGTGCCCGAAGCGGATGAACCTTTTCACACGTTTGTCGAAAATGCATTGCAGAAGGCACGCCACGCATCGCGCCTGACCGGCCTGCCGGCGCTGGCGGACGATTCCGGCGTTTGCGTCAATGCGCTGGGCGGTGCGCCGGGCGTGTACTCGGCGCGCTTTGCCGGCGAGCCGAAATCGGACGCGCGCAACAACGAAAAGATGATTGCCGAGCTGGCGCAACATGAAGACAAGTCCGCATACTACTACTGCGTGCTGGTGTTCGTGCGCCATGCCGACGATCCGCAACCCATCATTGCCGATGGCCGCTGGAATGGCGTGATGGTTGATACGCCGCGCGGCGAGGGTGGCTTTGGCTACGATCCTTACTTCTTCATTCCATCGCTGGGCAAATGCGCGGCCGAGCTGGCGCCGGAAGAGAAAAACGCCTTGTCGCACCGCGGCCAGGCCCTGCGTGCATTGGTAGAGAAGCTGA
>NZ_JBCNLB010000045.1:0-4300 GCF_039595735.1 Duganella sp.
CAAAAGGAGATCGCCACGCGCTTTGACTTCAAGGGCACCGGCGCCGCCGTCGAACAAAAAGAGCGCGAGCTGACCATTACCGCCGATTCCGACTTCCAGCTGCAGCAGGTCCGCGACGTGCTGATCGGCAAGCTGGGCAAGCGCAAGGTCGACGTGCGCTTCCTGGAAGATGGCGACATCAAGAAAATCGGCGGCGACAAGGTACGCCAGGTCATCAAGGTCAAGAACGGCATTGAAGCGGACGACGCCAAGAAAATCGTGCGCGTCATCAAGGACAGCAAGATGAAAGTGCAAGCCTCGATCCAGGGCGAATCGGTGCGCGTGACCGGCGCCAAGCGCGACGACCTGCAGGCGGCGATCGCCATGCTGCGCAAGGATGTCACCGACCTGCCGCTGGAATTCAATAACTTCCGCGACTGATACTCGTCCGCCTGCGTGCGCGCCAGCCGGGCGCTGCCGCGCCGTCACAAAGCTGTAGTACGCATGGAGTAAAATGAATCGGGAACCCCGATCATGCGTACTACCGCGCGACCGCAATTAACTTCGGTAGTCTAAGGATAGCAATGAAACGTGTTGATGATTTCCGCCTGCGATTTGGCAATGAAGAATATGTGCCCATCATGATCGGCGGAATGGGTGTCGATATTTCGACCTCGGAACTGGCACTGGAAGCGGCCCGTCTGGGCGGCATCGGCCACATCTCGGATGCGATGGTGGAAGACGTGTCGGACCGCAAATTCGATACCAGCTTCGTCAAGGATAAGACCAAGCTCTACAAGCACAACATCAACAATATGGACAAGTCGATTGTCCAGTTCGACCTGGAGCGGCTGGCCGAAGCCCAGCGCCTGCACATCGGCGCCACCATGAAAGCGAAGAAAGGCCCCGGCCTGATCTTCGTCAACTGCATGGAAAAGCTGACCATGAACGGTCCGCGCGAAACCCTGCGCACGCGCCTGAACGCGGCGCTGGACGCCGGCATCGACGGCATCACCCTGTCGGCCGGCCTGCACTTCGGCTCGTTCGCGCTGATGGCCGACCACCCGCGCTTCCGTGAAGCCAAGCTGGGCATCATTGTGTCGTCGGTGCGCGCGCTGCAGATTTTCCTGCGCAAGAATGCCAAGCTGAACCGGCTGCCGGATTATGTCATCGTCGAAGGCCCGCTGGCCGGCGGCCACCTCGGCTTCGGCCTGGAGGACTGGAAAGACTACGACCTGATGACCATCACCAGGGAGCTGCTGGCTTACTTCAAGGAAGAGAAGCTGGACATTCCGCTGATCGCCGCCGGCGGCATCTTTACCGGGTCGGACGCGGTGAGCTTCCTGGAAGCCGGCGCGGCCGGTGTGCAGGTGGCGACCCGCTTCACCGTCACCAAGGAATGCGGCCTGCCGGACAAGGTCAAGCAGGAATACTTCAAGGCCACCGAAGAGGATGTGATCGTCAACGGCATTTCCCCGACCGGCTACCCGATGCGCATGCTGAAGAGCACGCCAGCGATCGGTTCCGGCATCCGTCCGGGCTGCGAATCGTACGGCTACCTGCTGGATGCCAGCGGCAACTGCGCCTACATCAACTCGTACAACCGCGAAGTGGAAGCCCATCCGAACGACAAGACCGTGGTGGTGATGGACAAGACCTGCCTGTGCACCCACATGCGCAACTTCAACTGCTGGACCTGCGGTCACTACACCTACAAGCTGAAGGACACCTCGTTCAAGAAGCCGGATGGCGACTACCAGCTGCTGACGGCGGAACATGTGTTCAAGGACTACCAGTTCAGCACGGACAATGCGATAGCCCTGCCTGAAAAAGAGTTCTAATTCAGATGTGAAAACGGCGCCCGAGGCGCCGTTTGTTTTTAACCGTCCTTGTTGATCCGGTGGATCAGTGCGCCCAGCACGTCTTCCGCCATCTCATTCTCCACCTGGCAGGTGCCGGCGTTCTCGTGCCCGCCGCCGCCGTACTCCAGCATCAGCGCGCCGATATTGGTTCTGGAGGTGCGGTTGAGGATGGACTTGCCGGTGGCGAAGACCGTGTTCTGGTTCTTCAGGCCCCACAGCACGTGGATCGAGATATTCGTTTCCGGGAACAGCGCGTAGACGATGAAGCGGTTGCCGGCAAAGATGATCTCTTCATTGCGCAGATCCAGCACCACCAGGTTCTTGTGCACGGTGGCGCAGCGGCGGATCTGGTCTTTGCATTTTTCCGCATGCTCGAAGTACAGGTCCTTGCGTTCCTTAACGTCCGGCAGCTGCATGATCTGATCGATCGTGTGGTTCTTGCAGTAGTCGATCAGGTCCATCATCAAGTTGTAGTTGGAGATGCGGAACTCGCGGAAGCGGCCCAGGCCGGTGCGCGCATCCATCAGGAAGTTCAGCAGATCCCAGCCTTCCGGATGCAGCACTTCCTGCTCGTTGAAGCGCGCGGCATCGCCCTTGTCGACCGCGGCCATCATGTCATTCCACGACGCCGGGAAAGCCTTCAGGCCGCCGTAGTAGTCATACACCACCCGCGCCGCCGACGGCGCTTCCGGATGAATCACGTGATTGGCGCGCTCACCGGTATTGCGGATCGTTTCCGACAAATGGTGGTCAAACGCCAGATGGGCGCCGGCAACGTACGGCAGATTGGTCGTGATGTCACGGTCAGTAATCGTGATTTTGCCATCCTGCATGTCCTTGGGATGCACGAACAGGATCTCGTCGATCAGATCCAGGTGCTTCAACAATACCGCGCACACCAAACCATCAAAATCGCTACGCGTTACCAAGCGATATTTCTTTGCTTCTGCCATGGAATACCTCAGGTGGGTTGGACACCGATAAATAATACAACCCAATCGCATGGCTGCCCAGAAATAGTGATGTCGCGTTGCATTACGTCACATGCTTTGCCGTAAAATCAAAACATGACAGCTTTTGACGCCATCATCGTTGGCAGTGGCCCCGGCGGCGCCAGCGTGGCGCGTGAACTGGCGCGGCGCGGGCAGCGCGTGCTGTTGCTGGAACGCGGCAGCGCCGCGCCGCTGCAAGGCACGCTCAGACAGATGGCCCGCATCGCCGCCATCCCAGGCAAAAGCAGCTTTGTGCACCGCGATGCGTCGCTACTGGTGAGCGGCGTGACGGTGGGCGGCACCTCCGCCATCAATTTCGCCACCGCCGCGCCGCCGCCACAGGCCATGTTCAGCGCCCATGACGTTGATCTTGCGCCGGCGCTGGAAGCGCTGCGTACCGAGCTGCCGATCTCCCAACTGCCCGACGAACTGATCGGCCCGATGGCCGCGCGCATCCGCGATGGCGCCCTCGCCCAGCGGCTCGACTGGCGCAAGCTCGATAAATTGATACGACCATCGCTCTGCCGCAGCGGCTGCTGGCGCTGCGCTTACGGCTGTCCGTTTGGCGCAAAGTGGACCGCACGCGACTTTGTCGACGAGGCAGTCCGGCTGGGCGCCATGCTGGTCGACCAGGCGCGGGTAGACAGTGTGATGGTGGAAAATGGCCGCGCCACCGGCGTGCGCTACCAGCGCGCCGGACAACAGCATGTGGCCGTGGGACACAACATCATCCTGGCCGCCGGCGGCATCGGCACGCCGCGGCTGCTGCATGCGTCTGGCTTGCAACCGGCCCACAGCCGTTTTTTCAGCGATCCGGTGATTGCGGTGATGGGGCATGTGGAGGACATCAACGGCGGGGCCGAGGTGCCGATGGCGGCCGGCCTCTACCTCCAGCAGGACGGCATCGCGCTGGCGGACATGACCTTGCCCAAGCCGATGTACCAGGCCTTTGCCGCGCAAGTCGGCCGGCTGGACCGGCTGGCATCGCACGCCGGCACACTCACCATCATGGTAAAAATCCGCGATGACATTGGGGGCAGCATCGGACCGCACTGGGTCGACAAGACGCTGGCGGCAGCGGACCGCCGCAAACTGGCCGCCGGCGTGGAAATGGCGCGCGGCATCCTGCGCGCAGCAGGCGCCCGCAACATCTTCAAGAGCTGGCATTTCGCTGCCCATCCAGGCGGCAGCGTGCGCATTGGCGAGGGCGTGGACCGTAATCTGCAAACAGGCACCGCCAACCTGTATGTCTGCGACGCCTCGGTGATTCCGCAGCCGTGGGGGCTGCCGCCGACACTGACTTTGCTGTGCCTGGGCAAACGTCTCGGAACATGGCTGTAAATGCAAAAAGGCCCGGTCGCAGACCGGGCCTTTTTGGCGGATAACTAGCTTGACGATAACCTACTTTCACACTGGTTGCAGCACTATCATCGGCGTAGAGTCGTTTCACGGTCCTGTTCGGGATGG